>CACYQI010000051.1 GCA_902776455.1 uncultured Bacteroidales bacterium | reverse complement strand
AGCCTTGGATGCTAGCAGCTTCGTTTACTATTGTCCATTTTAACTTCCATGAGTGTAGCGAATTAACTTCCATTTTAACTTCCATTTTTACTTCCGAAAATTCAGTAATTTAGCTATTTACTTTCTTGTCCTCCCCCTTTATGGGGGAGTTAGAGAGGCTTCTCTCTCCCCCTCGGGGGAGATGGAGAGGGGTCTTTATGTTGTCCGTGCCCACCAGGGGTCGGGGTTGTCGCGGGGCTGTGTCTTTGTGGCACTGGCGCCTCTTACTCGGCTGAGCGTCTCGGGCGACATCTGCAGGAAGCTGGCTATGTGTACCATAGGAGCGCGGAGCACTATCTCGGGCTTCTCGCGCAGCAGACGCTCATAGCGCTCGGCGGCGTTCTCAAAACGCTGGCTGTCGGCATGTTCCTGACTGCTGATGGCCACGTGCTCCAGTATCTTGCGGTAGAGCATCTCCATCTCTTGGTTCCTCACCATCAAGCCGAACAGGGCATCGCGCGGAATGGCATAGAGGACAGTGTTCTCCAAGGCCTCGACGATGAGTCGGCTGGGTTCCTGCTTCAGGAAGCTCTCGATGCAGAAGACGATGCGCCCCTCGAAAGAGAAGTGTTCGGTGACGTCCTTCTTATTCTTATAATAGAACTGTCTCACCATTCCCTTCTCGACGAAGTAGAGCGCGCGGCACACCTCGCCTTCTTCCAGTATCTTGGCTCCCTTCTGGAACTTCATGGGAACGAGTATGCTGTCCAGCACCTCTACCCCGAGAGGGGTGAGAGGGCAATATATGCGGGCTATCTCCCGAGCTACGTCGCGGTGGTTTTCCATCTTGGCATTTACAATTTAATCATTTACCATTTACCATTTGTTTCCCCCGAAAGGGGGTCAGGGGGTCCTTTCCCTCTAAAGGGGTCAGGGAGCTAATCCAGTTTCAGCACAGCGAGGAAGGCTTTCTGCGGCACCTGCACATTGCCTATCTGCTTCATGCGCTTCTTGCCTCGTTTCTGCTTCTCGAGGAGCTTGCGTTTGCGGCTCACGTCACCGCCGTAGCACTTTGCCAGCACATCCTTGCGCACCTGCTTCACCGTCTCGCGGGCTATTATCTTGGCTCCGATGGCAGCCTGTATGGCGATGTCGAACTGCTGTCGCGGCAGGAGTTCCTTCAGCTTCTCGCACATGCGGCGCCCGAAGGTCTCAGCGTTGTCGAAATGTGTCAGCGTAGAGAGCGCGTCCACAGGTTCTCCGTTCAGCAGGATGTCCATCTTCACGAGCTTGCTGGGTCGGTAGCCGTCCTGATGATAGTCGAACGACGCATAGCCCTTCGAGATGCTCTTCAGCTTGTCGTAGAAGTCGATGACAATCTCTCCCAGCGGCATGGCGTACTGCAGCTCCACGCGGTTGCCGCTGATGTACTCCTGCTTCAGCAGCTCGCCTCTTTTGCCCAGACAGAGCGTCATGATAGGGCCGATGAAGTTGGCCGTCGTGATGATGGAGGCGTGTATGTAGGGTTCCTCGATGTGGTCGATGAGCGTCTGGTCGGGCATGCCGCTGGGGTTGTGCACCTCCTGCACGTTGCCCTGCTTGTCATAGACGAGGTACGAGACGTTGGGGACCGTCGTGATGACGTCCATGTCAAACTCCCTGTCGAGCCTCTCCTGAATGATTTCCATGTGTAGCAGACCGAGGAAGCCGCAACGGAAGCCGAAGCCGAGCGCCGCGGAACTCTCGGGCTGGAAGGTGAGGCTGGCATCGTTGAGCTGTAGCTTCTCCAGCGAGGCACGGAGGTTCTCGAAGTCCTCCGTCTCGATGGGATAGACACCCGCAAAGACCATCGGCTTCACCTCCTCGAAGCCCGCAATAGCCTCGCGGCAAGGGTTCTCCACACTCGTTATCGTGTCGCCCACCTTCACCTCAGTGGCCGTCTTGATGCCCGAAACGATGTAGCCCACGTCGCCACAATGCAGCACCTGTCTTGGCACCATATCCATCTTCAGCACACCGATTTCGTCCGCCTTATACTCCTTGCCGGTGTTGATGAACTGCACCAAGTCGCCGCTCCGCATCGTGCCGTTCACTATCTTGAAGTAGGCGATGATGCCACGGAAGGAGTTGAACACCGAGTCGAAGATGAGCGCCTGTAGGGGAGCCTTCTCGTCGCCTTTGGGACACGGGATGCGTTCCACCACAGCCCTGAGAATCTCCTCCACGCCCATGCCTGTCTTGCCGCTGGCGCGTATGATTTCCTCGCGTTTGCAGCCAAGCAGATCGACAATCTCGTCCTCCACCTCTTCGGGCATCGCGTTGGGCATGTCGCACTTATTGATGACGGGAATGATTTCCAAGTCGTGGTCAATGGCCATGTAGAGGTTGCTGATGGTCTGAGCCTGTACGCCCTGCGTAGCGTCCACCACGAGCAGCGCGCCCTCGCAGGCCGCGATGCTTCGGCTCACCTCGTAGCTGAAATCCACATGTCCCGGAGTGTCGATTAGATTGAGGACATACGTCTTCCGCTCTCCCCCTAAAGGGGGTTGGGGGGTCCACTGCATCTGTATCGCGTGGCTTTTGATGGTGATGCCACGTTCCTGTTCCAGGTCCATATCGTCGAGCATCTGCCCTTTGGTGACGGTGATAGTCTTCGTATATTCCAGCAGTCGGTCGGCGAGTGTACTCTTTCCGTGGTCAATGTGGGCGATGATGCAGAAGTTGCGAATGTTTTGCATGAATTCAAAAGTCTATAAATTGCTTTGCAAAGGTACAAAAAAAAGTTCACAAAACATAGTGCTTGCTTACTTTTTTATTCTTATTTCAGCTAATCAAGCCTCGGGAGCAACAAAACCCAGCATAAAAAGCAACTCGAAGGGACAGAAACGACCAGACTTGGACGCTGCGGGCAAATGCGATGCATAACAAAAGTAGAAAAAAGAGAGGAAAGACGTTAGTTTTGCTGTTTGGGGGCAAAAGTCGGGGGTCCGATAGTGTATGCTTCACTGGCTATGTTCGCGAAAATCCTTTACAGCAAAAACAGTCACTCCACGGCATTCAGAAGGACACGGCACGGGGTGTTGGACAACACTCCGTGGAGAGTCGGCCAACTCTCCACGGAGTGTCGGCTGAAACCCCATGGAGTGTTGGGTGAAATTTCAGGCTGTTTTTGAAGGAAATCTATGCGGATTTTATCCCTCATGTGAATAGAAGGAACACCTTCTTAACATAGTGTCGAAAAACGAGGCGTTGTAAGACATTGATAATCAATGCCGATTCGATTTAAGGCCCTTTCTTCCCTCGGGAGTAGAAAAGTACGGCTGGAGGGGAAAGAGGCCGTTGGAGGGGGTGCGATTGAGAATTATTTTGACATTTATGCCGTTTCAGAAGAAGCAGACGTCGCTGATGACAAAGGAGCCGACGTGTTCGTTGAGCTTCTGTGCGATGCGTTTGTGCTCCATCAAGAGGTTTTGGCGAAGGGAGGGACTGGTGAGCTGCACTTGCAACTTGCCGTCGCGCACGAAGACTTGTCGGGTGTAGCGGCTGATGGTCTCGCCCATGACTTCGGGCCAAGACTGCACGATGCGGTATTGCAACAGAGGGGTCTCGAGGCCTTCTTCGCGCAAGAAAGCCAGCAAGACATCGCGCATTATGGAAGACTTGTCGTTTATCATCTCGCATTTACTATTTAATCATTTACCATTTACCATTTATTCCCCCTAAAGAGGGTTAGGGGGTCTCCCATTTAATCATTTACCATTTACCATTTATTCCCCCTAAAGGGGGTTAGGGGGTCTCCCATTTAATCATTTACCATTTACCATTTATTCCCCCTAAAGGGGGTTAGGGGGTCTCCAATTTACCATTTGTTCACCCTCTCCCGTGGGAGAGGGAGAAGTCCTTGACTTTCCCTTTGGCCGTCGACCTATCGGTTCCCTTTAGGGGAGGATTTAGGAGAGGCTGTGGGGGTCTGAGAGGGGTTTTCCTTTCTCGACGAGAAATATTCTGTTGTCGCCTTGGAGGGAGGCGAGGATGCGGTCGAGGTGGGAGCGGTTGGTGTCGGTGATGAATATCTGTCCGAAGTGTTCGCCGCCCACGAGTCGCACAATCTGTTCTACGCGGTCGGCATCGAGTTTGTCGAAGATGTCGTCGAGCAGCAGCAGCGGTGTGGTGCGGCGACCGGTGCGGCTGAGGAAGTCGAACTGTGCGAGCTTGAGGGCGATGAGGAACGTCTTGCTCTGTCCCTGCGACCCTTCGCGGCGGACGGGATAGCCGTTCTGCAGCATCTCGAGGTCGTCCTTGTGTATGCCGTGGAGCGAGTAGCCTACGGCACGGTCCTTGAAGCGCTGGCTCTGCAGCTGCTCGAGCAACGGGCCGCGTTGCATGTGCGAGACGTAGCGCAGCTCCACCTCTTCGTTCCGCCCCGATATGCGGTCGTAGAACTGCTGGAAGATGGGGATGAGGTCGGTGATGTAAGCGTTGCGTTGGCGGTAGATGTAGTCTGCCTCGCGGGCCATCTGTTCCTCGAAGACGAGGATGACTGAGGGGTCGGGTTCGTCGTCCTGTTTGAGCATGGCGTTGCGCTGCTGCAAGGCCCTGTTGTAGCGCAGGAGCGCCTCGGTGTAGGCGGGGTCGTACTGGCAGATGACCATGTCGATGAAGCGGCGGCGCTCTTCGCTGCCACCCATGACGAGTATCTGGTCGGCGGGCGACACCATGACGAGCGGGATGAGTCCGATGTGCTCCGAGATGCGCCGATAGGCTTTCTTGCCGCGGCGCACCACCTTCTTCTGCCCGAGCTTCAAGCCGATGTGGATGTCCTCGGAGGTGCCGTCGTCGAAGTCGTAGCGTCCTTGCAGGGACATGAACTCGCTGCCGTGGCGGACGGCCAGCGTGTCGATGCTGCTGCTGTAGCTGCGGCAGAAGCTGAGGAAGTGGATGGCATCGAGCAGGTTTGTCTTCCCCTGCCCGTTGCCGCCGATGAAGCAGTTGAGCTTGGGAGAGAAGCTTAGCTCGGCTTCGGCGATGTTCTTATAATTAAATATGGTAAGGCCTGTCAGTCTCATTTCGACCGCAAAGTTAGCAAAAGATTGGGGAATAGGGATGAAGGAACGGGGAAAAAGAGCTAAAAATGGAAGAAAAGCAAAAATAATCGTCCATCTTTCGTCTCTAATCCCAAATTTATTTGTATCTTTGCACGCAATTTAATAAAAACCTTTAACAAAATGTCTAAGAAAAAAGCTAAAGCACAGGTGAACGAGTTTGACGAAACGCTCGCCGCCTCGAGATCATTCTACGAGAAGAACAAGAAAACAATCCTCTATGGTGTAGGCAGCGTCCTGTTCATTGTCATCGCTGCCCTCCTTATCCACCAGTTCTACATCACGCCGCGCAACAACCGTGCCAACGAGAGCATCTTCCGCGCTGAGCAGGCCTTCCTCGACGGCAACTACGAGAAGGCGCTGAACGGCGAGGGCGAGAGCATGGGCTTCCTCGCTGTCATCGACGAATACGGAAGCACGAAGGCTGGCAACATCGCGTGCCTCTATGCTGCCAAGTGCTATGCCGCTACTGAGAAGTATCAGGAGGCTATCGACATGCTCGAGAAGTTCGACGGCTGCGGCGATGCGCTCATCAGCCCTGCTGCCATTGCCCTCAAGGGTAACTGCTATGCTGAACTCGGCCAGAACGAGAAGGCTGCCGAGCTGCTTGTCGAGGCTGCCAAGGAGGCCGACAACAATACCGTCAGCCCCACTTGCCTGCTGCAGGCTGGCCAGCTGTATGTGGCTCTCGGCCAGAAGGACAAGGCGCTCGACTGCTACAACCAGATTAAGACGAAGTATCAGCAGAACAGCGTCTTCTACGAGATAGACAAATACATTGAGCAGGCACAGTAATGGCCTCCTTCCTTCATAACCTTTCTGACTACGACATCCACTCCGTGCCCGATGCAACAGGCATGCGGGTGGGTATCGTCGTCAGCGAATGGAACGAAAAGATTACGGGCGCATTGGCAGAAGGTGCTTGCCAAACGCTTATGAGGCACGGCGTTAGGGAAGAAGACATCATCGTCAGACCCGTCCCCGGTAGCTTCGAGCTGGTCTATGGCGCAGCGCGTTTTGTCAACTCCGGAAGGGTCGATGCCGTCATTGCCATCGGTTGCGTGATTCGCGGCGACACGCCCCATTTCGACTATATCTGTCAGGGAGCGACCCAAGGGCTGGCCGACTTGAACCGCGAGGGCAAGGTGCCCGTCATCTACGGTTTGCTTACGTGCAACACCCTCGAACAGGCGCAGGAACGTTGCGGCGGCATGCTCGGCAACAAAGGCGACGAATGCGCCGTCACCGCCATCAAGATGGCTAAAGGCTGGGATTAGGACTATGAAAAAGCCAACCACATACATCGCGCTTCTGCTTCTGGTTGCTCTGTTTGCCTCGTGCAAGGACGGCGAGACGTATGCCGAACAGAAAAACAAGGAACGCAAAGCCATCGACGCCTTCATTCAGCGCGACATTGTAGTGCGCGACGAGGACGGTACGGTCGTATGCAATGTGGGCAAGGTCAATCCCATCTCGGAGGAACAGTTCCTCAATCAGGACTCAACGACCGACCTGAGCAAGAACGAGTACGTTTTGTTCAGCAATTCGGGCATCTACATGCAGATAGTCCGCAAGGGCGTTGGCGAGAAGTTGGAGCCGGGCAAAACGGCACGCATCATCTGCCGCTTCGTGGAGTTCAACATTCTGGGCGACAGCATCCAGCTCCGCAACGATGTCTATTATTGGCACCCGAGTCCCGACATCATGAAGATTTCCAACAACTACGGCAGTTTCTCGGGCAGCTTCGACACGGAAATCAACGGCGGCGGTGCGATGTACCTCAAGTACGGCAGCACCAGCGTGCCCAATGGTTGGCTCGTCCCCTTCTCCTATATTCGCATCGGCCGTCAGGACAATGCCGAAGAGGGCATAGCCAAGGTGCGACTCATCGTGCCGCATACAGAAGGACAGACCAGCGCCGTCGGCAATGTCTATCCTTGCTTCTACGAACTCACCTTTCAGAAAATGAGAGACTAATGCCAAAAGTGTAGAGTCGAGAGTTGAGTGTTGATAGTCAGTGGCGCTTCGCGCATAGTTGATTGTCTATAAGTCTTGCCACTCTGAACTTGTAAACTTTCTCTAAACTCTAAACTCTAAACTTTGAACTCTCTCTACGTCCACTTTCCTTTCTGCAAGAAGCGATGCTTCTATTGCGATTTCTACTCCACCACTTACGGCCATGACGTTATGGCTGCGTACGTGCAGGCGCTGGAAAAGGAGCTTCGGAACAGACAATATATAAAAGGTACGCGCGTACATACTATATTTATAGGGGGCGGAACACCGAGTCTGCTGCCGTCCAAGCTGCTGAAAGAGCTTTTTTGCACGATTGGCCGCCACTTCACGATAGAGCAGGATGCAGAGATTACCATTGAGGCAAATCCCGATGACGTGACTTCCGAATGGCTGAAAGGCGTAGCAGAAACGCCGGTCAACCGCATTAGCATGGGGGCACAGACCTTCAACGACAAGCTGCTCGGCCTTATCGGTCGCCGACATGATGGCAGACAGACAGTTGATGCCGTGAGCGCGTGCAGGGAAGCTGGTCTCAGAAACATCAGCCTTGACCTTATCTACGGACTTCCCGAGCAAACGATGGACGATTGGCGAAGCGATGTCGAGACGGCACTTGGCCTCAACATCACGCACCTCAGCGCCTACTCCCTCACTTTCGAGGAAGGGACGCGCCTCGAAGCGATGCGAAGGAAGGGACTCGTCAGGGAGGCGGACGAAGAGCTGTCGCGCGCCATGTACGACTTCCTGCTGTCTGAGACAAAGAGGGCTGGCTTCCTTCACTACGAGATTTCCAACTTCGCCCTGCCCGGCTACCATTCGCGCCACAACAGCAGCTACTGGGAGGGCGTGCCTTATCTTGGGCTTGGTGCTGGCGCTCATTCCTACGACGGACAACGCTGCCGACGCGCCAACCTGCCCGACATCAAGGCGTACATAGCATCGGCCGGCGATGTGCCGCACGAAACAGAAGTGCTCAGCGACGACGAGCTTTACAACGAATTCATTATGACGCGGCTGCGAACAGCCAAAGGCATCCCCCTTGACGAACTTACCCCCGAAGCGCGGGAGTACTGTCTCTCCATGGCTGCGCCACACCTTTCGCATCAGCTTCTCACCCAAAGCGAAGGACATCTCCGCCTCACGAAAGAAGGCATTTTCACTTCCAACGACATCATCAGCGACCTGATGAAATGAGTGATTGTTCTTGTTTGGGGGAAAGTCTCGAAGGGACGACAGAGATAGATGCAAGTGGATATTAAATTAACGTGAAATCGACGAAATATAATTAATGGGCAATTATATGGCAATTATATGTTAAAGATAAAACACAAATTACCATAAATGAACCACGAATTATCATGAATATAATTTATGGAGATTAATGGGCAATTACATGGCAATTATATGTTAAAGATAGAAACACGAATTACCATTAATGACCCACGAATTATCATAAATATATTTTTATGGAAATTAATGGGCAATTACATGGCAATTATATGTTAAAGATAGAAACACGCTCCGCCTGCGCCTGAGGCGACTGCCGAAGAATTACCATTAATGACCCACGAATTATCACAAAAATAATTTTATGGAAATTAATGGGCAATTACATGGCAATTATATGTTAAAGATATAAACACGAATTGCCATAAATGACCCACGAATTATCATAAATATAATTTTATGGAAATTAATGGGCAATTATATGGCAATTATATGTTAAAGATAAAAAGCGAATTACCATAAATTGCTCACGAATTATCATAAAATTTATGGAAATTAATGGGCAGTTACATGGCAATTAATAAGTTATGTGTTCTGTCGCCCCCTTTAGGGCTTAGTTTTGTTTATGCCATTGTCCCGGGGCTTGCGCCCCCGGCTGTGTTCTTTCGCACCTTCGGTGCTTTTTCCCCGAAAAACGATAATTGACGATACCTCGTACCACGTTATTTCACGCTTGCTGGAGCGTGGGTCGATGCAACGTGGAGCGTGGGCCGATGCAACGTGGAGCGTAAAACGCTGCCCCGTGGAGCGTAAAACGCTGCCCCGTGGCGCATAAGCCGCTGCCCGATGCCGCGTGAACCAATCTCTTATGGACAAAAGCGGCTTTCTTTGGCCAAAATCACCCATCATTAGCGCCCAAATACGTTAACAGAACAAAAATATAAGAAAAATATGCTGTCTAACATATTTCTGTCCCCTTGCCGTTAGCGAAAAAAATAGTAATTTTACACCCGAAATTATGTATTAACTAACAAAAACAATACTGTAATGAAAGCTTACAAGACAAATGAGATTAAAAATGTTGCCATTTTGGGCAACGACGGAGCAGGCAAGACAACCTTGACTGAAGCCATGCTCTACGAGGCCGGTATCATTAAGCGTCGTGGCAGAGTCAGCCAGCATACGACCGTCAGCGACTACTTCCCCGTAGAGCATGAATACGGCTATTCGGTGTTCTCTACCGTCTGCCATGTAGAATGGAACGGCAAGAAGATCAACTTCATCGACTGCCCAGGCAGTGACGACTTTGCAGGTGCTGCCATCACAGCCCTCAACGTGACCGACACGGCTATCCTCCTTCTCAAGGGAGCCGCAGGCGTAGAGGTTGGCACACAGAACCACTTCCGCTACACAGAAAAGCTCGGCAAGCCCGTCATCTTCCTCGTCAACCAGCTCGACGACGAGAACTGCGACTTCGACCAGCTCTTGGAACAGCTCACAAGCATCTACGGCCCGAAGGTTGTGCCCATCCAGTACCCCATCGAGACAGGCCCAAACTTCAACTCCCTCATCGACGTCCTCCTCATGAAGAAGTATTCATGGGGTCCCGATGGCGGCGCTCCCACCATCGAAGACATACCAGCCGACCAGATGGACAAGGCGATGGAGATGCACAAAGCCCTTATCGAGGCAGCAGCCGAGCACGACGAAACGCTCATGGAAAAGTTCTTCGAGAGCGAAGACCTCTCCGAAGACGAGATGCGCGAAGGCATTCGCAAGGGCCTCATCAGCCGCGGCATGTTCCCCCTCTTCTGCGTTGATGCTGTGAAGGATATGGGCGTGCGTCGCCTCATGGAATTCCTCGGCAACGTCGTTCCCTTCGTAGATGAAATGCCCAAGGTACACAATTCCCGCGGCGAAGAAGTTGCTCCCGATGCAACAGCTCCCACTAGCCTCTTCTTCTTCAAGACCGCGATGGAACCGCATATCGGCGAAGTGCAGTACTTCAAGGTAATGAGCGGTACCGTCAAGGAAGGCGACGACCTCAACAACGCCGACCGCGGCAGCAAGGAGCGCATTGCTCAGATGTTCGTATGCGCAGGTGCAAACCGCATTAAGGTAGAAGAGCTTGCAGCAGGCGACATAGGCTGCAGCGTCAAGCTCAAGGACGTCAAGACCGGCAACACGCTCAACGGCAAGGACTGCGACCACAAGTTCAACTTCATCAAGTTCCCCAACGCCAAGTACTCACGCGCCATCCGCGCCGTCAACGAAAGCGAAACGGAGAAGATGATGAACGCTCTGCAGAAGATGCGCGAAGAAGACCCGACATGGCAGATAGAGCAAAGCAAGGAGCTTCGCCAGATTCTTGTACACGGACAAGGAGAGTTCCACCTCCGCACCCTCAAGTGGCGCATGGAAAACAACGAGAAGATTCAGATCATCTTCGACGAACCCAGAATCCCCTATCGCGAGACCATTACGAAGGCAGCCCGTGCCGACTATCGTCACAAGAAGCAGTCCGGCGGCGCAGGACAGTTCGGCGAAGTGCATCTCATCATCGAACCATACGTGGAAGGCACTCCTACACAGGAAGTCTATCGCTTTGGCAATCAGGAATTCCGCATTAATGCAAAGAGCGAGGAAGTCATCGACTTGGAATGGGGCGGCAAGCTCGTCTTCATCAACAGCGTGGTGGGCGGTGCCATCGATGCACGCTTCATGCCCGCCATCCTGAAGGGCGTAATGCAACGCATGGAACAGGGTCCTCTGACGGGCTGCTATGCCCGCGACGTCCGCGTCATCGTCTATGACGGCAAGATGCACCCCGTTGACTCCAACGAACTTTCCTTCATGCTCGCCGGCCGCCAAGCCTTCGCACAAGCCTTCAAGGAGGCAGGACCGAAGATTCTGGAGCCTATCTACGACGTAGAAGTACTCGTTCCGAGCGACAAGATGGGCGACGTGATGAGCGACCTGCAAGGACGCCGTGCCATGATTATGGGCATGAGCAGCGAAAGCGGTTACGAGAAGCTGACGGCAAAGGCTCCGCTGAAGGAGATGGCAAGCTACAGCACCGCGTTGAGCAGTCTCACCGGCGGTCGCGCAAGCTTCAACACGAAGTTCGCAAGCTACGAACTCGTTCCTGCCGATGTTCAGCAGAAGCTCGTAGCCGAGTACCAAGCAACGCTCAAGGAGGATTAAAAGTCCCCTCTGACCTATCCTTAAAGGAGAGAGAACAATAAGCCCTCGCCCTAAAGGCTAAAAGAGAACGTTGAAAAGGTCTTTAATTCACAGAAAAGCAACTAAGGAACCCATTAATTCTTAAATAAGTTAAACGTCGGTGCAAAAGTGCCGACGTTTTTCTTTATATTTTAACATAAAGCGATACCTTTGCAATATGAAACGGAGTTACATTTGGCTCATCTGCCTTCTTGTCTGCATAGCATTCATCGCGCTGCTTTACTTGCAGGGAAGCTATGCGAACACAATGGTGAAGATGCGCGAGGAACAGTTCAACGAGAACGTTTGGCGCAGTCTTGACCAAGCATCGCGCGAGCTGGAGAAGGCCGAAACGTACCGCTACCTTCAGTCGGTGCTTTCAGAGCATGAGTCAGAGAAGAGAGAGGAAATCGTCATCCCCGACAGCTTCCGCGTCCCGCACCACTTGTTGCCGCTCGACACCATCTCGCCTACGGCTGCCGGCATGACGTTTGGCTCAATCGGCATGAACAAGTACAACCGGATGGCAGAGACTATCAGCAACTTGCAGAGGCAAGTGCGCGAGGCCTACATCTACGAGCAGGGCGTGCTCGACGAGGTAATCCTTGCCGTCATGTACACAGCCAGCGAGCAGCGATTCCAAGACAGACTCAACCCTGCTGTCCTCGACGGATTCCTGCGCAACGCCTTGCAGGGAAACGGCATCACCCTACCCTTCCACTTCATCGTCTATACGAGCGACGGGCGCGAGGTGTACCGCTGCGAAGACTACACCGAGGTGGACGACGACACGGACAGCTATCAGCAGACGCTCTTCCGCAGCGACCCGATGGGACAAATGGGTACGGTAGTGATACACTTCCCCGACCAAAAGCAGTACATCAGAGGCATAGCCAGCTATGTGGCACCTGCCATGGGCTTCACCATCATACTGCTCATCACGTCGCTCATCACCATCTATCTCATTGTCCGACAGAAGCGTATCAGCGAAATGAAGAACGACTTCGTCCACAACATGACGCATGAGTTCAAGACGCCTATCTCCACCATCTCCATTGCGGCACAGATGCTTGCCGACAAGAGCATCAGCAAGAGCGAGGCGACCTACGAGCGACTGGGCGGCGTCATTACGAGCGAGACGCGACGCCTGCGCTATCAGGTGGAGAAAGTGTTGCAAATGAGCCTCTTCGACAACAACAACATCGCCCTGAAGATGCAGGAGCTGGATGCCAACGAGATTATAGGGAACGTGGTGGACACCTTTTCGCTCAAGGTGACACAAAGCGGCGGCACGCTCGACATGAAGGTCGAGGCCTACAATCCCTTCATCAATGCCGACGAGATGCACTTCACGAACATCATCTTCAACCTGCTCGACAACGCCTTCAAGTACCGCAGGGAAGACGAGCCGCTGGCCATCCAAGTGCATACCTACAACCAGGGGGATACGCACTTCTGCATCAGCATCTCCGACAACGGCATAGGCATCGCGAAGGACAACCTGAAGCGCATCTTCGACAAGTTCTACCGAGTACACACGGGCGACCAGCATAACGTCAAGGGCTTCGGCCTTGGCTTGGCTTACGTACAGAAGATGGTGGAGCTGCACCAAGGCACCATCAAGGCCAGCAGCGAACTGGGCAAGGGAACGAAGTTCACCATAACGTTGCCGCTCTCGCTCTGATTCATCCGCCTTCATAACGACCGGACGCAACCTCGGCATAACGCAATAACGAGATAACGAAATAACGTAATAACGAAATCACACATATTCATTAACTTAATAACTATAGATTATGGAACAGAAACTGCACATTCTGCTTTGCGAGGACGAAGAGAGCCTCGGAATGCTTGTACGGGAGTACCTCGAAGCGAAAGGTTACGATGCCGAACTCTTCCTCGACGGCGAGGCCGGCTATCGCGCTTTTATGAAAAGGAAGTTCGACATGTGTCTGCTCGACGTGATGATGCCCAAGATGGACGGATTCGCGCTGGCAAAGGAGATTCGCCTTGTCAACACCGAAGTGCCCATTATCTTCCTGACAGCCAAGAACCTGAAGGAAGACATCCTGGAGGGTTTCAAGCTCGGAGCCGACGACTACCTGACGAAACCATTCTCTATGGATGAACTGGTCTATCGCATGGAGGCCATTCTGCGACGCGTGAAGAGCAAGGAGCAGAAGAACATCACGCGCTTCCAGCTCGGCAAGTTCATCTTCGACACCAAACGGCAGGTGCTGCTCTTGGGCGAACAGCAGACAAAGCTCACCACGAAGGAGAGCGAGCTGCTGACCATGCTTTGCGTCCACGTCAACGACGTGCTGGAGCGCGACTTGGCCCTCAAGACCATCTGGATGGACGACAACTACTTCAACGCCCGCAGCATGGATGTCTATATCACGAAGCTGCGCAAGCTCTTGAAGGACGACCCCGAAATCGAGATCAACAACGTACACGGCCGCGGCTATCGCCTCATCGTGCCGAACCTGTTGCAAGAGTAAAACCTCTCTCTCTAAACAGGTTATACAAGCAAGCGGCGCACAGAAAGATGTTTCTGTGCGCCGCTTTTTGTATCTTGAGGCTAACGTTTAGAAGACGTAACCTACGGTAATTGCGAAGTTGTGACGGGTGGAAATCTTCATGTCGCAACCCGTTCCGCTCATTGGGATATGGCCGCCCTGGTCTGTTTCCTTGCTGGTAATTCCAAGCGGGCTGGAGTGTTTGGCAAACGGGGTAAAGTCGTGCAGATAGGCAATGCCGAAGGAGTAGTGCTTGTAGAAAGCATTTACGCCCACCTGAGCACCGACCTGTACGAGCTTTCCGACGTGCTTACGGCCTTCCATCCAACCGTCGTCGTTCTTCAGATTGTCCTTCATCAGGCTTCTGGTCTCTGAGGTGACGTTCACTTGCTGAATGACGTCGTTGCCGTTGGCATCGTAGTTGTCATAGACAGTTTCCGTCTTGGTCTGCTTGCGCTTCGCGATGATGTTGAAGCGGATGTAGGGACCGATGAAGGGAGCTAAGGTGAGGCCGTCCACATTAGCCACGTTGCGGAACTGATAGCTCAAGTTGATGGGAATCTGCAGGGTGAATGCCTGGACGCGAGTAGCATAGTCGGTAGAGACGCCGCTTCCCAAGGTATAGCGTGTCGTCTCGTTGCGCGAATCCTTGCCACTAAGGAAGGAGAGGTTCGTGCCTATCTCGAAATAGAGAGGGAACTTCTTCGTCAGCTGAAGGTCTCCCATCCAGCCGAGGCTCACGCCCTTGAGGAAATACTTTTCGCTTTGAGGCACACGGGCCTGACGTTCCACATTATGGTTGGTGTACTTAGCATTGGTGCCAATGAAACCCACCTGCACGCGGTGGAAGAATTTCTTTTCCGTTGGAGTGCTGGGAACAAAGACTTCCGGCGCTTCTTCTTCGGTGGCTTCAATTTGGGTTTCTTCGTCCTGGGCATAAACTCCAAGGCTCAGACTCAGCAGCAACGCTGCGGGCATTATTTTCATTAAGTTCATAACGTGTATGTATTAGTTTTTGTACATTCTTCTTGCAAATTTATTAAGAATTATTAAAACTGCCAAACATTTTTGAAGAAAATTAACAATGAGGGGCAAATTCTCTTCGAAAAGGGCGTTTTTCCACGCTCTGTTCGGTTGTTTTTTGCTTCGCGCGAGCCGAAACTGGCAGTAACACATTGTCAGCCATTCAGCCCTTTCACTTTCACAATGCTATTATTGCACACTCACTCAAAGTGGCGAAAAAGGGGGCAAAACACGGGGTATCGGCTCGAAGAGCGTGGAGCATCGGGAAACACTACGTGGAGTGTTGGCCAACTTAACGTGGAGTGTTTGGATTTTCTCCACGTGAAGTTGACGGACTTCACACGTCAAAAAGTGTGCAAAAACGGGCCAAAGACGTCCATATTGCTATATGTACATAGCAATTCGGCATTTTACGAAGAACAACAAGGAGGGGACGGCGAACAATAACCTACTAGGAGCTAAGTAGTTGCAAAACTCCTTTCGATTTAAGCCCATGTTTTTGTTTTAGGGTTAAAAAGTGCCACCGAAGGCATTTCAAGCGATTCTGGAGGGTCTGTCAAAATTTGGAGTGTAAGCAAAACGGGCGTTTCGCTTACTTTTTGTCAAGCAAGGGTCCATTACTTCGGGCAGAAGACAATTTATTGCTATCCGGGGATATTTATGTGTGCCTCTATTTATGTGCCTATCCATCGGCTTCCCTGACGAAATGTAACTAATGTAGGCTTACTTTAAAGTCTCGAAGAGACGATAGAACACAGACGGGGGCGCAAGCCCCCGGTATTAGTGCGACGGCGAAAGAAGTCCCGAAGGGACGACAGAGATAGATGCATGTTGAAATTAAGCAAGTTAGATATTCTGTCGCCCTTTCAGGGCTTAGTTCTGTTAATCTGCTTGTCCCGGGGGTTACACCCCCGTCTGTGGTCTGTCGCGCCTTCGGTGCTTATTTGGCGGACAACAATAATTACAATTCGGACTCGGCTGGCGGATTCTCAACCTTGCGTGACGCGTTTCATTTCGATGACCTGCGAACAGTACTCGATGACGGCGGGACGATGCGTGACACAGATGATGGTTTGCCCCACTTCGCGAGCGGTGAGGTTCTGCAGGAGCTGCTTCTCTGTCTGCATGTCGAGAGCGCTGGTTGCCTCGTCGAGCAGCAGGACGGAGCCTTTGCGCAAGAGGGCACGAGCTATGGCGATACGCTGTGCCTGTCCTTCGCTAAGGCCTGCTCCAAGCTCGCCGCAGACGGCATCGAGTCCGTCGGGACGGTCCATGACGAAGCCCGCACAAGCGGCTTCGAGCGCCTCGCGCATCTCCTTCTCCGAGGCATCGGGGTTGCCGAGCAGCAGGTTGTCGCGGATGGTGCCGCTGAAGAGCGTGTTGCCCTGCGGCACATACACGAGGTTGCCTCTCGTACGTGGCGAGACGCGTTCTGTTCGGTGTTCGTCGTACATCTCCACCCTTCCCTCTGTCGGCTTGAGCAAAGCAAGGACGAGGCGGATAAGCGTGGTCTTGCCGGCACCCGTCTCGCCGAGGATGGCCGTAGTGGAACCTTTGGGAAAGTCGCAGGAGAAGTGCGAGAGGATGGAACGTCCGCCATCTTTGTAGCGGAAGCAGACATCGGTGAGCCGCACGCCCGCTCCTTCGGCGAAGAGGATGGGGTTGGAGTCATCTTCGAGCGGCATTTCTTCGAGTTCCATGAGGCGTTCGCTGGCCGTGAGCGTATTGATGAGGACGGGGATGAAGCGCGTCATGTCGCGGAATGGACCCTGTATCTGCCCGACAAGCTGAATGAAGGAAATCATCATGCCGTAAGTGATGGAGCCTTCCTGCAAGCTGTTGACGCCCCAAAGGAAGGTGACGAGGTAGCCCGTGCCGAAGCCGATGCTGAGCAGGGTGGACGACGTGCTGCTGAAGACGGCACGATGGCGTACGTGGCGACGCAACTCGCTCTGTGTCAGCATGAGCTTCTCTATCATCGTCTTCGTCCGCTCCAGCGTCTTGAGGATAGCGCGGTGCTGGATGCTCTCTTGCAGAATGCTTTGCACTTGGCTCTCCGTGGAACGGATGTCGCGCGTAATGGTACGCATCTTGCGCACATACACTTTGCTCAGCAGAAGGAAGAAGGGAACGATGCAGACTATCAGGCAGGCCAGCCGCCCATCCATGCTGAAGAGATAGAAGAAGGCACCCACGAAGCGAAACGAAACCTCGAGCAAAGCGGGAATAGTCTCTGTGATGCAGGAAGTTAGGTCGCGCACGTCTTGTTCCATGCGGTTGAGGGTGTCGCCGCTGTGACGGTCCTCCTGACCGTTCCATTCACTTTGCAGAAGGCGGGAGAACAGGCGGCTCTGCAGGATATTGAGCGAGCGGACGCCAAGCAAGGCACTCACCCACTTGCGGGCAAAGCCAAGGGTTATCTTGCTAACCATGATGGCAATCAGCGCGTAAGCCGCAACGCGAAGGCTTCCCTCGGCACGACCGGTGGCGATGTCTATCGTCCACTTCGTGGCATAGATGAAGGCGAAGTCGAAGCAGACAGTCACGATGCCGATGACAGCATTGAGAGCCGCCTGCAGCCGCAAGCCGCGGGAGGAACGCCAAAGCCAAAGAGAAAGGTCACGAACGGAAGAAGACATGTTGATTTACGATTTGACGATTTACGATTTACTATTTATTTACGATTTTGATAATGTACAATTTAACAATGTAGATTTGATGTACAATTTAACAATGTACAATGTACAATTGATGTACAATATAGCAATTTAACCATTTACAGGACGGAGCCTTTTAACCTTTTAACTTTTCTCAGCGCGGTAGCAAATTCTTCATTCTTCATTCTTCACTCTTCATTCTTCACTCTTCATTCTTCATTTCCCTCATTCTTCATTTCCTTTCGGCGATAGGCTGGTTCTTGCATCGCTTCCCCAGAGCAACTTGCTGCGGAGGGTGCGGAGGAACGTTGTCTCAGCACGTTTCAGCACGACGACCTGATAGGGAGCCTTGCGGATAGTGAGCCGGGCTGTATCTTGGCAAGGCTCGCTGCGTCCGTCGATGGCAACGAGGAAGTTGTGGTTGCGGCTCTCTACTGTCAGCGTCACCTCGATGTCGTCGGGCAACGTCAACGGGCGGACTGTAAGGCCGTGAGGAGCCACAGGCACAAGGCCAACGATTTGACTGCCAGGCAGCATGACCGGACCTCCTACGCTAAGCGCATAGCCGGTGCTGCCCGTCGGCGAGTTGACGATGAGTCCGTCGGCCTGATAGGTCGTAAGATATTGGCCTCCAAGGTCAACGCGGATGCTTATCATGCTGCTGTCGTCGCGCTTGAGCACCGCTACTTCGTTGAGGGCAAAGGGATAGCCCTGTAGTCCCTCCGAGCATTCCACCTGAAGCACATTGCAGCGTTCCGTCCGCAGCCGTCCGTCGGCAAAGTCGCCAAGCGTGCCTGTGATGTCGTCGAGCGCAAAGTCGGCCAGGAAGCCCAAGCGTCCCGTATTGATGCCAAGAATCGGTATCTGCTTCTCCCCTACCCTCATGGCTGTCGTCAGAAACGTGCCGTCGCCGCCCATGCTGATAGCAAAGTCGGCCTCGAAAGCATCGTCCGTAATGAGCTGGCAGTCAGGGATGCAAACGTGCATCTCCTCCTTGAGATAAGCATAGAAAGGGCTGTCAACGAGCGGCTCAATGCCTTGTGCAGCCAGCGCGTCGAAGAGCCGCTGCGCAGCCTCGCTCTTTTTGGGCTGGTAGGTATTGCCGAAGATGGCGCATCTTGTTCTCTTTTCCATAGTCTCTCCTGTATGTCCGGACGTCACCTCGTGTCCTGATACGCCCGCAAAGGTACTGATTATATTTGAAACTTCCTCTACCAAGCGGGAAGAAATGTGCCTTAACTCAGCTTTTTGTACTTTAGGCTTCTTTTTTATTCGTATATTTGCTTTTATGTTGAGAAAAGTTTGTATATTTGCATCGGTTCTAAATGTCTTGTGCCTCTTTTTCACCTCGCATCCCGTTGAATCACAATGCAATAAGCGGAAAGGTGACGGAGTGACGGTAATTAATCAACATTCACACACTCCTCCTACACCCTCTCGGAAACCGCACGTCCGTCTGCCTTCTCCTTCGAGAACGTCTTTAAAAGCCTTCAGATATATGGTAATCGCTGAATAGTTACAATTTAGCTATTAACAGGGCGGCAGCAAATTTCTGTACTTTCTGTACTTCTGTGTGAGATAGATACCCACCCCTAACCCCTCCCCTTAGAGAGGAGGGGAGTCGCGAGCGTAGTCTTTCGTGTTTTTTTGTGGTTGGAAGGCTGTTAATTGGGATTTTTTTCCTAATTTTGCGGACGGAAAGTGAATAGAACTTAAAACAAGACATACGATGAAAAGGTCGATACTGGAAGGCCGTCCGGAGCTGGCGGCTGTGATTGGAGAGGTGGCAGAAGTGGCTGGCTACCTCTGGCAGAAGGGTTGGGCCGAGCGCAACGGCGGCAACATCACGGTGAACGTCACGGAGTGGATGGACGAGGAATGCCGCAACTTGCCCGCCATTGCACCTGCAAAACCCATTGGCAAGGTGCTGCCCAACCTGAAAGGAAAGTACTTCTACGCCAAAGGAACAGGCAAGCGGATGCGCGACTTGGCACGCTGTCCGATGGAGAATGGTGCCATTATCCGCATCTGCGACGACTGCCAGAGCTACGAAATCATTGCCGATGTGCCTGTTGCACCCACAAGCGAACTGCCCAGCCACTTGGTGTTGCAGGACTACCTCATTGGTTCCGACTCCGGCTATAAGGCCACGCTCCACACACACCCCATTGAGCTGGTGGCAATGAGCCACATCCGTCGCTTCCTCAAGCCGGGAGAGATGACGCATGTGCTCTGGTCGATGATTCCCGAGACGCTTGCCTTTGCGCCGCTGGGCATCGGCATTGTTCCCTACGACCTGCCGGGGTCTGTCCGCTTGGCCGACGCTACGCTCGAACAGATAAAGGACTACGACGTGGTTCTCTGGGAGAAGCACGGCACGGTGGCCGTTGGCACGGACATCATGGATGCCTTCGACCAGACGGACGTTCTCTGCAAGGCTGCCAATATATATATATGTGCACGCTCGATGGGCGAGGAGCCTGAAGGCATGACAGACGAGGCGATGAAGGAGGTGCAGGAAGTGTTCAACCTGCCGAAGAAAAGAAATTAAGGATTAAGGATTAAAGATTAAAGATTAAGGTTTGGTTGTTTACGAATTGAAGATTTAAGGAAACATGGTATCAAGCTTTAATCCTTAATCTTTAATCCCTAATCTTTAATCCCTAATTCCAATGACACGGGGCAGTGGTCGCTGCCCATGATGTCGTCGCAGATGTCGGCCGACTTCAGTCGCGGCAGTAGTCGCTCGGAAACGAGGAAGTAGTCGATGCGCCACCCCACGTTCTTCTCACGGGCATGGAAGCGGTAGCTCCACCAGCTGTAGCGGTCTGTGGCATCGGGATGGAAGTGGCGGAAGGTATCGACGAAACCGCTTTGGAGCAGCACGGTCATCTTCTCGCGCTCCTCGTCGGTGAAGCCCGCGTTCTTGTGGTTCGTGGCAGGGTTCTTCAGGTCTATCTCCTTGTGTGCCACATTCATGTCGCCACAGACGACGACCGGCTTCTTGCTGTCGAGCGAAAGGAGATATTGACGGAAAGCATCCTCCCATTGCATGCGGTAGTCGAGGCGGCGAAGTCCGTCCTGGCTGTTGGGGGTATAGACGCAGACGAGGTAGTGGTCGGCCATCTCGAGCGTGATGATGCGCCCTTCGTTGTCGTGCTCCGCGATGCCCATGCCGTAGGTGACGGCAAGGGGCTTCTGTCGCGTGAAGACGGCAGTACCCGAGTAGCCTTTCTTCTCAGCATAGTTCCAGTACGACTCATAGCCGGGGAAGCTTAGGTCGAGCTGTCCGGCCTGCATCTTTGTCTCTTGCAGGCAGACGGCATCGGCGTCGAGCTGCTCGAAGGTTTCCTTGAAGTTCTTTCCTACCACGGCACGCAGGCCGTTGACGTTCCAACTGATGTATTTCATGTTAGGGGTTAGAGGTTAAGGGTTAGAAGTTAGGGGGCAAGGGGCAAGGGGCAAGGGGCAGGAGGAATGACAGGGAAGGATGTATTCTCTTGCTCCTTGCCCCTTGCTCCATGCCCCTTAAAAAGTGATTCTCTTTGTCTGTACGTCGCGACTGTTAGGACCGAGCATGATGTCGAACTCGCCCGGCTCGAAGAAGAGGTTGCCTTCTGCGTCGTAGTAGCTGAGGTCCTGCTCGGAGAGGCTGATGCTGACGGTCTTCGTCTCGCCTTTGCGGAGCATGATGCGCTCAAAGCCTTTGAGTTCCTTGACGGGACGGGCAAAGCGGCACGCCACGTCGCGAATGTAGCATTGCACCACTTCGGCGGCATCGTAGTCGCCCTGGTTGGTGACAGAGACCGTGGCTGTGACGCTCCGGCCGCTTGCTTCGACGCTCATCTCGCCATACTTGAACGTCGTGTAGGACAAGCCGTAACCGAAGGGGAAGGCAGGACCGTTGCTCACTTCGAAGTAGTTGCTCTGGTACTGACGGAAGCGGTTGTCGTCGTCGCCTACAGGCCGTCCGGTGTTGAGATGGTTGTAGTAGAGGGGTTCCTGGCCCGTCGTCTGCGGGATGCTGACCGTGAGGTGTCCGCTCGGCACCTTCTCTCCGAAGAGCACATCGCAAAGGGCTTGGCCCATCTCCGTACCGCCGAACCAGACGTTCAGGATAGCTGGAAGGTTGTCTTTCTCCCACCCCATCGCTGTGGGACGGCCGGAGAAGTTGAGCATGACGAGTGGTTTGCCGAGTGCCTTCAAAGCCAGGAGAAGCTTCCTCTGGCAGTCGGGCAGGGCGATGTCGGCGCGGCTGTGGCTCTCTCCGCTCCATTCTGCTCCCTCGCCGCCTGCATAGACGATGACGTCGGCCTCTGCTGCCACCTTGACAGCCTCCTGCAAGGCCTGCTCGGCATCCACGCGGGGCACGGTTCGATAGGGTGCGTTGGCCATGCCGGCCGCGTCCTGCCGCTCGTCGTCGCTCAGGTTGCAGCCCTGTGCATAGAGCACTTCGGCCTGGCCTGCCAAGCATTCCTTCATGGCCTGAAGCAGAGAGGGATAGGCATCGCGGGCAGGTCTTACCACGCACCAGGAACCGAGCAAGCCGTCGGTCGTGTCGGCATTGGGGCCGATGAGGGCAATCTTTCCTTGCTTCTTCAAGGGCAGGATGCCGCCCTCGTTCTTGAGGAGGACGAAAGTCTCGGCAGCGAAGTCGCGTGCCTTCTGCCGATGCTCCGGCGTGAAGAGGTGCCTGGCCTGCTCCTGATCGCTCATGTAGCAATGCTTATAAGGGTCTTTGAAGAGGCCGAGACGGTACTTTGCTTCGAGCACTCGGCGACAGGCCTGGTCGATGTCCTGCTCGGTGAGAAGTCCTTCGCGGACAGCGGCTTCGCAATGGTTGAGGAAGGCTTGCGAGCACATATCCATGTCGGTGCCTGCCTTGAGGGCTTTCACGCCGTTCTCTTTCTGCTGTCCGAAGCCCCAAGACGTCATTTCGTCGATGCTGGCATAGTCCGTCACAACGAAGCCGTCGAAGCCCCATTTCTGCCTGAGCACCTCGTTGAGGAGCCAGGGATTGGCCGTAGCATGAAGTCCATCGACGATGTTGAAGCTGGTCATCACGCTGCCCACTCCTGCCTCGACTGCTGCCTTGTAGGGCGGGAAGTACTGGTTGAACATGCGCAGATGGCTCATATCGACGGTGTTATAGTCGCGTCCGGCCTCTGCTGCGCCATAGAGGGCGAAGTGCTTCAGGCAGGCCATGACGTTGTGCCGCTCTTTGAAGTCGCCCTGATAGCCACGCACCAGAGCCGCTGCCACAAGGCTACCCAGGTAGGGGTCCTCGCCGCTGCCTTCCATGATGCGACCCCATCGGGCATCGAGCGCTATATCGACCATCGGGCTGTAGGTCCATGAGATGCCGTCGGAGGAACACTCTTCGGCTGCGATGCGTGCGCCTTCCTCGATGGCGAGGATGTCCCAGGAGCAAGCCTGAGCCAAGGGAATGGGGAGAATGGTATGGTAGCCGTGGATGACGTCGAGGCCTACGAGGAGGGGGATGCCGAGGCGACTCTTCTTCACAGCCACTTCCTGCAAGGCGCGAATCCGGTCCTTGCCGGTGAGGTTAAGCACGGCTCCCAGCTCTCCGTTCATTACGAGCGAGCCGACACGGGTGTCCATAGCTCCGCCTGTCGTTACCTCGCCGGCGGGCTGCAGGTTGAGCTGACCGATCTTCTCGCGTAGCGTCATCTTCTTCAGAAGCGAGCTTACGAACTTCTCCATCTTGGCGTCGGAGGCACCATAGCAAAAGGTGGCGAACAGGATAGCCACAAGCGAGCAGAGTTTTCTCTGGTTCCAATTCATCTTTCTCAATGCTGAATTTTGTTTGACATTTATATATATTCGGGCTTCAAAACGAGCTTCTTTGAGCGCAAAGTTACGAAAAAAGTTGCGAAGTCCCATAATTATGAACCACGAATTATGAATTATGAATTAAAAATCGTAACTTTGCGACTGACAAAACGAAACTTCGACCATGGCAAACCTCAAAGGTCTCTTCAAGGACACCGCTATATACGGGTTGTCGAGCATCGTGGGCAGGTTCCTCAACTACCTGCTTGTGCCGCTCTACACCCACTACATGCCCAAGGCTTCGGGCGACTACGGCGTGAGCACGAACATGTATGCCTACACGGCTCTTTTCTTCGCCATACTGACTTTCGGCATGGAGACGACGCTCTTCCGCTACGCCAACGACGAGCGGGAACAGCCCGATACGGTCTTCACCACCGGCTTGGCGATGGTGGGGAGCCTCGCCGCCCTCTTTCTTCTGCTGCTTTTCAGCTTCATCGGCCCCATTTCGAACTATCTCGGATACGCAGAGCATCCCGAATACTTGCTGATGATGGCGACGGTGGTTGCCCTTGATGCCCTGCAGGCGCTGCCTTTCTGCTACCTTCGGTTCCAACACCGCCCCATCCGTTTCATGTCGCTGAAGATGGGCTTCATCTTCCTCAACATCGCCCTCAACCTCATCTTCTTCATCCTCTTGGGCAAAACGAGTGTGTTCTACGTCTTCTTCATCAATCTGCTTTGCACGGGCTTCATCACCTTCTTCTTCGTGCCCGACCTGCTCAAGATCCGTTGGAAGTTCGACGGACAGCTGCTCCGAAGGATGCTCTCCTACTCGTGGCCGATACTCCTCCTGAGCGTGATGGGCATCCTGAATCAAGTGGCCGACAAGATACTCTTCCCGAAGGTCTATCCCGATGAGGCACAGGCCAATGTGGAACTCGGCGTGTATGGCAGCTGCGTAAAGATAGCCATGATTATGGCGATGATAACCCAAGCCTTCCGATTTGCCTACGAGCCTATCGTCTTTGCCAAGGCGAAGGATGCCGACAAGAACGAGTATTACGCTCTGGGAATGAAGTACTTCGTCATCTTCACCCTGCTTGCGTTCCTCTGCGTAGTGGGCTACATGCCCTTACTGCAACACCTCATCGGGGAGGAATACCGCGAGGGACTGCAGGTTGTGCCCATCGTCATGGCCGCAGAGATAATGATGGGCATCTACTTCAACCTGTCCTTCTGGTACAAACTGATTGACAAAACCATCTACGGCGCCCTGTTCTCGCTGGCAGGATGTGTCGTTCTTCTGGCCGTCAACGTCTGGGGAATCCCCCATTACAGCTACATGGCTTGTGCTTGGGGCGGTGTGGCAGGCTACGGAACGGCCATGCTCCTGAGTTATTTCGTAGGCTGTCGGCTCAATCCCATCCCCTACCCTATCCGCTCGATGGCTGGCTATACCGTCGTCGCAGCCGTCCTCTACTATGCGATGACGCTCTTCCCGACGGACTGGCCGATGTGGCAGAGCCTCGTCCTCAGCACGTTCCTCATCTTGGCATACTGTGCCGTAATCTACTGGTGCGAGCTGAGGCGTAAAGCACACAAATGTGTTTGATTGAGTCCGCCGCAGGCACACAGGCAGCAGAGACAAGGTTCTAATCTGCCAAGACTGCTTTTGCCTCGCCCAAAGGCACAGGTTGCGCATCCGAAATTTCACGACACTATTTTCTCCCTCTCCACAGGGAAATCCCCTCCCCTGCACGCCGTCCTTTTCAACACTCCACGTAGTGTCGGCCGATTCTCCACGTAGTGTAGCTTTTTCCTCCACGTTAACTTTCCTTTTTCAACTTTCAATTTTCCCCTTCATTCTTTGTTCCGTTTGTCGGCATGCCATTCCATCCTTATACTTTCTTAACCCTCATCGGCAAAACTCGCCTTTCTAACCCCTTGATTATCAACGCCAATTCGATTTAAGCCCATTTTCCGCCTTCGGTGGACCAAAGTGCCACAGAAGCAAAAAAACGCCGCCAGAACGCATCCCAATGCGAAAACTTCTGACAAAACACACATAAACTTCACACGGAAAGCACAGAAATCAGAAATGTCGCCTTCGGCGAAGGGGTGGGGTGTGTCACACGGAAAGCACGGAAAGCACAGAAAACGGTTCGAGCGGATTTGAATCCGCTCTTATGGACTTTAGTTCCTTCCACTACGCGACTTTCGGAACTTGAACTTATTTAACTTTTCCTACCCTAAAGCCTAAAAGAAGTGAAAAAAGAGAACTTTTTCCGCTTTCATGCGCGCTTATTACATAATATAATGTATCTTTGCAGAATAAAAGGGACGACTCATCAAAGAAAGGAGACAAGGTGAAGAAGCTGCTCGGCATGACACTCGACGAACTGAAGGCTGTGGCCACGGAGGTCGGACTGCCCCGTTTTGCTGCAAAGCAAATGGCGGAATGGATCTACGGGAAGCATGTGCGCAGCATCGAAGAGATGACCAACCTCTCGCTGAAAGGCAGGTCGGCCCTCGCGAAGCACTACGAGATAGGTTGCGTGCCGCCAAGCGACGTACAGCAGAGCACGGACGGAACGGCCAAATACCTCTTCCCGACGGAAAGCGGACAACAGGTGGAGTGCGTCTATATCCCGGACGACGACAGGGCAACGCTCTGCGTCAGCAGTCAGGCAGGCTGCCGCATGGGGTGCCGCTTCTGCATGACGGGCAGGCAAGGCTTCGGAGGAAACCTCTCCGCCACCGACATCCTGAACCAAGTCTATTCGGTGCCCGGGAGCGAAAAGCTCACCAACATCGTCTTCATGGGGCAGGGCGAACCGATGGACAACCTCGATGCCGTGCTGAGAGCCACGCAGTTGCTCACGGCTCCCGACGGGTGGGCTTGGAGTCCGAAGCGCATCACAGTCTCGACCGTTGGCGTAAGGAAAGGCGTTGAACGCTTCCTTCAGGAGAGCGACTGCCACGTCGCTGTCAGCCTCCACAACCCCTTCCCCGAGGAACGCCTCGCGATGATGCCGGCTGAGAAGGCTTTCGGACTGCTCGACCTGCTGGCGTTGCTCCGAAAGCAGGACTGGAGCCACCAGCGCCGGCTCAGCTTCGAGTACATCGTCTTCGGCGGCCTCAATGACTCGGAACGCCATGCTCGCGAACTGGTCCGACTGCTTGCGCCCATCGAATGTCGCGTCAACCTGATACGCTTCCACGAGATTCCCGACTCGCCCTACCACGGCGCATCGGAGGAGAAGATGGTCTGGCTGCGCGACTATCTGACGCACCACGGCGTGACGACCACTATCCGTGCCAGCCGCGGACAAGACATCTTCGCCGCCTGCGGACTGCTGCACAGCAGGACCCCCCAACCCCCTTTAGGGGGAGCATAAATGAGTAAGGACAAACAAATTATCGTATATCATTATAAAGAACATAGAACTATGAATATGAATATAAAGAATCTTTATCTCCCCCTAAAGGGGGTCGGGGGGTCTCTCCTCTGTTTATTTCTTTTGGCAAGCTGCACGAAGGAACAAATCTTCCCGAGAGCCAGCGGACGTCCCTACGAAGTGCTTGTCGTGCTCGACAAACAGACGTGGGAGGCTCCTGCCGGCCGCGCCCTGTTCGACATCCTCGACACCGATGTGCCCTGCCTCCCGCAGAGCGAACGCTCGTTCCACATCACGCAGATCGAACCGAAGGACCTGAATGCAAACTTCAGCATCTTCCGCAACATCATACAGGTCAACATCGACAAGACGCAGTACACCCGTACCGGCATGCGCTTCATGCGCAACAAGTATGCGATGGACCAAATAGTGCTCACCATCAACAGCCCAAGCCTGGAGGACTTCCGCCAGTTCTGCATCGACCACAAGCAGGAGGTCATCGACTTCCTGACACGCACCGAGATGAACCGCCTCATCGTGGAACTGGAGAAGAGACACTCAAAGGTGACTTACGACCTGGCTTGGCAGATCTTCGCCTGCCGCTTCTATGCTCCCAAGGAACTCACAGCCTACAAGAAGGGCGAACACTTCCTCTGGACAAGCAACAACACGGCAAGCGGCCTGGAGAACATCTGCATGTACAGCTACCCCTACGAAGGGCCTGAGACGTTCAACAAGGAGTACATGACCGCAAAGCGCGACTCCGTGATGAAAGCAAACCTCCCCGGCGAGAAGCCCGGCATGTACATGAAGACCGACACCCTCTGCACGATGGTCAAACCCATCGTCGTCCACAGCCGCTACGCTATGGAGATGCGCGGCCTCTGGTACATGGAGCACGACTGCATGGGCGGCCCCTTCGTCAGCCACTCCCGCATCGACACGGAGACGAATCGCGTCGTCGTGGTCGAAGGCTTTGTCTATGCACCAGAAAAGATGAAGCGCGGACTCATCCGCCGGCTCGAAGGCTCGCTCTACACGCTGCAGCTCCCAGAGGAACAGTACTCGCTCATCGACACCGGACTGGAAGAGGAGAAAAAGGACAAAGACAAGACAACCAAATAGACAGACACATGGACAAACTCAAGATAGCCGTCACACAAAGCAACACAAGCGACGCAGCCGGCGAACTCATCCGCAGCATACTGGGAGACACAGCCTTGCTCGAACTCTGCTCGCCCATCCTCTATGATGCAGGAAAGGCCGAAGCAGCCCTCCGCGACGTAGCCGAAGGAAAGGCCGACGCCCTGGTTCACATCTCTCCGACCGACCCGGCTCACCCCGCCGACGCCATCGAAATCATCGCGACCGACAAGATATACTTCATACCCATCGCAAAGGAACCGACTGCCGAGGACGTCGTCAACCTCCGAAACATCCTGGAGCGCGACTTCGACATACGCTCCCCACGCATCGCCATCGTACAGGAAACCAGCCTACAGAACCCGGACCTCGCCAACCAAGTTACAGCAGAACAAGGCATTAACACCTACGGCCCCTACACCGTCGCACAGATACTGGAGGGGGACAAGCTCAGCCACTTCGACGGCATCATAGCAGCCAATGGCAAGGCAACCGTGCAGAACATCATCGCAGAACTCTCGCTGGAAGCTCCCGTCCGCTATTTCGCAGGCAAAGAGACTGTGGTTACGGCCGTCTGCAAACCCAGCCGCACAGGCAATCCCGAAGAAGGTCTGGCCGACGTGTCGGCATGGACACATCCCTTCTACACAGCCTTCGACGTCATCCGCAACCGCGCCCATTACGACGAAGCACGGCAGAACCCGCTCCAAAAGCTCTTCCGCGACAAACGCGATGACAAGAAGAAGGACGACACCTCGCAAGCGAATGCCAGGACTCCCAAATTCCAAACAGAGAAAGAAGACATGACGGTCGAGGAAGAATGACCTTGAACTATGAACCCAGAATAGTGTATTATGCCGAAGAGTAACAATTCAGATATGCAATCCCTGATGAACAGATATGGCATCGTGGGACGCAACGAAGCACTTCGCGAAGCACTTGCCACAGCCGTCCTCGTCGCTCCTACCGACCTCTCCGTCCTCGTTCAGGGCGAAAGCGGCGTGGGCAAAGAGGTCATACCGCGCATCATACACGACCACAGCAAACGCCGAGGCAAGACATACATCGCCATCAACTGCGGCTCCATACCCGAAGGAACCATCGACAGCGAACTCTTCGGACACGAGAAGGGCGCTTTCACTAGTGCCATCGGCGAGCACGAAGGATACTTCGGCGCTGCAGATGGCGGCACGCTCTTCCTCGACGAAGTGGGCGAACTGCCATTGAGCACACAGGCAAGACTGTTGCGCGTGCTGGAGACAGGAGAGTACCTTCGGGTGGGAAGCAGCACTCCCAGAAAGACCAACGTGCGCATCGTGGCCGCCACCAACGTAGATATTCCCAACGCCATCAAGCAGGGACGCTTCCGCGAAGACCTCTACTACCGCCTCTGCACCATCAACATCAAGATACCGCCCCTGCGAAAGCGGCAAGGCGACGCTGTGCTTCTCTTCAAGAAGTTCGCGCTCGACACGGCCGCACGCTACAACATTCCTGAGCCTATCCGCCTCACTCCCGAGGCTGAAGACGTGGTCAACTCCTACAAATGGCCCGGCAACATACGCCAGCTACGCAACATCACGGAGCAACTCAGCATCCTCGCCGAGAGCCGAAGCATCACGCCAGAAGTGCTTGCCAAGTACGGCATCACGCCAAACTCCGATGCCGACACAGGCATAGCTACCATCGGAGGTGGAAACAGCTCCAGCTCCCAGCACGACTATGAACAGGAGATAAAGATTCTGGCCCACGCCGTCTTCGAGCTTCGTTCTGAGGTGCAGGAACTCAAGGAAAAGCTCCAAGACCACAACTGGCACGAAGCTCCGACCGGCGCGACGCTGCCCGTCCCCATCTCCACGCAGAAGAAACCTCGGCACACCACAACGGAGGAACTGGACATCCCTACTGCCGAGGAGATAGTCGATGAAGACACACTCAACATCGGCGACATGGAGAAACGCAACATCCTGCTTTCCCTCCAACGCAACCACTACAAGCGTAAGCTCGCAGCCGAGGAGCTTGGCATCAGCGAACGCACTCTCTACCGCAAGATCAAAGCATACGGAATCGATGAATAGAATACACCTCGCCATCATGTTCCTGCTGGCTCTGGCTGTCTCGGCATGCACCATCAGCTACAGCTTCAACGGAGCCAGCATCGACTACACCACGACGAAAACCATACAGATAGACAACTTCCCCATCCGAAGCGCATACGTCTGGGCACCAATGCAAAGCATCTTCCAGAACAGAATAACCGACGTCTATGCCAATCAGACAAAGCTGAAGCAGGTGAAGAAGAACGGCGACATGCAGCTCGCTGGCGAGATTGTAGCCTTCGACCAGTTCAACAAAGGCATCTCCAGCGATGGCTACAGCAGTCAGGTACAGTTGAAGATGACGGTCAACGTCCGCTTCGTCAACAACAACAAGCATAGCGACGACTTCGAACGACAGTTCTCCGCAACCGCCGACTACGACGCATCGCAACAGCTCAACGCAGTTCAGGAAGAACTCGTCACGCAGATGGTGAAAGACATCACCGACCAAATCTTCAACGCCACAGTTGCCAACTGGTAAAGCTCACTTCACCTCATTTATGGGAATCAAATGGTAAATGGTAAATGATTAAATGGTAAATGAATAGACATATCATAGACTACATTCGCAGGCCCGACACCATCGACGACGATGCCATCGCCCAGCTGCAGGCTCTCACACTAGAGTACCCCTACTTCCACGTCGCTCGCATTCTGCTCCTGCAAGCCCTCTACAAGAAGCACGATGCGGCCTACGACGAGACGCTGCGACGAACAGCCATCCTTGTGCCAAGCCGCGAAGCTATCTTCCACCTGACGGAAGAAGCACACTACACCCATGCAGAGGAACGCAAACGCTACGACGATAGCGACGATGCACCCGAATCGCGAACCGTAAGCCTCATCGACAACTTCCTCGAAGCACAGATACCCGCTACGCCTGCCAGCCACCCCATCGATGCTGCCCAGGACTATATCGGCTACCTGCTGCAACGCGAAAGCCAGCAAGGCCGGCAGCGGCAAGAGGCATTGCCCATGAACGGCGGCGGCGTGGTGGAAGACTTCCTCGAGAACGGGAGCGGAAGGATTGTCCTCATCGACAAACATGACGAGGAGAGCCTCCCCGAGGACGCAATGGGAAGGGCTGCCGGCGAGAACATCGGAGACGAACACGAAGAGAGTCATCCCGACGAGGACAATACAACGAAAAATGATGCAAATAACGAGATTTTGACTGAAATAATGGCCGGAATTTACATCAAACAAGGCAAATATGAGAACGCAGTGAAAATTATCCGGCAACTTTCCTTGAAATATCCAAAAAAAAATCGTTACTTTGCAGACCAAATCAGATTTCTTGAGAAATTAATCTTAAATAATAAACACAAATAACACATGTACACATCTATCGTTATCCTGATTGTACTGGCCTCCATCCTCATGTGCCTCATCGTACTTATCCAGGAATCAAAAGGCGGCGGACTGGCTGCCGACTACTCAAACAACAACCAGATTCTGGGCGCTCCCAAGACAACAAACTTCATCGAAAAGGCAACTTGGACGCTCGCAGGCATTATGATTTTCCTTAGCGTCATCAGCGTGGCATGTCTGCCCGGCGCAAGCCACAGCGACTCTGTCATCATGCAGCAGGCCATTGAACAGGCAGCAACCAATCCTGCCAACGTTCCCGCTATGGAACAGCCCGCAGCTACCGACGCGCCTGCCGAAGCTCCCGCAGAGGCTCCCGCTCAGTAATCACTGGAAGAGTAAACAGGGAAAAGGGACAAGGAGCAAGGGGCAAGAGAATAGAGAGGAACGTATGGGTCCTCCTGCCCTCTGCTCTTTGCCCCTTTTCGTATGCATCATGAACAAGCCACTACTCATAGCCGACAGCGGTTCCACCAAGACGGACTGGCTACTGACCACTCCCGACGGCACTCGCTCCTACTTCCATACCGACGGCATCAACCCCGCGCGCGACGCGCGCGATATTATATATAATGTATTATACCACCAGCTGCTGACCCAACTTCCACAAGGAAACGGACCGCTGGACGTCTTTTTCTACGGCGCGGGGTGCATAGAACCGTTCAGCGAGACGGTGCGGAGCGTTGTGGGCGAGCTGCTGCCGGGATGCCACATCGAAGTGGGAAGCGACCTGCTGGGAGCAGCCCGCGCCCTGTGCGGACGCGAGCCTGGCATTGCAGGCATACTGGGCACAGGCTCCAACAGCTGCCTCTACGACGGCAAGGACATCGTTGCGCACACGCCGCCGCTCGGCTACATCCTGGGCGACGAAGGCAGCGGCGCCTTTCTGGGCAAGACGCTCCTGAACGGACTCTTCAAGGGAACTTTGCCCGAGGAACTCCGAGAGACGTTCTGCGACAAGTTCCATCTGTCGCTGCCCGGCATCATCGAGCGCGTCTATCGCCTGCCTTCGGCCAACACATTCCTTGCCTCGCTGGTCCCCTTCATCGCAGAACACCGCTCGCACCCCGACATCCACAACATGCTGACCACGGCCTTCCGCCTGTTCTTCTCGCGAAACATCGCCTGCTACGGGCACAAGGAAATGCCCATCCACCTGGTTGGAGGCATCGCCTACCAGTTCGAAGAAGAGCTAAAGACAGCAGCCAAGGAAGAAAACATGGAAATAGGTCGAATCCTGCGACGTCCCATCGAAGCGATTGCTCAATTTCACCTCTAAAAAGACCTACTTGGGAACAAAAACAAAAAAAATGAGGAAATATGTTGAAAAACATACTATGAACTCTTGCGTAATGCATAAAAATTCCATAACTTTGCACTCGTTATCCTGAAAACAATCTTTTTACCTTAAACAAAGCTAATACCAATGTGGAAGAGAGCAGCTGTGAAGCCACTCTCTTTTTTTTGTTTTATCGGTTCCTCAAAGCAGGGGATGCAGCAGTCCACATACGCATGTCGCCACAACTCCACGTCTTCCGACGCGATGGGATATTCTTCGTCGCCGATGCAACTCACCAGCCACGCGCTGCCGTTGTAGGCGCGGGCGGCGGTGGCGATGGTGTGACTTCGAATATGCAGGCTGTGAAGGGTTCAGTCTGAAACAGGGCGCACCGTGAACCCGTAGTAACGGCTAACGCCGTCGGACGGATTGACGAAAAACGGGTCGAGGCGCAGGTAGTAGGCGTATTTGGTATTCGACGTATTAAGCGTCGATGACCAATAGCTGCCAAACGTGCCGCCATAGTCGAGGATCGAGTCGAGGACGTAGCCGGAGGCGGGGAAGAAAACCCGCTTGCTGATGTCTGCCTTGCTCACGAAGAGTAAGCCGGCTACACCTGTGTAGGCCGGTTCGATGGTCTGCGTGCTGCTCAGCCAGTAGATGCCGCCCTCCGTGATTGTGCTTGTCAGATTGACGTGTATCTGATTGTTAGCACTGCGGCCCGAGCAGGCTACGGCCAAAGCCTCATACTCCGCCATGGTCGGCGTGCGCCAGTTGCCTCCCCAGTTGGCGGTGGCAGCATCGTGGGTAGCATCGAGCGTCGTGCCCATGTAGGTGGGATTGTTGCTGCTGCTGTAGCCGTCACTGTAGCCGTTACGCCAGGTGAAGGAAGCATCATCTTTAGCTCCCGAACGCGTAATGCTCGCATAGCGCGGCTGTGTCTCGCCCCAGGCAAAGTAGTCGCCGTAGCATGTCTCGTAGCTGCCTGCCACAGTCGTAGCACCGACGTTCATCGTCGCCCACTTCAGGCCGCCTATCTCGACGTACTCATGACCGTTGATGACGGGGCGGATGCTCAGGCCATAGCAGCGATTCTTCGTGTCGTTGGGAGTGTTGCTGGACGTGGTGAAACTGAAGTCACGAGCCAGGAAGTTATCGACCCTGACAACGTCGCGCGACCAGTAGTATGCCCTTGAGCCATCGTTGATGAGATCCGTGTCCATGCGGATACCGGCAGCAGGCAGGAAGATGCTCTTGCCGTTCCGCTTGCTCGTGATGAGCATGCCATAGACATCGTCCTGAAAAGTCTTCTTCACCGTAG
>CACYQI010000050.1 GCA_902776455.1 uncultured Bacteroidales bacterium | reverse complement strand
CCCTTTCGGGGCTTAGTTTTGTTAATGCGCTTGTCCCGGGGGTTTCACCCCCGGCTGTGTTCTTTCGCACCTCCGGTGCTTATTTAGCGGACAGCAATAGTTAGCTTCAGCTTTCTGCAAGAGAATTCTTCAATTTATCCCCTTCACTTCTTTCGAGAAGACGCTATGGAAAATGATAGTTTGCCTTACCATCCAATCGAGAGCTTCCTCCATCCTTTCGGGGTCTGTCAGGTCCGTTTGGTAGTTAATAGCGATAGTCTTATCTCTTGCATTAGGATTAGCGTCCCAAATCGGCTCACAACCAAGAGCCTTGTTGATTTCATCCTTTTTAGCTTCTAATGCTGGATAATATAAATCAACCACACTACTTCTTATATAAAGGCGAACTCCAACAAAGTTCTTCTGAGTGTTGCAAACATTATTCAAAAAGATGTTCGAGCGCCCAATCCTCACATCATACCAATTGTAGGGCTGTGGCGTTTGCAATGAGGGAATCTTCTTTGTGCTCTGAAGCTTGTCCCTAAACTTTGTCCAGAATTCCAGTTGAAGATTTCTCGACTCGCTTTCGGTGCTGGTTTTGCTCTTGATAGTTTTCACATTTGTGCTTGGTCTGCTAACGATATTCAGCCTCATTGAAGCCTTATCATCCGATATTTGCCATAACTCTAATTGAATGCCCCAGAAAGCCAAATCTTCATTTGTATTGTCGTTTAACCAGTCAAGAGCTTTCTTATGTTCCTCTGTGAAATCAGTAGCAATCCATACAATTGTTTTTGCATTCAAGGCAGAGGCATAGGTGATGCTTTTTCCTAGATGGTCGTGATTGGTTTTCTCCAACTGATTCTCTATCACGACATAGGCATCTGTATCGATGTCTTTGGCAAGAACATCTGCCGAGTATGGGCCTACAGAAACTTCCTGTCCGACGACTTCAAGTTCCATTCCTATCTTCTCGCCCAGTTCTACAATATTCTCTGCCAACCAAGGAGTAAAGTCCTGAGCCTCATTAGGCCACATTTTTCTTGGATTGATTTGTTTCTGCTTAATTAGTTCCATAGTATTTCGCTCTATTTATTTCCTTTTCTACTGTTACAAGCTCTGCATGTGAGTCTGGCATTTGACAGTTCAGTCCTTCCTCCTTTACTCCAGGACTTTATGTGATTTAGAAATTTCTCAGGTTTCAAGATGTACCGAATAATCAGCTAATGCTGTTATCATTACCAATAAGATTCCGAGGGCGCCTCCGCTGAGGCTATTATTGCCCTCACGCTCTGCAAAGTTACGAAGAAATAATTAAAAATGAAAAATTAAAGGTAAAAAAAGAGAACAGGATAGTGAAAAGTTGATTGTGAGCCTTCTTTTCCGGACATCGTTCTTGTGGCTCCAAAAGCGATGTGCAATTCTTCTCTCAGAATTTTCATTTTCTCTATACATCCCTACATTTCGCTTGTATCTCATTGTTTCCCAATATATTCGAGGCTGTATAGACGCTAGAATTGTCTATGCAGCTATACATGATTTCAGAAATATCTTGATGAAAAAACGCGATTCACGCATGTTGTTATCTGATAATCAATTTGTTTCACATTAACATAAAATAGTGAAACAACTTGTTTCACACGTTGAAACAAACTGTTTCCCATGGTGAAACAGAATGTTCCTAACGTGAAACAATGTGCGACATCGTGTGCTTCTCTTTGGCGGGAAGGGCAGAATTGGTTGTCGGGAAAAGCTGGACGAAATGTCTTTTCGTTTCGGAAACTGCATCGGAATGCTGTAGGGGAAAGCATCGGGACGCAGGCGGAAAACGCCGAAAAGGCGGGCGGAAGCTGTGGGAATGTAGGACGGCAAGCAAAAAAACTGAGACGATTTGCTAAGTAAAGTGGAAGTTAAAGTGGAAGTAAACTCGCTGCGCTCGTGGAAGTTATAAAAGGACAATACCATATAGGCAGACAGCATCCAAAACTATCGTCCAGCCAGCTTGCTGGCTTAACTTCCTGCGCGAAGCGCTTAACCTCCTTTTTAACTTCATCTTATAACTCCCGAAACTTAAATAATAATGTATATGAGGAAGTACGTTTTGGACCTTCAGGTCACTTCCGTCGAGCAGTTGGGCGAGCGCTATCTTCTGCTTGCGGCAACCAATCCCGCGGGACCTCTGCCGGAGATGTGCCCTGGGCAGTTCGCGCAGCTTCGCATCGACGACAGCAAGGATACGTTCCTGCGCCGTCCCATCAGTCTGCACAGCGTTGACGCAGGAAAGAATGAAGTCAGCTTCCTGATACAGAAGGCGGGCAAAGGTACTGCGTCGCTTTGGGAGAAACGGCCGGGTTCGACGCTGAACGTGGTGTTGCCTTTGGGCCGAGGCTTCACGTTGCCTTCCGTGCCCGAAGAGAGGTTCCTGCTCGTTGGCGGCGGTGTCGGCATCGCTCCCCTCCTGTTCATGGGCGAAGCGATGCGGCGGCTGGGTGCCCGTCCCACGTTCCTGCTTGGTGCTCGCAGCAAGGCCGACCTGCTTTTGCTCGACAGGTATCAAGCTCTGGGCGACGTGTATGTCACGACGGAAGACGGCTCGGAAGGCGAGCAAGGCTTCGTCACGCAGCACAGTCTCTTGCAGCGGGAGAGGTTCAGCCGCATAGCTGTATGCGGCCCTAAGCCTATGATGATGGCAATGGCTTCCTATGCAAAGAGGGCAGGAACGCCGTGCGAAGTAAGCTTGGAGAACATGATGGCTTGCGGCTTGGGCGCTTGCCTTTGCTGCGTAGAAGACACGACGGACGGCAACGTCTGCGTCTGCAAGGAAGGACCTGTGTTCGACGTAGAGAAACTAAAATGGTAAGGAGAGAAAACGATGGCAGATTTGCGCATACAGATAGCAGGGCTTGAACTGAGGAATCCTGTCCTGACAGCCAGTGGAACCTTCGGCTACGGCATAGAGTACGAAGACTTCATCGACCTGAGCCGCTTGGGAGGCATCATCGTCAAGGGTACGACCTTGCATCCCCGTGAAGGCAATCCCTATCCCCGCATGGCAGAAACGGCGCAGGGGATGCTCAACTGCGTAGGCTTGCAGAACAAGGGTGTGGACTACTTCTGCACGCATATCTATCCGCAGATAAAGGACATACGGACCAACATGATAGTCAACGTGTCCGGCAGCAGCCCGGAGGACTACGCCGAATGTGCGGCACGCATCAATGAACTGGAGTGCATTCCAGCCATCGAGTTGAACATCTCGTGCCCCAACGTCAAGCACGGCGGTATGGCCTTCGGCACGACGCCGGAAGGAGCGGCCAGTGTGGTGAAGGCTGTACGCGAGGCCTACGGGAAGACACTCATCGTGAAACTCTCGCCCAACGTGACCAGCATCACGGACATCGCTCTTGCCGTCGAGGATGCCGGAGCCGATGCGGTGAGCCTCATCAACACTTTGATGGGAATGGCCATCGACATCGAAAAGCGCAAACGCATCCTGAGCATCGGAACAGGCGGCCTCAGCGGTCCGTGCATCAAGCCTGTCGCCTTGCGCATGGTCTATCAGGTGGCGCATGCAGTACAGATACCCGTCATCGGCCTTGGCGGCATCAGCAACGCGAAGGATGCAGTGGAGTTCCTCTTGGCGGGTGCTTCGGCTATAGAGATAGGTACAGCCAATTTCCTCGACCCAGCCGTTAGTGTCAAGGTGGCGGAAGGCATCGATGAATACCTCGAAAAGCATGGGTTTACAAGTGTAAGAGAGATAATAGGAATATGCGAATAGACATCATCACCGTATTGCCGGAGCTGATTCAGGGCTTCATGCAGGAGTCCATAGTCGGAAGGGCACAGAAGAAAGGTTTGGTGGAAATACATATCCACAACCTTCGCGACTATACGCTCGACAAATGGCGTCGCGTTGACGACTATCCCTTCGGCGGCTTTGCCGGTATGGTCATGCAATGCGAACCCATCGACCGCTGCATCTCGGCTTTGACAGCAGAACGGCACTACGACGAGATTATCTTTACCACGCCCGACGGCGAGCAGTTCAGTCAGCCGATGGCCAACACGCTTTCGCTCTGCGAGAACATCATCATCCTCTGCGGCCACTATAAAGGCATCGACTACCGCATAAGGGAGCACCTCATTACCAAGGAAGTGAGCATAGGCGACTATGTGCTGACGGGCGGCGAATTGGCAGCGGCGGTGATGGCAGATGCCATTGTTCGCATCGTGCCCGGTGTGATAGGCGACGAGCAGAGTGCGCTGTCCGATTCCTTCCAGGACAACCTGCTGGCAGCACCTGTCTATACGCGTCCCGCAGAATACAAGGGTTGGAAGGTGCCCGACGTGTTGCTTTCGGGCAACGAGCGACTGATAAAGGAATGGGAGCTACAGCAAAGCGTGGAGCGCACACAGCGACTGCGGCCCGACCTGCTGGCAGGAGAAGCTGCAGTTCCGATGAAGGCAAAGAAAGGGAAACACACCAAAAGATAAAGAATGAAATGGAAAAGAAGGAAATGAACCTCTACATCATTGCGGGTTGCAACGGTGCTGGCAAGACGACTGCCTCCTATACCGTCCTTCCCGAGATGCTGGGTTGCCGCGAGTTCGTCAATGCCGACGAGATAGCCGCAGGCCTTTCGCCGTTCAATCCGGAGGGCGTGGCCATTCAGGCAGGACGCTTGATGATTGACCGCATCATCTATTTATTAAAGGAAGGCGAGACCTTTGCCTTCGAGACAACGTTGGCAACGCGCTCTTACTTGAAGCTTATCCGTCAGGCGCAGAAGCGTGGCTACTTCGTCACCCTGCTGTTCCTCTCGCTGAGCACGCCGGAGCAGGCCGTAGCACGTGTGGCTAAGCGTGTGGAAATGGGCGGGCACGACATTCCGACCGACGTTATCTATCGTCGCTATGAGGCAGGCCTGAGCAATCTGTTTCAACTTTACATGCCCGTCGTGGACAGTTGGTCTCTCTACGACAACAGCGACTGTCCGGCCGTCCATATCGCGTCTGGTTTAGGCGGAGACAAGGTTGTGGTTTACGAAGAAGAGGCATACAGGCGTCTTCAGGAAGAGTACAGCAAGCTGGAGGAGGGGCAGGAAGCATGAAGGAGAATGAGATACTGGAGATGCAACGCCTGATAGACGAAGGCGTGCGTTTGGCGCAAGTGCGCCTCTGGCAGCGTGCTGGCGTTGAGCATCAGCCCCTTGTCGTGTATCGTGGCGGCAAGATATTGGAGATGGTTCCCGAGGTGGAGGACGATGTAACAGACTGCTACAATGGCGACCCCTTGGCGCATAGAAAGGCGATAGTGCAAGGATCGTAGTTTATAGTTGCTATAGATTCTATAGTCGCTATAGTTTCTATAGATTCTATAGTTTCTATAGGCTCTATAGTTTCTATAGTTTCTATAGACTCTATAGATTTTATAGTTCAAATAGTTCCAATAGTTTAAGATTACATACGAAGATGTGCATCCGTAGATTTCTGCTTCCTTTTGTCGGGCTTTTCTTCTTTGCGTCTGAGGTTCTGGCCGACATCGATCGCAACAACTGGATGGCGATGCTGCCAGGCAAAGCCCGCCTTCACAGCCTTTCCATCCCTGGTACGCACGATTCCGGCACCAAGGGCTTCAGCTGGAATGCCGAGTGCCAGAGGTATTCCATCAAGGACCAACTTTCGCTCGGCGTACGTGCTTTCGACCTTCGGCCCGGCGTAGATGGCAACAGACTTATCATTTATCACGGTAGTGCTACGCATGGCAACGAGTCGCTCGGAAGCATCTTCGACACGTATGTTTCCTTCCTCAACGCCCATCCCGGCGAGTTCCTCATCGTTTTCCTGAAGAACGAGACGGGTGGCGACAACTGGCCCAACTTGATGAAGCAGGTGCTGGATGCCCATGCCGACCACTTGCTGGAACTCAATCCCTACTTGACTGTCGAGCAGATGCGCGGCAAGATGCTGGTGCTGAGCCGTACGAGCTGGGGCGATAGCAACTACGGCGGCGTGCGAGTCGATGGGTGGCAGGACAATGCAACCTTCGATATGACGTATCGCGGCTACTATGGCGACCAGCTTCCCTGCCGCATTCAGGACATCTACAACGTGGCTTCGGGCGACAACTTGAACAGGAAGAAGGCCGACATCGAAAGGCTTCTGGCGGAATCGATGGCTGGAGGAACAGGCAAGTTCTTCATCAACCATACATCCGGCTTCACGAAAGAGAACTACGTCATCAACAATCATTATGTGGCCGACTGTGCAGAGAAGTGCAATGAACTTGCGCTCAACTACCTCCGTTCGCACAGAGGTCCGACGGGCGTCATACTGATGGACTTCGCCGGCACCGACCGCTATGAGCTTACCTTCTCTTCCCACGACACGCGCGGCCAACTTCTCGTTGACGCCATCATCGAGAACTGTCAGGCTACGGCCACGGCTCCCGATGCTCCAGGAGCCGAGTGGGTGTTGCCTATGGGCGCAGACATTCCTTGGCACGGACGTGTATATCGGAAGGATGCCGCTACGCAAAGTTCCTCGGCCGTCGATGCCCTGAAGGCGCCTGCAACCACCTGGTATCGTGCCGACTACGACGACAGCAACTGGCCGGAGGCAACCTTCCCGATGGGCAGTCCCAACTACAGCCAGCCCTACGTCTCGCGTTGGATGGGCGAATACAATTGCTGTTGGATTCGTCGCGAGTTCATGCTCGACGGTTTCACCTCGCTGATACCTCATACGCTCCGTTTCTTCCACGACGACGACTACAAGCTCTACATCAACGGCATCCTTGTCGGCTCCGAGAACGGATGGACCACCGACACGCCCGTCGAGAAGAACATCTCGCGTTACCTCAAGAATGGTCGCAACGTCATCGCCATCCAAGTGCAGCAGAACAGCGGCGCTGCCTACTTCGACTGCGGCATCTATCGGACGGGAGAAGCCATCCCTCAGCTCGTGCTCGACGAGGCTTCCACCACCGTTCCCGAAGGAGGAATCTGCCTGAGCGTCAAGGTGAAGAAGAGGTTCACGAGGAACATCTGGACCACCCTTTGTCTGCCCTTCAACCTAAATTCAGCCCAAATCAGCGAGTTGCTTGGCGAGGGCACCGAGGTGCGAGAGCCGTGTGCCATCTCGGCAAACGGCGATGAGTGGCTGTTGGCCTTCAACAACGTCACGACAATCCGTGCCGGCCGTCCCTGCATGGTGCGCGTTCCGGCCTCCATCTCCGGCTTCGAGCTGAATCCGGATAACGGCATCAACATCAACACCTCCACAATCAAGCCCATCAAGATAACAGACAAGGAGGGCAACAAGCTGACTTTCAATGGCTACTACGCCAAGGGTGCTTTGCCTTATGGCAGTTTCGTCTTGCTCAACAACGACTTCTATCGGAGTACGAGTACCGTGAAGCAGAACGGCTATCGTGCTTATCTCGAAGCCCAGAATGCCGACGGGACGGACGTCATGCAAATCGACTTCCTGCTTGGCGATGCCGACGGAATCGTCGCTCCCCAAGCCTCTGCCCAGCCCTTTAGCGAAGGGGAAGGAGGAAAGACAGTGCGTGCTCAGTACTTCGACCTGAACGGGCGGCCGATAGCAAAGCCTCGGAGCGGCATCTATCTCCAGCGTTCTTCCGACGGAAAGGTCACGAAGCATCTCGCTGGAAAAGTGAAGTAGAAACAGCAGGTCCGTAAGGGGGAGTCCGACGCTCCGTGGAGTGTAGCCCGATTCTCCGTGGAGAGTGAGCCGATTCTCCGTGGAGTGTAAGCCGATTCTCCGTGGAGTGTAAGCCGATTCTCCGTGGAGTGTAAAAGCCCCCTCCTTGGAGCTGTCATCAGCACCCCGTGGAAAGGCCGTCTGTCCGGTAGCTCAAACAAGACGATAAGACAAAGATTAGTTCAAATCATACCTAATATGAAAAAGCCCTTACTTTCCCTGTTGTGCCTCATCATGAGTACATCGGCAGCCATTTCGCAGACCATGACGGAATGGGACGACGTGAGCGTGACCAACCTGAACCGCATCGCGAGCCACGACCTCAGCATTCCTTTTGCCGATGCCGAAGCGGCGCATTCGCTCGACCTGAGCCTTTCGCCCTACTACCTCGACTTGAACGGCACTTGGAAGTTCCGCTGGAGCGCCTTGCCCAGCAAAGTGCCGTCGGGCTTCTTTGCCGACAGCTACGACGTCAGCTCCTGGGACAACATCACCGTGCCGTGTCCGTGGCAAATCTATGGCGTTCGGAACGGGAAGGCTTGGGACAAACCGCTCTACATCAACACGCGCTATCCCTTCACCTACACAAGCGACTATTCCGTCATGGGCAGCCGCCCGGACAACTATACCTACAACGAGCAGATGAAGAACCCCGTGGGCTGCTATCGCCGCACCTTCACGCTGCCCGAAGGCTGGAAGGGGCGCAAGACCTTCCTTCGCTTCAACGGCGCTGGCCACGGCTACTACGTTTGGGTGAACGGACAGTTTGTGGGCTATGCCGAGGACTCCTATCTGCCCAGCGACTTCGACGTGACCAATTGCGTCCGCGAGGGCGAGAACAACGTCTCCGTGCAAGTCTATCGCTTCACGAGCGGCTCTTTCCTCGAGTGCCAGGACTACTGGCGGCTGACGGGCATCACACGCGACGTCTATCTCTACTCCACGCCCGAGCAGCGCATTGCCGACTTCTTCTACTTCACCACCTCGCTCAGCCAGACCGGCAAGTCGGGGCAGGGACGCCTGCAAGTCACGCTCGAAGGCGGTTCGCCTAACGGAATGGTGTTGCAAACTACCATTTCGGACGGCGCAAACATCATCAAGGAATACTCCAAGACGCTCTCCACGTCCACCAGCGTCACACAAGGCATCTCGTTTTCCGACGTTGAATGCTGGAGCGCAGAGCATCCCAAACTCTACGACTTGACCCTCCGTTTGCTTTCCTCCAAAGGCGAGCTGGTCGATATGCGAGCTTGCAAGATAGGCTTCCGCACGGTCAGCATCCGGACCGACGGCGCCTTGCTCATCAACGGCAAACGCCTTGTGGTGCATGGCGTTGACCGCCACGACTTCAGCCAGGAAACGGGTCGCACGGTCAGCCGCGAAGAGATGTTGCAGGACGTGCTTACCATGAAGCGGCTCAACGTCAATGCTGTCCGCACCAGTCACTACCCTAACAATCCCTACTTCTACGAGCTTTGCGACCAGTACGGCCTTTACGTCCTGGCAGAAGCCGACGTCGAGTGCCACGGCAACACGGGTCTCAGCAGCGTCGAACTCTTCCGGAAGCCGATGGTGGAGCGCAACGAGCGGCAGGTTCGCACACTTCGCAACCACGTCTGCATCTTTGGCTGGAGCGCAGGCAACGAGAGTGGCGGCGGCGATAACTTCGAGAGCGTGATGAAAGCCATCAAGCAGCTCGACACCAGCCGCATCACCCATTACGAAGGCAACAGCCAGTGGAGCGACGTCTCCAGCACGATGTACGGCAGCTATGCCAACATGCTTTCCACGGCCAAGAGCCGCCAGAACGGCTACAAGAGCGGTACGTCGCAACGCCCGCATATCCAGTGCGAAAACACTCATGCTATGGGCAACTCCATGGGCAACCAGATAGATTACTATCGTGACATCTATGAGCCTTATCCCGCAATGGTGGGCGAGTTCGTGTGGGACTGGAAGGATCAGGGACTTCGCATGCCCGTTCCCGGCAAGGCAAGCCAGTCCTACTGGGCCTATGGCGGCGACTTCGGCGACTATCCCAACGACGGAAGCTTCTGCTGCAACGGCGTCGTCCTGCCCGACTGCACGCCTACTGCCAAGAGCTTCAACATGAAAGGCGTCTATCAGCCCATCGACATCCAGCTCCTCTCCCTCAAACTTTCTCCACCCCTCGCCTCGAGAAGAGGCAGTACTCCCCTTGAAGAGGGGCAGGGAGTCCGCAGGGCAGAGTCTGAGGAGACTGATGCGTCTGAAAGCTTGCATGGTTTCTTCCGCGTCAAGAACAAGTTGCAGCAGACGCGAACCGCTGGTTTCGATACACATTATATATTATATAAGGACGGCATCGCCGTGTTGCGCGGACAGCTTCCCGACATCGACCTTGCTCCCTGGGACAGCACTACCGTCGCCATTCCCCTCGACAACATCGACTTCCAGCCGCAGAGCCGCTACTGGATTCGCTTCTCCACGACCCTTCGCGAAGCGACGCCTTGGGCAGAAGCGGGTTACGAAGTGGCTGCTTCCGAAGCCGTCATCAAGGAGGCAACTGCCTTGCAGCCATACACATACGAAGGGACAGATACGCTTAGCATGAGCGGCACAAGCGCCTCTCCTACCGTGAAGGGCGCCAACTTCTCTGTCACCTTCTCCGGCGGAACACTTTCGCGATACATCCTCGACGGCACGACACTCATCAACCAACCGCTCAAACTCAACACCTTCCGCATCCCCACCGAGAACGACAAAACGCAGGAAAGCAATTGGGAAACGCTTGGCGTGCGCTCCCTCTCCATGTCGAGCGGTACTTGGGAAATAGAGCAGGACGAGCACAAGCAGTGGGTTCAGCTCTCCATCACCGATACCTACCGGACAAGCACCTCGGCGCTTACCTTCACCGTCAACAAGCAGTTCCGCGTCTATCCCGACGGGGCCGTCAGCGTCTGCACCGTGACGACGCCAAACGTCGAGGGAGCCATCCTGCCCAAGCTTGGCTTCCGACTGGAGATGCCCTCTTCGGCAGAGAACATCACATGGCTCGGACGCGGTCCCTTCGACAGCTATCGCGACCGCAACTATGCCGCTCATCTGGGCATCTGGCACAGCACCGTCACCGAGCAGTGGACGAACCACATCCGTCCGCAAGAGACGGGCAACAAGGAAGATGTGCGTTGGCTGGCCGTTACTACCAATGCGGGCAAAGGCCTCATGTATTCGGCTCCCACGGGAATGGCAGCAACCGTAGGCCATTGGCGTGCAGAGGAAGTCTATACGAGTCGCAGCAATCGCAAGGGACATCCCTATGAAGTCACCTTCCAGCGCAACACCGTTGTCTCGCTCGACGCATGGAACCGCGCCCTCGGCAACGCTTCCTGCGGCCCCGACGTCCTCGATAAATACGAGCGAAAGCTGACGCAGACGCCATTCTGCTTCTTGATACTCCCAATCACAGCCCCTTCCGCCGAGGAAAGCCTCTCCTCCTCGGGAGAGGGGGCTGAGGCCCGTCTCGCCCAGCTTGGCAGCCTCGGCCTGCCCGTCTGCCAGCCTGTCAGCTTCACCGATGACGGCCGCGGTTCCGTACTGCTCAGCTCTACGGGTGCCGATGCCACGACCATCTACTACAGCATCGACGGCTCCGACTTCAGCCTCTATAACGGTCCCATCGACATGCGGCAGGGAGGTACGCTCCGAGCTTACGCCACAGCCGACGGTCTCGCCCCAAGCATCGTCACCACGAAGACCTACGGCCTCTTCATCGACAAAGCATCGTGGACCGTCTTCAGCTTCGACAGTCAGCAAGGCGGAAACGAGCGTGCCACCAACGCCATCGACGGCGACGAGAACACCATTTGGCACACCAGCTACAGCGGCACGACGCCTGAATGTCCCCACGAACTTGTCATCGACATGAAGCAGACCTACCGCGTCACAGCCTTCTACTACAAAGGCCGCAAGGACGGCTCCAACGGCCGCGTCCTTCGCTACGAAGTCTATTTCTCGTCCGACCCTCTTCTGTGGGGCAAGCCGGCAGCAGTCGGGACATTCTCCGACACGTCGGACAAGCAGACGGTCAGCATTCCCGACAAGCCCGAAGCACGCTACATGAAGCTGCTCGTCCGCACCGTCGTGGCCGACAGAGCCTACGCTTCCGCCGCCGAGATAGGCATCGAGGCCGAAGCCATCGTGCCGCCCACTCCTTGGCTCATACAGCCCATCGTCACCTCCCACCGCTACCGCATCCGCGAGAAGCAGTCGGGCCTCTGCCTGCACTACCAGACAAACCAGAACGAAGGCCACTTCTGCTTGGGAGAGTTCGACCAGAACGACCGCTCCTACGTCTTTACCTTCGCCCAGGCAAGCGGCTTCACAGCCTTCTACACGCTCAAGGCTGCAGGCCGCTACATGGCGTATGACAGCAGCGCCGGCTGGCGCATCATATCTACCACGACCGCCCCGAAGGACAAGTACGGCTACATCCAAGTGGAGCGCCTCTCCGACGGCAACGCCCATCTGCGTTGTGCCTGGCAGAACAGCCGACTCGTGGGCTTCGACTCGCGCTCAGTAGGCAGCTACATCTATGCCGACAAGACCGCACCGGGCGAGTTCATCCTCGAGGACATCGACGAAGAGGAAGTGGGCTTGAAGCCCGTACCCTTCGAGGATGAGACAGGAGAGGCAAGCCGATGGTTCGACCTGAACGGCCGAATGATACCCAATCCATCGGACCTCACTCCCAGCAGCCCCCGCATCCTCATTCATCAGGCTCCCGACGGAACAAAGCAGAAGAGACTCGTGAAGTAAGGTCACCGCCCTGGGTACAAGCACGTATGGGTAAATCACGCCCTGAAAGGGCAAAAGCTTTGTGTTTTAGTGCTTTTGCCCCTTCAGGGCGCTATCTGCTTCTGCGTCATAAACCCAGGGCGCTGCCCTGGGCTGACAGCTTTCTGGCCTTACAGGCCGAATTTACCGGACACTAATAATTTATTTCTGTGCTTCCCGTGCTTTCTGTGTGAGAGAACTTTTATTTTGTCAGAAGTTTTCGCAGTGGGACGCGTTTGGGCGGCGTTTCTTGGGTGCTGCGGCACTTTGGACCACCGAAGGCGGGGAATGGGCTTAAATCGAATGGGCGGTGATAATCAAGGGGTTGGAAAGGGGTGTTTTGAGGGGAAGGGTTAAGAAAGTGTTAGGTCGGCATGGCATGCCGTCATACAGAACAAAGAATGAAGGGGAAAATTGAAAGTTGAAGGGAGAAAGTTAACGTGGAGGAAAAGGCGATGCAACGTGGAGCGTAGGCCGATGCAACGTGGAGCGTGGAAAGGGAAGGCATGCGGCGGTGGTTTCTTCTCTACGTTGGAGCAGAAAAAGATGTAAGGATTTTTCCGCAGTTTCGGCAGGCGTCGCGTGCTGTGGATGGTGGCGCAAAAAAAGAAGCCCCCGGGAGCAGGAGTTCCCGAGGGCTTGGGGGGATGGAACTAATCCATGTTTTCGTACTGCCGGATGGCTTGGCGCCAGGCTTCGGGAAGGGGCATCGACTGGTGATGAACAAGGTCGTAGAGCACCATGACGGAGAGGCAGCGGCATTTCACCTCTTGCGTATCGACGTCGATGATGTCTTGATCGAGCTGGAAGCTCTTGTTGCCGAGCTTCACGACACGGGTGCGGGCGGCTATATGGTCGCTGGGCTTGATCTGAGAGATGAACTCCGCTTCAATCTTCACCACGACAATCGCCACGCGTTCCCAATCGACATCTTTGCAGACCGTGGCAAAGTAGTCCGTCTTGGCTGTGTCGTAGAACTGGAAATAGACCGTGTTGTTCACGTGCCCGAACTTATCTACGTCGTTGAAACGAATCTGTATGGGCAGTATGTGCTTCGGGCTGCTCTCTCCTTGTGAAGCGGGAGGGGGAGAGGCCACGGACGAGACGTCCGCGTAGCAATCCGACCTTTGGTACGCAAGTGTCTCACTTGCGGCAACAGCCGAGGTGTCGGGATGTCCGTAGTCCCTCTCTCCGAAGATGCGGCTGCCGATGCGGACCAGCGTTGCACCGTGCTGAATGGCAATGAGATAGTCGTCGCTCATTCCCCACGAGCATTCAGTCCAGGATGCTACGGGGTGTGCTGCGTTCTCCTTTATCTGCAGGAAGAGCCGACGCGCCTGCTCGAACTCGGAGGCGATGAGGGCTTCCGAGTCGGTGTTTGTCGCCATGCACATGAGTCCGGCTATGCTGACGTTGGGGTATTTCTGCTGCGGGTCGCTCTCCATGAAGCGTAGCAGTTCGTCGGGAGTGAAGCCGTACTTCGTCTTTTCCCTTGCGACGTGTACCTCCAGCAGTACAGGGATGATGCGTTGGCATCGGCGTGCCTGCTTGTCAATCTCGCGTAGGAGGTGTTCGGAATCGACGGCATGGATGAGGCTGACGAAAGGGGCGATGTACTTCACCTTGTTGGTTTGCAGATGGCCGATGAAGTGCCATTCGATGTCCTTCGGCAACGTCTCGTACTTGCTGACCATCTCCTGCACATGGCTTTCGCCGAAGATGCGTTGGCCGCCGTCGTAGGCTTCCTGAATGAGAGAGGCGGGGTGGAACTTGCTGACGGCCACGAGGCGGACGCCTTCGGGCAACGTCTGCAGGATGCTATTTATCTTTTCCGACGGGTTTGTCATCATTTGCCTTGAACAAGAAAACGTCAATAATCGGGGTTTCAGCTATGGAGACTATCACCCATTCGCCCAGGGTTCCCTTCATGCACTCGTCGAGGCGGCTGAGGGCGCGGTGAAGGTCGTTGGCCTGTACGATGGATGTCTGTACGGTACGCTTCTCGGCACCGCTCTTCTCGTCGAGCGTGATGTAGGCTACACGCGCTTTGTACCATCGGTCGTCGTTCAGGTCGTCGCTGACGAAGAGGTCCGAGAGTCGTGCCCTTTTGATGTCGGTGACGATGAACTCGCCCGAGATGAGAGGCGTCATTTCCTCAATGAAACGCTTCTCAGCCTCTGTGAAACTGATGGCGTCAACCAAGTATGTCTCTGTGGTCTTCTTGATGAGACAGTTCTCCAAGGTCTTGTCGTAACGGACCTTGCATTCAAACCATTCGCTTTGCATTGCTGTGGGATATGTTAAATATGAGTTAAGAATTAAGAGTTAAGAATTAAGAATTAAGAGTTAAGAATTAAGAATTAAGAGTTAAGGGTTAAGAGTTATCGGCCGTTTGGCTGTTTGACGGGAACTTTCTCCCTCACTTTAGGGAGGGGTAAGGGTAGGCTTTTTCAATTTCTTCAATATGTCCTGTCGGCCGATGCTGCGCAGGTAGGCTTCTATCTGGCGGCGTTCTTCGGGCTTGTACCAGAAGAAGAACATGCGTTGCTGCTGCTTCTCGCGGGGCGTCTTGGCCGAGAAGACGGGCTGGAGCGTGTAGGGATTGTAGCCCGTTGCCCAGCAGGTAGTGGCCATGGTGAGCGGCGTTGGCGTGAAGTCCTGCACTTGTTCCAGCTGGAAGTCCAGTTGCTTCGTCTGTATGGCGAGGTCGGCCATGTCGAGAGCCGTGCAGGCGGGATGGCTGCTGATGAAGTAAGGGATGAGCTGCTGCCTGAGTCCTGCCTTGCGACACGTCTGGTCGAAGATGGTCTTGAACTGCCGGAAGAGGCTGAACGAGGGCTTGCGCATGACGTTGAGCACCGCGTCGCTCGTGTGTTCGGGAGCAACCTTGAGCCGTCCGCTGACGTGCCGCGTGATGAGTTCCCGCGTGTACTCCGAGGCAGCGCGGTTGAGGGCTTCGTCCTTCCAGTCGTGCAGCATCATGTCGTAGCGTATGCCGCTGCCGATGAAGCTCTTCTTGATGCCGGGCAAGGCATCGACCGCCCGATAGACGTCGAGCAAGGGGCGATGGTCGCCATTCAGGTTCGGACAGACGGCCGGATGCAGGCATGAAGGGCGTTTGCACTTCTCGCACACCTCTCTGCGCTTGCCTTGCATGCGGTACATGTTGGCGCTCGGGCCGCCCAGGTCGCTGAGGTAGCCCTTGAAGTCGGGCATCTGCGTGATAGCCTCCACTTCCCGCAGGATGCTCTCCTTCGAGCGGCTCACGATGAACTTGCCCTGATGAGCGCTGATTGTGCAGAAGGCACAGCCGCCGAAGCAGCCGCGATGAAGGGTGACGCTGAAGCGTATCATCTCGTAGGCAGGGATGCGTTTCCCCTTGTACTTAGGGTGAGGCAGGCGCGTGTAGGGCAGGTCGAAGCTTCGGTCGAGTTCCTCTGTAGAGAGAGGAGGGTAGGGGGGATTGACGACGACCCACTTGTCTGCCGTCTGCTGCAAGAGCCTCTGGGCATGTATCTTGTTGCTTTCCTCCTCGATGTGGCGGAAGTTTTCGGCATGAAGCCGAGGTTGCCGGAGACATTCCTCGTAGCTGTGGAGCACGATGTCGTCGGGCTTGAAGCCTCCCGGAATGTCCTCTTTCCGGAAGAGGGAAACGGTTTGCGGCAGTTCCCTTGCCACGTCGCGAAGCACTTCCCGCGTGATGCAAGCCTCGCCCTGCTCGTCGTAATGGAGCAAGGGATGTGCCTCGTTGATGGCTTCGACGAGGAGTCGGACCAGTTCGAGCGTCGGCTTCTCGCCCATGCCGTAGGTGATGAGGTCGGCATCGCAGTCGCAGAGGATGCTGGGGCGGAAGCGTTCCTGCCAGTAGTCGTAGTGCATCACGCGCCGCAGACTTGCCTCTATGCCGCCGAGCACGATGGGAACGTCGGGGAAGAGCTTCCTAAGTATGTCAGAATAGACGATGGTCGGGTACTCGGGACGCAGGTCGTGTCGTCCGTCGGGGCTGTAGGCGTCTTCGCTTCTGAGGCGGCGTGCAGCCGTGTACTTGTTGACCATCGAGTCCATGCAGCCTGGCGAGATGCCGAAGAAGAGACGCGGACGGCCCAGCTTGCGGAAGTCGCGCAGGTCGCCGTGCCAGTCGGGCTGCGGCACAATGCACACCCGCAAGCCCTCCGCCTCCAGCAGTCGGCCTATGACGGCGACGCCGAATGACGGGTGGTCCACATAGGCATCACCGCTGAAGAGAATGACGTCTGCCTGGTCCCAGCCATGCAGCTCCATCTCCTTCCTTGTCGTCGGAAGCCAGTCAGACTTGTTTGTCATCGAACATCGACCATTAGCCTCCTCTCATTCTCCCCCCAAAAGGAGAGACTTCCGCTCTCTTCTTGAGGAGAGGATGGGGAAGGGAACTCAACTTTCAACTCTCAATTCTCAACTTTCAACTCTCAATTTTCACCTTTCAACTCTCAATTTTCAACTTTCAGCTTCATTCCGTTTTCAGCGATTCCTTCAGGGCATCGAGCTTCTCCTTCTCCCAATCGATGAAGAGAAGGATGAGCTGATGAAGCCCGAAAGCCTTCATGTCGCTGTGGAAGATGACTTGCTCGCAGAGGTCAACGAGTTGTGGGTCAGGCTCGCCATTGGAGAGCAGGGAGCGGACATTCAGCCGCAACTTCTCGAGAACGCTCTCCTCGACGATGCCGTTGCTGTCGAGCAGGTCGGAGAAGAGAGCATAATGTTCAATGGTATTCAAGTGGGTTTCGCTGACTGAGAGCTTTCGCGAACCCTTCAGGTTGCATAGTATTGTGTACATCGGACGAATGATAATTAGATTTCAAACATGAGGAACAGCCCGACGGTCACTTGCCAAGCAGGTAGTCGATGGCAATGCCGGTGATGCTGCGACGTGTCTCCGGGTCGGTGATGCAGTCGAGCGGGAAGCCGAAGGCCAGCACGCGGTAGTTGCTCCCCGAGTAGGCAACGGCCGCTGAGTAGTTTCCTTCAGCGTATTTCATTGTGCTGAAGGCCCCGCCGACGCCTTCGATGACGTCTGTTGTCGGCACCCAGTAGTTCTGCTCATTCGGGCGGCTGTAGATGGTGGCGGTGCTGTTGAGTCCCTGAACCGTCCAGATGCTGTCGGTCTGGGCTGCTGCCACGAAGCGGTACTTCAACTTGTCTGCCACGAAGTCATCCTGCCCGGCAAAATGCACATCGCTGCCGATGAATGCTCCGCTGACCATGATGGACGTGTTCTGAAGCGTGAGTTGCGAGATGGCAGTGAGCATTTCGGGGGTGAAGGCTTTGCGGCGTGTGAGGGAATAGCCGTCGTCCTTCTGTGCTCCGAGGATGAAGGAGGCAATGCGATAGCTGCGGAGGTCGAGGCTTGCAAGCTGCAGGGGAGTGGTGCTGCTGATGTTGCAGTCGGGATGGCTGGCAAGGATGTCGGCGGCAGCTCGCACGCTGTAGTCGTGGGTGTTGCCTGCCAGAATCATGCCCTCCAGCTCGTCGCCGCTCACGCCGAAGCCGTCGTCTATTTCCTTACCGTACTGGCTTTTGTCGAAGCTCAGCTGTCGGCCGCAGTAGCAGGGGGACTTCACGTCGAGCACTCCGGGGTCGGCATCGAGGTCGAAGCCGCCGGTTGCTCCGGTGTCGAAGGGCAGGGGGCTTGCCAACCTTTGGAAGGCATCGACCAGCAGAACAGAGGGGGCTGCGGGTTTGGCGGCAACGGCAGCGCAGACTTCGTCGCTCAGGAGGCTTGCACCGCCTTCGTTGACGGCTGCCACGCGGAAGCTGTAGAGTGTGCCCGGAGTGGCCTGCATCTGGTAGAAGCAGCCGTCACCGCTCACGAAGCGGCCGTTGTCGAAGTCGCCTCCGGCCTGCTTTGTATAGACGATGTAGCCGTCGGGTTTTGCCGTAGGCTCTGCCGGGTCGGCCTGCGGTGTCCAGTGGAGGGTAATCATGCCCTTTTCGCTATTGGCTTCGGCGGCAAGTCCGGCCACGGGAAGTGGCTGCACTATGTAGTCTTTCCCGCCGTGGATGGTGGCGAGGAAGCGCAGTATGCCTTTATATACGGAACGCGACAGGAGGAATTTGAAGTAGGGGTCGTGGCCGAAGCGCATGTCGGCCCAGTTCTGATGGCTAAGCATCTCGAGGATGATGGCAGGGAACTGCGGGTCGCGCGTCTCGCCGTAATTGCGGTCGTACATGTCGCGTCGGTTCCAATAGCCCAGTTCTCGGGCCAGATCGTTGCAGACACTTGTCATCACCATGTCGGCGAGGTCGCGGCTCACCAGCCTCGACATGCCTGTTGCGGTCTTGCCTTCGTAGAAGCCTGTCGTGTAGATGCCGAGCGTGCCTACCAGGGTGTTGTCGGTCCTGAAGCCTGCATCGCTGTGGACAGCCATGTAGAGTTCGATGGGTACGCCAAGGCCTCTGACTGCTTGTCCGTCAAGGACGGGAGGAATGCCCGAACCGTTGTCGTCGCGGAGGTAGTTGCTTCCCCTTGCCACGTAGTTCTCTGCGTAGGGTCGGGCATTGACGTCGTCCTTCGAGTCGTCGTTGCCTCGTCGGGAATAGACGCTGTCGGGCATGCCGTACCATTGCGCCGAGTAGCGTGCGGCCTCCAGGCATCGTGGCAGGTCGCTGCAGATGGGCAGGGCCATTGTCGAGTCGCCTCGGACGATGTTGCCCATGCCTCCTCCGAGCCGGACGGCATCGGCTGTCACCACGCCTTTGTGTTCGGAGAGGTTGGTGAGCATGATGCAGTTGTCTTCGCTCTTGCCTTTGGTGAAGTGGAAGGTGCCGAGATAGACCCAAGTGCCTCCGCCCATCTGCTGGTTGACGCGAAAGTCGGTTGCCACTCCTCCGTGCTTGACGGTATAGAGTGCGTCGGGGATGCTGTTGGGCAAGGTCTGGTAGGAGACATAGACGGCATAGTCGTCCTCCTCCAGCACTTCGGGAATCCAGACGATGTCGCTTGTTGCCTTCCGGTTCTGTGTTGCCTCTGTCATCTGGAATGTGCCTTTGCGGAAGGGGTTCTCGCCGTTCTCGTAGCCTTCTTGTGTATGGGCGAAGCCGATGCCGCCGTACTGCCAGTGGTGCTTGGTGATGCGCTCTTCGTAGCGGCTGCCGTCGTTGATGATGTCGTTGTCGATGATGATTTCGCGTTTCTGCCAGTCGCGTTCTCTGGGAGTGAACACGATGGCTCCGGCATTTTCGAGCATGGGTATGAGGTAGGGCACGACGAAGGTCTGTGTGAACAGGTCTTCGGTGGTACAGAAGAGCCTTGGCCGTTGCCATATCCATTCCTGCTTCTGGTGGCTGAAGTATTTGCCGTGGCTTTGGCAGATGCCGAGGTGTCGGCCCTGCAAGCCTTTCTTGATGGGGTAGGGCGTGCTGAGGGGTGTCACCCACGGGTTGCCCTTGTAGAGTTCCCGCTTATAGACGCGCGAGGTGTCGGCCTTGTCGGCCAGAGCCGTGGGAATGAGTTGCTCGACGGGCGTTCCGGCGGCGCAGATGCTCAGTCGGTAGGCATTGAGGGGCGAGGGCAGCAGGCCTTTCACCTGGGCATAGAGGTCGGAGACGATGGCGGGCGTAAGAGGTTGCGCTATGAAGTTGTCGCTCAGCACGACTGTCACCGTTTTCTGCAGGGCGTCGGTCTGTAGGTCCTCGACGGTGATGGTGCCGAGGTTGGGGAAGAGGGGGTTGGCGAATTGACTGATGTACTGCCTGAGATTGGCGACGACAGTGTCCTGTGCCACTGCGGGTTGCAGGTTGAGCCACGGGCAGAGGCTGGCAATCAGAAGGAGGGAAAAGAGTCTCTTCATAGAGGGTATGCTGGGGTTTTCAGATTACGAATTTGTCGGGATGAAGCCCTTTGAAGTGGGCGAAGTATTCTTTGATTTCCTTCATCTGAGCTTCTATGTCGCCGTTGGGGACGATGGTCTTGGTGCAGACTATCTTCCTTTCAGCGAAGTCGAGGCCATAGAGCAGGATGGGTATGTCGGCTTTGAGGGCGATGTAGTAGAAGCCTTTCTTCCATTCGGGCTGAGCCTTGCGGGTGCCTTCGGGGGTGATGCAGAGCCGGAACGTCCGGGCCTGCCTTGCCTGGTCGGCGATGATGTCGGTGGAGCGCATCTGCTTGCTGCGATAGACGGGTATGCCTCCGAGGCTGCGCATCAGGTAGCCCATAGGCCAGAAGAACCACTCCTTCTTCATCAGGAAGTCGCAGTGGAAGCCTTTGGCACGGCTGTAGAGGTTGCCGACGATGAAGTCCCAGTTGCTCGTGTGGGGAGCAAGGGCGATGATGCATTTGTCGGGCATTGGCTCCGTGATGGTCTCGGTGAAGTGAAACCATCCGAACAGCACTTTGTTGCAAAGAGATTTAAGCATGGGCTTTGATGAAATGATTGTTCGCTACTGTTCTGATTCTGAGTGTTTTGACGCTCGGCTTCGAGGGACTTCTGCGGATGCCGCCAGGAGGGCAGTTCTACGCTTGCTGTTGCATCGGCCGATGCTCCGTGGAGTGTAGGTCGATTCTCCGTGGAGTGTGAGCCGATTCTAAAGTCCCTAAGGTCCTTAAGGTCCCTAAGGTCCTTAAAGTCCTTAAAGACCCTAAAGACCTTAGTGCAAAGGCAGGCGGTCGTCGGCAGCGATGCGTCTTCCCGTCCCGTCCTTTACTCAGAGGCTCTGAATCTGGTCAATGATTTCGTTCGTGCGGTTCTGCATGTCCTCCTTCAGTTTCTTGAAGAAGAGCTTCTTGCTTCCCGGTTCCACATGCGAGAGGCGGCATATCCAGTCGCTCTGCATCTTGAAGATGCTCAGCATTACGTTTTCCACGTCACCGCCATTGTCCTTTTTGCTGTACCCCGCTGCTGCGATGCACTCAGCCAGCAGTTCGCCGCAGAGGTAGTTGATGTGTTTTTTCAGGTCCTTGCGTTTCATGACTGATGATTAATTTAAGTTTCGGAAGTTATAAGATGAAGTTAAATAGGAAGTTGTTGACAGCCTTTATGGTATTGTCCTTTTATAACTTCCATGAGCGTAGCGAATTAACTTCCATTTTTACTTCCACTTTAACTTCAGAAACTTGAATAAGTTTCTACAAAGATAGGATTTTTTTCTGACCTAGCAAGCAAAAAGCGCCAAAACTTTCCTCTTTTTTGCAAATTCTTGCCCGGAAGGTCTCTGTTTCCCTGCTAACGGGAAGCGTGACCTACTACTCAAAGTCGTATCTGTCGAGCAGTTTGCCGCATTTCGAACAGAAGACTTCGTGCTTGTAGATGACGTTGCCGCAGTCGTTGCAATGGTACGTCTGATCCTTCCTTTCTTCCTTGTTTTCGGTGTTCTTAGTATCCATGATGTTTCCTTTTCTTTTTGCAAAAGTACGAAGAAAAGATGAAACGACAAAAGAAAGGCAGAAAAAAGAGCATCAGAACAGCTTCCGAAGCAGCTGCCGCGTTGGCCGCAAGTCAATTCAGGTATCGGAAATTATTGGTGTCCGGGGAAAAGCATGCGCACCTCAATTGATGCTCCTATCCATCGGCTTCCCTGACGAAAAGCAGCTCATGGGGCTTATCTAAAGTCC
>CACYQI010000049.1 GCA_902776455.1 uncultured Bacteroidales bacterium | reverse complement strand
GAAAGGGCGACAGAGTTCCTAACATGCTGTTCCCAAGCTAAATGGACTCTCTGTCGCCCCCTCGGGGCTTCTTTTCGCTGACACACTTCTTCCCGGGGGGTTGCACCCCCGTCTGTGGTCTATCGCGCCTTTGGCGCTTATTTCGCGCACAGCAACTCCTCCGAATTTTCACCTAAGGGGAGAGACTTTCCCACTCTTTTCAACGAGGGGCTGTGGGCAGGCTTCCATCCCGACGCAAATACTGCTTTGGCATGGTTCCCAATGGCGCCTTTGACTTAAAATATCTCGGTGCGGACGCAAATTCTTCGCCCTTCCTTCTTCTTTCTTCACTTTTTTTTCGTAATTTTGCAGAGGAAATAAGATTATGAACGACGAATAAACGACAGACGAGATGGCACAAGAAGCGTTGACACCCATGATGAAGCAGTTCTACGACCTCAAGGCGAAGCACCCCGAGGCGTTGCTGCTGTTCCGTTGCGGCGACTTCTACGAGACGTATGCCGACGATGCCGTGATTGCTGCTGAAATCCTCGGCATCACCCTCACCCACAGGAACAACGGCAAGTCGGGTGCGGCACAAAGCATCGCAATGGCCGGCTTCCCCTATCATGCCCTCGATACCTACCTGCCGAAGCTCGTCAGGGCAGGCAAACGCGTTGCCATCTGCGACCAACTCGAAGACCCGAAACTCACGAAAACGCTCGTCAAGCGAGGCATCACCGAACTCGTTACACCCGGCGTGGCTATGGCAGATACGGTGCTCAACCACAAGGAGAACAACTTCCTCTGCGCGGTCCACTTCGGCAAACAGACTTGTGGCATGTCGTTGCTCGACATCAGCACGGGCGAGTTCCTCGTGGCGGAGGGCACCACGGAGTATGTTGCCGGCCTCATGGCATCGTTTGCCCCGAAGGAAGTGCTCTACGAGCGCGGCAAGCGGATGATGTTCGAAGGCTGCTTCGGCACACGCTACGTCACCTTCGAACTCGACGACTGGGCCTTCACGGAGCAGACGGCAAAGCAGAAACTCCTGCGCCACTTCGAGGTGAAGAACCTGAAGGGCTTTGGTGTGGAGCACTTGCAGAACGGCGTAGTGGCAGCAGGCGTCATCCTGCAATACATGGAGATGACGCAGCACCTGCAGCTCGGACACATCACCGCCCTTCGCCGCATCGAGGAAGACCGCTTTGTGCGCCTCGACAAGTTTACCGTCCGCAACCTCGAACTCGTCGGCAGCATGAACGAAGGCGGCATATCGCTCCTCGACGTCATCAACAAGACAGTCACGCCGATGGGAGCACGCATGTTGCACCGCTGGATGCTCTTCCCCCTGAAAGACCCTGTGCAGATAGGCAAGCGTCAAGACGTCGTGGAGAGCTTCTTCAAGGTGCCCGACATGCGCGATGCTGTTCTGGAGCAGCTGCAAACGGTGGGCGACCTCGAGCGCATCATATCGAAAGTGTGTACGCGGCGTGTCAGTCCACGCGACATCGTGCAGCTGCGCATCGCCTTGCAGGCCGTTGAACCCATCAAGCAGGTGTGCCAGAATGCCGAGGACGGCACGTTGAAGGAGATAGGCCAGCAGCTCGACCTCTGTGCCGAGATACGCGACCGCATCGCCCGCGAAGTGCGGCCCGACTGCCCGATGCAGGTGGCCAACGGCGGTGTCATCATGGATGGCGTGAATGCAGAACTCGACGAGTTGCGCAAGATAGCCTATCAAGGCAAGGGATACCTGCTGGAGATGCAGCAAAGGGAGATAGAGGCGACGGGCATCCAAAGCCTGAAGATCGGCTACAACAACGTGTTTGGCTACTACCTCGAGGTGCGTAATACGTACCGCGATCAAGTGCCGCAGGACTGGATTCGCAAGCAGACGTTGACCCAAGCCGAGCGTTACATCACCCAGGAACTCAAGGAGTACGAAGACAAGATTATGGGTGCGGAGGAACGCATCCTCAGCCTCGAAGCCCAGCTCTTCGAGCAGCTCGTCACGGCCCTCACAGCCTTCGTCACGCCCATACAGAATGACGCCACGCTCCTCGCCCAGCTCGATTGCCTGCTCTCCTTCGCTCAGAGTGCCCGCGAGAACCGCTACGTGCGTCCCATCGTCGATGACAGCGACGTGATAGACATCCGTGGAGGACGACATCCTGTTATCGAAAAACAACTTCCCGTCGGGGAGCATTACATCGCAAACGACATCTTCCTCGACACCAGAACACAGCAAATCATCATCATCACCGGCCCGAACATGGCTGGTAAGAGTGCCCTGCTCCGCCAAACGGCACTCATCACGCTCTTAGCCCAAATGGGGAGCTTCGTTCCGGCCGACAGTGCGCACATCGGCTTCGTTGACAAGATCTTCACTCGCGTCGGGGCGAGCGACAACATCAGCATCGGCGAGAGCACCTTCATGGTAGAGATGACCGAGGCGGCCGGCATCCTGAACAACCTCTCGGAGCGCAGTCTGGTGCTCTTCGACGAACTGGGACGCGGCACAAGCACCTATGACGGCATCTCCATAGCGTGGGCTATCGTCGAGTACATTCACGAGACTGGCCGCGGCCATGCCCGCACGCTCTTTGCCACGCACTACCACGAGCTGAACGAGATGGAGAAGAGCTTCTCCCGCATCAAGAACTTCAATGTGAGCGTGAAGGAGGTTGATGGGAAGGTCATCTTCCTCAGAAAGCTCGAACGCGGCGGGTCGGAACACAGCTTCGGCATACATGTGGCGAAGCTCGCCGGCATGCCCAGAGCCATTGTTGCCAGGGCGAATGTCATCCTGAAGGAGCTTGAAGGAGCCGTCAACCATCAGAACTTGGGGGCACGGGGCAAGGAGCAAGGGGCAGGAGACAGCGGCGTGCAGATGAACTTCTTCCAGCTCGACGACCCCGTCCTCTGCCAGATTCGCGACGAAATCCTCGGCCTCGACATCAACAACCTCACCCCCTTCGAAGCCCTCAGCAAGCTGAACGACATCAAGAAGCTGGTAAAAGGCGGTTCATAGTCCATAATTTATAATTCATAGTCCATAGTTCATAGTTGACTTATGTTGAGCTTAGCTTCATCGTTCATAATTTGAGTCTCTGATATAAATAATCCGATGGTTTCTTTGCTTGTATGGGATAAATCGCTAACTTTGCAGGCAGAAACAAGTATAAATAAAAAGATGACAAAGAAGGAAAAAGTCCAATACTGGTTAGACATCGCGGCCGAAGACCTCGACCTGGGCGAGTTCCTATGCCAAAGCAGACGATGGCTTTACTCTGCTTTTATGTGTCATCAAGTCATAGAGAAGATGCTTAAAGCCTATTGGACGGCTACGCGAGATGATGTCCCTCCCTATATCCACGAACATAAGCAGCTGGCAAAGCTATGTGGACTATATGAGCAGATGAACGAGGCTCAACGCGATTTCCTTCAGGAGATACGTCTGATGAACATAGAAGCCAGATACCCCGACTACAAGCGTAGCATCGCAAACATGCTGAACGAAGAGAAGACCAAACAGATTGTAGAACAGACCAAACAATTGCAGCAATGGATACTCCAAAAGTGCTCACACGCGATGAAGCCCTCCAGCTTGTCCGACAATACAAGCAAGTGATACTGCCTCGCTTCAATGGGAATGCCAAAGTCATGATGTTCGGCTCGTATTCCAAAGGCAATCCCAACCCCTGGAGCGACATTGATGTGGCTGTCATTGTGCCAAATATCTCCGATGACAAGTGGTTTGAAACATCTGTGGCTCTTGGCAAAGATGTAGATAAGGTGAGCTATCTCATTGAACCCGTGCTGATGGCCGACGACCGTTGGTCGCCTCTCTACGATGACGTCATGCGGACTGGCATAGCGGTTTAGTTGCGTCCTTGGGAAAGACATTACGATTATGAAGAAAGCACTATTCGTTGTGAGCCTTTTTGTGACGTTGCTTGCCGTGGCTCAGGCAAAGGAGGGTCCGCTGCGCATCGGTGTGGCAGGCGTGGCCCACGGACACCTCTGGAACCTCATCAACGCGATGCATCGCGGCGACTTCGTCATCGTTGGCGTGGCAGAGGAGAACGACGACTTCCGCCGTCACAACAACCTCGTGGGCCGGCTGCCTAAGGAGAAGTTCTACGCCTCGCTCCCCGAGATGCTCGACAACGAGAAGCCCGAGGTGGTGGTCGATTACGGAAGCATCCTTCACCATGCAGCTACCGTCGAAGCCTGTGCTCCGCGAGGCATCCATGTCATGGTGGAGAAGCCCCTTGCCACTACCTACAAGCAGGCCCTCCGCATGGAGGCTCTGGCCAAGAAGTACGGCATAAAGCTGATGACGAACTACGAGACGACCTGGTACGCTGCGAACCATCACGTCAAGCAGCTTGCCGACCGCGGACAGCTGGGCAACATCACGCGCATCGACGTCTATGACGGACACGAAGGGCCGAAGGAGATAGGTTGCGACCGCATGTTCCTCTCCTGGCTCACCGACCCGAAGGAGAACGGCGGAGGTGCTGTCATCGACTTCGGATGCTACGGCGTCAACATTGCCACATGGCTGCTCCGGGGCCAGAAGCCCAAGAGTGTCTATGCCGTTCTTCAGCACAACAAGCCCGACGTCTATCCGCTGGTCGATGACGATGCCACTATCATCCTCGACTACGAAGGCTGCACCGTGCAGGTCATGGGTTCGTGGTGCTGGCCATACAGCCGCAAGGACATGTACGTCTATGGCTCTCGCGGCTATGCCTACCAGCGGACGGGCAACCGCCTCCAGCTGTTCGTAGATGGCAGACAAGGCAAGGAGTTCAATGCGCCACGGCTTCAGCCGCCCTTCGACGACTCCTATCGCTACCTGAAAGCCCTCGTCCGAGGTCAGATAGAGGAACAGCCCTCCGACCTCTCTGCTCTGGAGAACAACGTCCTCGTTGTGCAGATACTCGAGGCCGCCATCCGTAGTGCCAAGACCGGCAAGGCGGTGAAACTGTAGGGTAGGGAAGTGCTGTGTTTGTCAATACTTTTCGCATTAGGTCGCGTTCTGGCGGCCTTTTTTTGTGTCTGTGGCACTTTGGTCCACCGAAGGCGGGAAATGGGCTTATTTTGAATTGCTGCTGGGAATCAATGGGTTACAAAGGGGCGTTTTGGGGAGACATGTTAAGAGAGTGTCAGGTCGGCATGGAATGCCGACAAACAGAACATAGTTTCTTTGGAAAAATGACGGGGAGAGGGGGGCAATTCAACGTGGAGTGTTGAGCGACTCTCCGTGGAGTGTAAGCCAACTCTCCGTGGAGTGTCGGAAAACATGGCGTGCGACGTTGACCGATTCTCCTTGCAGGAACGCAAAATCATGTCGGGGTTTTTCGGGGATATTCCACGCGCTTCGGCCCTCTCCTCCTTGATGGGAGGGCAGAGCTGGCTGTGTCCTTTTTCTTTGCCTTTATTTTGTAGTCTCAGCAAATCTTTGTATCTTTGCATGAAAGTAAAGGTAAAAACATATTAGATAATCATGGAAACAAGCAAAGAAGACCGCATACAGCGGGCTGTTGAACTCTTTATGCAGGGCTACGGCTGCTGCCAAAGCGTCGTTTGTGCCTTTTCGGACCTCTACGGACTGGACGAGGAGATGGCGCTCAGGGTGAGTGCCGGCTTCGGCGGCGGCGTGGGAAGGCTGCGCATGATGTGCGGCGCGTGCTCGGCTTTGGTGATATTGGCAGGCTTGGAACGCGGGCAGACGCGGGGCGAGGACCGTGAAGGGAAGGCCGCTTGCTATCAGCTCGTGCGCCAGCTCCTCGAGACGTTCCGACAGAGAAACGGCAGCATCATTTGTGCCGAATTGTTACAGAGAAAGACCCCCCAACCCCCTTTAGGGGGAGAACCGAAGTTCGACGGGGGAAGTCAACTCAATACTCTGGAACCCTGTATGCCCGACGAACGCAACGCCGAGTACTATCGCGTCCGCCCTTGTGCCCGCAAGGTGGAGAGCGCGGCGCGTGTCTTTGCGGAATACTTGGCCAGCTCCGAGACCTCAAGGAAAGAGGGAAAATTGCTGGCGTGACAAATAGTTATATAAAAAAGGCAGTTCTTTATTCCTTATTATAATAAAAAGCGCTTCCTTTGTCTTCGAATAGGATGAATCGACGCAACAAATCGGGAATAAAAACTAAACTTTAGATAATTATGAACAACTCATTGAAGATTCTGAAAGCCTCCCTTTTTGGAGGCATGATGTGGGCAACTTTGGCCTGCAACGCACAAGGGACAGTCGGCAAACTCATCGACTATCATTTGGTTGGGCCGTGGAACGAATCGGTCTGGATAAGCGCCAAGGATGCACAGGTTGTCACGGGTGAAGTGAAGGATGGCACAAGGGCGGCGGACGGCGCAAGCTGGTTCGTCAGCAATCCTCGCAATGCGAAGAAGGTGAAGAGGGCCATCTGGAAGACCACCGCCCTGGGCACCTACGAGCTTTACATTAATGGTCAGCTGGTCGGCAACGAGGTCTTGAAGCCTGGCTTCACACACTTCGAGAAGACGAAGTATAGCTTTACTTACGACATCACAAAGGCTTTCAACAAAGGCGCAGGACAGCAGAACGAGTTGGCTGTGCAGGTGGTTCCGGGTTGGTGGGCAGATAAGATCATCACCCCTTGGGGTCATCAGGGCATGGTTGGCAAGAAGGTCGCCTTCCGGGGCGTGCTTATGTTGACCTACACAGACGGCAGCGAGGAGTATTTCCCCACGAACCTGAAGGACTGGAAGGCAGGTGTGGCAGGTCCTGTGACGCATGCCGCCATCTTCGACGGCGAGGACTATGATGCCCGTCAGCCAGAAGGTTGGACGAACGCAGCAAGCTTCTCGACCCCGGAAATCAATGAGGAGTTCCCCGGGAAGGTGTGGGCGACCGATGGCGCAGAGATTTATCATCGCTACGACCTCGCTTTGTCTCCCGTCAAGGCCTACACCTGGAAAGGCACGACAGGCGCGACCGACGACCAGTTCGGCAAGGTTAATATCGTCGAGGAGTTCGCTCCGGGTAAGCCCATGACGGTTCGTCCGGGCGAGACACTCGTGGTGGATTTCGGTCAGAACGCTTCCGCAGTACCCGCCTTCGAGTTCAAGGCAAAAGCCGGCACCGTGCTGACTTGCCTGCCGAGCGAGCTTCTGAACGACGGCAATGGCGCAAAGAGTCGCGGCATGGACGGTCCGGAAGGTAGTACGCACCGCTTGAACTTGCGCATCCCGGACACGGGCATGATACTCCGCTACACGTTTGCAGACAATAAAGGCTTCGTGAACTTCATTCCCCGAAGCACCTTCTACGGTTATCGCTTCGTGTCGGTTACGGCAACAGATGAGGTCACGATCCGCAGCATAAAGTCCATCCCCGTATCTTCCATCACGAAAGAACTCGAGACAGGCACTATCGTGACGGGCAGCGAGGACATTAACAAACTCATCTCCAACACGGTCTGGGGCCAGCGCTCCAACTATCTGTCGGTCACGACGGACTGTCCCCAACGCAACGAACGCCTTGGCTGGACAGCCGACACGCAGGTCTTCACGGAGACCGGAACGTTCTTCGCCAACACAGACCGCTTCTTCCATAAGTGGATGCAGGACATGAGGGACACGCAGTCGCCCACAGGCGCTTTCCCGGGCGTCGCACCTCTCGCTCAATATGGGGCAGGCGACGGCAAAGGCAACGGCGACATGATGCGCCTGGGTTGGGCAGATGCCGGCATCATTGTGCCTTGGACGGTGTGGAAACAGTTTGGCGACAAAGACATTGTCGACGAGAACTGGGAGGCTATGGACCTCTTTATGAACCACATCTACGAGACCAAATACGAGCATAACGTCATGACGGGCGAGAACGGCAACTACCAATGGGCGGACTGGTTGAGCTACGAACCTTTGGAGAGCAGCAGCGGTCGCAGCCACGAGAACGGGCAGCCGAAGCCCGACGCCGTTGTGTATTGGAACTACCTCAGCGCGTCGTACTGGGTCATCGATGCAGGCATGATGGGCGATACATCCTTGATAAGTTCCTCAATGCCGACGGCACGTTCAAGCTCGACATCCTCAACACGATGCAGACGCCGGCACTCTTCGCCCTCAAGAACAACCTGTTGAGTGGGGCTGCAAAGGACGCCATGATTGCCCGCCTCCGCAAGAACTTCGAGGAACACGACAACTGCCTCCAGACAGGCTTCCTCGGTACATCCATCCTCATGCAGACCCTCACCGAGAACGGCATGCAGGACATTGCCTACGAGCTCCTCTTCCAGCACAAGAACCCGTCGTGGCTCTACTCCGTCGATAACGGCGCAACGACCATTTGGGAGCGTTGGAACTCGTACACCGTGGATGGCGGCATGGGTCCGCGCGGCATGAACAGTTTCAACCATTATGCTTACGGATGTGTCTGCGAATGGCTTTGGGAGACCGCCGCCGGCATTGCAGCCGACCCGACGCAGCCTGGCTTCAAGCACATCATCATGAAACCTGTGCCCGACAAGCGCCTGGGACATCTCAAGGCAGAGTACAAGTCGGCAGCCGGCCTCATCAAGAGCGAATGGCGTTATAAAGGCGACCAATGGACATGGACCTTCACCATCCCGAAAGGCGCAACAGCCACCGTGACTCTCCCAGGCGAGACAACCTCTAAAGATTATCAGGCCGGAACGTACAAGATAACGGCCCCTCTCCCCTAACCCTCCCCCAAAGGGGAGGGGGCAAACCCCCTCATGATGCGAAAGGTTCTACTGTTCTTGTTTCTGCTTCCCCTAAGCCTTACGATGGCTCAGAACTCCTCCCCTTTGGGGGAGGCTGGGAGAGGGGCTTCATGGGACGACTTCGTGGAGGAGTACACAAGCGATGTGGAGCGGGCAGAAGAAGAGGACCTTCAGCTGCATCTGCAGGAGTTGAAGGAGCTTTCGGAACACCCTCTGAATATCAACACCGCGTCGGTTGAGGACCTGTTGCAGTTGCCGTTTCTGTCCGAAGCACAGATAGAACAGATACACGCCTACATCTATCTGCACGGACAGATGCAGACGTTGGCCGAGTTGCGCCTTGTGCCGCTCATCGACGAAGCGACGCGCAGGCGGCTCTCCCTCTTTGTCTATGCCCAGCCGGAACAGCAGGAAGAGAAGAAAAGCCTGTTCAGTCGGCTTCGCCATGACTTCTCGACGCGCCTCGACATACCTTTATATTATAGGGTAGGGCAGCAGCAAGAGAAAGGTTATCGTGGCGACCCGCTCTATCACCGCATCCGTTATCAGTTGGGCAACAGCAAGCATTTCCAAGCGGGGCTGCGTGTGGAGAAAGACGCAGGCGAACGATTCTACGACAGCTACGGAGCGTATGCCATGCTTCACGACGTCGGCATCCTCGACAAAGCTATCGTCGGCGACTTCCGCATCGGCTTTGGTGAGGGCTTGGTGCTGGGTGGAAGCATTTGGAACAGCAAGAGTACGCCCCCACTCAAAACGCAAGGCGGCATCCGTCCTATGACAGGAATGGACGAGACGAACTTCCTCCGCGGTGCTGCCGTCACGCTGTCTTTGTCCAAGCACCTCAAGTTGAGCGCCTTCGGTTCATACCGGAAGCGCGACGCCACGCTGACGAGCGAGGGCGAAGTGCAGACTTTGCGAACCGACGGCTATCATCGGACGGCATCGGAATGGGAGCGGCGGAGGAATGTGGGAAGCACCGTTCTGGGCGGCAACCTTGCCTGGTACAGCAAGGGCTTCCACTTGGGAACGACAGGCTACTGGCAGAAATTCAGTCGTCCTCTCAACCCCGGCAGCCAGCAGTACAGGGCGATTTATCCGAAAGGGAATGCTTTCGGTGCGGTCGGCGTGAACTACGGCTACACACGCTACCGCCTTTCCTTTGCCGGAGAGGCAGCCTATAGTTCAGCAGCAGACGGCTTTGCGACCATCAACCGCGCGTCGTGGAGCATCAGCAGGCGTTACACGCTCTCTGCCGTCCAACGCTTCTATGCCTATCAGTACTATTCGTTCTACGCCAGTTCGCTTGCCGAAAACAGCAACGCACAGAATGAGAGCGGCGTACTCGTGCATCTGCAGGCCGAGCCGTTGGCTGGGTTGCAAGTGACGGCTTACTTCGATTTCTTCCATCATCCCTGGCCGCGATACCGCATGACGCACAGCAGTACCGGGCAGGAACTGTTCGTGCAAGGCAGTTATGCCCTTTCGGCCAGACACACACTACTGGCTCGTTATCAGCTCAAACGCAAGGAGAATGGCGACCGCATGGAGCCGCATCACCGCATCAAACTCGGGTGGACGTGCGAGTCGGCAGGCCGTTGGCGCTTTCAGACAACAGGTTTCTACCACAACGTGCTGGGCTTTAACGGATTTCTGTTGAGCCAGAACGCCCGATGCGTGCTTCAGAAACTCAATCTGACGCTCAGCGGGCAGCTCGCTTACTTCAATACCGACGACTATCTGAGCCGCATCTATCTGCAGTCGCCTGCTCTCTATAGCAGCGTTTCCTCTGCCTCTTATTCGGGACACGGCATGCTGTGCATCCTCACATGTCGTTGGCAAAGCAAGAACAGACGCTGGATGCTCGAGGGACGCTACAGCCTGCTTCGCTACTTCGACCGCGACGAACAAGGCACCGCCCTACAGCGAATCCTCAGTCCTTGGAAGAATGATTTGTCGTTCCAGACGAGGATAAAGCTCTGATCATGCAGTACGAGCCGAGCAGAATGAAGGGGATGGAGAGCAACTGCCCCATGTTCAGGAGCATACCCTCCTCGAAGGCTTCTTGGTTCTCCTTTGTGTATTCGATGAAGATACGACTCGTGAAGATGAGGAAGAGGCAGAGTCCGAAGAAGAAACCGGTGCTGACGAGTTGCGGTTTCCTGCGGTATATCACCCAATGAATAATGAAGAAGGCGGCGTAGCACAACGCTTCGTAGAGCTGTCCGGGATGGCGCGGAAGCATATCCACACGCTCAAAGATGAACGCCCAGGGCACGTCGGTGGGCCGTCCGATTATCTCCGAGTTCATCAGGTTGCCGAGGCGGATGGCGCAGGCACAAATGGGTGTGACGATGGCCACGTTGTCCAAGACGTGCATGAGAGGCAGCTTCACCTTGCGGGCATACAGCCAGATGGCTATCATCAAACCAAGTGTTCCGCCGTGACTGGCAAGCCCTTCGTAGCCGGTAAACGTCCATCCTTGTCCCGGCACGTTGCGTATGGGCAGCAGCATCTCAATGGGATGCGACAGATAGTAGCCCGGTTCGTAGAACAGACAATGCCCCAACCTGGCTCCAATCAGTATGCCGAGGAAGCAATACATGAACATCGGCTCGAACTTCTCGTCGCTTATCTTCTGCTGACGGAATAGTCTGTGCATCAATAGATACACGCTTATGAGGCCAATCGCCCAGAAGAGCGAGTACCAACGCACAGCAACGAAGCCCAGGTCGAGGGCAACGATGTCGGGGTTCCAAGTGATATATTGAAATTGCATTTCAGATTAAAGATTAAAGATTAAGGCTTGATTGTCTTGCGGGTGTGTTTCTATTGAACGATTAAAGCTTTTGCTGTGATGGGCTGTAATCACCATTGTCTATTATGGATTTGTGCAACGCAGACAGTTGTCTGTTAATGGGTATAATCTGGCTTTCAAATTCTTTTAGCTGTTCTTCATTAATATAGTTCTCGTCCTGCGACAGCTCTAACTCGCACATAACTTCAATGAGTGAACCAAAAGCAATTTGTATAAAATGCGCTTTCTCTTTGGCAGAGAAGCGTCCGAATTCTTCGGCGATATTAATGGGGATTGACATGGCAGCTCGCCGGAGCTGGTCGCATAGGCCATATCGCTCTTCAACAGGGAAGGTTTTAATAAGTTTACACACAGCATGAGACAATGCTTTTGCACGCTTGTAAACTTCTAACTTCCGATAGTAAAACTCTTCCATCCTGTTACGATCTTATATACAAACAGCTTTAATCCTTAATCTTTAATCTTTAATCCGTTTTAACGTCAAACGTTGAAGCGGAAATGCATGATGTCGCCGTCCTGCACGACGTAGTCCTTGCCTTCGACGCTCATCTTGCCGGCTTCGCGGACAGCGGCTTCCGAACCGTACTTGATATAGTCTTCGTACTTAATGACCTCTGCGCGGATGAAGCCTTTCTCGAAGTCGGTGTGGATGACGCCTGCACATTGCGGGGCCTTCCAGCCGCGGCGGAAAGTCCAGGCCTTCACTTCCATCTCGCCCGCCGTGATGAAGGTTTGGAGCGTGAGCAGGTGGTAGATGGCCTTGATGAGACGGTTGCAGCCGCTTTCCGTCAAGCCGAGGTCTTCGAGGAACATCTGCTTCTCTTCGTAGGTTTCGAGTTCAGCGATGTCTGCTTCTGTCTGAGCTGAGATGATGAGCATCTCGGCGTCTTCGCCTTCGATGGCTTTCTTGACGGCTTCTGTGTAGGCGTTTCCTGTGGCAGCCGACGCGTCATCGACGTTGCAGACGTACAGCACAGGCTTCGTGGTGAGTAGGAAGAGGCCGTTGGCCGCCGTGATTTCGTCCTCTGTCTCGAAGCTTACGCTCCGAGCACTGAGGCCCTTGTTGAGGGCTTCCTGGTAGCGGAGCAGGACGTCAAGCTCTACTTTGGCCTGCTTGTCGCCACCCACGCGAGCCTGCTTCTCCACTTTCTTGATGCGGTTCTCGATGGTCTCGAGGTCCTTGATTTGCAGTTCTGCGTCGATGATTTCCTTGTCGCGAACGGGATCGACGCTGCCGTCAACGTGTACGATGCCGTCGTTGTCGAAGCAGCGGAGCACGTGGATGATGGCGTCGCACTCGCGGATGTTGGCCAGGAACTGATTGCCCAGGCCTTCGCCCTTGCTGGCTCCTTTCACGAGGCCTGCTATGTCGACGATGTCGCAGACAGCGGGCACGATGCGACCAGGGTGTACGAGTTCGGCGAGTTTGGTCAGTCTTTCGTCGGGCACCGTGACTTGTCCGAGCTGTGCGTCGATGGTGCAGAAAGGAAAATTGGCTGCCTGAGCCTTTGCGCTCGACAGGCAATTGAAGAGGGTTGACTTGCCGACGTTGGGCAGTCCTACTATTCCGGCTTTCATTGTTTTATTAATTGGGAGTTAAATGAGGGAGTTAAAATGGGAGTTACGCCAGCGTTGCTGGCTGGAAGTTAAGCGCTTCGCGCTGGACGATAGCTTGGGATGCCAAGTGCATAAAGGTATTGTCCTTTTTAACTTCCCTTTTAACTTCCATGAGCGTAGCGAACTTACTTCCACTTTAACTTCTATTATATATTTTATTCATCAGTGATTCCTTTGTTTTTGCTTATGGCCTCGGCGTATCCGTTGAGCTTCCAACTGGTTCCGTTGAGGATGTATTCTAATCTGTCGTGCGTTGTTTTGTCGATATAATCGATGTCGTATGACAGTATGATATAGTAGCGACATTCTTCGAGCGACCCTTGCGAAATGTTCAGGAAGCGAAGCTTGTCTGCACGACTCAACTTGCGATAGCCCTCGCAGATGTTGGCTGCAACTGAGACTGCAGCACGTCGAAACTGCGAAGTAAGCCCGTAAAGTTCATCTTCAGGGAACAGCTTCGTAACAGTATAGACAGCTTTCACAAACTCATGCGCCTGCTGCCAGCACTCCAGATCCTTGAAGCTGTGGCTAAAGCTATTGTCCTTTTTAACTTCCATTTTAACTTCTACGAGCGTAGCGAGTTTACTTCCTTTTATTACTCCCACGAGTTCAGCGATTAGAAATCGCTGAACTCGCTGTTCGTTGCCTCTTTGATTGCCAGGCATTCCATCTCGATGAGCCAGGTGGGGCGGCAGACGGGGGCGAGGGTGAAGACGGTGGGGATGTGCGGGTACTTCTGGCGGAAGAGGCGGCTGACTACTTCGAAGTCGGAGCCGTCGCGCAGATAGACGACGAGCTGGGCTGTGTCGTCCATGGTCATGCCTGCTTCCTCGAGGAGTTTCTCTACGTTTTCCCACATGCGGTACGTCTGTTTCTCTATGTCGCCTACGTGCATCACTTCGCCTTTGTTGTTGATGCTGGCTGTGCCGGAGATGATGGCGTGGTCGCGGTCGCCGAAGCGGAGGAGTGTGCCGCGCTCGAAGGTGACGCCGTACTCGCTGGTGCGGTTGAGGTGGCTGGCGGCGTAGAGGTAGCGTTGCTGTTCCGGCTTGAAGCCGCTGAGGGCGTAGCAGCCCATCTGTATCAGCGCCTTAGGCTCGGAGGGATTGCCGCCGATGCCGGTGGAGGCGATGTAGTGCGTTTCGGGCACGAGTCCGTGCTGGGCGAAGTTCTCCCAACGGGCTACGACGAGGCCCTGGTACTGAGTATCGACGTCGCGAACGAAGAACCAAGTGCGGATGCAGTTGTCCTCCAAGGTCATGCCGTAGTCGGCGAGGAGCTGTTCGTAGTCCTCGAGGAGCCGTCCCGTCTGCACGTAGCTGGTGCCGTCGGTGGTCATCATGCCCATCGTCCAGAGGTGTTCGTAGCCATTGTGGCGCACGAGGGTGGAGGAGAGGCGGTCGGCTTGGGGGATTACTTCCGTGCCGCGCTGCAGGTAGAGCCACAAGGCGATTTTGCTGCCGTCGAGCGGCGGTTGCTGAATGTACGAGACGGTGCAGCTCGGGTCCTCCTCCATGAGGGGTCGCTGATTGGTGGCATCGGAGAGGAAGTACCGCTTGTAGATGGGTTTGGCGCCTGCCAAGTCCTCTGTTCCAAGCAGTTGTGCTTCCGCCTGCCGGATGCGGCGGTATTGCTGCTGGAAGGTCTCGCCGTGCGAATCGACGTGCAGCATGGCGTGCCATTCTGCCGTTTTCCCCTCGGGGGCAAACGTGGTCAGTTCGGCTACGGCGCCGAGTTCTTCCATGTTTATTTCCTTGTATTGCATGGTGCGTTGTGTGATATTGGGTGCAAAGATACGACTTTTAATTGAAAATTGAAAGTGGAGAGTTGAAAATTATTGGGCGGCGTAGAAGAATGCCTTTTAGGGGGTGGTTTTACACAACGTGGAGCATCGGCCGATTCTCCGTGGAGAATGAGCCGATTCTCCGTGGAGTGTAAGCCGATTCTCCGTGGAGTGTGAGAGCCGCCTCCCTTAGGGGGAGTCGGGAAGGGGCTTGAGGTGGTTAATCCAATCGTCGATGAAGGCGTGCATTTCCTCAAGGTTCGACTTGAACTGGCTGCTGAGTATTTCCGTGTGGTTGTGCGAGAGGAGCTGCTCTCCGCCTTCGCTCAGGATGAGGTGCAGCAGGGAGCCTTCGGCATTGCCGCTCTCCACGCGCAGATAGCCTTCTCGCCGTGTGCTCGGCACATCGACGAGGGCAGCCCTCGCGTTGCCTTCCGTCAGGTTCAGCCCGGCTGCCGAGCGGCCGCTCGCTCCGTGGCATTGGATGCAGGCCCGGTCGAAGAGTCCTCTCTGAAGCACGCCGAACTCGCTCACATCCATTGTGCCCAGGTCGAGACGGATCGTGTCGTGGGCCGTGTGGTCCTTGTAGTCGGCCATGTCCAGCGTAGCGAGTGTGACGATGCGCTTGCGCAAGGAGTTGGTGAGCACCAGTTCCACGGTCTGCACCTCGCTGCTGATGCTCGACAGGACAAGGCTGACGGGTACTGCTTCTCTGCTGCTGGAAGGCAAGGCCCGTTGCAGCATGGCGAACTTGCTGTCCGCGGTGAAGCCTGCCACAGCCAGCGTGTAACCGCTTCCGTCCCAGTCGGAAAGGCCCGTCATGCGTGCCGTCAGCTTCACCGTGTAGCCCGTCTCATCGACCTGATAGACTTTCTCCTGGATGTCTCCGCTATCGCATGAAGCGAAGAAGCCCAGAGCTATTATATATATATAATGTATAGGTTTCATCTGAAAGAGTATTGTCTGTTGGCTATAGTTGCCATAGTTGCTATAGAAACTATAGAGACTATAGAATCTATAGATACTATAGCAACTATAGATACTATAGTGGCTAAAGGGCTTGGTCAGAAGCTGTATTGCAGTTGCAGGGTGGCAGCATGGGTGCTAAGGCCGAGGTCGTCGTTGTCGCGGTCCAGTTGCGTCTTGTGTCCGTATCTGCCCGTGAACTGGTACATGGCTGTGAGCTTCAGCCCGGCCTTGTTGACGTAGTAGTTCACCACGGCTGCCGGCATGTTGAGGATGCCGTCGCGCCCCGAGCCGTTGCGGTCGAGGAAGTCGTAGCGCAGACCAGCCTGCAGGCTTCGGGTAAAGAAGTAGCCCACCTGTCCGTAGCAGCCCCAGTAGTTGTACGTCTCGTTGATTTTCTGTCGTTTCGTAAAGCTGACGTGCATCCAATAGCCTTCGGCAGCGGCGTACCAACGGCCGTAGAGCATGCTCCACTCCAAGCCCAGTCGGGTGTCGTTGGTACTCTCTCCTCCACTCTCCACGTTGATGCCGCCGCTCAAGCCAAAGAGCATGTGGCGTCCGCTGAGCATGTGGCTGTTGCCTTGCGTGGCAGGCATGTTGCCCCAAGGCATGAAGGTGAGGCGTCCGGCATACAGCAGGGAAGGGATGTGAGCATCGTCGGAGAGCGTCTTCGTCGCGGTGTTTACGCCGCTGCCGCTGCCGTTCCAGAGTCCCACCTCGTAGCCCATCATCCAGCTTTCCTGCTTCTTGTTGAGCTTCATCTTGCCGTGGAACTGGAAGCCAAGGTCGAAGCCCATGCCGATACTTGGTGTGACGGCGTTCAGGCTGTACGGCATGATGACAGGAGCCGTCAGCGATGTTGGCAGGCAAGGGAACAGCGTTTCGCCCAACGTGGTGAGGTAGGCGTGGAAGAAAGGCGTCTTGAACTTGCCGGCACGGAAGCGGGCAGCGGGCGAGATTCTGTAGTCCACCCACGCTTGCTGCAGGACGTTGCCGCCGCTGCCGGCTGCGTTGATGCTCAGGTTGTAGTCGAGCCGGCCGAAAGTCGTGCCGGTGAAGCCCAGGATGGCATACGGCATGGAGAAGCCCGAATTGGCCACATTGTCCTGGTTGTACGCCTTGTCCAGTCCCTCGTCGTCGTAGTAATGGTACTGGCCTCTGGTCTGCAGGAACAGATAGGGCTTGAAGACGAAGCGTCCGTCGCGCGACTGAAGCGTGAATCCTCTGTTGTCGGCAATGCCCAGCACGCCGTTCTCCATGTCGATGCCGTCAGTCTCTTGTCTGAGGTCAGCACTCTTCCAGTTGTACTTCTCGAAGGTGATTTTCCTCTCTTTCTCGTGCTCCTCGGCCATCGACGGCATGGCGAGGAGGGTTGCTATAAGTAGTATGTATGTCTTCTTCATATTTTGAGGTTGTTGGTTTGTTGTTTCTCCCCTTCCCTTTAGGGGAGGGGTAGGGGGAGAGGCTATAGGGATTCCAGGAACTTGATGAGTGCCGAGCGGTCGTCCTTCTCCATCTTTGCAAAGAGGTTCTTGCTGGCTTCTCCCTCTCCGCCGTGCCAGAGGATAGCCTCCTGAAGGTTGCGGGCACGGCCGTCGTGCAGGAAGTAAGTGTGCGCGTTGACCTTCTCTTGCAGTCCGATGCCCCAAAGCGGCGTTGTACGCCACTCGTTGCCTCGGGCCAAGCCGCTGACGTAGTTGTCGTTCAGACCGACGCCCATTAGCTCACTCCCCATGTCGTGCAAGAGGAAGTCGCTGTAGGGATGAATCGTCTGACCGCCCAGCCACGGCAGTTCCGTGCCGTTGAGGAGCGTTGCGCCGCGAGGTCGGGTGTGGAGCGTCGTGACGTGGCAGAGGTGACACTTCGCTTCGTAGAACTTCTGCTCGCCTATGCTGATGAGTTCCCTCTCGGTAATGGTGCGGCCTTTGTACGCGGCGGGTTGCTTCGTGCTGCCTAGCCTTCTGGCCGGCACACCGAGGCCGTGCAGGTAGAAGTCCACGTCCTCCATGTCCTCGGTCGCAACGTCGAGCTGGTCATAAAGCAGTCCCATCATCGAACCCTCCTGCATCTGCGACTGTCCCTCGCAAATCTTTTCGGGGTAACGACTGTTCGTTGCGCCCATGTCCGACGAGAAGCCCAGCTCGACGGTCAAGTCCGCGTGCTGTGCCTTATTACCCGAAAGGCCGAGTTGCCGCATGCCGCGCTCGGTGATGTAGTTGCAGCGGCCGCTTATCCCAAGCTCCGGGTAGTTCGACTTCGCCGCAAGCTGTTCTATCTCGTTGCGGTCGAGAGCCATCATCTGTCCCATGCCGACGTGCCTGAGCGGAATGCGTACCGTGCAGAAAAGCTCCTCGGGGTCGATGGGTTCGCCTGTCTCTCCGTAGCCCTTGTACCAGTCGGTGATGCGGTATTCGGGATAGACGAGGCTGTACGGCTCGCCGTCCGGGAAGGCAAACGACTGCTCGTGCCAGCGGCATTCGAGTTTGCCTTCTGCCGTCACGCCGTAGATGCTCTGGTCGTGCAGCACGCGGCCGTAGTTCTGGAAGAAGGCTCCGTTCTTTCGCGTAATATAGACCAGCATGGAACTGAAACCGTAGGTTCCCGACCCATATACAGGCGTTCCGTCGGGGTCTGTACCCGTCTGCGTCCACAAGGCAGGCTTCGTGCGCCCGGCATTGCGGTGGCACGAGCCGCAGGAGTAGCCTGCATAGACAGGACCGAGACCCGCCTTCTGCGTCAGCACATCGTCGTAGAGGCCGTCGCCGTTGATGAAGCGGCGCGAGTTGGCCTTGATGTTCTCCACCCACGGCGCGTCGGTGTCGAAGGCAAACGACGAGTTGATGAACACCGTGCTGCTGCCTGCGCTCAAGGCATAGCCGTTGGGCACTTCGAAGTCCTCGGCAGTAAAGCAGTCATCCTCCCTGTCGCAAGCGGCAAGGAGGAGTACTAAATATATATAAATAACGTGTCTCAACTTTCAACTTTCAATTTTCAATTTTCAGCTCTTCTTGGTTGTCCGTTCTTGAACAGCAGGAACTCCAATGTGTGGAAGCCTCTGATGCTTTGTGCTTCAGCTATCTCTTCGGCATGCTGGCTCATGCTGCCGCCTTCGTCCTCGCCTTCGTAGTCGCCCTCCCAGTCCATGCCGGAGAAGTCTCCGCTCTTGAGGACGTTCTTGATGGCGTCTTGGTCGAGAGGCCACGAGTCCATGTTGGGGTCGAGGCCAAGCTCGTCAACGGGACCGAAGAGGAAGGCTTCGCTCATCTCCCACGGCTGACGGGCTGTCATCCAAGCCTTGGCTGCGGTTTCGAAGGTGGCAGAAGAGGGATTCGCCTTGAGCTGCTGCACGGCAGCGTGCAGGGCGGTGTTGGCTTCTGCAAGGTCCTTGTAGGTGGGCAGCACAACGATGTCAACGTAGTCGGAAACAATAGCTTTCAGCTCTTCCTCGTTCTCGAAGTGCTCCACCTCTGCCTTCAGCGTCTTGAGAACGCCTTTCAGCTGGTCGCAAGCTTCCATGGCAACGAGTACGGAAGGGTTGCCGATGTGGCTGCGGAAGGGTGCAGCCATGCCTTCGATGGCTGCAATGGCTGCCGAGATGCGGGCGTTGACGTTGACGGCAAGCTCGGGATGTGAGCCTTTCGTAAGGTAGGCGGCGATGCTGTGCTGGCCTTGCTTGCCCTTATAGGTGCAGTTGAATGCGTTCTGGATGGAACGGATGTTGTTGGCATAGTCCTGAATGGAGTGGTAGCTGTACCATGATTCGACGGCATAGACAGCTTCGGTGTAGAGCTTGTTCTCCCACTTGTCGCGCGGGTCGCCTATCTTGCTTTCGCCCACTTCGTTAGCGATGTCGATGCATCCGTCCAGTATCTGTTCGATGCAATCGTTGTAGCTGTGGTAGGCACCCTTTGCGTCCTTGAAGGTCGTCTGGAAGGCTTCGTCGCCGTCCAGTCCGTCGTTCCAGGCCTTGTAGAGCGTCTCGGCATCGTTCTTCAGATGCGAGGAGACGGCTTCTGCATAGTTGCCCCAGTTGGCTTTGTATTGAGGGTCGTTGAAGTCGGCATCAGTCTCGTTGATGATGACGCGCGGGTCGCTGGTGCCCTCCGGCATGGTTGTTTCTATAGGGTCGATGACGGGTCCGTCGCCGTCCTTGTCGTTGTTCTTGCTGCAAGAGGCAGCGGTTGCTGCTACGGCCACAAGGCCGATGATAAAGATGTTCTTTTTCATGATTGTGATGTTTTAGTTTATTGTTGATTCTGAATGGTCTGATTATGCTGATTGTTCTGAGTGTTCTGAGTACTCTGATTACTCTGATTACTCCGAGAAGCCTGCAAACTTCTTCTTTCCCTTAAACCAACCGGTGAAAGCGACGCCTAAGGCGAACTCGTTCTCGCTGTTGTACTTGCCTCCGCCAATCCTGCGGGTTGTGTAGTCGGCCTTGACGATGACGTAGGAGATGGGGCGGTAGTTGAGGCCGAAGGTCCACATGGATGTCTTGAGACGGGCATCCATCGTCTGCTTCTCCTCGCCTTTCTCCTGCGCATTGTAGTATTCGTAGCGGGCGAAAGGAATGATGTCGGGCATCTTCGGAGCATGGATGAAGCCTTTCAGTCGCAGTCCGCCTTCGATGCCGCAGCTGATGGCTTTGCTTGCGATGGGAGCCGTCTTCGAGTAAGGGCTGGCGTTGCTCTGTCGGACGTTGCGTGCGCTGAGCAACGTCGAGTTGCCCACCTTGCCGCCGAGGATGCAGGCGCGGGCGATGACGTAGCGGTTGCGGTACTGCGCATCGACGCTCCAGAGGTTGACAGGAACCGTGAAGCTGTAGGTCGTGGGCTTGTCGGCATTCGATGCTGCATTCTGCACGTGGTACCAGCTTGCGCCTATTCTGAGGCCCGGCACGCCGGTATAGTTCAGGCGGAGCGCATAGCCGGGCGACGTGAAGTTGTCGGTCTCGAAGAAGCCTTGCTTGCCCTTCTTCACCCAATTGTTGCGGTCGAAGCCGTTGGCGTTGAGGCCTGCCACGATCTGTGCCTCCCAGTTGAACGAGGCCCATCGGCGGCCCACCTGTCCGAAGAGGCTGAGACCCGTCTCGTGCCACGTGTTGGGGATGATGCTTGTCTCGCCTTCGGGACGCACCGTGCCGAAGAAGTTGACGGGTTCGTGATGCGCGTTGTTCAGTCCGACAGGCACGATGATGTGTCCCGCGCGTACATTTAAGTATTGGTTCATGTGGTAGGTGATGTGGAACTGCTCTATGGCTACCTCGCCTCCCTTCTCCACCTCGGTCTCGTACTCGCCGTTCTCCGAGTTCTCAATCTCGTAGGCTGTTCCTGTGCCGCCGCTCTCGAACTCCACTTCGATGCCGAGGTTCCAGTGGCTGTTGAACTTATAGTCGCCTGCCAGCACGAAGCGTGGTACGGAGATAGTGTTGCGGTGCATGCGGGTGTTGCCCTCGCTGCCGCCGTAGAAGCGGTTGGTGCCGTAGTCCTTGAAGGCAGCCACCACCTCGCCGTAGCCGCCGATGCGGAAGCGGTCGTAGCTGTCTATCTCTGTGGAATCGGTGTTCCATTGTGCCGAAGCCGAGCCGGCTGTAAGCAGCATCATGGCTGCAAGAAGAGTTCTGTTCATAGCTTGTTTCTTTTTCTAGGCTGTCCTAGTTTTTTCTAGGATTTCCTAGGATTTCCTAGGATTTCCTAGGCTTTTCTAGGCTTTTCTAGGCTCTCCTAGGTTCTCCTAGGCTTTCCTAGTCTTTCTTAGTTTATTTTCCGGCTGCAAAGGTACGGCGGTTTGTCGTTCCCTGCAATACGCAAAAAACATGATTTTGCCCTGCTGAAGGCCTTCCTGCCATACCCAATAATGATGAAATTGCTGCTTCTTTACAATAAAATTGTAAATAGCGAATTGCTAAATTGTAAAATAAATGTACCTTTGCAGCAGAATAAACAGCAATTAGTAACTCGTCAAACAGTAAATAACAGAGGTGACAGAGAAATACCACGACACAGACCCTATGAGCGATGTCATCAGCGATGACTACCGCATGCTGCAAATCATTAGCCGTTTTGGCATCAAGCTTGGCTTCGGCGACCAAACCGTGGGCGCCACTTGCCGCAATGCCGGAGTGGACACGAGCACGTTCCTCACCGTCGTCAACTACGTGAAGGACCCCGCCCACGCCCGCATCAGCGAGATGGTGGAGCAGGTGGATGTGCCCGCGCTCATCGCCTACTTGAAGAACTCCCACACCTATTTCGTCGATTTCCGACTGCCAGGCATCCGCCGCAAGCTGCTCGAGGCCATCGACCTCTCTGCCGGCAACCGCATCTCCATGCTGGTGCTCCGCTTCTACGACGAGTATGCGCAGGAGGTGGAACGCCACATGACCTTCGAAAACACCCATGTCCATCCCTACGTTGAGACGCTTCTGCAGGGGCATCTGCCTGCCGAAAGCTTCCGGAGCATCGAGGAGCAGTACGACGAACAGCACGCCAGCATAGAGAAGAGTCTCTCGGAGCTGAAGAACATCATCGTGAAGTACTATCCCAGCGACAACAGCGCACAGCTCATGGGCGAAGTCCTCATGGACATCTTCATGACGGACGAGGACCTTCACACCCATTGTCGCATGGAGGACACGCTCTTTGCCGAGTGCATCCGCCGCTTGGAGAGCGACGTGCGCAGACAAGGAGGAACCAGCCCCCTACCAGCCTCTCCCAAGGGGGAAGAAAGTTCGGACAACGTTCTCAGCGAGCGCGAGAAGGAAATCATCGTGCAGGTCGTCAAGGGACTCTCCAACAAGGAGATAGCCGAGGTGCTCTTCATCTCCGTCAACACCGTGATGACCCATCGCCGCAACATCAGCCGCAAGCTCCAGATTCGCTCTGCCGCTGGCCTCACCATCTACGCCATCGTCAACGGACTCGTCAATCTCGAAGACGTACAGCTTTAGCGAGCAAAAAGTAAGCAAAAGCGCCGTTTTGCTTACTTCCTGACTTTTCTCCACTCGCTGAGAATCGATTATTTTCGTCCTTCGCCTTGCTTGGCTCCAAATTTTCAAATCTCGCGCCGTTATCGCAGGCCTGCCGCAACCGTTTCTATTGCAGGCGCTTAACTTTCAACTTTCACTTTTCAACTTCCAATTTGAAGTGTAAAAACGCCCCATTTTATCGTAAAAAACGCCTTTTTCGGCTGCCAAAAGCCGTTCATACAACACGGAGAAAAGCTCTACGCTCCGTGGAGCATCGGCCTACACTCCACGGAGCGTGAGCCGAAGCTCCCTGTTGTGTCGCCTAAGATGCCGTTTTTCGAGGCCTTTTTCTCCGTTTTGCATCGCCTGATGCTCCATTTTGTGTGTGACAATATGATATAGTAAGTCGGTTGAACGCTTACAAAGTGTCACTTTCTGCTTTGCTTTGCCCCTTGTGTCGCCTTTCGCCAGCTTCGGCCCTCCTGCCTTCTATTTTCTTCGAATAAGGGAAATTAAATAGACTTTTTCTTTGCCATTATTATATAATGTCATACCTTTGTGCGCGAAAAAGACAAAGGTGAAGCATGGACAAGCAAAAGCGACAGGTGTTGCAAGCCATAGCCAAGCGTGCACACGAGGTAACCCCGCCGGGTTCTACCATCCTGCTCTTTGGTTCACGAGCCAGGGGCGATGAACGCCCCGACTCTGACTGGGACATACTTGTCCTGCTTGACAAAGAGAAGATAACCGCGGATGACCATGAAAACATAAGTTATTCTCTCTATGACCTGGGACTGGACTATCAGGAATTGGTCAATACTGTCCTTTTCACCAAGAAAGACTGGCAGGACAACCGAACAGCCATATTCCGCCATAACGTGTTAGAAGATGCAATTCCCCTATGAGTCTAACAGCAGAAGAACGGCATGATGTTGTCGCATATCGCATAGAGAAAGCGAACAAGACATTGGAGCAAGTGAAGAATATAGTTGCTTTCAAGTATTGGAGCCTCATAGCCAACAGGCTCTATTATGCCGCATACTACGCTGTGTCTGCATTGCTTGTTGCTACCGGACACAAGGTTAAATCCCACGAGGGAACTACCATGCAGTTCAGTCTCCACTTTGCGAAAAGCGGAATTGTACCTAAGGAAATGGGCAAATTATATCACGAATTGTTCGAACTTCGTCTTACTGGCGATTATAGTGATAACTTCGACCTCACCGAAGAAGATGTCATGCCCCTCCTTGAACCGACAGCGCAACTCGTCGCCTTTGCATCCGACCTTGCAAGGCAGGCCCTATCATCAGAACAACAATAATCAACTTACAAACAACAAACTACTTATAAACTTAAACATTATGAAACAAAACTTACTAAACAAGCTATGGCTGCGAGTCGGGATGATCGTAGCCGTAATGACAACCGCCTTGGCAGGGACTGCTGCAGAGACAAAGACGTTTGACTTCAAGTTCGAGACAATCGGAACTACAGGCTGGAGTAACTCTTATGCCGCACATTCGTATGAATATACGGAAGGAACGGTAAAGTTTACTGCTGCCAGCAAACAGACGGGTACTATCACGACTATGCCTGTTACAAAGGGACAGCCTGTGGAGTTCATTATGAAAGAAGGCTATACCATTAGTTCTGCTAAGTTTGAGTGCCAGCAGTGGGGTTCAAAGGCACAAACCATCACGTTGCACTATAGCACAGACGGTGGTGAAAATTACACTTCCACAGATGTTACTTCCTCGAACTTTACAATTTCGAGTGATGAACTGCCCGCAGGAACTAATGCAGTAAAAATAACATTTAGTTCAACATCCAATCAGATTGGCGTAAAGAACCTGACACTCACCTACGCCACTTCTGGCGGCTCTGGCGATACAAGCGTCTCCACATCAGTCACCATTGATGCATCAGGCATTACCAATACTGATGTCTATGCTGGCACAGCCGCTGGCTCTCTGTCTGCTACCGTTGTTGCTGGCGAAACCACGCTGTCCGGCGCCACCGTTACTTGGAGCGGCAACAACAATGCCGTTGCCACTATCGACGCCTCTACAGGTGTCGTTACCCTCGTTGCCGCAGGCACAGTTACCTTCACAGCCGAATACGCAGGTGTTGATGGCACTTATAAGCCCAGCAGCAAGACTTACGAGATGACCGTCACCAACAGCGACCCCAACGTCCCTGGTACAGAGACCAATCCTTATACTGTTGCTCAGGCTCGCGCAGCCATCGATGCAGGCACAGGCGTAACAGGTGTGTATGCAACAGGTATCGTGTCGAAGATTGTCACGGCCTTCAATCCAACCTTTGGCAACATCTCTTACAACATTTCTGCCGACGGAACTGAAGAAGCCGACCAGCTTCAGGCTTATCGTGGCTTTAGCTACAACGGAGATTGGTTCACTTCTGCCGACGACATCCAAGTGGGTGACGTTGTGGTTGTCTATGGTAATCTGAAGAAGTATAACAGCACTTATGAGTTCGATTCAGGCAACCAGCTTGTCAGCCTCGACCGTCCTGTCATCACCACTCCGACCATTACTGCCACTCCCACTTCCCTGACAGGCTTCACATACGTTGTTGACAACGGCCCAAGCGCAGCACAGACCTTTACCATCAACGGTGTGAACCTCACTGGCAACCTCAATGCCGTTTTGGATGCTGCCAGCAACTTCGAGGTTTCTGTCAACGAAAACAGCGACTATAGCGACCATGTTTATTCAGACGCAAGCGTTCTGCCCAGAACCATTTATGTCCGCCTGAAAGAAGGCTTGGCCGTAGGTGACTACAGCGGCACAATCACGCTCACATCTGAAGGTGCAGAGGCCGTTACCGTCGCTCTTGCCGGAAGTGTGACAGCTCCCGAAGCACCCAACGTAACTTGGGACTTGAGCGTTGCTTCTTATGACGAGGTTACCGACCCGAATGTCGTTACATGGTCAAGCACTTGTGTTACTATGACAAATACAAAGGGAAGCGGTTCAACCGCCCCAAGCAACTATCTTGGCGGTGACAGCAACAATCGCACAAGCTCCCGTTTCTATAACGGAAACAATCTGACCATCGCTCCGGCCTTGGGTTATAAGATTACCAGCATTGAGTTCGTGGCAACCAGTGAGAACTATGCATCGGTTCTGAAGAACAGCAAATGGACAAATGCAGAGGTCGCTGTCAGCAGCACAACCGTTACAGTTACACCGACAGATGGCTCTGTCGAGGTTTCCGCTGCCATCGGCGGCACTTGCGGCTTCACATCCGTCAAGGTTTACTACGAAACGCTGGCTGACTTTGCTCCTGTTTGGTCGGCTCTCCCCACTCCAACGATTACTGCTGGCGATGCATACGAATTTTATCCGAGCGATTATGTGGCAGGCCTGCCTGCTCCAAGCATCACCCTTGAAACAACGGCTCCCAGCGATACATACGACTATGAGAACGGCTACTTCTTGTTCGCTTCTGATACTGCTGGCGAATACGTATTTACCTTCACAGCAACCAACACAGAAGGCTCTGCAAGTGCCACACTTACCATTACCGTTGAAGATGCACCCCTTCCTGTAGCTTCCATCGACTTGGGCGAAACAACAATCTCTGCTCCCTACGAAGGTTTGGACGGCACCATTGACGTGACCTACAACAACCTTACCGACGTTTTGGCAGAGGTGCAGTTTGTTGAGGCTGACGGCACAACTACCGCAACTTATAGCTGGGTTGCCGCAAACATCGATACAAACAGAAACATTGAGTATATCATTGAAGAGAACACAAGCACTGATGCCCGCACAGCCTACATGAAGGTTTATGCCGTAGGCAACGAGGGTGATGCTTACTCCGAACTCATCACCATCACACAGGCCGGCTATGTTGTTGACTACGCCACCTTGCCCTTCGTATGGACAGGCGGAACGAAGGAAGACCTGCTGGCAGAGAACGGTGTCACAGCCCACGACCTTGGCAAAAACTATGCAGATAGCAACGCACCATATCTCGTTAAGCTTGACACAGACGGCGACTACATCGAGGTCAAGACCGACTGCCAGCCCGTCCTCGTTTCCCTTGACGTGAAGATGATTGGCGGTAGCAACCCATCCACAATCACCGTACAGGAATCTAATGATGGTGTTACCTTCGCAGATGTTGAGGAATTGGCTATCGAAGGTGTTCAGAACGATGTCCTCTACCTCCAGACAGCCAGTGCCTTCGATGCAGCAACACGCTATGTCCGCCTCTACTTCACCAAGGGCAGCAATGTAGGTGTCGGTGGCATCACGATTGAGAAGGAATTCGAGGAGATTGCTACCGTTGGCGCTGCTGGCTATGCAACCTACGTCACAAAGCACAATGTAAGCTTCCCCGCAGACGTGGCATACATTGGTGCCGTGAATGAAAACAGCGTGTCGATGACTGCTGTGACAGCTGTTCCTAAGGGCACACCTCTTATCCTCAAGGGCGAAGGCACTTACACCCTTTCTCTTGCTTCGGCCAGCGAACTTGCTGACGTAAGCGGCAACGAGCTGAAGGCATCAGAGACTGACGTCGTAGCCGACGGTACACAGTACATCCTTGCAAAGCCCGCAAATGAACCCGTTGGCTTCTATCAGGCTACTGGCACCATCCCCGCAGGCAAGGCATATTTGGTAGTTCCTTCAAGCAGCGTCAAGGCCTTCTACTTCTCCTTCGACGACGATGCCACAGGCTTGTCCGACATGTCCGACATGTCTGACCAGTCCGACCTTATCTTCAACCTCGCTGGCCAGCGCATCCAGAAGCTGCAGCGCGGCATCAACATCGTAGGCGGCAAGAAGGTCATGGTTAAGTAAGAACCTTTAGTTCTTCCTTCATTACCAAGCGGCGCACCCATCGCGGTACGCCGCTTTTTTTAGACTCCCAGTCCCCACCCCTTGACCCCTCCCCTTCCTTTCCCCTCCCTTTTGAGGGGAGGGGTTAGGGGTGGGGTAGCAGCTTCCTTGTCCCTCCCCTTCTCCTCCCCTTTGGGGAGGATGGGAGGGGGCCATTCCCCCACTCGTATAGTATTCCAAATCTGCTCAAACCGCTGCTGGCAGACGCTTTCCTCCATTGGCTCCTTGGCTCCGTAGAGATTATTATTCTAAGGAGTATATGGAGCCTATGGAGTCCCCACCCCTTGCCCCCTCCCCTTC
>CACYQI010000048.1 GCA_902776455.1 uncultured Bacteroidales bacterium | reverse complement strand
TAGAATACAAAGTGAGCAACTTAGAAAAACTTTTAATCTAAGGTTATTAGAGAATAGAATAGAGAGCAGAAATGCTCTTCAACTGATGAGCGTTGATATAAATGTCATGATAAAAGAGATAGGTATCACTTGTGAGAGTATTGATACCTTTTGTGCGTATACAGAGGAAAATCCGACAGGAGAAATTCCATTTTACTTTACCCCTAAACAATCACGGTTCAGGTATACTTCTATTAGTAGGAACTTGGTTTATGATGCCTTTTCTTTTATGATGTCAAATGATTTTATTGATGATTTCAGAACAACATATTCTCTTATGGATTTCTATTCAGAAGGTATAGATAGTTTGTATTCTGCTATATATAAACCCTATACGGATGAAATCATGAGAATCAAAAATCAAATACCTATAGCTTTTGAAGATTTATGTGATGCCATGAATGCAAGAGCGTCTATTGAAAACTCTGATTTATTACGAATGTTTCATAATAATAAGCATGAACGATTAATCAAAGATGGCATTTTAAATGTTCTTGAATTACATAAGACTCTTAATGATGGGCGTTATTCATCACTTTATGATACTAACTTCAATCAATATCAACAAAGTCTTGGTTTAACCAATCGTTTAATTACCCAAAATAGAATGATGGTTGCTGCTATGCGTGATGCAAAAGTAAAATTACAGAAACAAGAGACATACGAACGTCTTGTGCAACTCGGAAAAAGAATAGATACAGCTTTGTCTGAGCATACCATAGAATCCATACAAAAAGAATTTGATAAACAAATATAAGGCATATGCTTGTGTTATATAGGGTGTCTATGAAGGTTGATTTTCAATGCATGAGATGCTTACCCTCTGATATATGAAACCTTTATAGATAGGATAAATCAGAATTAAAAATGTTTCATTTTAGTTAATACTTTTTCGATGACAAATACAATATACCAGTTGGCGGAATAAAACTAGTACGTGTTTGAGAAGATTATAGTATCATTTATTTAAGAATAATGTTGGAATTAGCAAAAATCATTCAATTTAAGGAGTGTCTGTTGCCACTCTACGCCCACATGATTCAAGTCGTGTTGGATGCTGGCTTTAATTATGATACTGCAAAGTTCTGTATGCAATGGGGCAAGAATTTCCCTGCAAGCGAAAATGAAGGCATACTCTTTTATGGCAGGGCGAACAACGGATGGATTACATCATCGAACGACGTGAACGAGTTATTTACTGAGGGGAGTGAGGATTGCATATTTGCCCTCGGCAATCAAATGTCATGGATGGAAGATGATTACATAGAGAATGATAACGGTGGCGGCTATCGGCCTTCGCGTTCCGCTTTTATACGCACGATGCGGAATGTAGCCAGTGAATATTACGATGAATGGTCGAGCCATGTGGCGTGGAGCAATCTTTATAAGATAGCACCGTGGAAAGGCGGCAATCCTAGTGACTCACTATGCTATACAGAGTTGGACGACTGCGTAAAAATTATGCAAGCAGAAATTTCCTTCCTGTCGCCTTGCTCTGTGGTGATGCTGACGGGCTGGAATTGGGCGAAGGATTTTCTTATTCCGATGAATGGAGGACAGGAGCCAGAGTACATTGACAAAGAGGCTTGGGGTGATTATTGGGCTTGGGCATATCGCATCGGCGGACGGCTCATCATTGTATCGGAGCATCCGCAGGGGAAACCAGAGGCTGCTCATGCCGAGGCAATCGTCAACTTAATAGAAAGGAATAGTAATAACTAAAATTGAATAGAGATTATGAAGTACAAAGTTTTAATCATGTTAGTTCTGATGATCGGCGGACTAAGTCTATTGTCATGCAATCAGCTGGGAAAAAGGCAGCAAGTAGAGGATGCTAATACTGATGAAGAATCAGTAACAGAGGAAAAGTGGGATAGTACAGTAATAACATATAAACGATATGAAGAGTTTAATTTTAGTGAAACATGCTCTTTAATCATGTATTCAGATGGGACAGCCAAGCATGGCCATAGAGCTGATCATGGTTATAGCAGCAATCGTATTTATTGGAACTATGGTTATTGGAATTATGGCTCATTTTATAGGGGAGGAAGCGAGTTTGGCTATATCAACATTACAATTGGCAACAGTGATTATTATATTTCGGAAAATAAAGATATGATATGGGAAACGACCCGATACCGTGACGGTTTCAAAGACATGGTCTCCAATAATAGAGAACATGGAGACAAGATTAGGGCATGGGATGTATATTATCAGAGAGTAGAAACGAGCCAGCCTAAAACACAAAATGACATGAGAACTGACGGTCAGGACCATCAAGAGAGTGGCGATGCCTGTGATGATACCTTTTTCTGTCAGCAGGTTCACAAATGGAACGACATGCATCATCAGGGTCGTTTTGAGGATTCCAGTAACAATCCATATGCAGAGACTGTGATGTTCTACGGCAAGAGGATGAAAGGAAAGGAAGTTGTGAAGATGAAGCAGGATGCTCTTCGTGATAGATCTTCGGACTACAGGCAAGAATGCTACAATATAAATGTGATGAAACTATCTGACAATCGGGTTCGTTGTGATTTCGGCAAACGTGTCACAAAAAACGGCAAAACTAAGGACTATCCCAGCTATCTGTATTTTTCTAAGATTGGAAACTACTGGCTCATTGATGAGGAAAGCGATGAGATTACTGATAGGAATTTAAGAAAGTAAGGATTATTTTAATTACACAACGGAACTCCTATTTGTGCATTGTAAATTAGTGTTGATTTCACGTTGAGAATATTGTATTAACTAAAGAACTTATAAATATGACACAGAACAAAACAAACATAACGTTAGCATTTTTGCTTATTTCATTGATGGCATTTTCATGTGCAGGCAATAGTAAAAATAGCGAAGGAAGTAAAGGTCCCCAAATAGAATATCGAGTGGTTGAGTCTGACGATTATAGTCAAGAAATATGGGCAACAAAGGATGGCCAATTTCAGAATACTGGGATTGGTGACGTGGTCTGGATAATAGACCAACGAGATTATGATGGTGATGGATTAGAGGAAGCTTTTATAGGTGAATCAGCGGGTGGCAGTGCTAGTTGGTCGTCCATCGTATTTTTCGATAAAGAATCTAATACTTTTCGGAAGGTTGAGTTTCGGAATCTTGACGTAAGTCTTAACGATTCAGTAGAAAAATGGAACGGAAAGTGGTCTTTCACAGGGGGAAATGATGCTCACTACGTGCGATTCATTTATGAGAAAGGAAGAATTCTCAAGGTTGAAGATTATACTAAACCTAAGCCTGATGGGACTAAAGAGTTATTAGTAATTGATCCTAATACCGCGTTTACACCAGAAGAGCAAGAGGCTCCTTTTCATGGGCGTGAAGTAAAGAAACAGGTGAGTTATGACCTAAACGGTGATGGAAAAAACGAAATTATAGAATATTCATACCAGTCTGGAGTAAGGTGGGGAGACCCAGAAGTGGACTATCATTGGCTCGAATTCAAAATACTCTCAACTAAAACCAACGGTGTATATGATTTAGCAAGCGGTATTCGTGGTGTTACATATAGATGGAATGGAAGTAAGTATTTGAAATAGAGTATGATGTTATAAGACGTGAGGACGGTTTTAATTTAAAAGGGTAACTAGTGTCCCGCGCAGAAGCTACTTGCCCACGCAGAATGTTGCGAAGATGTTGTGGAGGACGTCGTCGGAGGTGATTTCGGTGCCGGTGATTTCGCCGAGGTGGTGGAGGCATTGGCGAAGGTCTTCGGCGATTAGGTCGGTGGGGGTGTGGTCGGCGAAGGCTTGTTTGGCTCGGCGGAGGGCTTCGAGAGATTGGAGTAGTGCGTTGTAGTGTCGTACGTTTGTCACTACGGAATGAGTCATGTCGAGATTGGATGGCAGAGCGGACTCTTTGACGAGAGCTTTTCGAAGGAGGTCCATACCATCGCCTGTGGCGGCAGAGATATGGAACAAACGGCTGTCTGGCTGTCGGTGATAGAGGTAGGAACTGCTTGGCAGGGTCATGTCGCATTTGCTGATGACTTGTAGGACTACTTGGTCTTCTCTGAAGTCAATATCCGGGAATGGTATGTTGCTTTCGGTGAGCAGAAGTATGATTTGGGCTTTTTCGGCGGCTTGTATTGAGCGTTCTATGCCCATCCGTTCCAGTTTGTTTTGCGTTTTGCGTATGCCTGCTGTGTCGATGAATCGGAATGTGATGCCGTCTATTTGTGTGGTATCTTCTATGAGGTCGCGTGTTGTTCCCTGAATGTTTGAGACGATGGCCCGTTCTTCTCCTACGAGGGCATTGAGGAGGGTTGATTTTCCGACGTTGGGTGCTCCGATGATGGCGACGGGAATGCCGTTCTTGATGGCATTGCCTGTCTGGAAGGAGTCTGCCAGGTGGCTGATATGCTCCTCTATTTTATCCATCAGTTCGGAGAGTTGCGGTCGGTTGGCGAACTCTACGTCCTGGTCGTTGAAGTCGAGTTCGAGTTCCAGTAGGGTGGTGAGGTGGAGCAGTTCGCCTTGAAGTTCTGCCAGTTCGTGGCTGAACTGTCCTCGCATCTGGCTTATTGCCATTTGGTGTGTTTGTTGTGTGGAAGATGCGATGAGGTCGGCCACGGCTTCTGCTTGGCTGAGGTCAAACTTGCCGTTCATGAAAGCACGCATGGTGTATTCGCCGGGTTCTGCCTGTCGTGCTCCGCTCAGGATGAGCGACTCCAGCAGGTGCTGTGCGATGTACGGGCTTCCGTGGCAACTGATTTCCGTGCTGTCTTCTCCTGTGTATGAATGTGGTTCCCGGAAGACGGCTACAAGTACTTCATCGAGTTCGTTGCCGTCGGCATCGATAACATCTCCGAAGTGTATGGTGTTTCCCTTTGCATTCTTCAGGTTTCCCGAGAAGATGCAGTCTGTGATGGCAATAGCGTCTGGTCCGCTGATGCGAACGATGGCGATGGCTCCTCCTGGAGGTGTGGCAAGTGCGCAAATGGTATCTTGTTTCATCTTATTAAATTGAGAATTGAAGATTGAGAAATGAGAGGTTAGTTCGTATAGGTAACGCCTTTGGATGTTATGTGTTAAGTACAGTCTGTCGTTCTTCTGGGGTGAGGCCGTAGAGGTCGAAGACGCGGGAGTCTATCTCTTTATCTGTCTCGCTGATTTGCTCTTTCAGCGTGTTGCAGGCTGTGTTGTAGTCGTTGAAGTATGGCTCCCATTCGTCCTGCTGGGAGAGTGAGAGCTTTATCTTCTGTTTCTTCAGCTCTGCCACGAAGCCTGCAAAGTCCAGCTCGTCGAAGGTTTGCAGGGCAGTTGTTATCTTCACGCCCTCTATGTTTTCACCCAAACGACGCAGGAAACGAGAGCGCTTCTCCTGCAAATCCTTGTTAAGGGAGAGCATCTTGTCGGCAAGGGCTTCAAGAGGAGCTAATTGTCCTATCGTCACTTTAGGTAGCACAAGACGCTTCCAATCGTCTGGATAGATATGAATGTTACTACGGCGCTCAGTATTAAGTTCATAGCGTATAAGTGAGGAATTGAAGAAGGCGAGCAAAGCCTTATAGGAATAGTTTGTAGATATTTCTTCAAACGACGTTCTTTCTACCTCATCATTATATGACTTTGATATACTATTATTATTTACGCCCTTTAGGTCTATCCAACGCTTAAAGCCAATTGCACTTTCATTGAAGTACCCATTTTCTGTGTCGAGGAATGTGCGAGGAAAAGTGCCAGGACTTCGCATCGTTACTAACTTTTGTGAACCCTCGAACATTTCTGTGAAGCCTTTTCTACTCCATTTGCTTGGCGAACGTTCTGTTCCATATTCTATGTAACGACCTCTTTGTAGTCGCCAACTACTTATATCTTTCCCTTCATAATATAGTTTGGGATGCTTTTCATCCCTTATGTCAGAGAGTAAGTCCCCTACAAGAAATTCGCCTTTATATTGCTTTTCATCACTATTGCCTACAATACCTTTAGTAATATAGCAAACGTTTCCTAAAGGAATCATGTCATTCTTCCCTTCGAGAACTCTTTGCTTAGCATCAATTCTCAGATTATCGGGATAACTATCTTGATTCTTCTCTACATATTGATGATTGGCGTTATGGACTCTTTGGGTAAAGATGCTTGCTCCTTTCTTATCAAATCCTACGATAACACTTTTTACGCCTACACCTTCGAACACATCAATATCTGGGAAATAGTCAATCATCGACAAATAGCGGTGACTCTTCATGTATTCCAAGCTTTGTTTCCCATATTCTGCATGACAATAAGCATCAGGAATAATGAATGAGCAAAGGCCATTGGGCTTCGACAACTTGATTGACAATTCGAGGAATGGTATATATAAATCCCATTTGCCTGCAAGCGTTTCCCATTTGCCGCACGATGTCATATAATTGCGAAAGTCTAAAGAGTTGCCTGGACTATCTGCCCTCACATACGGCGGATTGCCTATAACTACATCAAATCCTCCCTTTTCGAAGACTTGCGGGAACTCTTTCTGCCAGTCGAATGCTTTGTCGCCGGCAATGGCTGGGTCGCTGATGAGCGAGTTGCCACACTTGATGTTCTCGTTAAGGGTGTTGAGCTTGCGGCGGGGCTGGGCAGTACGAAGCCACAAAGCAAGTTGCGCTATCTCTACGCTCTCTTCGTTGATGTCAACGCCAAAAAGGTTGTGCTCCAGTATCTCTTTGTCTATATCGGGATAGACGATTGTGGATTCTGTCACTTTGGCTTCCATTACGTCGATTTTGTGGTGCTCGTCTATCAGGAAACGAAGTGCTGCATTCAGGAAGGCACCCGAACCGCAAGCGGGGTCGAGAATCGTGATTTGCTTGAGCCAGTCGCGATATTGCGTCAACTTGTCGAGCAGGCGAATCTTGGTTTGCTTCTGTCGGTGAGCGTCGGCAAAGTACTCTGCCTCGTCGATGCCCAGCTCTTGCTTCTTTTTCGTGCAGAGACGGCCTACGGTATTTTCAACTATATATTTAGTAATGTATTGGGGCGTATAGAAGACGCCGTCCTGCTTGCGCTTGGAAAGGTACGCGGGCGTCTCGCCCGCGGCTGTCGGCTGGCTGCTTTCCCGCAGGCGAGACGCCTGCGTACCATCTTGCGTACCATTTATCTGCCTTGTCATTTCTTCAATCTCGCTGAGGGAGTTCTCGAAGATGTGGCCCAAAATGTTCACATCCACTTCGCTCTCGAAGTCGTATTCCGAGAGGCGCTTGGTGTGTTCCACAAGCACAGCATCGGAGATTGTGATGTTGTCGAGCACCTCATCAGGTTTGAACAGACCTCCGTTGTAGGCGAAGATTTCGTACTTCTTGCCTTGGAAGCCTGTGTTCATATAGCCGAAATACTTCTTGATGCGCTCGTAGAAGGGGACGTAGGCATCCAGTTCCGAGAGTTTCTCCCATTGGTCGATGATTTGCATCATGGAGTTTGGGGGCAAAAGTGCGCAGTCTTCGGCAAAGAAGATAAAGAGCAGGCGGTCGAGCAGCTTTTGTGTCTTCTTGAAGAGCAGAAGCTGGTCGTAGTCGGGGTTGTTCTTCACGATGTCGGCAAAGAGCACGCGCTTGAATTGGGAGTAGTCCTTGTAGAGGGCCTTCGTGATTTGGTCTTCGCTGGAGACGGACTCCTGCTTCATCTTCAGGGCTGTTTCCTGCTTTACCTGCTCGAAAGCGAGGCAGAGGTAGAGTTCGCGGAAGTCTTGCTCTGTGAGGGTGAAGAGGTTCCATTCGATATGCTCCACCGTATTGTCGATGTAGAGTCGCAACTTCTCGAAGTTGGAAATGACGACAAGTCGGGCATCGGGATGCTGGTTCTTGTAGCCGAAGGCTTGCGTCTCGACCTTCGAGAGGTCGGGCGTCTTGTGGTCTTTCAGCTCGATGATGCCCACAACCTTTTCTTCAATCAGGATGGCGCCATCGGCTTTCTTGGAGTTCGTCTCGTTCTTCTGCTCGGTGATGAGGTTGAAATTGGGCGAGGGATTGAGCGTGTAGCCAAGCACCTTGACGAAGAGTTCGCGCAGGAAACCTTCCTGGAACTGCTCCTCCTTCGACTGGAGGATGTTCTGCTGTATGGCGGCATTGAGGAAATAGCTCTGGAACGTGCTCCACGCCTCGGCCATCTGTTCGGCAGGCAGCAGGGCAAGGTATTTTCTGAGGATGTTCTTCTGGAATAGCATAAAGCGGATTAATTGTTTTCGGGTGTAAAGTTACGACTTATTTTTCAATTGCAAGCATCTTCCAGCAGAAAAGTGAAGAAAGTAAGAAAGTAGGAAAGTAGACATTAATACATTTTGAACCCGCAAAGCAGGTATAATTAAGGATATATAATATAGGTAATATATACCGTATATATTTATATAATTATTTATTAATATAATAATAATAAACTTTTACTAAGAAAAGTCCACTTTCCGCGTTTCTCAGCACCACCGAAACACCTTAATGTCGGCTTTCCTACTTTCCTACTTTCCTACTTTCCTGCTTTCCTGCTTTCTCTCATTCGACAAAACCTCCCTTTTCGAGTGTAAATAATTGCCGATTTACTTGCGTAATTCGGGATTTTTCGTAAGCTTTGTAACGTGAAGCAGATGGGAACTACACGCGGATGAACGGCCGACTTCACGTGGATAGTTGGCGAATACAACGTGGATAGTTGGCGAATTCAACGTGGAGTGTGAGCCGATGCTCCGTGGAGCAATCAAAGTTGAAAAGGTGAAAAGTTGAAAAGGTGAAAAGTGTGTGAAAAGGATAAACTTCTCTTGTGAATTTTACGAACAAGCCTACATGCCTACATGAATTCTTCCGAAAGCCGCTCTACAAAAGGGATTGGCGCATTTGCGAGATTCTCTTTATTCATCGGGCTTGCGACGCATTTTATGTAGGCATGTAGGCTGTTTTTGAAATTTCACTTCTCAGCGAATTGCTTCCAAGGCTTCTTTCATGGTTTTGAGGTCGCGGTCGGTCGTGGCCCAGCTCGTTACGAAACGGCAAAGAGTGTGGTCTGCGTCTATCGGCTCCCATGTCTCAAAGAGGATGTCTTTAAGTATGTGCTTCATCTGCTCGTGGGTAAGCTCGACGAATTGTTGATTGGTGCTGGAGTCGCGAAGGGGAATGCCTGCATCTTCAAACAACTTTCGCATCTTCATGGCCATGTCGATGGCATGCTTGGAGATGTTGAAGTAAAGCTTGTCTGTGAATAGCGCATCGAACTGAACGCCAGCGAGTCTGCTCTTTGCAAGAAGTGCTCCGTGTCGCTTCACGATGTTCATGAAGTGGCGGGGTGCATTACCTCGAGGGAAGACGACTGCTTCGCCACAAAGTGCCCCGACTTTCGTGCCGCCGATGTAGAAGGCATCACAATGATGAGCCAGCCACGGCAGGTCGAAATCGCATTCCGAAGAGGCAAGTCCGTAGCCCAGACGTGCTCCGTCGATGAAGAGTTTCAACTCATATTGATGGCAAACAGCAAGTATCTCGTCAATCTCTTTGGCCGTATAGACGCTGCCGAGCTCCGTGGGAAACGTGATATAGACCATGCCAGGGATGACCATGTGCTCGAGTGTCGGGTCGGCATGAAAGGCTTTGAGCCAGGCTTCGAGGTCCGTCGCGCTCATCTTGCCGCCATGAGAGGGTAGGATGATGACCTTGTGTCCGCTCTGTTCTACGGCTCCCGACTCGTGGACGTTGATGTGGGCCGTCTGCACGGCTATCACACCTTCGAAGGTCTGGAGCATGCCGTCGATGACCGTCGCATTGGCTTGCGTGCCGCCGACGAGGAAGAAGATGTCAGCCTCAGGGCACTTGCAAGCTGTGCGTATCTTGTTTCGCGCCTGCTCGCTCCATTCGTCGAAGCCATACGACTGGCTTTGCTTGCCGTTTGTCTCGAGCAGGTGACAAATTACTTCTGGATGGGCTCCGTTGTTATAATCGCTCTCGAAAGAAGTCTTCATCGCTATTTCTTTTTGCACCAGGTGTTGGCTATTATGATGAATATCCCAGCGAGGAATACCAATACAGCAATCATTACATATTGCAGCATCTGCGAGGCGAAAGGCAGAAAAGCGATAAAAATGCTGGAAAGCAGAAGCATAGTGACGGTCGCAAGTCTCAGTCGCTTGATGTTTACCTTCTCTTTCTCTTCCTTGCTTGCAGTGTTGTACCCTGCAATGAGGTTATCGCCCTTTCCAAAGGCAATGATTATGCCCATTATTAGAGGAATAAGGGCAAAGATTATCGATATTGTTATTTCTGCCATTACCTTGATTAGATGCGGTCGAGGACGAGCTTGATGAGGTGGTCGATGCTGCCTTTGTAGTCGGTGTTCATCTCCTTTGCGAAGCGGTTTGCGATGACCATGCAGCAGGTCATGGCGCGGTGGCCGAGCAGGGCGGAAAGGCCGGCGAGGGCGGACGACTCCATCTCGAAGTTGCAAACCTTCAGTTCGCCTTGGTCCGTAGTGTAGCGGAAGGACTCGACCTTCTCGTTCTGCTTGGGGTCTTGTATGCCGATGCGAATCAGTCGGCCTTGCGGTCCGTAGAAGCCGCCGCAAGCGATGGTGATGCCGCGAAGCATTTCCTTGCCTGCCACTTGCTCGATGAGGGAGGGGTCGGCGGTTGCCACATAGGGTGCTCCCTTCTGCGGACACCAGTCCATGTGGCTGGTGAAAGCCTTTTCCATCTCGAGGTCGCAAACCTCGTTGCGCCCGGCATAGTAGTTGAGCAGTCCGTCGAAGCCGATGCTCTTGACGCTGGCGATGTATGTGCCCAAGGGTGCTTCGGGCTGGAGGCTGCCACAGGTGCCGATGCGGACGATTGTGAGGGTTCGGTGCTGAGGCTTCTCCATGCGTGTCTTGAAGTCGATGTTGGCCAAAGCATCAATCTCGTTCATGGTGATGTCGATGTTGTCGCAACCGATGCCTGTGCTGATAGTCGTGATGCGTTTGCCCTTATAGGTGCCGGTGATGGTATGGAACTCGCGATTGTTTATCTCGCATTCCTGCTGGTCGAAGTGGCTGGCAACGATGTTGACGCGGGCTGGGTCGCCTACCAGGATGACGCGGTCGGCAAGCTGTTCGGGCTTGACGTGAAGGTGGAATATGCTGCCATCTTCGTTGATGATAAGTTCGGAATCTTCGTATTTTTTCATGTCAAGTGGTATTATTTATTAAGTTCTGTTCGACGTATCTCCTTTTCGAGTGCGAGTTTGTCGGCAGCGATGCGTTCGAGAGCCGACTCCGTGATGCGTATCTGAGCCGCTATCTGTACGCGTTGCACCTCGTTCATGGCGGCATATTTGCTTCGGAGCATGCTGAGTTCCGAAGCTTTTGCGTCGTATTCTTTCTGTGTCTCGAGCCAAACCTTGGCCTTTTGCTGTGCCAGCGGGTCTTTGAAGTCGGAGAGGGTGTAGCAGGTCTTGCTGTCGTTGACGACGAAGGTGAAGTCGCGTTTCGTCGTTTCGTCCTTGAAGCCTTGACGCGCTTCTGCAAGGCGTTTCTTAGCTGCATTAACGGCATTCATGTCTTTCCAGGTGTCCTTGATGGACGCGATGCGAGCCAGCGAAGCGAGCTTTTCCTTTCCAACTTCCTCTTCGTTGTAGATGCGTCGCGTCTCTGTGGGGATGAACACATAGAGGCAGACGGTGTCGGCCGGCTGGTTGCGGTCGGTGACGAACCATCCGAGTTGCTGATACTCGTCGATGACCATGAGGTAGTCGTTGGCAGGCGAGTTGAAGGGCATGCCGATGTTTTCGGGGGCGAGGAACTTCTGTTCGTCGGCATCGTAGCGCGTCATGAAGATGTCATAGCCGCCGATGCTCTCTTCGCATACGGCGCCATAGTACATCGTGATGCCGTCGGTAAGCATGTACGGATAGTTTAAGCTTTCGCCTTCGTTCTCGCCGAGTCCCTTCAGTTCGCGTTCCATGGTCCATTCTCCGCCAATGAACGATTGCTCCTTGAGGTGCAGATGACCTCTCTCGTTGGCTTCCGAATAGACTATCCTATTGCCAAGTTCGTTGAGATAGACCATGCAGTTAGAACCTTTGCCGCTCTTGAAGAAGTCGTCATAGTTCATGATGGAACCGCATTCCTCCGACAGCTTAATCTGCTCGAGCATTTGGCTTTTGGGCAGTACGATGCTGTCGATGAATGTCACTTGTTCTGTGGCGTGAAGGCGTATCTGCGACTTGCGGACCGTCTCGAGCAGTTCCTCTTCCAGTATGGCCGATTGCTTTCTTCGTTTCAGGTCGTCGATCTGATGCTCCAATATCTCTTCGGCGAGGCCGAAGTCATAGGCGGCAATCGCCTCTTGGGGCGTTACGGTATAGGCAGGCTGCTGCACTCTTTTCCCTTTGCGCTGGGCTGCGACCGGAATGGAGAGCAGCAAAGCGACGAGTATGACAACTGATTTCTTCATGCTGTAGGCTTTTACTTGAATATGAAATAAACGGCAAGAACAAGGCAAACGAGTGCTGCCAAATGGTTCCATTGGAGCTGTTGTCCCTGGAAGAGGATGTTGGCTATGACGCAGAACACAACGAGGGAGATGACTTCCTGTATGACTTTCAGCTGCATCAACGTGAAGGGTCCGCCGTTTTCGATGAAGCCGATGCGGTTGGCAGGCACAAGGAAACAGTACTCGATGCCGGCGATGCACCACGAGAAGAGTATCACGGCGTAGAGCGGCCAGTTGGTCGAGATGCCGGCCTGGTTGAGCTTCAGGTGGCCGTACCATGCAAGCGTCATGAAGACGTTGCTGCATAGTAATAATAATATGGTATAAAGTGCACTCACGGGTTATAGTAGTTAGGTGTTGATTTCTGTTGTTTGTATGGACAGAGGTTTGCCACGTTGTCTCATGCTCCGGGGAGCAACTCCAGTACTACCGTGGTGGTACTGGAGTTTTCCCGTGGTAGTACTGGAGTCCCACCGTGGTAGGACTGGGATAAGAGCGTGCCGTGTCGGATGCGGCGGCAAACTACTTCGACAGATACTCGTGCATAGCTGCTGCTGCTCGGCGTCCGTCGCCCATAGCCAAGATGACCGTTGCGCCGCCGCGCACGATGTCGCCTCCGGCAAAGATGGTCGGGATGTTGGTCTGCATGCCTTCGTTCACGACGATGGTGTTCTTGCGACCCAGCTCCAGGCCCTCTATCGAAGTGGGCACGATGGGGTTGGGGCTGACGCCGACGGCCACGATGGCCTGGTCGATGGCGATGGTCTCGGTGGCTCCGGGAATGGGCTGGGGCGAGCGACGTCCGCTGGCATCGGGTTCGCCAAGCTCCATCTTCTGGAGCACTACTTCGCAGACATTTCCCTTCTCATCTGCATGATATTCGATGGGGTTGTGAAGGGTGAGGAACTCGATGCCCTCCTCCTTAGCGTGCTTCACCTCTTCGAGTCGGGCAGGCATCTCAGCCTCGCTCCTACGATAAGCGATGAACACACGCTCGGCACCCAGGCGCTTGGCCGTGCGGCAGCTGTCCATAGCGGTATTGCCGCCACCCACTACCATCACGCTCTTCGCTTTCTTGATGGGCGTAGCATACTCCGGGTTGCTGGCATCCATGAGGTTGATGCGCGTCAGGTACTCGTTGCTCGACATGATGCCGTTGGAGTTCTCGCCCGGAATGCCCATGAAGTTGGGCAGACCAGCGCCGCTTCCCACGAAGATGCCCTTGTAGTCTTCCTTCTCAAGCTCGGCAATCGTGATGGTCTTACCTACGACGCAGTCCTTGACGAACTTCACGCCAATCTTCTCCAGGTTCTGTATCTCGACATCGACAATCGCGTTGGGCAGACGGAATTCGGGTATGCCGTACTTCAGCACGCCGCCGATTTCGTGCAGAGCCTCAAAGACAGTCACGTCGTAGCCGGCCTTTGCCATGTCGCCAGCGAAGCTCAGTCCGGAAGGACCAGAGCCGATGACTGCTATCTTCTTGCCGTTCTTCTCGGCCACTTCGGGCAGCGACATGTTGCCGCTCTCACGCTCGTAGTCGGCTGCGAAGCGTTCCAAGTTGCCGATGGCGACAGCAGGCTCGTTCATCTTCAAGTGGATACATTGTGCTTCACATTGTTTCTCCTGCGGGCAGACACGACCGCAAACGGCAGGCAGAGCCGAGGTCATCTTCAGCACGCGGGCAGCTTCGAGGAACTTGCCGCGCTCGATGTTCTTGATGAACGACGGGATGTTGATGCCCACGGGACAGCCTTGCATGCAGGTCGGGTTAGCGCAGTCGAGGCAACGCTTTGCTTCCGTCAGAGCCTGCTCTACGGTCAAGCCTTGGTTCACCTCTTCGGTTCTCGTCGTAGCACGATAGACAGGATCAAGCTCAGGCATCTTCTGACGCTCGATGCCTGTGCGCTCCTTGGCCTTCATCGACTTGCGAAGTTCCTCGCGCCAAGGGGCACTTCTGTCTGTAAGTTCAGAGAGAGACGTAGTTGTGTCCATGTTGTTGGCACTAACTTGAGCGTTTTGAGCACAGGTCTTGGAACATTTCTCTTGCTCCTTGCTCCTTGCTCCTTGCCCCTCTAATGCAGCCTGATAGGCTGCCATGGCCTCTGCCTCCTCAGCCTTGAACGCGCCGCCGCGTTGCATCATCTCGTTGAAATCGACCTGATGACCGTCGAACTCGGGACCGTCCACGCAGACGAACTTCGTCTTGCCACCAACACTTACACGACAAGCACCGCACATGCCTGTGCCATCCACCATGATGGTGTTGAGGCTGACATCAGTCGGAATATCGTACTTCTTTGTCAGCAAGCAGCAGAACTTCATCATGATGGCAGGGCCGATGGCAAAGCACTTATCGACCTTCTCGCGCTGGATGACTTCCTCCATGCCGACGGTCACGACGCCTTGTTTGCCGTAGGAACCGTCGTCGGTCATAATGATGACCTCGTCGCTTGAGGCACGTACCTCGTCCTCCAATATGATGAGGTCCTTGCTACGACCTGCTATCACGCTAATCACGCGGTTGCCTGCGGCCTTCAGCGCCTGTATGATGGGCAGCATGGGAGCCGTACCGACGCCACCACCGGCACAAAGCACGGTGCCGTAGTTCTCGATGTGTGTGGCGCGACCCAGAGGGCCGACCACGTCTGCTATATAGTCTCCTTCGCCAAGGGCGCAGAGCTGACTGGTGCTGGCACCAACTGTCTGAATGACAAGGGTAATGGTCCCTTTCTCTTTGTCGCTGCCGGCAATAGTCAAGGGCACGCGTTCGCCCTTCTCATCCACGCGGATGATAACGAAATGACCAGCCTTGCGAGCCTTAGCAATCAGCGGAGCTTCAACGTCCAGACGGAATACCTTCTCGCTGAACTGAACTTTCTTTACGATTTTGTACATAGCTTTAATATGTTATCCTTGTTTATTTATTCATATAATCGGGCGCAAAGATACAAAAAAAAAGCGAGACGCAACAGCATCTCCTCTAAATTTATTACCTAACTTGGCAGGAATGTATCTCAGCATCCCGATGTTTTTCTCAAATTGCTTGGCAGTTCTGTTTATTTGTTCTACCTTTGCAAAACAAAAGACAGAAACCTGCTATGACTCAGCTTACAGAAAAGGAACACAAGTGTCAGATGGCCGACATGAAAGCTTTTGACGAACAGATGCCCTGCATAGGTATCTTCTGATATGACCTTGAAAGCCATTCTCTCTTTGGCGTTCACAAGAAAGAGATAACTCCGAAGATGGTTGAAGAAGCTGCCGAGAAAGGTCTGCCCTTCACCAACTATCCCCATCTGCACAGACAAGTGTGGGCCAAAGAGTACTTTAAGGCTCAAGCCAAGCACGAAGAAACCAAGTTCAAAGGCGACTATACACAAGTTCCACGTGGTTGTGTGGTTTGGAACATCGACAAGTTTATTGTCCTTGTCGGACATTGGGCTGAGCCTTTACTCGACGAACTCACAGATCTCGTAGAAGAGGAATTCTCTCTTCCTTACTTCGAGTTTGTCTATGATGAACATTGGGATATCGGTCATGGTTGGTCGGGTGATATGTAACCTGAATTCATCATACTCAAAGAAGAGGGTGTGTCAAACACCATTATGAAACAACAGATTCCACGGATTTGACGGATATAAAGCACGCTGGTAATCAGCATTTAAGATAATCCGTGAAATCCGTGGAACCCGTTGTCGTTAAGAAGGTATCTAGTCAATCATCTCGCAACCCATGTAGGGTACTATGTGGCGCTACCTACTTGTCGTCGTAATGTCCGTATGCTCTTAGTACGAGCACTAACACTGTGTCATCAAAGATGCGATAAACAAGTCGGTGATTCTTGGTAATGCGCCTGGCTCCATCGTCCTTCTGGCTGTCCTTTCAGTGGCTATGGATGGCCAGTGCCTGTTCTTGGGTGCTCGGCTAACTCGTTGAGCATCTTTATTGCTTTTTTGAAAACAGCAGGCTCATTAGAGGATAGGCGTTCTAGGTCTTCTTGAACTCTGTCGGCAAAACTGATTTTATACATCGCTATAATGAGCTAAGCCAAGCGTTCATGCTCTCCAGATTGTCGAAGGTCTTGCACTTGCCTTGCTGATACTGTTCCTCTGCTTCGTCGAGACTTGCGAGGAACTCTTCCTTCGTCATGAGTGTAGGGTCGGCTTCGCGTTCCTTCAACAACTTCTTGGCGTAACGTGTCAAGCGCCTCATCAGCGATTCGTTATCAGCAATAGCACCTATGCTTTGCCACAGTTCGGTGTTCATTGCATTGAGTTGTACTGCTGTCATAGTCTTTTGTCGTTTGTTTTGCTGCAAAGGTACGGTATTTATCGTTTCCTTCCAAATATTCAGGCGAAATTAATTTATCATCTCGCAACCCATGTAGGGAACGAGCACTTTGGGGACGCGGATGCCTTCGGGTGTCTGGTTGTTCTCCAAGATGGATGCCACGATGCGAGGCAGAGCGAGAGCTGAGCCGTTGAGGGTGTGGCAAAGCTCTGTCTTGCCTGTTGCGGTTCGACGGACGCGGCACTTCAGTCGGTTGGCCTGATAGGTGTCGAAGTTCGAGACGGAGCTGACTTCGAGCCAACGCTTCTGGGCTTCGCTATACACCTCGAAGTCGTAGCAGATGGCGCTGGTGAAGCTCTGGTCGCCACCGCAGAGGCGGAGGATGCGATAGGGAAGCTCGAGCTTCTTCAACAGGCCTTCCACATGAGCGAGCATCTCCTTGTGGCTCTCAGCGCTGTGCTCAGGTGTGTCGATACGTACAATCTCTATCTTGCTGAACTCGTGCAGACGGTTCAATCCGCGCACATCCTTACCGTAACTACCTGCTTCGCGACGGAAACATTGGGTGTAGGCGCAGTTCTTGATGGGCAGGTCTTTCTCGTCGAGAATCACGTCGCGATAGATGTTCGTCACAGGCACTTCGGCCGTCGGGATGAGGTAGAGGTCGTCCACTTCGCAATGGTACATCTGACCTTCCTTATCGGGAAGTTGACCTGTGCCGTAGCCCGAAGCGGCATTCACAACTGTGGGAGGCATAATCTCCTCGTAGCCAGACTTCTGCGCCTCGTCCAAGAAGAAATCAATTAAGGCACGCTGCAGCCTTGCTCCTTTGCCACGATAGACAGGGAAACCGGCTCCCGTTATCTTCACGCCAAGGTCGAAGTCGATGAGATTGTACTTCTTGGCAAGTTCCCAATGAGGAAGTTTGGCGGTCTCAACGACAGGGTTAGCATTCCAATTGCCTACGGTATCTTTGCCAAGAACACATTCCTTGAGGTTCGACTTCACGACCCAGTTGTCTTCGGCACATGTTCCTTCGGGCACTTCGTCGTAGGGGATGTTGGGAATTTGGCAGAGCAAGCGTGTCATCTCCTGCTCTGAATTCTCTTTCTTCTCTTCTAATTGCTTGCTTGTTTCCTTGAGTGCAGCAACTTTTGCCTTTACTTCTTCTGCCTCTTCGCGCTTGCCTTGCTTCATAAGCATACCGATTTCGGCGGCAAGTTTCTTTGCGGCAGAAAGGTTTTGGTCAAGTTCAGTCTGTGCTTGACGACGATTCTTATCTACGGCAATGACTTCCTCTATTGCCTGACGAGCGCCTGCGAAGTGCTTCTTCTCCAAGCCTGCAATGACGCGCTCAGTTTCTTCTGTGATGAGTTTTAGTGTTAACATCTTATATATTTTACGATTTGACGATTTACAATTTACGATTTATGTACTATTTAGTAATTTGACGATTTACAATTTACGATTTATGTACTATTTAGTAATTTGACAATTTACAATTTTATTGTTTCCACTTTTCCACTTTCAACTTTCCGTTTTCAACTTTCAACTTTCAACTTTCCCTTTTCAACTTTCAACTTTCCCTTTTTTACCTTTTCTTTAGAACGGCAGCCAGACGAAAGCGGCTGCGTCCCATAGAGCGTGGCTGATGATGATGGCTCTCAGTTGATTCGGCATGTGCCAGTAGAGGCCACCCCAGACGATGCCGCAAACGAGGGCTGCCATGATGAGCATGAAGTTGCCCGATGGCAGATGGACTGCTGTATAACAGACTGTTGTCAGCAGGAAAGCGACAAACGGCGAACGATACTTGGTGAGTGTTCTCTGCACATAGCCTCGCCAGAAGATCTCTTCTGCCGGACCGATGACGAAGAGCAGCAGCAAAGCCAGTAGGGTAGGCGAGAGGTTGCCCTTTATATTATATATAATGTTGACCTGTTCACGTGCGAAGGGAAGGATGAGCTGCGAAACCTTGTCGCCAACGAAGAAGACTCCCCACAGGCATGCAGCGATGATGATGCCCAGGACGCAGGTGAAAGTTGCAGGCGGCGTGTCTTTGGCCGGTATGTCTGTACCGATGCTCTTGCTTCCGCCAAAGGCAAAGGCGAAGCAGGTGAGGATGAGGGCCGAGGCGGTCATGCAAACCCAGAAGTTGACATGAGGAGCCGTTAAGGGTGAGAACATGACGAACCACAACAGGGCAGCCACGAGCAGGCTTAGTACAAGCTGGCTTTTGTCGTGTATCTTGGTGTTCATGTTTCAGTTGTTATTAGAGTAGGGCTTCGACGACAAGTCCGATGGTGAGTGTCAGGCTGAAGGCAAGTTGAAGCTGAGCCGTCGCTTCGTCGAGTTTGGCAATAGCCTCGATGCCTTTCGTCTTGCACGAAAGCATCTTCCGGCAGTTACCCAAGGCCAAGGGAAGAGTGATGAACGTGAGCAAAGACCAGGGAGAGACTTTTCCCAGCACAGCGACGGCCAGTAGCCAGCAGTAAGGGAGAATAAGTTCGAAGAGATAGACGCCGATAGCTACAGGCCTCCCTGTCAGCAACGCGAAGGTGCGGATGCCTGCTCGTCGGTCTGTCTCGATGTCGCGGGCATTGTTGACATGAAGGATGGCAATCGTGATGCTCCCGACGGGAACGGCAAGCCAAAGCACTTCGGGAACGATGTCGCCACAGCAGATGAACGTTGTGCCAAGCATCGGCAGCAGAGCATAGCAGGCCATGATGACGAGGTCGCCAAAGGCCATGTACTTCAATGGCGGATAGAGCAAAGAGAGGGCAATGCCGGCCAGCCCGAACCAAAGCAGGGTGATGCCCGTGAGCCAGACCATCAGCAAGCCCATTGCGATGGCTGCTGCCTGCAACGTGACAGAAAGGGCGAAGACCTCCTTCGGGGTGAACTGCTTGTCGGTAAGGATGCGCACGCCATAAGTGTCCGGGGCATCTACGCCTCGCTTATAATCGTGGTAGTCGCTCCATACGTTGCCTGCCGCATGGACGAGGACGATGTTCACCAATGCCATGATGCCGAGCAACCACTGGACGTCACGTCCTGTAGCCCAAAGGAACATCATTGCCACGAGAACGGGCATAGTCGATGCAGGGAAAGACCAAGGCCTCGTGGCAAGGAACCAATCTTTAAAAGTATGACCCTTCATATTTAATTCATAATTCATTTTATTAATTCATAATTCTTAATTCATAATTCATAATTATCTCCTTCGCAGGACTTAGGGCGTAGCCTTAATTACGACTTTACAGGACTTAGGGCGTAGCCTTAATTATGAATTATGAATTGTGAATTATGAATTGATAAAGTGAATTGATAAAGTGAATTGATAAAGTGAATTGATAAAAAAGCATAGTCCCCTCGCTGCATGAAGCATGAGGGGACCTTTAATTTGAGTTTTTGTGATTGTCTGTTTCAGATGAGCGGGAAGCCCTTATGCCTCAGCAGTAGGAACAACACTTACAGTACTGCGGTCGAGACGACCCTTCTTGAACTGTACGGTTCCATCCACGAGAGCATAGAGCGTGTTGTCCTTGCCCATGCCAACGTTTGTGCCAGGATAGTGACGTGTGCCGCGCTGACGAACGATGATGTTGCCTGCCACGCATTTCTCGCCACCGAAAATCTTAACACCTAATCTTTGAGCAGCCGATTCGCGACCATTCTTAGAACTACCTACACCTTTTTTATGTGCCATGTTGTTTAGTCTTTTAGAGTGTTAAACATTCATTTAAGCGTTGATACCCTTGATGGTCAGTTCGGTGAACTGCTGGCGATGTCCGTTGAGCTTGCGATAGCCCTTGCGACGCTTCTTGTGGAAGACGAGCACCTTGTCGCCCTTTACCAGGGGTGAAACCACTTCGGCCGTAACCTTTGCGCCCTCTACGGTGGGAGTGCCCACAGTGATGGTGCCGTTATCGACCAACAACACATTCTCAAATTCAACAGTCTTGCCGGCTTCTGCCTCAGGCATGTGGTGAACGAAGAGCTTCTTGCCTTCCTCAACACGGAACTGCTGACCGTTAATCTCTACGATTGCGTACATTGTTTAATTTAATTGTTTATAACGGGTTTTGACCGCGGGGCGGAGCCAGCTCGTGACCCTCTTTTTCTGGCCTCTACGGCATAAATCGGCTGCAAAGGTACGGCTTTTTCCTCTTTCTGCCAAATGTTTTGATGTTTTTTTTCTGAGAACTTTAAGTTTATTCAAGTTTTGGGAATGATTAATCAAAAACAAAGACACAAAGACACGAAGAGATACGCCCAAAATGAAGGCACAAAGCATGGAGCGGCAAAGGAAAGGCCACACCCCTAATCCACAGACCCCCTCCAAACCTCCCCCTCTATGGGGAGGCTTTCCTCGTATGAAGAGGGGAAGTGGTTTCTCCTTTGGCTCCTTGACTCCTTAGAGTTTTATATTTCTACGGAGGATATGGAGTACATGGAGAAAGACTCCTTTGGCTCCCTTGGCTCCGTAGAGATTATTGTTAGCCATACTCAATCGTATCAATCAGCATCGTGGGAGATGAGAAAATACCGAAATAATTTTGCGAAGTGATAGAAATTGTGTAACTTTGCAAACTGAAAAGGTATAAAGAAGTAAGATGAAGGCATAAGTGTGCCTTCCCCCCCCTATTAATATATACGATACACCCCCCAAAAAATTAACCCCAATGAAGAAATTATTTTCTTATGCCCTGTTGCTGTTCGCGTTGACGGCAAGGGCAGCCTCCATCACCACCTACACGGGTCGTTATTATCAATTGCTTAACATATAAAAACATAAAGAGATGAAAAGATTATCACTTATTCTGCTGGTTGCGGTAGTTTCCTGTGCATGTTATGCTCAAAGGGTTAAAGTTCATCAGGGCAATAACATTAATAGTTTCAATGTGTCTTTACTGGACAGTATCACATTTCACAAGAATGAGATACTCAAATTTTTCTGCAAGAACCAAGTTTCAGAGTTCTTTGTTAACAACGTGGATAGTATATCTTTTATTCAGCCAGGATATTACCAAATCCCACAGGATTATTTGAACGGCTGGGATGAAGGAATTGTTTCTTCTGACAGTTACTATTTTGTTGTTAGAAAAGCTGAGAATGAAGAGGGATATGTTGCTTATATGAATGATGGAGCGAATAGTTCTTTGGGATTAGCCATTTATTATGACAATGACTTTAATGTCACGGAAATGGTTTCTGAAAAAGGATGTTTATTCTTTGAATGGGATAACAACAATAATAAAGTATTAGTGTACTCTGTTGATACGTCAGGAGAAGTTGTCTTGTCAGACGAAATAGAGTTAGCTGACCTCCCGAATGCAAGGAGAAAGATAAAAAAAGTGGGCGGATTCCTTTCAGATGTAGGACAAGCCATTGTAGGTGCAGGGATTGTCAATGATTGGGCAGGAAGATATAACACGTTACAAAACTTCTTGCAAGGCGACTGGGATTCAGCTCTGAATGGACTTGGAACAGATTTTGCTGGTTCCCTTGTTGGTGGTGCGATTGGTGGTGTTCCAGGTGCAATAATAGGATTGGGCATAGGAGAATGTTTTAATATCCTCAATAATCGCCTGAAGGAGTTAGGAGAAAAGGGTGTCAAAATGCTTTTAGGTGATTCTCAAGTACAAATCACGAACATTAAAAGAACTGGCATATATTCATACAAAGTTACAATCAGTATAACAGGATTGGACACACGACCTACAGGCTCTCATTGGAATAATAAACAGGTGGATGTAAAAGCAGGAATATATATAAGGGAGAATTATCCTACTGTAACTTACAAGTATAAGACCAGTGAGTCAACTTTATACCCCGTTAATAGCGATGGACCATTGAGTATAGATATAAATATAGAAAAGCCAAGAGGAAAGTATTATATTGTTCCTGTTTTGATACCTTACTCTTATGGTTATGCGCATACAGGTAATATACGTTATGGTAGTTACGAGTTGCTTGAAGGTGAAGTAGTACAGATATCAAATATAAAGCAAGGCAGATGTACTTATTTTGATAGTTCGAATGAATATGCAGTAGAGGCATCAATCGACGCAGATGTTCTTTCATCGGAGGGTATTACATCATGGGGTGTAGTAATTTATTCCCTTGCAATGGACTTAGGAGAGAACAAGATTATTGAAGCACCGTCAGGAACACAATCATACACATTCAAATATCAAGACTTCTTGTCTGAAACATATTTGGATAAAACTACGAACAGTTTTAAACTAAGTGCAATTCCTTATGCAATTGGTAAAAGTAATGATGATAAAGTTTATGGCAAGGCAAAGTCTTTTGAGATAAAGGTGAATAATAGCACCTGCCCCGACGACCATCATCCCCATGCCATTGACCTTGGCTTGCCGAGCGGGACGAAGTGGTGCTGCTGCAACGTTGGGGCGAGCACGCCCGAAGGCTACGGCGGCTACTATGCCTGGGGCGAGACAAGCGAGAAGACGACATATGATTGGAATACGTACAAGTGGTGTAACGGCTCGGTGTACACGTTGACGAAGTACTGCAACAGCACAAGAATTTCCTACGGTTACGGTTACAACGGCTTCACTGACGGTAAGACGGAATTGGACTTGAGCGACGATGTTGCCCGCGTCCGCATGGGTGCGCCGTGGCGCATGCCGTCTAACGACCAGCAAAAGGAGTTGATGCACAATTGTTCTTGCCAGTGGACGACACAGAACGGCGTGAACGGCATCCTTGTGACGGGAAGGAATGGCGGCCAGATTTTCCTGCCCGCTGCTGGCTACCGCTGGGTCGACGATCTCTGCGAAGCAGGCAGCCACGGCGACTACTGGTCGAGTTCTCTCTACCCGTTCCTCGACGACGCCGCGTTAGCCACCTACTTCGACTTCAGTTCGTTCCGCTGGAATTGGGGCACCTGCTTCAGCCGCAGCAGCGGAAATTCCGTGCGGGCTGTGCGTGTTCCTTGATGCTTTAGCACAAGGGCGCGCTTTTAATGCGCGGAACAGAATTAAGTCCCTCAGCCGAATAAACCCTATACATTTTATGTGCCGACCTCACCTTGTGTGAGGGGAACAGCGTGTCCTCAAGGCACGCCCCCGTCAGCGCTCGTGGCTGAAGAAAAGATGAATAAAACAGCAAATATGGCTGTTCGAACCGCTGCCCGTTCTGGCGGATTTGTAATCCGACAGAGGAGAGTTAGGCATTTGAAATGCCAGGAATAGGGGGATTACAAATCCCCTTACTCTATACGAGCGGATTACAAATCCACTCGAACCGTAGCGTAACTTTCCTCCCTACAGACCCCCTCCAAACCTCCCCCTCTATGGGGAGGCTTTCCTCGTATGAAGAGGGGAAGTGGTTTCTCCTTTGGCTCCTTGGCTCCGTAGAATAGCCTCTCCTAAATCCTCCCCTAAAGGGAACCAATAGGTCGACGGCCGAAGGGAAAGTCAAGGACTTTCTTTGCCGTTGTTTTAGAGGAGGCTATTGCTTCTCCTTTGACTCCTGGACTCCTTAGAGTTTTATATTTCTACGGAGGATATGGAGTACATGGAGAAAGTTTGTGTGTGCTTTTGTCTAAGTACCCTATTAATATATACGAGACACCCCCGGAAATGTTAACCCCCAAGGAAGATTTTTTTTGCTTTGTTCGCAAAAAAGCGCCGAGGGCGCGAAAGACCACAGACGGGGGCGCAAGCCCCCGGGACAAGCGCATTAACAAAACTAAGCCCCGAGGGGGCGACAGAACATATAACGTGTTTAATAACAACATGCTAAGGTCTCTGTCGCCCCTTCGGGGCTTCTTTGGTTGTCGCACTACTACCGGGGGCTTACGCCCCCGTCTGTGGTCTCTCGTCCCTTCGGGACTTATTTAGTGGACAACAAGTATTTACCCCACCCCTAACCTCTCAGACCCCTTCCAAACCTCCCCCTCTATGGGGAGGCTTTCCTCGTATGATGAGGAGAAGTGGTTCCTCCTTTGGCTCCTTGGCTCCGTAGAGTTTATGATTCTACGGAGTATATGGAGTACATGGAGAAAGACTCCTTTGGCTCCTTGGCTCCGTAGAGTTTATGTTTCTACGGAGTATATGGAGTACATGGAGAAAGGTATATGGAGTACATGGAGAAAGACTCCTTTGGCTCCTTGGCTCCGTAGAGTTTATGTTTCTACGGAGTATATGGAGTACATGGAGAAAGACTCCTTTGACTCCTTGGCTCTGTAGAGTTTCATTTCTACGGAGTATATGGAAAACTCCTTGGCTCCTTAGGGTTTTAAGTTCATTCCACGTAGCTCTCCAGGAGCTTGGCGCCTTCGTCGGGGAGGATGGTGACTTCCTGCATGCTGGCTGGCACGACGAGGGCTTCGCTCTGGTGGAGGAAGATGCCCTGGCCGTCGGGGCTGAGGAAGCAGCACTGACCGCTGAGGCACATATAGACGCGGAAGCTGTCGATGCCGGTGTAGTCGCGACGGAAGGGCTTGGTGAGTTTCAGCTCGTTGGTGTTGAAGAAGGGACACTCGACGAGGCTGACGACTGCGTCGCGGCTTTCGGTGTAGTTGACCTTGGGGTCGGTGGTGATGTCGAGGAAGTTGATGGCTTCGAGTGCAAGCTCTGTGTGTAGCTCTCGTAGGTTGCCGTCGCGGTCGCGGCGCAGGTAGTCGTAGATGCGGTAGGTGACGTCGCTCGTCTGCTGTATCTCAGCGATGACCATTCCTGCTCCGATGCCGTGTACGCGGCCTGCGGGGATGTAGAAGCAGTCGCCTTCGCTGACGTTGACCTTGTTGAGGTCGTCCTCGATGCTGCCGTCGGCCACCTTCTGTGCGTAGTCGCCCAGTTCAATCTTCTGGCGGAAGCCGGCGATGAGCTGGCTGCCGCGGTCGGCATCCACGACGTACCACATCTCGTTCTTGCCCATCTTGCCGTGGCGTTTGGCGCTGAGGGCATCGTCGGGATGCACCTGGATGGAGAGGTCCTGACGAGCGTCGATGAACTTGATGAGGAGGGGGAAGTCTGTTCCGAACTTCTCCGCGTTCTTCTTTCCGAGGAAGTCGGCACCGTAGCGACTGACGATTTCGGGGAGTGTCAAGCCCTTGTCGGGGCCGTTGGTAGCGATGGATTCGGAGCCTTTTACGGCAGAGACAACCCATGTCTCTGACCCCCAAAGGGTAGGCTTGAAGATGGGGCTGAACTTAAGTATATTCATAACTTTCTATTTTGTTGAGAGGTTAGTGGTGAGAGGTAAGAGGTAAGAGGAATGTTTGGGCAGCTGAGTAGGAGCCAGATGTATTCTCTAACCTCTTACCCCTAACCTCTAACCTCCAGTTTTAATTTGATTCATGCGGAACACGATGCGAGCCAGTCGAAGCTCTTCCTCCTGGTAGGTGTCGCCGTATTCCTTCAGGGCGGACTCCATGTCGTCGGACTTTGCCTGCTGGAAGTAGCCGAGGAGTTCGTTCATGCAGTCGTCGCCGAGCACCTCGTCGGTGAAGTAGGTGATGTCGAGGTGCCGGTTCTGCTCGGCGAGCATCTCGAGTTCGTCGAGCACCTCGTCGAGCGCCAGTCCCTCGCTTTCGGCGAAGGCATCGAGGGCGATGTGGCGGTCGATTGCCGTGATGAGCTTGATCTGCTGCTTGGCGAGGGGCGAGACGCTATGTTCGGCCATCGCCTTGTCGTTCTGAGCCTGTTCCAGAAGCGAGTCAATCTCCGACACGTCGGAAGCGGTTTCCGCTATTGACTCGTCGTCGGGAATGATGAACGAATGGGGTTTTCTGGCGAACTTCTTGCCAGCGGCTGTGGGCAGGAGCGCATTCTTCTTTGTCACCATCTGCTTGAGCAGACCGCCCTCGTAGGCGGCATCGATGACGGTGGACCAGAAGTCCTCGTCGTTCAGTTCGCCTATGCCGTAGTTTTCTTTGTCGAATAAGTCGTATTCTTCAATTTGCCGACTCTTTCTGCCCATGAGGAAATCGATGAGCAGCTGGCGCTGAGCAGGCATGTTGACCTCCACCAGTGCCTTAATGAGCTTGACTATTGGTTCTTTAGCTTCCATTATATATAATAAAGAATTAAGAGTGAAGAATGAAGTTCCGCGAGTCCAATCGCGCCATGGTGCTTGAGCATCCATGAATTTGCTACAGCTTTTAACTGTTCACTATTCACTTTTCTCTATTCATTTCCTTTCGGGGTGCAAATATAGAACAATTATCTAATGTTGCAAAGAAAAAGTGTTTTTTTTTGAAGATATGTAGAGAATTTGGCCAAATAACAGCGAAAGGGGAGGGAAGGGGGAGGGGAGGAGCTGGCAGAGTTGCATTGGCAACGCAACATGCGGGACGGCGGGGGAAGCTTGAATTTGAGCTTAAGCGCAAAGGGCGGCGCATGGCTTCCCCTGAAGGCAAAGGATGCGTGTCCGAAAATCCGCGACACAATTTTGCTTCTCTCCATGAGGAAATCTCCCTCGCCCCAAGCCGTCTCTTCCGATACTCCACGTTGAATCAGCCAACACTCCACGTAGTGTCGGCTTTTTCTCCTCGTTGTTTTCACCGCCAAAACGGGTAGGATTTTCCTGTTTTCTATGCGGATTTTGCCCGAACTGCTGCCGACGATGCCACTTCCTTTGCTTTCCTCGAAAGAAAGTTCCCTTGTAAGTGGTTGATTGTCAATGGGGATTAAAAATAAGGCTTCTTTTCGCTTCGGGTGGACAAAAGTGCCACAGAAGCAAAAAATTGCCGCCAGAACGCGCCTCGCTGCGAAAAGTTCTGACAAAAGACGTGTTTTAAATGAATAAACCACAAAGCCGTGATTGCATACAGGTGCAGGCGACGTCCCCGAACTTCCTGTTTGCAAACGGACAGAATATGACTCCGAATGAAATGAAACTCTTGGCAGAGGTTTCTGTTGAATCCTTCTTGACTGTCAAATATGGGTCATTCTTTGATAAAATAGGTTGAGTTCAGTCATAAAAAATGGCTTTTGGCATGAAATCTTGCTGTATTTTGTCGGATTTAACACTTCTTAACGTATATATTTATGAAAAGCTCTGTAAATTTGTATAACTTTGCACGCGATTGGAGATATGATATACTTTATTGACATTTGAATTAAACCTTTATAATTATTAACTTTAATTTGTTTTACATGAAAAGAACAAAACTTTTCAGCGTAGCCCTGCTCGCAGCAGCATGGCTCGCAGGCGGCTCCGCCCAAGCATGGGACGAGCCTGCAAAAGATGCAGACGGTGTCTATCAGATTGGCACTGCCTCCGAACTTGAATGGTTTGCCGGGTACGTAAACTCTGTAACTGGTAATGATGATCCAGACAAAGAAGCTAAGCTTAATGCTCAAGCTGTTTTGACTGCCGACATCGACCTGACTGGCATCGACCACAGTCCAATTGGTCGTTACACAAACGAGAGTGGCGCTGTCATCGACACCTACAAGTTCTCTGGCAAATTCGACGGACAGTTCCACACCATCAGCAATCTGGTGATTGACCGCCCTGATGACGAGACTCTTGGTCTCTTCGGCTTTTGCCGTGGCAATGCCAAAATCAAGAACATCATCATGGATTCCACATGCTCCATCAAAGGTAAGAATCGCATCGGCTCTATCGTCGGCCTTATCCAGACCAATACTGGCGCAAGCGATGGACTTGAGATTCTCAACTGTGTCAGCTATGCAACACTTACCACAACCTCGGGTGCAGCAGGCATGATTGGCGCTGGCTGCGAGCAGTATCCCTACTTCGATATGGAGAACTGTGTGAATGCAGGTCGCATTGACGCTGTCAATAGAGGTTCTGCTTTCTGCGGATGGAACAAGTCTGCTGGTGGCAATGCCAAGATGTGGAACTGCCTCAACATTGCTGAAATTAGCGTCCTCGATGGCGGCAACCAGCTTTTCCGCGGCGCCAACCGTTCTATTGCCAACTGCTACGACACTTTCCATAGTGCAAGTAATTTCCAAGGTGAGCACCCCACCTATACTACAAACAATCCTCTGCATAGCGGTGAGATATGCTATCTGCTGAATACGGCTTTGCGTTCCGATTTGGCTCCCAATGCCAATCCCAATGCTCATCCTTTCACTCAGGACCTTTCTGATCCTAACTCTATTCCTCTTCCAATCCCCGGTCCCACTGTATATCAGGTTGCAGACCTCGACTGTGCTGGCAATCCCAAAGGCGGCGTTACATACAGCAACACCGATGGCGGCTCTCAGGATGATCACAACTACGACACAACAACAGGCCTTTGCACAGTCTGCTCTGCTCCCAAGGTTGACTGGATGAGTGCAGAAGCCGACGGTTTCTTCTATCTTGGCACACCTGCTCAGGTTGAATGGTTCTCTGCAATGGTTAGAGCCGGTTACGGCGCAATGAATGCCAAACTGACTGCCGACATTGACTACCAAGGTGTGCCTGATGCTCACATGCCCATCGGAACAAGTGCCAAGAAGTACTTCGGTCACTTCGACGGTCAGGGTCATCGCATCAAGGGCATGGTGCTGACACCTGCCAGCAGACTTGAGAACCGCGGCTACGACGGCAACGGCTTCTTCGGCTCTGTCCGTGGCGGTGGCACATCTGTTGATAACATCGTTACCAATGAGGTTATTATTGAGAACCTCATCATTGATGCAACCTGTTCCATTCAGCATGATAACAACTTTGCAGCAGGCGTTGTGGCTCACATCAACAGCCGCAACAACGAACAGTCGAATATCATCATCCGCAACTGCGGTAACGAGGCAAACGTATCATCTACGGGCAAGAACGTAGCAGGTATTCTCGGTTGTGTAGAAGCTACTAACGTAGGCCTGAAGCTCTACAACCTTTGGAACAAGGGTAAAATCGTAGGTCAGGGTGGCGAAAGTGCTGCCATCTGCGCATGGACCGGTCAGCGCAATGTCGATGGCGAAGTTGACGTTGAAGGCTGCTGGAACATTGGTGAAGTAACTGGCGTTGACGGCAATGGCTACAACCTCATCCGTCGCAACACTAACATCGTTCCCCGCAACATCGTTGACCTCTGCACAACGAATGCCGGTAATCAGGGCAAGGTTGCTGTCCTCAACACAGCAGACCCCATCGCAAGCGGTGAGCTTTGCTACCTCCTGAACGGCGACCAGTCTGAAATCGTTTACACTCAGAACCTCGGCACAGACGAGATGCCCGTTTATCGCAACGCTTCTCACAGCCAGGTTTATCAGGCAGGTACTGTAAACTGCTTAGGTGCAGCAGTAGGTGGCATTACCTATAATAATACAAGCGGCGAGACCATCGTGCTTCCCCACAACATTAACGACGAGATTGGCATGTGCGACGTCTGCTACACGCAGTTCCAGGCTCCTGCCCTTGTCGATGGCTACTACGAAATCAAGAACGCCGGCAACCTCGAATGGTTCAGCAACAAGGTTGACGAGGGTGGCGACGCTAACCTCCAGATTAACGGCAAGCTGATGAACGACATCGACATGCTCAGCATCGAGAACCTCCACAAGCCTATCGGTCAGACAACAGGAAAGAAGTACAACGGCACTTTCGACGGCCAGGGCTTCCGCATAAAGAACATGATTATCAATCGTCCTACTGACAGCAACATCGGCTTCTTCGGCTTCCTGCGCGGCAATGCAGTCAACACGACTGTCAAGAACCTCATCATCGACAAGACTTGCACCATCCACGGCTATAACCGCGTGGGCGGCATCACGGGTAGCTGCCAGAACAACGGCGCTCTCATCACTCTGGAAAACATCATCAACGAAGCTACTGTAATCGCCGAGCATCAGGATGCAGCCGGCATCATCGGCGGTCAGGAAGGCAATGGTCCTAAGTGGCTCATCAAGAACGTGCTGAACACAGGCACCATCACAGCTAAGAACGCGGCTCCCTATGCTGGTGCTCTTTGCTGCTACCTTGGCGGCAACGGCGAAAGCGTCATCGAGAACTTCGTGAACCTCGGCACTATCAACGGCCACAATGGCGGCAACATCGGTCGCATCGCTGGCACACACACCAACATCATCGACCTTTCCGATACAGACTTCGACAGCAGCCTCGAAACCAACTATGGTCTCGACAGCGGTCTAACAAAAGATGACATCGCTAACGGTAAGCTTGCCTACACCGTAGGTTGGGGGCAGCTCCTCGGTACAGATGCATATCCCACTCCTCTTAACGAAACAAAGGTTAGCTATGTAGGTGATGCAGGTTATGCAACTCTTTACGACACCACAACAGGCTACTTGCTCAATGGCAACGTAGAGGCTTACGTGGCACAATTCGACGGCGAATACCTCGACCTCGTTCAAATTGAGAATGTTCCCGAAAGCACTCCCGTAGTCCTGAAGGGCACCTATTACAACAAGTTTGCTAATGACCTGCCTGCCATCAACATTGCCAACGACCTCAAGGGAGCTGACGCAGATATCGCAGCCGACGGCACGATGTACATCCTCGCCAACGGTTCTGAAGGCATCGGCTTCTACAAGGCTGAAGGCACCATCCCCGCAGGCAAGGCTTACTTCCAGAGCGCAAGCAGCGTGAAGGCCTTCTTCTTCAGCGGCGACGACGCAACAGGCATCAATGAGGTTAATGATCAATGGTCAATGGTCAATGGTCAATCTATTTACAACCTCGCAGGCCAGCGTGTAAGCAAGATGCAGAAGGGCATCAACATTATTAACGGTAAAAAAGTTCTCAAGTAATATGAAGAAGTATATTTGTCCTGCCCTGCAGGTAGAAGAGGCTCAGGCAGCTCAGATGCTGGCCGAGAGCCTGAAGCTCAGCAACACTACCGTTGACGGCAGTCAAGCCCTCACCAAAGAGGACGACGACTGGAACATCTGGAACGAAGAATAAGTTCCGGCTCCATACAAGCAGAAGGCATGCTAGCATAAAAGCTGACATGCCTTCTTGTTTTCTTCCTTGTTTAGTCGTATGGGAACACACGTCTGCCGTTTAGAACAAGACCGGCAAACTAACTTTCCTCCGCAACAAAGCGGCAGAACATCTAAGCGACTATTGTGGAGTCCTCGACCCATTCGACGGTATCCCCATCTATTATGTCGTCGTGATTCGTAGGCGGATGGTGCTGACCAGCACCGATGAGTATCATGGTGAAGAAGCCAACAGTCAGGTCTAATGCCAGAAGGCCAAGGCCCAACAGACCTGTCAGGAACTTGCGCATGCATAAGGCTACGATGATGCTCACAGGCAAGACGAAGATAGCAACAGTTGCCGCCAAGATGCTCAAGCCCTGCAACCATCTCATGTCGGAGATAACGCCCACAGCAAGTCCGATGCACGAGAGAACGAATACGCTCCCTGCTGTAATGATGATTAACCTGATGTTTCGCATAGCTTTGTTTCCTATCTATTTTTTCGCAAAGTTACGCTTTTTTTTCAAAAGCCAAACATTTTTCCCTCAAAAACTCTTATGCTTATATATAAAATAAATTGGTAATCCGCAACAATACCCCTAAATTTCCCCTGCCGAAGAAGACACAAAAGCCCCCTCTAACTCCCCCTCTATGGGGAGAAAAGCCCTTCCCCCATAGAGGGGATAGGGTTGAGGAGAGGCTCCTCCGCCGCGGTTCCCCTCCCTTCTAAGGGGAGGGGTTAGTGGTGGGGTATCAACCTCACACAGAAACCACTCTACATAGAGGAGAGAGTGTATTTGAGAGAGGTACATACATACACATAAACATTTAACATAGATGATGTCCGGCGTTGGTAGGCATCTTAGGGTTCTGTGACAACCATCCCCAAGGTCTGTACAAAACACAACGTGGAGCGTGGGCCGATGCTCCGTGGAGTGTGGGCCGATGCAACGTGGAGTGTAGGCCGATGCAACGTGGAGTGTGGGCCGATACTGCGTGCTGTGTTTTTTAACGTGTAAAGTTGATTAACTTAACGTGTGAAGTTGACTAACTTAACGTGTGAAGTTGACTAACTTAACGTGAAGAGTTGGATGATGCTGGAAGGAAAGTGTACCTGCGCCCAAACAGAATCGCCACAATCTGCCACAATCTGCCACATTTTCTACAATCTGCCACAAATCTGCCACACGCATATCCGTTTGTGCTTCAACGTGATAAGGCCCCTCTGTGGCAGATTGGCAGATTTTCTCGGGAAAAAACCTTGTGTACGCGCGTGCGCGTAACATTATTATTATTATATAGTCCTCCTTTTACTCCTTGACTCCTTAGAGTTTTATTTCTACGGAAAAATTCGCTCCCCTTTGTGGGGCCGCAATGACATTCAGTCATTGCTCTAAAGACCCCAGTCGCCCCTAAAGGGAAGGGTGTCCTCCCCCTTTATGGGGGGGAGTTAGAGGGAGTCTGAAGTTTCTCCCTTTAGGGGGAGATTTAGAGGAGGCTGTGGAGGGGTTGGGGGTGGGGTAGCAGAGCCTTTCTTAGTGGAGTCGTTGGCAGACTTCAAGCTAACTTCCAAGCCCCTCCCCCAAAGGGGGAAGCTGGGAGGGGGCTTTTTTTCTTCCTTAGAGTTTTTATTTCCAAGGAGCACATGGAGTACATGGAGAAGGCCCTGCTTCCCTCCTTTTACTCCTTGGCTCCTTAAAGTTTTTGATGCCTAAGGAGTATAGGAGTACAGGAGTTTTAGACGCTGGGAGGGGGCTTCACTTCTCC
>CACYQI010000047.1 GCA_902776455.1 uncultured Bacteroidales bacterium | reverse complement strand
GCACGCCTTGCGGAGAACCGCAAGGCACAGTGGCAGCGGCGGGACAGAAGGGAAGGCGAGGCTCAAAGCTAAAGGGAAGGCGGAAAGGGAAGGCGGGGGCGCGATGACATCGCACCATACGGAACAGGGAAGGGAAAAGGAAGGGGAAGGAAGGCGGGGGTGCGATGACATCGCACCATACGGAACAGGGAAGGGAAAAGGAAAGCCGGGAGGGAAGGAGGGAAGGAGGGAGGGGCGGGGAGGAAGGGCGGGGCGGGACTGTTAAATAATGCTAAGGGGACAATAATCCCGAGGAGGGGGACGTTATATAGGAGGAAAACAAACACGCTTATAATCCAAACCATGAACACTTATTTTTTCTTTTTTACTTTCGGGAAATTGATGAGATGCAGAGGGATTTTGATGGCGGCTTTGGTGGTGACCTACGGCAAGGCAATTGCCGGTCAGTATGAGGGCTCCTACATTATCCTGTGGTCGAACAGCACCATGCCTTGGCACGAGACGGAGGACGGACGCAAGACGAGAGAGAATGTGCGGGAGACGGTGGAGAATGTGAGCATCACCTTGACGGACAACACGTTGAGAAGCATTGCGTTCCACAAGTTTCCCATCCGTATGCTGAGCAACATCATTGAGGGCGACGAGGCCCTGAAGGAAGCGCTTGCCGAGATGCCGGACATGGACCTGACGGCTCGCTATGGCTGGTCTCTCCACACGGACGAAGTGTCGCCCATCTGGGGCATGTATGACATGATGACGCCGCTGACGCTGACCTACGGCGGACAGGAACATACTATCATCCTGAAGTTCAAGAGTGACGTGATGCAGATACTCGACAAGGCGAAGCTGGAAGGCAGCAAGGGCTTCAGCCAAGTGAGCACCCTTCAGCTCAGCTTCGACGAGCTGCATGTGGACGGAGAACTGGTGCTGGAGGATGAATCGTGGGAGGCTAACAGCGGCGACCTGCTGGCCATCTTCAGGATGAAGCAATAAGGCCAGAAAAACACTCCGTGGAGCATCGTCCTACGCTCCGTGGAGGAAAGCCCGATGCTCCGTGGAGGAAAGGCCGATGCTCCACGGAGGAAAAGCCTACGCTCCACGGAGCGTTTTTTTGTGCTCCCTTTTGCAATTGTTTTTTGCCACTTTTTTTCTCATGTCGGGAAAAAGTTGTATCTTTGCAGCACTATGAAGAAAGAATCCCTCCTCCGCTACGGGGCACTGGCTTCGGCCTTGCTGCCCGTCGTTCCCGTCTGTGCCAAGGGCAAGAAGGGGAACGCCTCTGTTGACAACCGTCAGCAGCCGAATGTGATTATTCTCTATGCCGACGACCTGGGCTATGGCGACCTGGAGTGCTTCGGTGCCACACGGGTCCAGACACCTAACGTCAATGCGTTGGCTCAGAGCGGCATCCTTTTCACCAACGTCCATGCTATTGCTGCCACGAGTACGCCTTCCCGCTATGGCCTGCTGACGGGCGAATATGCCTTCCGCCATGCCGGTACGGACATCGCGCGGGGCAATGCGGGGATGATTATCCGCCCCGAGCAGTTCACCCTGGCCGATGCGTTCAAGAACGCGGGCTACGCCACGGCGGCCATCGGCAAGTGGCACCTGGGCCTGGGCGACAGGGACGGGGAGCAGGACTGGAACGCCCAACTGCCCATGCACCTGGGCGACATCGGCTTCGACTACCATTACATCATGGCCGCTACGGCTGACCGCACGCCCTGCGTCTTCATCGAGCAAGGGCATGTGGCGAACTACGACGAGACGGCTCCCATACAGGTGAGCTACGAGCAGAACTTCCCTGGCGAGCCGACGGGCAAGGACAATCCCGAGCTTCTCTTCAACCTCAAGGCCAGCCACGGCCACAACCAGAGCATCGTGAACGGCATCGGCCGCATCGGCTACATGAAGGGAGGCGGCAAGGCCCTCTGGAAGGACGAAAACATAGCCGACAGCATCGCCGCCCACGCCATCGGCTTCATCCAGAAACATCGGCAGGAGCCGTTCTTTATGTATCTGGCTACCAACGATGTACATGTGCCTCGCTTCCCGCACGACCGCTTCCGTGGAAAGAACCCGATGGGCTTCCGCGGCGACGCCATCGCGCAGTTCGATTGGACCGTAGGGCAGGTCATCGGCGAGCTGGAACGCCTGGGCCTGAGGCAGAACACCTTGATTATCCTGTCGAGCGACAACGGTCCGGTGGTCGATGACGGCTATCAGGACCGCGCCGTCGAACTGCTGGGCGACCATCGGCCCGCCGGTCCGTACCGCTCCGGCAAGTACAGCACTTTCGAAGGCGGCACGATTGTTCCGGCGATTGTGTCTTGGCCGAAACGGGTCAAGGCGGGGCAGGAGTCGGACGCCCTCATGTCGCAGATCGACTGGCTGGCCTCGCTGAGCGCTCTCATCGGCGCCCGCATCCCCCAAGGCGGCGCTATGGACAGCGAGAACCGGCTCGGCACGTTGCTTGGCGAAGACAAGGAAGACCGTCCCTACGTCCTGGAACAAGCCGCCAACCACACACTCTCGGTTCGCAGCAAGGAGTGGAAGTACATCCCGCCGAGCAAGGGGCCGGCCGTCATCTCGGGGCCGAACATGGAGAGCGGCTACTCCCGTGAGCCTCAGCTCTACGACATGCAGCAGCCCTACGAGCAGGAGAACATCGCCCTCAAACGACCGGATGTGGTCTTCAGGATGCAGGCGTACATCGAACAGGAACGCACTAAAGGCGCGACCTACACGTCGCCTATATCGAAGTGAAAAGTGAACTCTGAGAATTGAAAGACAAGAGGGCGATGATGACAAGCACGAGGAGGAGGCTGCCGGCCTTGGCGACGTGGCTGCTGGCCACCTGCCTTTGCGCACAGAACGTGCTGGAATTCAGGCAGCACAACATGAAGAAATGGGGCATACCGGCTGGCAACTACAGCGGCATCGCACCCATCGGAGGCGACCGCTACGCGCTCATCAGCGACAAGCAGACGGCAGATGGATGGACAGAGGTGAGCATCAGCTTCCTTCCCTCCGGCGACATCGGCACGATGCGGTTCGTCGCCCACCACTTCGATGCTCGGACTTCGGGCCACGCCCGCGACAGCGAAGGCATCGTCTGCCTCGAGGGAAGAAGCTTCTTCGTCAGTGCCGAGAACGACCAGCAAGTAGTGGAACTCGACGAAAACGGCACGCCTACGGGCCGCCGCCTTGCCGTTCCGGCATGCTTCAGCACTCCCAACATCTTCGCCAACTACGGCTTCGAGGCCTTGACGTACCAAGCCGACGGGGGCATCTTCTGGACGACCACGGAGCAAGGGCTGAAGACGGATGCGGCTGCACCCATCACTCCCAAGGCTCCCTCCCCTGCCCTGTTGCGCCTGCAGTCTTTCGGCCCAGACCTGCAACCTTTGCGGCAGTATGCCTACTCTACGGAGCTGCCTGCCACGAAGCGCAAGCCCCGGTACTACGCCTTTGGCGTGCCCGAGCTGCTGGCCGTGGACGACAGCACGCTGATAGTCATGGAACGCGAGCTTAACATACCCCGTCGCTACAATCGCGCCAAGTGCCGCATCCGCCTTTTCCGCGTCAATCCGCATTCCGGAAAAGCCATTGCCGACACGTCCCTCCCGCTCCGAGAGGCGGAGGAGAACAGTTTCCTGACCAAAACGCCGCTCCATGCCTTCAGCACCGGCATACGCCTCTTCGGCAAGAAGAACTTTGCGAACTACGAAGGCATGTGCTTAGGGCCAAAACTCCCCGACGGGAGGCAGACGCTCCTACTCGTAGCTGACTCGCAGAACCGCAGCGGCAACTCACTTTTTCGCCTGAAGGACTACATCAAAGTCCTCGTTTTCAGGCCGTAGAAAGGAAGCGGAATCCCTACAGAAGGTTCAAGGAGACAAGAGGCTTGGGGCATAATTATCAACAACGGATTACACGGATTTGACGGATTATCTTAGGTACTGATTCTCAGTCTGCCTTGAATCCGTTAAATCCGAGCAATCCGTTGTTTTATTATCTGATTGTGTTTTGACGCACTCCCTTATGCTTTTTCAGAGCACACAGAGCAGGAGGATGATGAGCTGTGCCGTAAGGATGCGGAGGAACATGCTGAGGGGATAGACGGTGCTGTAGCCTACGGCAGGCGCATCGTTGTTGGCCGTCTGGTTGGCAAACGCGAGGGCAGGCGGGTCGGTGGTGCTGCCGGCTATCATGCCCATCAGGGTGAAATAGTTCATCTTATAGAAGAGACGGGCAACGAGGCCAACGATGAGGATGGGCAGGATGGTGATGAGGAAGCCGCACCATACATAGGTGAGGCCGTCGCCCTCAACGACGGTGTTCATAAAGCTTGCTCCCGCCTTGATGCCCACGCTGGCAAGGAAGAGGGCAAGGCCTATCTCGCGAAGCATGAGATTGGCGCTCGTCGTGGTGTAGGCCACGAGTTTAGCCTTGTAGCCAAAGCGTCCGATGAGGATGGCAACGATGAGCGGACCTCCCGCCAGACCGAGCTTGACAGGCGTTGGCACACCGGGAATGGCGATGGGAATAGCACCGAAGATGATGCCCACAAAGATGCCGATGAAGATGGCAGCAAGGTTTGGATGGTCGAGTTTCTTGACGCTGTTGCCCATCTTGTGCGCCACGCGGTCCACAGCATCCTCAGGCCCGACCACGACGATGCGGTCGCCTATCTGCATCCGCAAGTTGCGTTCGGCAAAAAGATTCATGTCGCCTCGACGGATACGCGTGACGTTGACGCCATAGACGGAGCTGAAGTGCATCTGTCCGAAAGTCTTGCCGTTCATCGAAGGCTGCGTGATGAGGATGTGCTTGCTCACCATCGGCACGTCCTGCTCCTGCCATTCCACGTTCTCCTCAGGGCCGATGAAGACGCGGATGGCCTCGGCATCGTCCTGAGCACAAGTGATGAGCATCTTGTCGCCCTCGCTGATGATGGTGTCGCGGTTAGGGATGCTGACGTGTCCGTTCTGCAGGATGCGGCTGCAAACGAAGTCGCGACCCAGGAACTGACGCACCTGAAGAATCGTCCGGCCTGCGAGGTAGGCGTTCTTCACCACGAGCGTCATGCGGTGAGGCGTGGCATGCGGATTGGCAGCCAGCTCCTCTTCTATCTTCCGCTGCTCGTCCTTCAGGCTGATGCGGCACAGGAAACGAAGGGCAAGGGTTGCTCCGATAATGCCCAACACGCCAAGGGGATAGGCACAGGCATAGCCGTTGGCAATGGCTGGCGCACTCGCTCCGAAGATCTGGTTGCAGGCTTCGGTGGCAGCACCAAGGCCGGGGGTGTTGGTGACGGCTCCACAGAGCACGCCCACCATCATGGCAAGGCTGCGCGAATTGGCAGCAGGAGAAGCTCCACTATCGTGAAACACAAGGAAATACAGCCCGATGCAGCAGGCCACATTGAGCAGTACAATGCTCATCGCCATGACGTTCATCTGCACGCCTCCCTTCTTGAAACTCTCGAAGAAGCCCGGCCCGACTTGCAATCCGATGCAATAGACGAAGAGAATCAGGCCGAAGTCCTGAATGAAGGTCAACACGTTCAGCGTACCGGTAAAACCGAGGTGTCCGGCCAAGATGCCTGCGAAGAGCACGAAGGTGACACCCAGCGAGATGCCGCCCACCTTGAGACGACCCAGCCCGATGCCAACGGAAATGACCAACGCGTAGAGCAGCACAATGTGCGCCACACTATCGGTCGAAGTAAACAAAGCTTGCAACCAATCCATCATAACATTTACTATTTGACGATTTACTATTTACTATTTATCGGAAGGCCGTAACCTTTTTGACGATTTACTATTTACATTGACACTTTCCAACTTACGGCTTAACTCTCTTTTCCGCGTGCAAAGTTACGAAATAATGCCGTAGGTTGCAACGCAGAGAGAGCAATTCTTGCTTTTAAGCACAAGTTTTTTCCGATTTAAGGAGAAATGTTTTGCCGTTTGCATATTAATGCGTAACTTTGTGCGCTTTTAATTGCAAAACCAACAAATATATTTTTATTAATAACAATTTATGGCAGATAGTAAAGAAAAACTTTTCTCTGACTTTACCGCCCCGAGCCGTCAGGAATGGCGCGACGTCAGGAATGGCGCGACAAGATTGAGGTGGACCTCAAGGGCGCGGACTATCAGAAGAAAATGGTGTGGAGAACCAACGAAGGCTTCAGCATGGAGCCGTTCTACCTGAAGGAAGATGTAGATAAGCTGCCGCTTGTCAACGCCCTCCCCGGTGAGTTCCCCTACGTGCGCGGCAACAAGGCCGCCGACAACGAATGGTATGTCCGTCAGGACATCAAGTGTGAATGCCCCAAAGAGGCTAACGCCAAGGCGCTCGACATCCTGAACAAGGGCGTGACAAGCCTCGGCTTCTGCATCCCCTCGGAGAAGGTGAGCGCAGAGTACATCGAACAGCTGCTCGAGGGCATCTATGTGGATTGCGTCGAGCTAAACTTCTGCACTTGCCAGTGCAAGTCGCTCGAACTGGCTCAAATCCTCGTGGCTTACTTCCAGAAGAAGGGCGCCGATGCACAGAAGATTGAAGGCAGCATCAGCTTCGACCCCTTGGAGAAGATGCTCATGAAAGGCAAGGACACCACCGAAGCCCTGAAGAACGCGAAGGCTCTGGTTGAGACCTTTGCCGCTTATCCCAAGTTCCGTCCCGTCGCTGTGAATGCCTACAAACTCACCAACGCTGGCGCTTACAGCTATCAGGACCTCGGCTATGCTCTCGCATGGGGCAACGAATACCTGGCTGAGCTGACGGAAGCAGGCGTGGCTCCTGAGCTTGCCGCACAGAGCATCAAGTTCAACCTCGGCATCAACGGCGTCTATTTCATGGAGATTGCCAAGTTGCGTGCCGCTCGTATGCTGTGGGCACAGATTGTAAGTCAGTACACCGCTTGCAAGGAGAGCGCAAAGATGCACGTTTGTGCCTTCACGACGACCTACAACCAGACTCTCTTCGACAGCTACGTCAACATGCTTCGCTCGCAGACCGAGACGATGTCTGCAGCCCTGGGAGGCGTAGAAAGCATCGTCGTCACGCCTTTCGACGAGCCATACGAAGTGCCCACAGAGTTCGCAGAACGCATCGCCCGCAACCAGCAACTGCTGCTGAAGGACGAGTGCCACTTCGACCGTATGGTCGACGTAGCAGGCGGTTCCTACTTCATCGAAGAGCTCACAACGGCTCTGGCAGGTCAGGCTTGGAAGCTCTTCCTCGCTGTTGAGGAAGAAGGCGGTTTCCTGGCTGCTGCAAAGGCTGGCTCTGTTCAGAACACCATCAACGAGACGAACAAGACGCGCCACGCAAATGCCGACAAGCGCAAAGAGTTCCTGCTCGGCACGAACCAGTTCCCCAACTTCACCGAGAAGAGCGAAGGCAAGGAACCCGTCGAGTGCTGCTGCAAGAACAGTTGCGGTTGCGAGAGCGAGATTCCTGCCATCAAGACATCTCGTCTGGCAAGCGACTTCGAGGCACTTCGCCTCAAGACAGAGAAGGCTGCGAAGGTACCCGTTGCATTCATGCTGACCATCGGCAACCTGGCTATGCGTCAGGCTCGCGCTCAGTTCAGCTGCAACTTCTTGGCCGCTGCAGGCTATCAGGTCATCGACAACCTCGGCTTCAAGACCGTTGAGGAAGGCGTTGACGCAGCCCTCGCCGCAAGTGCCGACATCGTGGTCATCTGCTCGAGCGACGACGAGTACGCAGAGTACGCAATTCCTGCCTTCAAGTATCTGAACGGCCGCGCTCTCTACGTTGTAGCAGGCGCTCCGGCTTGCACGGAAGACCTCAAGGCAGCAGGCATCGAGAACTTTATCCACGTAAGGTCTAACCAGCTTGAGACTCTCAAGGAGTACAACGCAAAACTCGGCATCTAATTATGGCACGCAAATCATTTAAAGATATAGATATCTACGCTGGCATTCAGGAAAGGAAGACCTCGAGGGCATGGAACACCTGAACTTCGCAGCAGGTATTCCTCCTTTCCTTCGTGGCCCGTACAGCATGATGTATCCCTTCCGTCCGTGGACTATTCGTCAGTACGCTGGCTTCTCTACGGCCGAGGAGAGTAACGCTTTCTACCGCCGCAACCTCGCTTCAGGCCAGAAAGGTCTGTCCGTAGCGTTCGACCTGCCCACACACCGTGGCTACGACCCCGACAATCAGCGCGTCGTAGGCGATGTAGGTAAGGCAGGCGTAAGCATCTGTTCTTTGGAGAACATGAAGGTTCTGTTCGACGGCATCCCCTTGAACAAGATGTCCGTCTCCATGACGATGAACGGCGCCGTGCTGCCCGTGCTGGCCTTCTACATCAATGCCGGCTTGGAACAAGGCGCAAAGCTGGAGGAGATGGCAGGCACCATCCAGAACGATATCCTCAAGGAGTTCATGGTGCGCAACACATACATCTACCCGCCAGCATTCTCCATGAAGATCATCGCCGACATCTTCGAATATACCTCGCAGAAGATGCCTAAGTTCAACAGCATCTCCATCTCCGGCTACCACATGCAGGAGGCTGGTGCCACGGCCGACATCGAGCTGGCATACACGCTTGCCGACGGTATGGATTACCTGCGTGCAGGTATCAATGCCGGCATCGACGTGGACGCCTTCGCACCTCGCCTCAGCTTCTTCTGGGCTATCGGTGTAAACCACTTCATGGAAATCGCAAAGATGCGTGCAGGCCGTCTGCTGTGGGCAAAGATTGTGAAGAGCTTCGGTGCGAAGAACCCCAAGTCGATGGCTCTCCGCACACACTCCCAGACCTCTGGATGGTCGCTCACCGAGCAAGACCCCTTCAACAATGTTGGCCGCACCTGCATCGAGGCCATGGCTGCCGTGTTGGGTCACACCCAGTCGCTGCACACCAATGCTCTCGACGAAGCCATCGCTCTGCCCACAGACTTCTCGGCTCGTATCGCACGTAACACGCAGATCTACATCCAGAACGAGACGCAAGTCTGCAAGCACATCGACCCGTGGGCCGGCTCTTACTACGTGGAGAAACTCACCTACGAACTCTATCATAAGGCTTGGGAACACATCCAGGAGATTGAGAAACTGGGCGGCATGGCAAAGGCCATTGAGACTGGTCTGCCAAAGATGCGTATCGAGGAAGCTTCTGCCCGCACTCAGGCCCGCATCGACAGCGGCGTGCAGACCATCGTCGGCGTGAACAAGTACCGCCTCGAGCATGAGGATCCCATCGACATCCTCGAGATCGACAACACCGCCGTACGTCTGCAGCAGGAGGCTTCCCTGAAGGAGCTCAAGGCAAAGCGCGACGAGGCACAGGTGAAGAAGGACCTCGAGGCCATCACCGAATGCGTACGCGAGTTCAACGAGGGCAAGAAGAGCGAGCACAACCTGCTCGACCTGGCTGTCATCGCCGCCGGACATCGTGCCACACTGGGTGAAATCAGCGATGCCTGCGAAGCCATCGTGGGCCGTTACAAAGCAGTAATCAGAACTATTTCAGGCGTGTATAGAAGTGAAAGCAAGAACGACAAGCTCTTCGACAAGGCTTGCGAAATGACCGACGCCTTCGCCAAGAAGGAAGGCCGCCGTCCCCGCATCATGGTTGCCAAGATGGGTCAGGACGGTCACGACCGCGGCGCAAAGGTAGTGGCAACAGGTTATGCCGACTGTGGCTTCGATGTGGATATGGGCCCGCTGTTCCAGACTCCTGCCGAAGCAGCACGTCAGGCCGTAGAGAACGACGTGGACATCGTAGGCGCCAGCTCACTGGCAGCCGGCCACAAGACGCTAATTCCTCAGCTCATCGAAGAGCTGAAGAAGCTGGGCCGCGAGGACATCATGGTCACCGCCGGCGGCGTCATCCCTGCTCAGGACTACGACTTCCTCTACAAGGCTGGCGTGGCCTGCATCTTCGGCCCCGGCACTCCTGTCCCCTACTCCGCTTGCGAGATGATGAAGATTCTCCTTGGCGAAGAATAAATGGACATTGGAAATTGCTCTATGCATAAAAGCACTAAAGAAGATTGAGGGTTAGTTCCTCACGCTTCAATTACCACTCATTAAGCCCCTCTGCTGGTAGCGAAACCGGCAGAGGGGCTTTTTGTTGCCATTTCCCGATGCCACGTGAGGTGATTCCAGACACCTTATTTCGCAGAACAAATGAAGGGACGAGAACCGCGACTGCCGAAGAATTACCATAAATTGCTCACGAATTATCATGAAATTTATGGAAATTAATGGACAATTATATGGCAATTATATGTTTAAGATGAAACACGAATTACCATAAATTATTATTGGTGTCCGGGGGAAAAGCGCCGAAGGCGCGATAGACCACAGACGGGGGTGACTCCGTCTGTGGTCTATCGTCCCTTCGGGACTTTAGATAATCCAACGAAAGCCCTGGCCGCAGGCGAGACGCCTGCGTACCAATCATTCCCCTCACTTACAAGGGGAGGGGAACCGCAGCAGACTGGATTGGTTGGTACGCAGGCGTCTCGCCTGCGGTCAATCATTCCCCTCCCCTCCAATGGGAGGGGTTAGGGGTGGGGGCTGCCACACTTTATTTGTCCTAATAATTCGCAATCCGTCGCTCTCTGACGGCGTCTTTTGCCTTCTGTGGCACTTTTCTACCCCGAAGGCACGAAATGGGCTTAAATCGAATGGGCATTGGGAATCAGTGATTTACAAAGGGGCATTTCCGCGCGCAATACAAAGAAAGTATCGGTACAGCTTGCCTCCTCGACAAATGGAGCATAGTTTTGGGCAAAAAACGGCGTTGAGCATCGGTGGACGAAGCACGGCGTTTTGGCCGATACTCCGTGGAGTGTAGGCCGACACAACGTGGAGCATCGGCCGACACCCCACGGCACGCCCTCGCGAAGAGCTGCCAAAGCCGCAAAATAGAGTAAAGAATTTTCGCGCTTCCATTGGATTACAGACCCCACCCCTAACCCCTCCCCTTCGAAGGGAGGGGAACCGCGGCTGACTGGATTGGTTGGTACGCAGGCGTCTCGCCTGCGGCCAGGGCCACATGGTCTATCGTCCCTTCGGGACTTTAGATAATCCAACGAAAGCTTTGGCCGCAGGCGGGACGCCTGCGTACCAATCATTCCCCTCACTTACCAGGGGAGGGGAACCGCGGCCGACTGGATTGGTTGGTACGCAGGCGTCTCGCCTGCGGTCAAAGCCACAGGTGTCTCGCCTGCGGTCAGGGCCACAGTGATAGGCAGATTGGTACGCAGGCGTCTCGCCTGCGGTCAAAGCCACAGGCATCTCGCCCGCGCAAGCGGCGGAAAATAGCATCCCTCAACCCGCTGAACGGATGCAAAAAGTATCATAAACGTCACATTACTATAAAAAAGATGCTCTTCCCTATGGCATTTTATCAAAAAATGTTAAATTTGCAGCGCATTATGTATATTGGCAACAACTGAACATACACACAACATAATAACTCAAAACTTTTATTATTATGCAAGTCTCTAAAAGAAACATTCTGGCAAGGGCAGCCATGCTGTTGTTCATTGCAGTGTTCGGCACCTCCGGCCTGTGGGCTGAGGATGTGACAGCAGAGCAAGCACGCGAGGAGGCGATGAGCTTTCTGACCCATCGCTCGACAAGTCCCAACGGCCTGCGCCGCGCTCCGGGCGTCAAGCCGCAACTCACTCTGCAGGGCAAAGTGAGCGGACTCTATGTGTTCAACGTAAACGCCAACGACGGCTACGTCATCGTCTCGAACGACGACCGCACGCTTCCCGTCCTCGGCTTCAGCGACACAGGCAGCTTCGACCCTGACCGCATGCCCGAAAACATGAAGGCTTGGCTCCAGGGATATGCCGACGAGATTGCCTGGCTGCAGCAGCACGGCAGCACAGCAAGCGGCCCGAGAAAGGCACGCAGCAAGGTCGGCACACACAGCACCGACTACATCGCCCCGCTGCTTAGCACGACATGGGATCAAGGCGCGCCGTATAACGACCTGTGTCCCACTTTTGAAAATGACCCGATTTACGGCAGCGGCACATGCGCCTCAGGCTGTGTGGCAACGGCTATGGCACAGGTGATGATGTATCACCAATGGCCGTACGAAACGACGCAACCCATTCCGGGATACCATTCCCAAACCCAAGTACTTGACATAGACTTGCCGGAACTCCCTGTCACCACCTTCGACTGGACAAAAATGTCGGTCAACTACTCCGCCGGCTACACCGCAGAGGAGGCAGATGCCATAGCCACGCTGATGCAGTACTGCGGCAGGTCTGTGCGGATGGACTATGGAGTATCATCCGGAGCCGATTCCGATGATGTGGCAGATGCGCTCAAGAATTATTTCGGCTACAACAGCTCTGCAACGCAAGTTAAGCGCTTAGCTTACACCTTCGACAACTGGACAGACTTGATTTATCACGAGCTTGCCAATGCCCGTCCTGTTCTCTATGGAGGTCTATCTAACGGCGGCGGACATTCTTTCGTGTGCGACGGCTACATGTATTACGACGATACGGACTACTTCCACATCAACTGGGGCTGGGGCGGCATGAGCGACGACTTCTTTGTCCTCTCAGCCCTCGACCCCCAGCAGCAGGGCATTGGCGCCGGCAACGGCGGCTACCGTTACAACCAGGATGCCATTATCGGCATCCAGAAGCCAACAGATGACGGCACGATAGCAAATGTCCCGACTCGTCAAGTCCGTATATCTGTAAACTCCATAACGGTCTGCAACCCTATCGCAGTCGTGGGGCAGCCTGTCCGGGTCATCGTTAACATCACCAACTATGGCGAGGACGAATTCGACGGAAACTTGATCGATCTTGCCAACAAGAAAGGAGAGTTTAGTTATGAGCTCCTTGGTTCTTTCCCAGCCTGCATCCCTGCAGGAGAAACCAAAGACTGCGTTGCCGAATTCATCCCCTCTACGGCAGGAACATATAACCTTATGACCATAGAGCCAGATACTCATTTACAATACAGTACCGACTTTGTGGTCAGAGCTACAGTAGAAGTCTTAGATGCAAGCGAAGCTAAAACAAGCGATGTCGTTCCCGTCTATGGCAGCTGGTGCGACCGATACAGCAAAAGCCAGTTCGTCATTGCGGAAAGCGATATGCAAGGCATGCAGGACAAGTTCATCAACGGCATGACGTTCTATGCCGATGAAGGTGAAGTCAGCTGGGGCGCCGCAGAGTTCGACATCTATATGAGCGAAGTGAGCGATGCCACCATCGATGCCCTGATGGACTGGGACACGCTGGAGAAAGTCTATTCCGGCAGCCTCTCCATCAAGGGGAACAGGATGGAAATGACCTTCGACAATGCCTTCCATTACCAAGGCGGCAACCTGCTGATAGGCATCAAGCAAACGGTGACGGACGGCACATATGTTCCTTGCAGCTGGTCCGGCATTACTGCCAATGACGCATCGGTGGGCGGATATAACGACGGTTCTAGCGATTATATTTACCAGCGAGACTTCCTGCCCATCGTCTCCTTCGACCTCATAACCGCCTCCTTACAGAAACCCACCGACCTCGCAGTAAACGTCACCTCCTTTACTTCTGCCGAAGTCAGCTGGAAAGGCAACGCCGACAGCTATAACCTGCGCTACGCAACCTACACACCAGGGACAGTCCTGTTCTCCGATGACTTCGAGAGCGGTTTGGGCCAGTGGACCGTAATCCAGAATGGCGAAGGCGACAATTGGTCAATCTGGCATCAGGATAGCGGCAGGATGTGGCAGAATGTCACAAACCACAGCGGCGACTGGGTAGCCATGTCATTCAGCCAGGACGGAGGAAATGTATATGATGCCGACAACTGGCTGATTTCGCCCCTGCTTGAGTTGGGCGGACAGATGACCTACTGGGTGCGCGACCATAATGCAGACCACGACCACTATGACATCTATGTCTGCACGACGGGATACGATGCAAGCAACTTCGACGAAACTGACTTCACAAAGATCTACGAGCCTGGCGACGCATCCGACGAGTGGACAGAGCACACCGTCGATCTGAGTGACTACGCAGGGCAGTGGGGCTACATCGCCTTCCGCCATAAAGATATGAACAAGTACGTCGTCATGATCGACGACGTCACCGTCACAAGCGCCATTGAACCAGACACATGGACAGAGGTGCCGGACGTCACAAGCCCATACACCCTTACAGGACTTGCCCAGAACACGCCATACATCGTTGAAGTGCAGTCAGTGATAGGCTCTGCAACTTCCGACTGGGCAAGCGTCACCTTCGACATGACTTCGGCCAATCCTGTTCCCTACAACATAGCAGCCGACATTGCAGCCGACGGCGCGGCACTCACCTGGGAAGGCATTGGCGACAGCTACAACGTGCGCTACAGGACAGCCGGCGACACAGAAGCAGTCTTCTTCGATGACTTCGAGAACGGGCTGGACCAGTGGACCATCTATACCGAGGGTGAATCTTCCAGACCAAACGGATGGAACTCACAATCGAGCAGCAACATCGCCACTGCTTATAGCGGAGACCATTTTGCCGGTGCATGGAGCACTAATTGCAATGCCGACAACTGGCTTGTCACGCCACAGCTGACACTCGGCAAGGAGCTGAGGTTCTGGGTAAATGTAAACCGATACGCTCGCGACGGCTATGAAGTCCGTCTCTCAACCACAGGGAATGACATCCAAGACTTCGACGTAGTGCTGCAGCCTATGGGGCCAGGCCCCGACAACGGCGAATGGAACGAAGTGGTCATCGACCTGAGCGCATACGCAGGCCTGACAGGCTACATCGCCATTCACCATGAGGAAATCGACCAGAACTACCTCTTCATCGACGACTTCGCAATCTATGACTACAACATACCCACAGGACCTTGGATAGAAATGGCTGTGTACGACACGAACGTCACTCTGAGCTACCTTCCCACCAACAACGCCTACGACTATCAGATTCAGAGCATCAAGGATGGTACTGCATCCGAATGGAGCCCTGTAGAGTCCTTCGCACTGCTCACGCTTGCTAACAATAACGACAACACCTACCTGATAGACCGTTTCGACGGCAAGAAGGCTCACGTCACGCTCGCAGGCCGCACATTCTACAAGGATAACTGCTGGAACACCATCTTCCTGCCCTTCGAACTCGATGCTGCAGAGATGGCTGCCTCTCCGCTTGCCAATGGCAACCTCCAAAGCCTCATCGGCATGACAGTCGATGGCAGTATGGTAACGCTGAAATTCTCCGGCAACCTCATTTACTGGAGCTTCTCTGCCGGCTATCCCCACATCATCAAGTGGGCAGACGGCGACGACATCGTCAATCCCGAATTTGCTAACGTGACCATCACAAGCGAGACAGATTATACTCAAATCTACAATCGCACTTCCGGCATCCGTGTCACCTTCAAGGGTACATACGATCCCATCACCTTCGCCAATGAAAACAAGAGCATCCTCTTCGTTGGTGCAGGCAACAAACTCTACTGGCCTCTCACGGGTGCCAGCATCGGCGCTATGCGCTGCTACTTTGAGATTGAAGGCGCAGAAGCCGGCATCAAGGAGTGCATCATGGACTTCGGCGAAAGCGACCCCGACGGCATCTCCGATATCTCTGATAACAACGAGAGCCACGACTGGTACGACCTCAGCGGCCGCAAACTCGCTGGCAAGCCTACCATGAAGGGCATCTACGTGAACAGTGGACGCAAAGTAACCATAAAATAAGAGGAGGAAACAGACATGAAAAAGACATATATGACTCCCGTTGTGCAGGTGGAGAATGCACAACCCGCTAATCTCATCTGCGAGAGCTTCAAGAGCAATGTTGACCTGACGTCATCAGGCACCGGCAGCGACGGCGAAGCCCGCGCCCAGGAATGGAACATGTGGGGCGAAGACGAATAAAGCCTTCGCACCCACCCTGTAACCAAACGCCGCACGCGTCATCAAACGATGCCCGTGCGGCGTTTTTCGTGTTTTATCTTTAACATATAATTGCCATGCCTATTAAATTTACAATTTGACGATTTACAATTTACTATTTATGTACTATTTAGTAATTTAGCCATTTACAGCCCCCCTCTAACTCCCCCGTAAAGGGGGAGAACTGAAAGTCGACGAAGTCAACCAAAGGTCGGCGACCGAAGGGAAAGTCAACTCCCTCTCCCACGGGAGAGGGTTGGGGAGAGGCTGATTGCCCATTAATTTCCAATAATTATTTTTCGTCGAATTCACGTTAAATAAGCACCGGAGGTGCGACAGACCACAGACGGGGGCGCAAGCCCCCGGTAGTAGTGCGACAAGCAAAGAAGCCCCGAAGGGGCGACAGAAATAAATGCAAGTTGAAATTAAACAAGTTAGATATTCTATCGCCCTTTCAGGGCTTAGTTTTGTTAATGCGCTTGTACCGGGGGTTCTTCGCTTCGCTCAGGCGCAGGCGGAAAACACCCCCGTCTGTGGTCTCTCGTCCCTTCGGGACTTTTGGCAAGCCCCCCGTTAGTTGCATTTTGATTCAACAGGATGCGGGGTGACGAGAGGGTGACGGTAGGGTGGCAGTACTGTCACCTCGTTATCGGTTTATTTTCATGCTGTTAGGGCAAAAGGTGACGGGTGAGGGTAGAAATGTAATACTTTTGCAAAACACTCGTCACTCGTCACTTTTGCCCGTAATTGTCTGATAATTAACAGGTAATACGGTGATGAGTGGGTGACGAGTCATCAAGGCACTCGTCACCCTCTATTCTATTGATATTCTTTGCGTTACGCCCAAAGATGACGAGTGACGAGTGTTTTGCAAAAGTGCGTGGAGTGTCGGGCGATGCTACAGGGAGAAAGTCGCCAGATAACATGGAGTGTTGGCTTCGGAGCCTCGCAACTCACCTCAGGAAGCACAACCTGCTTCTACACACGGTTGTTCTTAGGGAAGACAATGCTGGGGCGGAAGGAACGAGCCTCCTCAAAGTCCATCAGGGCATACGACATGATGATGACCGTGTCGCCCACCAGGACCTTTCGGGCCGCAGCTCCGTTGAGGCAGATGCAGCCCGAACCGCGCTCGCCCCGAATGACATACGTCTCGAAACGCTCGCCGTTGTTGTTGTCCACCACCTGCACCTTCTCGCCGGCAATAAGACCGGCAGCGTCCATCAAGTCCTCGTCGATGGTAATGCTGCCCATGTAGTTGAGATTCGCCTCGGTCACTGTGACCATGTGAAGCTTCGACTTTAGAACTTCTATATACATAATACCTCTCTCAACTCCCCCAAAGGGGAGAATATGATTCCTTATTAATGATTCTTACTTTTAGCTGCCCCAACTTGCAATTCCCTCCCATTTGGGGGAGGGTCAGGGAGAGGGGCTTTATTTGTATCTTATATGGTCTATCAACCTAATCGGTTTTGTGCCGCAGAAGACGGTGATGCAGCCCACGATGCTCGGCGCGTCGTCCCAGGAAGAGACGTCGGCCAGGGTGTCGCCATCGACGATGCTGAAGTACTGCACCTCCAGGCCGTCTATCTTGTTGATAGCATCTACCACGTAATCGTGCGTCTGCTGCACCGGGAGGCCGAGCGTACGGCTCTCGTTCATAACGCGATAGATGTTGGCCGCTATGACGCGCTCTTCGTCGGAGAGAAGGCTGTTGCGGCTGCTCAAGGCGAGGCCGTCTTCCTGGCGGACGACGGGGCACGGCACGGCCTCCAACTTAAAGCCAAGGTCATCAATCATCCTGCGAATGACGGCTATCTGCTGATAGTCCTTTTCGCCGAAATAGGCACGGTCCGGTTCGACGTAGGAGAAGAGCTTGCTCACTATCTGGCACACGCCGTTGAAGTGGCCGGGGCGCATGGCTCCCTCCATCACGCTGTCGGTAGGCGGATAGCTGAACCGTCGGGTGTCCGGCTCGGGATAGATCTCCTTCACGCTTGGCGCAAAGGCAATGTCCGCCCCGCATTGCTCCAGCAAGCGGCAGTCGGCATCGAGAGTACGCGGATAGCGTTCCAGGTCTTTCGGGTCGTTGAATTGAGTAGGATTGAGAAAGATACTGACCACCGTCACGTCGTTCTCCCTGACGCTTCGGCGGACGAGCGAGGCGTGCCCTTCGTGCAAGGCACCCATCGTAGGCACAAGGCCTACCGAGCGTCCCTCGTCGCGATGACGGGCCAGACGCTCGCGAAGTTGAGAAATGGTGTTTATTATCTCCATGTTACATACAGAAAATCATGCAAAGTAACATAGTTTTTGCGAATTATCGAAAGTTTCCGCGCATTTTTATTCAAAAAAGAACGAAAAGGGGAACAATTCCATTGCCATGTGCAAAAAAAATTGTACCTTTGCACAGATACTTTGTATTTTGGGAGAAAAAGATGACTAAAGCTAAGAAGATACTCTTCGTCACACAAGAGATGCTACCCTTTGTGCCGGAAACGGATATGGCGCAGATGGGCAGATACCTGCCTCAGGCGGTTCAGGAGAAGAGTCGCGAGATTCGTTCGTTCATGCCGAAATGGGGTATCATCAACGAGCGTCGCAACCAACTGCACCCGGTCATCCGGCTGAGCGGCATCAACATCGTAGTCGATGACATAGACAACCCCCTCGTCATCAAGGTGGCAAGCATTCCGGCTGCCAGAATGCAGATCTACTTCATCGACAACGACGACTTCTTCGACAAGCGGAAACTGGCATACGACGAGAACGGGAAGGAGTACGAGGACAATGCCGAGCGTGCCGCCTTCTATGCCCGTGGCGTGCTGGAGACCATCAAGAAGCTGAAATGGTCGCCCGACATCATCCACTGCCTCGGCTGGATGAGCAGCTTCATCCCCCTCTACGTCAAGACAGCATACGCCGAGGAGCCGTCGTTCCGCGAATGCAAAGTAATCTTCACCCCCTCTACAAAGATGCTCAACTCGCCTGTTCCGCCAAACATGGAGGGCATCATCGCCTTCAGGGGGACAACGATATCTGCCATAAGAGGCTTGGGCGAGAAGAAGCTCGTGCCCTTGCTCAACAAGCTGGGCATCAAGTATGCCGACGGCATAGGCTTCCTCGCTGAGAACGAAGCTCTGGCAAAGTTCGCCGAAGGACTGGAGAAGCCCTGCATCGGCCCCATCAGCACAGAAGAATACGGCATCTACTACCCCACCTTCTACGACACTATCTGGAACGCCGACAAACCTGAGGAAGAAGAAGAAAAGTAAAAAAAGGAAAGGTGAAAAGGTGAAAAAGGAAAAAGGTGAAAAAGAAAAACGGGAAAAAGAAAAAGTGAAAAGGCTTAAAGCAGAAAACATTATACGTACATGGGTTGCTTCAGCATTGGTTGTAGCTGCCCTCAGCAGTTGCGCCGAGGACACAGGCTCGCTGGGCGTGTACCCACAAGAGGATGCCACCGCTACTTCGACGGCATCCTTTAATGTCCTCTCCAACGACATCCTCAACACCGTAGTGCCCGCCAACAGCACTACATGCTACCTTGGCAAAGTCATTGACCCCGAGACAGATCAGGCCGTCACTGCCACCTTCGCCGCACAGTTCCATACCTTCGAGAACTACACCTTCCCCGCCAAGGCCGACATCGTACGCGACGACAACGGCTTCCTCTGCGACTCCATCGAGGTTCGGCTCTACGTCAAAAGCACTTTCGGCGACAAGAACAACCCGATGAAGGTAGAGGTGTGGCCCCTCAGCATGAGCCAGGACAAGCTGCTACAGGAATCGACCAGCCTGTTCACCAACACCGACCTCTGGAAGTTCGCCGACACCGAGCAAGGCCCCATCACGACGAAGGTTTTCACATCGACTGACTATACCCTGAGCGATGCACAGCGGGCCAAAAGCAACTACCTGAACAACGTGCGCATCGTGCTGCCGCGACAGTACGGGGAGAACATCATGGAGACGTACTACAGCCACCCCGAATACTTCCGCGACTCCTACTCCTTCATCCGCCACGTCTGCCCGGGCTTCCTATTCCGTACCGTCAGTGGCACCGGCACTATGCTCAACCTCGAGGTTAGCACCATCAATCTCAACTTCCGATACAAGAACGAAGCCTACCCCGACTCCATCCTGTCGGCGCTCTGCCGCTTCGCCGCCACGCCGGAAGTCATACAATGCACGCAGTTCGAGAGCAGTAACCTCGCCGCCCTCATGGGCAACGAACAATACACGATGCTCAAGACGCCAGCCGGCATCTGCACCGAGTTGACGCTGCCCATCGACGACATCTACAACGGACACGAGAACGACAGCATAGCCCGCGCCTCGATTACCCTCACCCGCATCAACAATCAGGACGAGGACGCGCTGAACGACGACTATGCGCTTGGCATTCCGAAGAACCTGCTGCTCGTGCGCAAGCAGAACGTAAGCACCTTCTTCGACAAGCATCAGGTAAGCGACAAGCAACAGTCCTACACTACCAACTTCCTCGAAACCTACAACTGCTACACCTTCGGCAACATTGGTCGCCTCATCTCCTACTGCCAGCACGAGAAGATGGCAGGCATGAAGGCAACAGGCATGACCGAGCAGCAATGGGAAGCAGCACACCCCGACTGGAACCACGTCGTGCTCGTCCCCGTCACCATCGCCACGACGTCCGACAACCTGGGTGACGGCGTTGAGGTGTCGGTCAACCAGGACTTGAGCCTCTGCAGCACGAAGCTCGTGAGAGGAACGGCTGCCAATCCCATCAAGATGCAAGTCATCTACAGCCGCTTCGTCGGCAAATGACATTATTATATTTACTCTCTAAAACAACTACCGCTATGAAACATTTCATGCTCCTTGCGGCCATGCTCGTCAGTCTGGCCTTCGTTGCTCCGTCTGCCGCCCAGGCAGGAGCCAAACGCGACGCTCGTGTCGCCTACGTCCTAAAGAACCTCAGACTCAAAAGCGACGTGGAGGCTAAGTTCAAGCCTCTGCTCGAAGCCTTCCTCAAAGAACTCTCCGACGTGAAAGACCCCTATGAGGACCTCAAGGACGAGCTGCAGGATGTCATCGACGCCAACAAGCTCACCGCCGCACAATGCGACAAGCTCTTCGAACTGAAGCAGAAACAAGAGGAACAGGAACCGGCAGTCTTGCGCAAATGGTACGCTAAGTTCAAGACGGTTCTCACTACACAACAGGCCTACAGGGCGATGAAGCTCAGCGACGACAAGCTGAAGTAAACTGATTCCCTTTTCGGCGAGGCGGATGACGCCACGTGGAGCATCGCCAGTACTACCGTGGAGAAACTCCAGTACCACCGTGGTAGTACTGGAGTTTTCCCATGGTGGTACTGGCAGCACTCCTGCAAGCATAGTTTGCAGCCCAATCGTAAACAAACAAAGAAACCGTAAATCTCATATATGGCGACAACAGACGACAAGAAGATTATCTTCTCGATGGTCGGCGTAAGCAAGACCATTCAGCAGAACCAGAAGCAAGTCCTCAAGAACATCTACCTCAGCTTCTTCTACGGTGCCAAGATAGGCATCGTGGGCATGAACGGCGCGGGCAAATCGACGTTGATGAAGATTATTGCCGGCATCGAGCAGCAATATCAGGGCAACGTGGTGTGGAGTCCGAGCTACAGCGTGGGCTATCTGGAGCAGGAACCCAAGCTCGACGACGACAAGACGGTCATCGAGGTGGTGAAGGAAGGCGTGCAGCACATCGTGGACGCCTTGCAGGAATACGAAGAGATAAACCAAAAGTTCGGCCTGCCCGAGTACTACGAGGACGAGGACAAGATGAACCAGCTCTTCGCTCGGCAGGGCGAGTTGCAGGACATCATCGACAGCACCGACGCCTGGAACCTCGACAGCAAGCTGGAACGGGCTATGGACGCCCTTCGCTGTCCGCCTGCCAACCAGCCGATTCGCGAGCTGAGCGGGGGTGAACGCCGTCGCGTGGCACTCTGCCGCCTGCTCCTGCAGAAGCCCGACGTGCTGCTGCTCGACGAGCCGACCAACCATCTGGATGCCGAAAGCATAGACTGGCTCGAACAGCATCTCACGCAATATGAGGGCACGGTCATCGCCGTGACGCACGACCGCTACTTCCTCGATGACGTGGCCGGCTGGATTCTCGAACTCGACCGCGGCGAAGGCATTCCCTGGCAAGGCAACTACTCTTCGTGGCTCGAACAGAAGACGAAGCGCATGGAACAGGAAGAGAAGGTGGCAAGCAAGCGCCGCAAGACGTTGGAGCGCGAGCTGGAATGGGTGCGCATGTCGCCCAAGGCACGTCAGGCAAAAGGCAAGGCGCGTCTGAACAGCTACGACAAGTTGCTCAACGAGGAGCAGAAGGAGCGCGAGGAAAAGCTCGAAATCTTCATCCCCAACGGGCCGCGACTGGGCAACAAGGTCATCGAGGCACACGGCGTCTGCAAGGCTTTCGGCGAGAAGACACTGATAAAGGACCTCGACTTCATGCTTCCGCCGGGCGGCATCGTGGGCGTCATCGGCCCGAACGGCGCAGGCAAGACGACCCTCTTCCGTATGATAATGGGCTTGGAAAAGCCCGATGCCGGCACCTTCGAAGTGGGCGAGACGGTCAAGATATCTTATGTGGACCAGAGCCATGCAGACATCAAGCCCGATCTGTCTGTATATCAGGTCATCAGCCAGGGCAACGAACTGATGCGCTTGGGCGGCCGCGACATCAACTGCCGCGCCTACCTGAGCCGCTTCAACTTCAGCGGAGCGGACCAGGAGAAGAAGTGCGGCGTGCTCTCCGGCGGTGAGCGAAACCGTCTGCACCTCGCCATGGCGCTCAAGCAGGAAGGCAACGTCCTCTTGCTCGACGAGCCGACCAACGACATCGACGTCAACACGCTGCGCGCCCTCGAGGAAGGCCTCGAGAACTTCGCCGGCTGTGCCGTCGTCATCAGCCACGACCGCTGGTTCCTCGACCGCATCTGCACCCACATCCTTGCCTACGAGGGTGACGGCAACGTCTTCTACTTCGAAGGAAGCTACACCGACTACGAAGCCAACAAACTCAAGCGTCTCGGACTGGAAGAACCGAAGAGAATAAGGTACAGGAAGTTGATGGAGGATTAAAAGGGGCAAGGAGCATGGAGCAAGGAGCAAGAGGATAGCATTTAGAAGCTCATGCAGAAAAGTATTCTCTTGCCCCCTGCCCCCTGCCCCTCGCCCCAAATAATTACAATATGATTATTATTAAGGATAAAGAATACGGCGGCGAGAGGCCGCTATACACCTTGCACGACGCACGACTGGAAAGGGTGACGATACACTTTGGCGAGTCGAGCATCAAGGAAAGCGGAAACATCGAAGCCTACGACTGCACGTTCCAGGGCAAGTATGTCTTCTGGGAGTGTCGCGGCTTCCTTACCGAGAGGTGCCACTTCGAAGCGTCGGCACGCTCCTCGCTCTGGTACAGCGAGAACGGCACGCTCCGTGATTGTCTGGTGGATGCACCAAAGATGTTCCGCCGCATGAAAGGCATCGACCTCCAGAACTGCCGCTTCACCGACGCTCAGGAGACGCTGTGGGACTGCGACCGCGTCAGCATCAGCAACTGCCAGATACAGAACGCCGACTACTTCGGCATGCACACCGACAACGTCCGCATCGACCGCCTGCACCTCGACGGCAACTATGGCTTCCAGTACAGCAAGAACGTAGAGATAAAGAACTCCGCGCTCAACACGAAGGATGCCCTTTGGGAATGCGAAAACGTCACGATCACCGACAGCGAAATCAACGGCGAATACCTCGCCTGGTACAGCAAGGGGCTGACGCTCATCCGCTGCCACATCACGGGCGAACAGCCGCTTTGCTACTGCGAGAACCTCACCCTCGTGGACTGCACCTTTGGCGAGGATGCCAACCTCATGCTGGAGTACAGCACCGTCCAAGCCACCATCAAGGGCAACGTCCACAGCATCAAGAACCCCACCAGCGGCAGCATCGCCGTAGAAGGCCGCATCGGGGAAATCATCATCGACGAGAACCAGAAGGCACCGGCTGACTGCACAATCCATGAAGAGAGAGGGAGTTAAGGAAGTTAAGGGAGTTAAAGGAGTTAAGGACAAATGCATTGGAAGCTGCCAAAGGTTTCGTCTTTAACTCCTTTAACTCCCCCTAACTCCTTTAACTCCATCCATTACAATAAGAAATGAACTACACGCAGAGTAAAGACCAACTGCTCACGCTCATACGCGAAGGCGGTAAGCTCGACTGGACGGCACAAGTCAAGCTTGCCGCCTTGCTCAGTTTTCCCAGCATGCTGGCGCAGATGGTCCACATCCTCATGCAGTACATTGACGCGAGCATGGTGGGCAGCCTCGGCGCACATGCCAGCGCCAGCATCGGACTGGTCAGCACCACGATATGGCTCTTCGGCAGTCTCTGCTCGGCAGCCAGCGTGGGCTTCTACGTCCAAGTGGCGCACAGGATAGGCGCCTGCGACTTTGCCGGAGCACGACAGGTACTGAGGCAGAGCTTCCTGGCCTGCATCCTCTTTGCCCTCGTGCTCAGCGGCATCGGCGTAGGCATCAGCAGCCACTTGCCCCACTGGCTGGGCGGAGGTGAGGACATCTGCCACGACGCAAGCCTCTACTTCATGTTCTTCTCCCTCTGCCTACCCTTCTCGATGCTCAACTCGCTCTGCGCCGGAATGCTCCGCTGCAGCGGCAACATGCACATACCCAGCCTGTTGAACGTTGGCATGTGCTTGCTCGACGTCCTCTTCAACTGGCTCCTCATCTTCCCCTCACGCACCTATCATTTACCATTTAACCATTTACCATTTACCGATTTCAGTTCCGAATGGTCAATGGTCAATGGTCAATGGTCAATAACGATACCGGGCGCGGGCCTCGGCGTAGCAGGAGCCGTGCTGGGCACAGCCTTTGCCTTCGTCATCTGCTCTGGACTGATGTGCTACTTCACAGTCGTGCGGAGCAAGGAACTCTCGCTCCGACAGGACAGCGGCACGTTCATCCCGCAGCTCAGCACCTTACGCGAGAGCATCCGCATCGCAGCACCCATCGCCGTGGAGCACGTCATCCTGTGCGGCGCACAGATAGTGAGCACGCTCATCGTAGCGCCGCTCGGCACGATAGCCATCGCTGCCAACAGCTTCGGCATCACCGTAGAAGCCCTCTGCTACATGCCAGGCTACGGCATCTCCGATGCAGCCACCACGCTCGTCGGACAGAGCCTCGGAGCCGGCCGACGCCTGCTGGCACGCAGTTTCGGACACATCACGCTCTCGATGGGCATGGGCATGATGACCATGATGGCCATCGTGATGTACACCACATCGCCCGCCCTGATGACACTCATGACGCCCGATGCGACCGTGCAGCAACTTACGGTCGAGATACTCCGCATCGAAGCCTTCGCCGAACCCATGTTCGCCGCCAGCATCGTCTGCTACGGCATCTTCGTCGGAGCACGCGACACGCTGATTCCCTGTACGATGAACCTCTCGAGCATCTGGCTCGTGCGCATCGTCCTGGCCTACTTCCTGGCCTCCACGATGGGGTTGCGTGGCGTGTGGATCGCCATGACAGTAGAGCTTTGCTTCCGCGGTATCATCTTCCTCCTCAGGTTCCGCACCGACAGCTGGCTCAAAGCATTCTCGCCTTCGGCGAAGTGAAAAGTGAACAATCAAAGTTACCTCGCACAGAGAGCATACTTAGCTCAAACAGAAAGCAAACTTATCTCACACTCTAACTTTGCGGAGGATTGCGACGAAGTCGCATAAAAACAAAAAAAAAACAAGAAAGATGACAGACAACTCAAGACAGTTTCTTACCTTTGCTGTATGAAGGAAGAATCGGTCTGTCGAGGAGGTAAACCAGAGATTTCACAAGCGCAGAGGCTACTTTCTGTTTAGGACCTCCCCGACATAGTTGCAGAGACCAGATAGAAAGTTATCGGCCTGGAGCCTTTTTAGAGTGTTAGTCCATACAACTATTGACCAATTCTCAAATAATTAAATTAACAGTACAAAGGTATGAAAAATTTATTTATTGGCATCGATTTCTCAAAAGAAAAAGTTGATGTGGCTGTCATTTTTGCAGAAGGACTGGTCGAGACATCGGTGAGGGTTTTCAATGAGTTCAAGAACTCCGTGTCTGGTTACAAGCTGCTTGTCAAGTGGGTTGAGAAGAATGCAAACGGCATAGATTCGTCGTTGTGGCTCTTCTGTGGAGAGAACACCGGTGACTACAGTAAGCCATTGTGCAACCATCTCTACGGCAGGGGATTTGACATGTGGCTGGAGAACTCCAAATGCATCAAGGATGCCTCAGGAATAAGGCGGTTGAAGTCTGACCGTGCAGATGCCGCCATGATTGCGGAATACGCAATGAGAAACCACGATAAGGCCATTATCTATGAGCCACTTAGTGAATCTCTGACTCAATTGCGAGAGTACTATCTGTACAGACAGATGGTGATAAGGCACAGATGCAGTTTTGAGGTGCGCAGAGGCGAGAAGAGGCTTATGATGGAGAAGTCCGCAGCCAAGACTGTGATTGCCCAGAGCGGAAAGCATATCGTCTCAGAACTCAACAAGGAGATAGCGAAGATTGACAGGAAAATAGCGTCACTCATTGAGTCCTCAGACGAACTCTCTGAGGTGTACAGGATAGTAACCTCAGTACCTGGTATTGGAACCCAGAATGCTGTGTGTCTGATGGTATATACAGACAATTTCCGCAAGTTCAACTATAACGCAAGGAGCATAGCCTGCTACTATGGCATTGCCCCGTTCGGTCAGGACTCGGGCACCAGCGTGCATGTGGATCCTCATGTGCATTACATGGCCAACAGGCACATAAAAGCTATGCTGACACAAGCTGCATTGGCTGCCGTCCGTTTCAATCCTATCATCGCCCAGTACTACCAGCGGCTTATCGGTCGGGGTAAAAAGATGCCTGTGGCGATGAACAACGTCAAGAACAAACTACTACATATCGTCACCTCCATGGTCAAAAACAAGCAAGTTTACAAACCGGAATATAGATTATCAGCATAATATTAAAAATAATGGTCAAAATATTTGGAATTTAACATAGAAAGCTCTAACTCTCCTTTAAAGGGCGTGAACATTTACAACCTGGCTGGCCAACGATTAGGCAAGATGCAGAAAGGCATCAACATCGTGAACGGAAAGAAAGTAATGGTAAAATAAGAAATGTAGAAAAAAAAATAAGAAGAAAGGGCTGCGTATGCAGTTTGTGAAATAGCGGTACGCATCCTTTTCTTATTTTCTAATTCTCATAATATCTAAATTCCAAATTATGAAAAAGACATATATTTCCCCTGCTACACTGACAGTTCAGCTCGGCACAGTACAGATGATGGCAGAGTCGCTGACTATCAACAGAGGCAGTAGCACCTCTATCCAAAACTCTGGCGATATTCTTGTCAAGGAGGACAACTCCTCCGACGTCAACCTCTGGGACAACGAGTGGTAAGGTAAACAGCAGGGCGCATTGTTGCACCATCGCCTTGCTAAAACCACGCTCTGCACGAATTGCACGAACATCCTGCCTCTGATTGTCATGCAGATTAGGTTCGTGCAATTCGTGACAGGCGTAATACAAGTAAAAGAGAGGGAGCAAAACACATACAACATAATAAAAACAACGGATTAAACGGATTTCACGGCTTTAGCAACGCTGCTATCAGCATATCAGCTAATCCGTAGAATCCGTTTAATCCGTTGTTGTTAACTATGGCACGTCCTCAGTCGTTGCGACTCCCTTCCATTTTGAGAGAGAGGGTAAGGGGCTGAGGCAGCCTATCAAAATCGTCTTATTCCTTCAGTTTGATGCGGAGTTCGTCGAGCTGGCTTTGGTCGATGGGGCCGGGAGCGTCGAGCATAACATCGCGGCCGCTGTTGTTCTTGGGGAAGGCAATGCAGTCGCGGATGCTGTCAAGTTCCGCAAAGAGGCTGACGAAGCGGTCGAGGCCGTAAGCCAGTCCGCCATGAGGGGGTGCGCCGTACTTGAAGGCGTTCATCAGGAAGCCGAACTTCTGCTGTGCCTGTTCGGGTGTGAAGCCCAGTATCTCGAATATCTTCTGCTGCAGCTTAGCATCGTGAATACGGATACTGCCGCCGCCCACCTCAACGCCGTTCACCACCATGTCGTAGGCATTGGCACGAACGCTGGCGGGGTCGGTGTCGAGCAGAGGAATGTCCTCGGGCTTGGGAGAGGTGAACGGATGGTGCATGGCCATGAGGCGCTGCTCCTCGTCGCTCCACTCGTACATCGGGAAGTCGATGACCCAGAGGCATGAGTACTTGTCCTTCGGGCGCAATCCCATGCGGCTACCCATCTCGAGGCGAAGCTCGCTGAGCTGCTTGCGCACCTTCATGGCATCGGGGCCGCAAAGGATGAGGATGAGGTCGCCGGCCTTGGCGTTCATCTTCTCGCGGAGCACCTCGAGCACGTCGGGCGTATAGAACTTATCGACGGAACTCTTTACGCTGCCGTCGTCCTGCACACGGGCATAGACAAGTCCCTTGGCGCCAATCTGCGGACGCTTCACGAAGTCGGTCAGTTGGTCGAGCTGCTTGCGTGTATAGACGGCCTGACCCTCGCAGCAGATGGCACCGATGTAGGCGGCTTCGTCGAAGACCTGGAAGCCTGCCGGGAAGATGCTCTCTACCATTTCGCGTGAGGCATTGTCGGGCTGGTTGTTCTTCAGTTCGACGAACTTCATGCCGAAACGTGTGTCGGGCTTGTCGCTGCCGTAGTACTTCATGGCGTCGGCCCATGTCATGCGCGGCAGTTCGGGGATGTCGATGCCTTTCAGCGTCTTGAAGAGGTGACGGCTCATGCCTTCGAACATCTGCAGGATGTCTTCCTGCTCAACGAACGACATCTCGCAGTCGATCTGCGTGAACTCGGGCTGACGGTCGGCACGAAGGTCTTCGTCGCGGAAGCATTTCACAATCTGGAAGTAGCGGTCCATGCCGCTGACCATGAGCAGCTGCTTCAGCGTCTGCGGGCTTTGGGGCAAGGCATAGAACTGGCCGGGGTTCATGCGGCTGGGCACAACGAAGTCGCGAGCGCCCTCCGGAGTGCTGTTCACCAGAACGGGCGTCTCTATCTCGAGGAAGCCGTGCTGGTCGAGGTAACGGCGCACCTCGAAGGCAAACTTGTGACGCAGTTCGAGGTTCTTGCGAACACAGGGACGACGAAGGTCGAGGTAGCGGTACTTCATCCTGAGGTCGTCGCCGCCGTCGCTCTCTTCCTCGATAGTGAAGGGAGGCGTCAGGCTCTCGTTCAGGATGTTGACTTCCGTAACAAGAATCTCTATGTCGCCCGTCGGAAGGTTCTTGTTCTTCGAATAGCGCTCGGCCACCGTGCCTGTTGCCTGCACGACGTACTCGCGTCCCAGGCGTCCGGCCTGCTGGCGAAGCTCGTCGGAAGCATCTTCGTTAAACGCAAGCTGTGTGATGCCGTAACGGTCGCGCAGGTCAACAAACGTAAGCGCACCCAGGTTGTGAACGCTCTGCACCCAGCCTGCCAGGGTGACTTTCTCTCCTATGTTGGCAAGCCGCAGCTCGCCGCATGTCTTTGTCCTATACATTATATTATATTAATTAGGGGAGTTAAAAAGGTAGTTAAAGCGGGATTAACTCGCTTCGCTTGTGGAAGTTAATTCGCTTCGCTCATGGACAATAGCTTAAGTTCCCACGAGAATTGTCCAGCACGAAGTGCTTAACTTCCTGCCTGCATAGCAGGCTTAACTTCCATTTTAACTTCCATTTAACTTCCATTTAACAACGAAGGATGAACTGTTATCCAGTTCATCCTTCTCTCGAACCCTGGACCCATTGATTAAGAGTCAATTGCTCTACCAACTGAGCTAAGGACGCATCGCTTTTGTTGTTTGCGGGTGCAAAGGTATGAACTTTTTTCTAATCTGCCAAATGTTTTGGCGATTTTTTTTGTTTCAGCAGGCTTATTTTGCTTTTTAGCCCTTCAACTCTTCATCTTTTTAATCTAAAGAATAGAACTCCGAGGGTGCTTTCCGCTTCAGGATGTCGAGTTCGAAGTCCAACCCTGGGATGATGCCATGCTGCCGGAGCACTGCCTCTGTAGTCTTACGTGCAAGCACGGGATGGTTATTCTCTTCGCTCAGATGGCAGAGCCAGACGTGACGGAGTTGCGGTGTGGCATACTCGGCCAGCAACATGGCAGCCTGTTCGTTGTTCAGGTGCCCGCGGTCGCTGCTGATGCGCTCCTTGAGGAAGGGCGAGTACTTGCCCATCATAAGCATGTTGATGTCGTGGTTAGCCTCTAACACCAGATAGTTGGCAAGGCCTACCTGTTCGCGAATAGTGTCGGTGACGTGGCCGATGTCGGTGATGAGGCAGAAGCGAACACCATCTGCCTCAACGACATAGCCCACGCAGTCGCGGCTGTCGTGGGGCACGTCGAAAGGCGTGATGCGGAAGTTCCCCATCTCTACCGTCTTCCCTTTCTCGACGAATGCCTTGCGGTCGTTCGGCACGTCGATTCTCAGACAACGGTTGCATGCAATGCCCTCATGCACAAGCTGTGTGGCAAAAATCGTCTTGCCACATTCGCGGGCGATGTTCCCCACGGACTTGATGTGGTCGGCGTGGTCATGCGTGACGAACACAGCGGCGATGTCGTCCTCCAGACTCATGCCGATGTCCTTGAGATGCTTCTTCAAGGAACGCGTGCTGATGCCTGCATCAAGCAGTATGGATGTCTCGCCCGACTGCAAGAGGTAGCAGTTACCGCTGCTTCCGGAACCAAGAGATATGAATTTCATCCTTTTTAGTTACATTTTACGTGCAAAGATATGAAATTATGTCTCACAAAGCAAATTTTTATACGATTTTATTTGGGACGTAATGATAAAAATGCTAAATTTGTAGGCGAAATACCTTTCTTATTAATTAAAATACTAACAAGATGAAGAAAACATTACTTCTTTGTGCAGCGATGCTTTGCTCATTGCTGGCAAGTGCAGGCGACGGCCTTGTTGCCGTCGGCGCAAATGTGATTCTGTTGCCGTCTTCTTATTACGACAACGACATTGAGTGGAAGGCCTGGACATGGGTTTACAACTCCCAGACCGAATACGGAGACTGGAGCGACACTAACCCCAACTACAACGTCATTTGCGGCATAGACCCGCTTACTGAAGAGTATGGTCCCAGGCCTGACGCAGAAGGCAGACAGTGGTATGAGCCTGGCTTCGACATGGGTTGGAAAGAAGGCGACATCAACTACGACGACTTCGACGTAGAGACCGGCGAAGAGACGCCTATCCTGTGGGAAGAGCACACCGCTCCCTTCAGCAGCGACGCAACGTGGGGAGGTAAGACCTCCTATCAATGGACTGGCAACAGCATCATGGCCGACATCTATGTGCGCCGCACATTCACGACCAACCAGCTGCTCTCCGGCCCCGTCTTCCTGGCTTGCGGCCACGACGATGCTCCCTGCGAGTACTACATCAACGGCAAGCTTGTCTTCGAACGCACAGGTTTCGAAGGAGAATGGACTGACAACGACAACAACGTCCACTATGCAAACGGTTGGAACAACGCCGAGTACATTCAGCTGACCGATGAGCAAAAGGAACTCATCAAGCTGAATGGCGAAGAGAACGTCGTTGCCTTCCACGTTCACCAGAACTGGGGCGGTGCTTTTGCTGACTGCGGCCTCTACACCAAGATTGAAGGCGGCCTCGACATGGGTTACACAACCCCATGGGAAGGCAAAGTACTCTTCAACAACTATGGCGGCTACAACTGGGATGGAAAAGAGCCAAGCAACAGTCCCTACCACCCCTGGTCTAAGCTCTATGAGGCTCAGCCCGGCGACGAATACACCTTCGTCCTGAACGGTTCCAGCGATCCCGAAGACCTTGACGAGGAAACAGGAGACGAGATTGGCCTCTGGGCTGAACAGCTCCACTTCAAGTCCCCCATCAGGATTGATGCAGACCACAGCTATCGCTTCAAGACCACTCTGTTGGCCGACAAGCCTTTCTCTAATGTAGTTGTGAAGCTTACTGATAACGACGACGACAACATTGAGTTGGCATACGAAGTAGTGGAACTTGAGCCAAACATTGAAAAGGAAATCGAACTCGACTTCGACGGCGTAGAAGGCGAGATAGCCAACAACTTCAAGATTGCCTTCGGCTTTGCCGGCGGCGAAGAAGGTGCTACAATCACTATCAAGGACATCTCCCTCGTTGACAACGACCCCGAAGAAGACGAATTGGACATGAAGGAACTCTGGGTAGGCACACACTACTTCAACTTCATCGACTTCCACAAGCGTAACATCAAGTACTTCGTTTGGGACGACGAACTTATTGACGGCGAAGGCAACGTAGGCGGCTACAGAGAGGCACGCACCGACGAAGAGAAGGAAAATGCCGAATACACCGAACTCTCTTACGAGACAATCGAAGCTCCCGAGATTACAGGTCGCGTAGAGACTCTGGCCTGGACACTGCCTGACTTCGACGACTCTCAGTGGGACGACCAGATGATGCCCGTCTGCGGCTCTTACGATTACTTTGGCATCGACGTGCAGAGCCTCTGGCCCGGCGGCGACAACACCAACTACTGGATTCGCCGTAACTTCGAGCTTGACAAGATCAACGAGCACGTTTCCTACGAGCTGAACGTCTGCCACGATGACGTTTATGAGACATACGTCAACGGTCATCTGCTGCAGAAGAACACGCATTGGACCGACGGCAAGAACCCCGTACAGGTTCACATTCCTGCCAAGTACCTCAATGTGGGTAAGAACGTCATTGCCACCTACATCCAGCAGAACTGGGGCGGTCGCTTCTACGACTGCGGTATCAACGTCACCGAAGTTGACTACAACGATTGCCTCAAGCAGTTCAACGACGCTATTGAGTACGCCAAGACCGACACCCTGCTGACCAACGCCATGAAGGCAAGCTTGCAGGAGCTGATTGCAGAGGCAGAAGCATTCTTCCAGGAGAACAAGAACGACGCTCCCGAGCTGAGAAGCTTCGCCCGCGAATTCAGGCCGCGTGTGAACGCCATCTTCGCTTACAGCAGCACCGTGAAGACCTTGAAGGACACCTACGACATCTGCCGCAAGATGGAGGACAAGGGCTACTGGGGCACTGCCCTCACCGATGTAGCTGCAGCTCTCGACACCTGCGCTACTGCAAACCAACTCAATCCCTACATCACAGCTCTGCGCAACGCCCGCAAGGCTACTGCTATGGAGCGTCACACCGAGAAGTACGTGGGTAGCGTGCCCGAAGCTGTCAGCATCGAAGAAGTTGGAGAGTATGACCCCTCAGAGGATTTCCGTCCTAAGTATTATTTATATAATGTAGGCGCAAAGAACTTCCTCGGCGGCGGCGAAGACTGGGGCACACACCTCGTCCTCGAGTATGTCTCCAACCCGATGATGCTTGTACAGGCATCGAAGGAAGTCATCGACCCCGAGACGGGCGACAATGCCTTAGACGAAAACGGTAACCCCATTTTCGAAGACATCGAAGGCGCATACTATATCGAAACCTTCCGTCCGAATGGCAACTACGGCGAAATGGACTTCATGGGCTGGAACGGCTACATTGACTGCCCGATGAATAACAACACTTGGGAAATCATTCCCGTTGAGGGCAAGGAGAATGTATTTAACATCGCCCAGTACGGCCAGACCTTCCCGGTTGACACAACTTACACAGAGACTCAGGAGATGGTCATCACCGGCGGCCAGAAGAAGTTGCTCGGTCTGCGTAGCGGCGACAACGCATACACTCCCTCTCACTATGTAGTCGATACCGACAACAAGACTCCCGAGCTGGAGACCAACCAGTGGATGTTCGTCACTCGCGAAGAGATGCTTAGCCTCATCGCTTCTGCAAGCGAGAAGAACCCCGTTGACCTCTCCTTCCTCATCCAGAATCCTGGCTACGACCAGCGCTGGAGCATCGACCAGTGGATTTTCTACAATGGTCAAGTATTGGGACGTGGCGACAACCACCACAACTTCGTTCTCGAATCCTACAACTCCGAAGAGTTCGACAACTATCAGGACATCTGGCCGGAAGAAGCAGAGGATGCACTGCCCGCAGGTACTTACGTACTGAGCGTACAGGGCTACTATCGCGACGGCATCGAGCAGAAGCACGTGGAGAAGGTTCTTGCCAATGAGCCTATCCTGCAGCGTTCACTTATCTATGCTGGTTCTTATCTCTACGCCGACGATCCCACAGCATGCGAAACTATGCCTCTCATGCCTATCCACATCGAAGCCAACAAGGTTCCCGGCATCGGTTACACCTTCGGCGGCTTGACCATGCCTGGCACATACGGCGGCCAGCCCATGTCTGCTGTTGATCAGGCTGCTAACGAATACTTCCAGTATGGCCTCTACCAGAACCAGATTGCCTTCAACATTCCAGAGGACGACCCAGGTCATGTTGCCATTGGTGTAGTCAAGGAATGGTCGGAAGACAGACTTGGCGGTGACTGGATTGTAATGGACAACTGGCGCCTGAAGTACTATGGCGGCGACATCGAGGATCCCGACGCAATCCGTGGCATCGTTACCGATGAAATCAACAGCAACACCAAGAAGGCCAGCAAGGGCATCTACAACATGCTCGGCCAGAAGCTGACTAAGACTCAGAAGGGTGTGAACATCATCGGCGGCAAGAAGATTGTGGTTAAGTAAGCACAACACCGCATTTATTAACTTCTAAAAACCAAGGCGGGCTTGACAGCAATGTCAGGCCCGCTTTTTTTAGAGGCCGCAGGAACGATAGCAGCTATAGAGACTATAGAGACTATCGAAGCTATAGAGACTATAGAAGCTATAGTAGCTATAGAAACTATAGAGACTATAGAGACTATAGAAACTATAGAAACTATCAGCATTTTATCAACAAAATACTCGCTAAGCTTGCTATTTTGACAAAAAAGTTGTACCTTTACACGCAAAATAGATAATAGACATATTATGAACGTTAAAAATGCTCTCTTTCTTGCAGCTATGTTGCTGCATTTGCCGCTCTTTGGGCAGCAGGCACAAATGGTGACGGCCGACAGCATTGGCCGCACAAGCACGCTCTACGTGAACAATCGTGCGCCGCTGCCTGCCAATCCCTTCATCAAGCTGCCGCCCGCAGCCGTCGTGCCCCGTGGCTGGGTGGGCGAGATGCTCGTTAGGCAGAAGAACGGCCTGAGCGGACAGCTCGGAGAAATCAGCGACTGGCTCGACAAGAAGGGCAACGCGTGGCTCGAACCCGGTGGCGGTCATGGCTGGGAGGAAGTGCCGTACTGGCTCCGAGGCTATGCCAACCTCGCCTACATCCTGGGCGACAAGGCGATGATTGACGAGACGAAGTTTTGGATAGAAGGCATCCTGCGCAGCAGTCAGGCCGACGGTTTCCTCGGTCCCGTCAACGAGCATAAGGGAGCAGGGGGCAAAGAGCAAGATACGAGAAGGGAGCTTTGGGCCAACATGCTTGCCCTGCAAATCCTGCAGGACTACTACGAGTGGTGCGGCGACGAGCGCGTGCTGCCCGTCCTCACCGCTTACTACAAGTGGCAGCTCCAGTACCCCGACGAGAAGTTCCTGCGCGACTACTGGGAGAACAGCCGCGGCGGCGACAACCTGCTCTCAGTCATCTGGCTCTACAACCGCACTGGCGACGAGTTCCTGCTCGAGCTTGCCAAGAAGATACACCGCTGCACGGCCAACTGGATGCAAGAGAGCGGACTGCCAAACTGGCATAATGTCAACGTGGCGGAGTGCTTCCGCGAGCCTGCTGAATGGTACCTCGTGAGCGGAGACAAAGCGGCCCTCAAAGCCACATACAACAACTACCACCTCATCCGCCGCATTTACGGTCAGGTTCCGGGCGGCATGTTCGGGAGCGACGAGAACTGCCGCCACGGCTACATCGACCCGCGACAGGGCACCGAGACCTGCGGCTTCGTGGAGCAGATGCTCAGCGACGAGATACTCATGGCACAGACGGGCGACCTCCTCTGGATGGAGAACCTCGAGGACGTGGCCTTCAACGACTACCCCGCCGCCCTGACGGAAGACATGCGGGCCTTGCGCTACCTCACCTGCCCCAACATGGTGCAGAGCGACTCCCGCAACCACAATCCGGGCGTGGACAACGGAGGCCCGTTCTTCAGCATGAACCCCTTCAGCAGCCGCTGTTGCCAGCACAACCATTCGATGGGTTGGCCGTACTATGCCGAGAACCTCGTTCTGGCCAGTGCCGACGGCGGAGCTGCCCTCCTCATCTACGGCGACTGCACGGCCAAGCTCAAGGTGGCTGGCGGTCAGGACATTGTGCTTGACGTACAGACGCACTATCCCTTCAGCGAAGACATTAGGGTGAAAGTCTCCGGCCTCAAGAAGAAGACGGCCGCCTTCCCGCTCTACCTGCGCATCCCGACGTGGACCGAGGGCGCACACGTCACGGTCAACGGCGAGACGGTGGACTGCAAAGTCAGCACCGGTCTGCTCCGCATCAGCCGCCAATGGGCAGAGGGCGACGAGGTCTGCCTGCACTTCCCCATGCGCCTCACCAAGCGCATCTGGGCGCTCAACAAGAACTCCATCTCCGTGAACTACGGCCCGCTCACGATGAGCCTGAAGATAAAGGAACGCTACGAAGAGAAGGACAGCCGCACGACCGCCATCGGCGACAGCCACTGGCAAGCCTCAGCCGACCCGAGCAAATGGCCGACCTACGAGATCTACGCCGACTCGCCGTGGAACATGGCTCTTCGCGACAACCTCGACGGCATGCAGGTTGAATTCAAGCCGTGGCCCGCGAACAACTATCCCTGGAGCCACGAGGGGACGCCCATCTCGGTGAAAGCCATCGGAGCACCCGTCGAAGGCTGGGGCATGGACGCCACCGGCCTCTGCCAAGTGCTGCCCGACATCGATGCAGAGCGCGGAAAACTCCGTCGCCTCATACTCATCCCCATGGGTGCCGCAAGGCTTCGCATCTCGGCCTTCCCGCCCTTGCGATAAAACGCTCCGTGGAGCATCGCCAGTCCTCCCGTGGGGGGACTGCAGTACTACCACGGGAAAACTCCAGTACTACCACGG
>CACYQI010000046.1 GCA_902776455.1 uncultured Bacteroidales bacterium | reverse complement strand
CGTTCACCATCAATCAGTACCTGCTTACTTACATTCTCGAAGGAGAAGAATACAAGTCATACGAGATTGACTTCAATACCGCTTTGACGCCAGAACCCGCACCTACAAAGAAAGGAATGACTTTCTCCGGTTGGGGCGATGTGCCTGAAACGATGCCTGCTCACGATGTGACCTTGACAGGTTCTTATACATGGTCGAAGGAAGTAGTGGATGGCGTTGTCTATCAAGTTGCCGACACTTTGAGTAACTACGCCTCTGTCGTTGGCTATGAAGGCACAGGCGAAGAGGTGACTATCCTCTCCGATGTGCTGATAGGCGAAGATGTCTATGCTGTCAACAACATTGCAGAAAATGCCTTGCCGAAGACCACAACCATCTATGTCTCAGTAGGAAGGCTATTGCTATGGCTATGGACTAACGGCTACGAGGACATTAGGGATACAGATAGCGGCAGATGCCTCCCTGCACCTGAAATCTCTCTGGAGGGCAAGACTGCAAGTTCGTTGTCGTTGTCCTACAAGAATGACTATCCTGAATTCTCCGAGACCATAACATTACAAGGTTCTCCAGTTGAGAAGGGGAAGAAAGGTTATGATTTGGCTTTGACAGGCTTGGAGCCAGACAAACTGTACGAAGGACTTGCTACTCTGACCCTAACCTACGAAGATGCCTCCTACTCAAAATCATTCTCGTTCAAGACAGAGCCTCTTACCCTTACCACCCAACAGCCGAAGATCATATCCTTGGGCAATGTCATTGTAGCGGCTACCTCGAACCTCGACGATGCTGAGATGAATGTGGGCTTCGAGTGGCGTCGTACAGACTGGACGGATGACTTCGCCTCGAACTTCGGTAAAGCCTATCTCTACAAAGGCACGATGGAAGGGTACATCCGAAACCTCTATATTGAGAAGCTGTGGAAGTACAGACCCTACTACGAATCGAATGATGGCAACCGCTACTACGGCAACTGGGTAGGCATTGACCCAACGAACACCAGCTACTTCATGCCGACTGTCCATACGTATTCAAGAATCGACCTGACAGGCAATCTGGCCAAGATATGGGGCTATGTGATGCGCGGAACAGACAACATAACGATGCAGGGCTTTATCTACTGGAGTATCTCCAGTACCTCTTCATCGCGAAGGAACGCAAACGGCATACCTTCCGATGCAACAAAGGTATTGGCTACAGGCAATGTGATGTCTGCAACGCTGGAAGACCTCGACTATGATACGGAGTACTGCTACATGGCCTTCGTAACGACCTCGGAGGGTGAGACCTTCTACGGCGAGCCGCAGACATTCAAGACGAGCTTCGACCCCGACGGCATTGAGAATGTGATGGCATCGGAGGAAGTGACAGAAGTTGCACGCTACGACATCCAAGGGCGCATGATTAGCAAACCGCAAAAGGGCATCAACATCGTCCGCTACTCCGACGGCACGACGAGGAAGGTTATCGTGAAACAGTAAAAAGGTGAAAAAGTGAAAGATTAAGAAGATCAGGAAAGCTCCCAAATGTTTGCATTGGGGGCTTTCTTATTGTTGTTTAGGCTCTACTTTCTCTTTATAAAAGCCTGAAACTGCATAATAACGAAAATAATTCTTCATTCTTCACTCTTTATTCTTCATTTTTTCGTACCTTTGCGCCGCAAAAGTTGAAAGCGACCCCTACCCAACCTCCCCAAGGGGAGGAGAGAAGCCTCTCCCCTAACCCCTCTCCCGCAGGAGAGGGAAATGTAAATAGCTAAATTACTAAATCGTAAATAAATAGTAAATAGTAAATCGTCAAATAGTAAATATAAGATATGGTGGACAAAATCAGTTATGCTCTCGGACTTGGCATCGGCCAGCAGATAAAGAGCATGAACATCGAACATTTCAATGTAGAGGACTTCGCGCAAAGCGTCAGCGATGTGCTTGAGGGCAAGCAGACTGCCTTCTCCAGCCGCGAGGCACAAATCATGCTCCAGGACTTCTTCAGCAAGAAGCAAAAGGAGGAAGCTCAGGCTCACATAGCAGAGGGCAAGGCTTACCTCGATGCAAACGCCAAGAAGGAGGGTGTCGTCGTAACAAAGAGCGGCCTGCAATACGAAGTGCTGCAAGAAGGCACGGGCAAAAGCCCCAAGGCAACGGACACGGTTCGCTGCCACTACGAGGGCCGTCTGCTCGACGGAACCATCTTCGACAGCTCGTACAAGCGCGGCGAACCCGCCGACTTTGGCTTGAATCAGGTCATTCCGGGCTGGACAGAAGGCGTGCAGCTGATGAAGGAAGGCGCTAAGTTCCGCTTCACTATCCCCTACCTGCTGGCCTACGGCGAACAGGGAGCCGGTAGCAGCATTCCTCCCTTCAGCACACTCATCTTCGACGTGGAACTCATAAAAGTAATGTAATTTACAATTTGACAATTTACAATTTACTATTTATGTACTATTTAGTAATTTAACCATTTACATTTCCTCTCCCGCGGGAGAGGGGTTAGGGGAGAGGCTTCTCTCCTCCCCTCGGGGAGGTTGGGTAGGGGTCACAATTTAACAATTTACGGGACGGCAACATATTCTAGATGCTTAATCAAAAAATTAAATTATAAACAATAAATTCATAAACTCAACAAACAAAATGAAAAAGTTTTCAATTCTGGCAGCCGTAGTACTGGCTGCTATCATGGGAAGCTGCACGAATGGCACTCCCACAGCAAACCTCAAGGACGACGTTGACACGCTGAGCTATGCTTTCGGCATTGCACAGACACGTGGCCTGAAAGACTATCTCGCTATGCGTATGGACGTTGACACAACCTACATCGACGAGTTTATCAAGGGCTTGAACGAGTCGGTCAACGCCGGCGACAACAAGAAGAAGGCTGCCTACTATGCTGGTCTGCAGATTGGTCAGCAGATTAGCCAGCAGATGGTGAAGGGCATCAACTACGAAATCTTCGGCGACGACAGCACACGCACCATCAGCCTGAACAACTTCATGGCAGGCTTCATCGATGCCACGAAGAACAAGCAGGGCATCATGTCGATGGAGGAAGCCACCTCTACCGTAGAGAACCTCATGCAGACACTCAAGGCTAAGGTCATGGAAGAGAAGTACGGCGACTGGAAGAAGCAGTGCGAAGACTACATGGCTAAGATTGCCAAGAAGGAAGGCATCAAGGAGCTGGGCGACGGCATCTACTACGAAGTGCTGACCGAAGGCACAGGCGCCATCCCTGCCGACACCAACCTCGTCAGCGTCAACTACGAGGGCAAGCTCCTCAACGACACTATCTTCGACAGCAGCTACCAGCGCGGCGAACCCGCCAAGTTCCGTTGCAACCAGGTTATCCCCGGTTGGATCAAGGCTCTGACCAACATGCCTGTAGGCTCTACTTGGATGGTTTACATTCCTCAGGAACAGGCTTATGGCGAGCGCGAAGCTGGCAAGATCACTCCGTTCTCTTGCCTCATCTTCAAGATTGAACTGCTTGGTATCGAATAATTCAAGAGGTTAGAGTAGAGGTAAGAGGTTAGAGGTTAGGGGTAAGAGAATACTTTTGGCTCCGAAGCCAGCATCCCCCAACAATCCTCTAACCACTAACCTCTAACCTCAAAATACTCTCTAACCACTTACCTCTAACTACAATAATAATGAAGAAGTTTATTCTTTTTGCCCTATGCGCCAGCCTTTCGCTGGGCGCAAGTGCAGCCAAGAAGACTGCTAAGAAGAAAAAAGGTAAGGAACCCGTCGAAGTGGTTGACACTGTTTGCGTTGACACGTTCAGCTACTACTTCGGCCGCGCCAATTCAAATGGACTGAAGATGTATCTGGCTCAGCGCATGGGCATCGACACAACCTATGTTGCCGATTTCCTGAAGGGCTTCGAGCAGACAACGCTCAGCGAGGCCGACAAGCGCGAGAAGGCTCGTCTGGCCGGCATCGAGATTCGTCAGCAAGTGGAGGAGCAGGTCTATCCCGGCGCCTCTAAGCAAGTGAACGACAGCACCGACATCCTGAACAAGACGCTCTTCGTGAAAGGTTTCCTCGACGGCTTCTCCGGCACCAACACCAACATCCAGATGGACAGCATCCAGACGCTCGTCAAGAAGCAGATGGAGTACTATCACAAGGTCAACATGGAGAAGAAGTTCGGCGCCAACCGCATCGAAGGCGAAGAGTTCCTCAAGGCTAATGCCAAGAAGGACAGCATAAAGACTACGCCCAGCGGACTGCAGTACAAGGTGCTCACACAAGGCACAGGCGAAGTGCCTACGAAAGAGTCGAAGGTAAAGGTGAACTACGAAGGCCACCTCATCAACGGCACCGAGTTCGACAGTTCCTACAAGCGCGGCAAGCCCGTCACCTTCCCCGTCAGCGGCGTTATTCCCGGTTGGACCGAAGCGCTCTGCATGATGCCCGTGGGCAGCAAGTGGATGCTCTACGTCCCCCAGGAACTGGCCTACAAGGACCGCGAACAGGCAAAGATTCCTCCTTTCTCCTGCCTCATCTTCACAGTTGAACTGCTGGAGATTGAGAAGGAGGGAAGCAAGTAAAGGCGTGTTCTAATAACTGAACCCACCTAAAGAAAGCCGCTGAAAATCAAGCCGGCTTCGAGTGTTGAAAACGCAGCGTGCTGTGTTGGCTTACACGGCACGCTGTGTTGGCTTACACAGCACGTTGTTTTGGCTTACACAGCACGCTGTGTCCAAACACCCTCTTGGCACACCCTTATTCAACATCATACAGAATGAAACCTTAACTACGTTTTTACCCATGAAGAAAACCCTTTCCATCGCGGTGCTTCTCCTTATAGGAATGGCCGCCCATGCGCAGAAGAAAGTCAGCGCAACAAGTCCCGACGGACAGACAACCGTGACTGTAACCGTCTCCGACCGCATCTACTACGACGTAGAGAGCCACGGCGAACTGCTCTTCAGGCAGAACCACATCGGCATGACGCTCTCCGACCGCACGCTCGGCGAGAAGCCTACACTCAAGGGCAACAAGGTGCAGAAGGTCAGCGAGACCGTCACACCCATCCATCCCCTGAAATTCAGCAAGGTAGAGAACAGCTATACCCTGCTCACACTCACCTTTGGCGGAGGCTACAAGGTGGAGTGGCGCGTCTATGACGACGGCGTGGCCTACCGCTTCGTCACGTCCATGAAGGGCGACATCGAAGTGATGGGCGAGGACGGCACCTGGCAGCTGGCAGCTCCGGCAAAGCTCGTCCTGCAGCAACCCGGCGACTTCAAGACAAGCTGCGAAGAGAACTATTCCGTCGTTCAGAGCAACGAATGGAAGGCCGACGACAAGATGAGCGAGCTGCCCATCCTCGTCATGGGCGAAAAGCAGAAGGTGCTCATCTCTGAGTTCGACCTGTTCGACTATGCCGGCGTCTTCCTTAAATCCGTCGGCGAAGGCACCAACGCGTTCTCCATCATCCAGCCGAAGTGTCCGACAGAATACGAGGACGACGGCGACCGCAAGCACAAGATTCTCAAGGAAGCCGACTATGTGGCTAAGACACAGGGCACTCGCACGTTCCCTTGGCGCTACATGCTCATTACGCAAAGCGACGGACAGCTCGTCGAGAGCACGATGCCTGTGCGTCTCGCTCCTGCCAACGCCATCGGCGACCCCAGCTGGATTAAGGTCGGACAGACTTGCTGGGACTGGCTCAACGGCATCCCCTTCGGCCCGGACGTGACGTTCAAGTCGGGCATCAACCTCGACACCTACAAGTACTTCATCGACTTCGCAGCCCGCAACGGCGTGGGCTACATCCTCATCGACGAAGGCTGGGCGCTCAACACACGCAACCCCTTCGAGACCAACCCCGAAGTGCATCTGCCCGAAATCATCGCCTACGGCAAGAGCAAAGGCGTAGGCGTCATCCTTTGGCTCCCGTGGCTCACCGTAGAGCACCACATGGACCTCTTCGAGAAGTTTGAGGAATGGGGCATCAAGGGCACGAAGATCGACTTCATGGACCGTCAGGACCAGTGGATGATCAACTTCTACGAGCACGTGGCCAAAGAGGCTGCCAAGCACCACATCTTCGTCGATTTCCACGGCGCCTTCCACCCCAGCGGCCTGGACTACAAGTACCCCAACGTCCTGACTTACGAAGGCGTGCGCGGCATGGAGTATAACGGCAGCTGCAAGCCCGACAACAGCGTATGGCTTCCCTTCATTCGCAACGCCGTCGGACCCATGGACTACACGCCCGGCTCCATGCTCAACTACCAGCCGGAACGCCACCATGGCAACCGACCCATCTGCGCAGGCGTTGGCACAAAGGCCTTCAACCTGGCCATCTTCGTGCTTGCCGAGAGCAACCTCCAGATGCTGATGGACAACCCATGCCGCTACGACCAGTGGCCCGACTGCCGCGACTTCCTCACCAGCGTGCCGGTCAACTGGGACGAGACGCGTGTCCTTCAGGCCGAAGCCGGACAGTATTGCGTTGTGGCTAAGCGCAAGGGCGACAAGTGGTTCATCGGTGGCATCACGAACAGCACCGAGCGCAACATCGAGCTGAAACTCGACTTCCTGCCCGCAGGCAAGCAATGCAAGATGACGAGCTTCGAGGACGGCGTGAACGCACACATCATCGCCATGGACTATCTCCGCAAGGAAAGCAGAGTGAACAACTCGACAGTCGTGCCCATTCATATGGCTCGAAATGGTGGTTGGTGCGCAAGCTTCGACCTGGGAAGATAACAATCTGCACACAACAACAAGCGGACGAAGGCTTTCACATCTGCCTTCGCCCGCTTTTTTGTATCTTTCTTATTTTTTTCATCACTAGCGGGAACATTATTCCCTTTTCTGCGTCTTTATAATAGAGCAACGACATAATGGAGAAAGAAGCGTTCTGTACATTGGCACGTCAACTGAGGGGCGGCATCCTGTCACTCAGTCGCCGCTTTCTTAGGGAAGAGAGCGAGGCAGAAGACAATGTGCAGGACACCTTGCTCAGGCTTTGGACCATCAGAGAACAGCTCGACAAAGTCCGCTCTGTTCAAGCGCTGAGCTACGCCATCTGCAAGAATCTCTGCATCTCCAAACTTCGCAAAAGGAGAATTGTTCCAATGGAGTTGAGCGACGAGATACGTCTCATCAGCACGCACGACTCACAGTGGATGCTCGAAGAAAAAGAGAATGCCGAGTGGCTCGAGGACAACATCGCAGGGCTCCCCACTGCCCAGATGCAGATTCTGAGGATGAGCCAGCAGGACGGACTCGAGAACAACGAGATAGCGGAGGTGCTTGGTATCAGCGAAGTAACCGTTCGAACTGCACTCTGCAAGGCAAGGAAGAACCTCTTGGAAAGACTAATAAAACGAAATCAATAATGTACAAGGAGACAAACATACGCGAACTGCTCCACCGCTATATGGAGGGAGAGAGCACGCAGGCAGAGATGAAGCAACTCAAGGAATACTTTGATGGTGAGCAAGACCTGCCTGTCGACTTGATTCCCTATGCTCAGATGTTTGCCATCATAGAGGAGGAGACACCTACACCAAGCACAGAGGCATTGGACAAGTTCTCTGAAGAACAAGTACAGGAAACACAGCGTCGTCTTCCACTTTGGCCTTTCATAGCTGCTGCCTGCATTGCCGCCTTTGCCGTTATTCTGCTGGCACCACCTCAGCAAGAAGAGGAAAACATGACAATCGCATATGTTGAAGGCAAGATGCTAAACGACAAACAAGTAGCCATGCAAATGGGAGAGAATGCCTTGCAAGAGATATTCAGCAACGGAAACCAAGAAGAACAACTTAGCGAATTATTCAACGAACAATGAAACATCTAATCATAACACTTGCGCTCATCACAGCCACCCTACCCCTCTCGGCACAGAAAGGTCTCCGCATTAACGAGGTCTTCGAGGGAAACATTATTAACGAAATGGCCATGCACGAAAGTCTCGTCAAGGGAGAAAGCCTCGAACCATTCAAACTGAAGGTGCTCCATACAGTCAAGTTCACTACTGGCAACTCGGCTCGCGACAAGGTGGAAGCGCTCTTCAAGGAAGACATGCAGGGTCGTCTCTCTGACGAAAACGACAATCTGGAACTTGAATATCGCGACGGACACCTTTACTACGCCATCGTTCAGATTGCCGACACAAAGAAAGGTCTGCACCGATACATCTGCTATCAATGCCGACAGGAAACGGGCGGAAACAGCATCACCCTCGTCTATATGGAAGGCAAAGCCAGCCTGGCAGACCTCAGGAAAACATTCAAGAAGAAGTAAACACTTAATATAATAATGTATAAGACAATGAAAAAGGTTTTAGCAGCCATCATGATGGCAACATTGGGAGTAACAAGCGTAATGGCAGATGACATCTTCGACGACGAGAACCCTGGTGGTTGGGACTTCGAGTTGCCGATGATTAAAGTTGGGAAGAACAATTCGAGAAGTACTGTGGAGATAGAGCTGAGCAGCAGTCTCTCCTTCGGTTTCATCACAGGCATCAACGAAGACAAAGGTGTGAACATCGACATGGGGCAGTCTTACGAAATTGAGTGGGGCGACGTGATTAGCAGCAAGGTACGTGTCGGCAAGAAAGATTTCATGCGAATCGGAATGGGATTCGACTGGAGGAACTACAGAGTGACTGACTTCAAGATGTTCTCCAAAGACGAACGCGGCATCATTTCCATGCAGGACTATCCTGAAGGAACAGAGCCCAAGTTCAGCCGTATTCATACGTTCAGCCTTTCTTTCCCTCTCAAATACTACCACTACTTCAACAAAAAGGTGTATTTTGCCGTAGGTCCTGAGCTCTACTTCACACCTTGGGGTTCGCTCAAGACGCGTTATTACGAGGATGGCGAAAAGAAGAAGATCACATCCGGGAACGTTCACCAGAGCCGCTTCTCTGTTGGAGTGGGAGCTGAAGTCATTGTGCATCACATAGGTGTCTACTACAAATACAACCCCTTCAATGTCCTTCGAACCAGTTATGGGCCGAAGTTCAGCACAATGACGGTAGGCCTGAAAGTGGCTTTCTAGTTTGACACTTGAAAACGTGGCACGTGAAGTTTGCAAATGTCACGTGTGACGATTGCGATTATCACGTGTGAAGTTTGCCATCTTCACACGTGATGTTTTTCATCATGGCAGGCTGATGGGAAAGAGGAGGCTTTCCTCGTGCTCTTGATGAACAATATTGATGAGTTCCGCAAGCTTGTCAGGATAGTCTGCTTTGAGGTCGTGGTCCTCGTGAATGTCTGTTGAAAGGTCGTAGAGGAACGACTTTCCCTGACTGACGACAAGTTTCCAATCGCCTTTTCTGACGCCTATCACTTGTGTTCCACCATCGCTCATTTCCCAATAGAGGAACTCGTGCTTCTGTTGTTTCCTGTCCTTTCCAAGCAAAGTTGGGCAGAAGGAAATGCCGTCATAACGAGGAGAATCGAGGCTGTGTTCCTTGATTTCCTTCTTCGAGAACGCGCCACTATACTCCATGAAGGTTGGCATGAGGTCGTAGAAGGCGAGCTGATGATGGCTGACTTTGCCTTTCGGAATGCCTGCTCCCCAACAGATGAAGGGGATGCGAATGCCGCCTTCGTAGGTGCTTCGCTTGATGCCTCGCAGCTTTCCGTCACGTCCAAAGAAGCCTGGATCTGCCCCACCCTCTTCGTGCGGGCCGTTGTCGCTCGTAAAGATGACGAGCGTGTTCTTATCGAGACCGCTTTCCCGAAGCTTCTCCAGTATCTCGCCGACGTATGTGTCAAGGCGCGTAATCATGGCAGCAAACTGAGCATGCTTGTCGTTTCCGCCATAGTACCAACTGCCGGCATCTGTCCTGTAAGAGCGTTCTTCCTCGGCAGGAAAGAGTTTATGATAGCGTTCGACGATAGAGTCCCTTGGTTGCCAAAGCTCAGCATGCGGCAGGGTGTAGGTGAAGATCCCAAGGAAAGGTTCATCCTTCTTTTGCCGGTCGAGCCACTCAAGTGCATAGCGATGGATGAGGTCGGCTGAGTATTGTGGACGGTCGGCATAACGGGGGCTGTCCATGCTCTTGCACCTGATGTTCTCCTCCATCACCTCCGCCACCAGATGCGTGTCGCCACGGCCTTCCGGGTCGTAACGGTTCAGAAAATTAGGGTAGTACGTATGCGCTTGGAACTGACATACAGGACCATAGAAGCAGTCGATACCTCTGAGGTTGGGCAAAGAGCACGACGAACTCTCCCTGCTCTTGCTGGTGTCCGTGTTGCCATCGGGCAGGCAGGCATAAGTATCGGGATAGTCGAAGTTCCAGTAGCCGCCGGCCCATTTGCCGAACATGCCAGTCCGGTAGCCCTTCGCCTTGAAAAGCTCAGGGATGATGGGCTGAGTCATGTCGTAAGGTTCTTGCCCGATGACGTAGTAGTCGGCATTCTCCCCGAACATGTTCTGCCTAAGCACCGAGCGCCTCCAGTACTCGCGATTGCCGCGTATCTTCGCATGACCTGTATGCTGGCCCGTCATGAACGAGCAACGACTGGGCGCACTCACAGGACAACCCGCATAGGCTTGCGTGAAACGCATCCCTTCCTCGGCCATGCGGTCGATACAAGGCGTCTGGATGAGCTTCTGTCCATAGCAACCTAAGTCGCCATAGCCCATATCGTCACACATTATATATATGATATTAGGATGGTGCGACTTGCCGGCCATCGCCAAAGGCAGAGAAGCAAGCAAAGGCAAAAGAGGTTTCTTCTTCATGGGAACAGGTGTTTCTCATGGCAAAGTTAAGAAAAAGATTAAAGATTAAAGATTAAAGATTAGGGGAAAAGCACAAAAATGAGAAGAAAAACAATAATTTTTCACATTTCACTTTTCATTTTTCATTTTTTGTCGTATCTTTGCACACGTTTTTAAGCTCCGATGGCGGAATCGGTAGACGCGTCGGTCTCAAACACCGATAGGGAAACCTGTGCCGGTTCGACCCCGGCTCGGAGTACAGCAAGCACCTTGACGACTTTGGTCATCAAGGTGCTTGCTATTTTGGGGCGGTTTCTTGCGCTCCCTTCCCCTCCCCTAAGGGAAAGGTTATGGGTGGGAACTCAAAACTGAATGAAAAATTAGTCTTCCCATGGGGACTGGGAAGAGATAGAAGAGAAGGAAATAGGGGTGTTGTAGGAATCTAACATCATAACCAGCAAACATACATAAAAAATAACGCAATTATTTGGGGAGTATTAACTTTTTTTATAACTTTGCAACGGTCGAGCCAGTTTACATTATACCACATAATTCTTTCATATCTAATAGTAATTAACATTATTAACTAAAAATCAAAGCAAAATGAAACGAGTTTTACTCTCAGCCCTTGTGCTGTCAGTTGCAGCAATGGGCACCCAAGCCAAGTCATGGAAAATTGGTCCGAGTTCAGTTAACGGTATGGATTTCGCCAGCATCAACGATGCCGTAGAATCCGAGAAGGTCGCAGCAGGCGACACGCTTTTCCTCGACCAGTACTATTCTACCAACGTCAAACAAGATGTCACGAAGAAGGTAGTCATCATCGGCACAGGCTACGACACGTCGTTTACTGACGAACAGGTTGTGGCAACACTCACCGACAGTCTCACTTTAAAGGTTGACGGCATCCAGGTGAAAAGCGTAAAGCTGAACAATGTTAAGTTCTACGCCGATGAGTGCGTACTGGATCGTTGCTATGTCAATGCTATTGGAATAGGAACTGTTCCCAAAAGCATGAACCACATCTATTCCTGCTACATTACAGGTATGGTGGGCAATCGAGTTGCGGTAACTACTACTAATACTTCCAGCATCAGCGGTCCAACCACCACAACAACATACTATCCTGCACAATTCGACATTCAGAATTGTATGTTTATGATATCACAAATTAATGCGACAGGTTATCTTACTAATTCTATTATTAACAATAACACATTCTATTGTTCGATTACTAGTAGTAATTATACCTACTATTGTCTCACAAATATTGATAACAGCCAAATTACTAACAACATTATATATACTTCCACTAATGCTCGCGCTATGAATAGTGTTGTCACTTCCGTTGGATCTGGTAATACCATCGAACACAACATCATGAGTCAGACAGTTCCTTCAAACTATCCCGACAATCTCAATTCCTCAAACATCAAGTCTCTTTTTGTTTCGACAGGCAACTTCTCAGACTACTACAAGCTGAAGACAGACGTAGGTGACAACTTTGCCTTAAATTATGCTACTGACGGCAAGGAGGTTGGCTGCCACGGCGGCATGTTCGGCTGCCCCAGCGGCGGACGCCCGCAGTATGTTCCCTACTTCACCAAGGTTGTTGTCGGCCAGCGCACCGAGAACGGCAAGCTGCCCGTCAGCTTAGAAGTAAAGATTCAGGACAAATAATAAACAGCAGCCGTTATGAAACGCATTCACATATTATTAACCGCAGCCGTCTGCCTGTCCTCCTTCCAAGCCGTGGCTCAGAAGAGGGTGGAGTACTTCTGGGACGTTGACCCGGGTGTAGGTAAAGGACAGGTGCTTAGGCAGCTTGCAGACACGGAGGCCACCGTGACTGAATCGCTCGATGTGGGTCAACTCCCGCCGGGCATCCATATCCTTGGCCTGCGCACGCTGAATACTGCCAACGACGCGAAGAAGACTGACGGCAATGGCTACGTCAGTCAGACTGGCGACAACAAGAAGAAGACCTTCTGCTCCCAAACCTACACGCGAGCCTTCTTCATTCCCGAAGCAACGGAACAGATAACTCGGATAGAGTATTCGTGGGATAAAGAAAAAGCTCTCGGAAAAGGTACTGCTTTGTCATTCTCCACAAACGACAATGTAGCCTTGGCCTCTAAGGAACTTTCGGTGGGCAGCCTCACTCCCGGCCTGCACACACTTTACGTCCGCACGCTCTCCACAAAACACTATTCTGCCAGCTACGCCCGTCTCTTCTTCATTCCAGAGCCTGAGCAGCAGGTCACTCGAATGGAATACTCATGGGACAAAGACGTGGCTCCGGGAAAGGGCACGCCCTTGCAGTACACAGTTTCTAACGACACAGCATGGTTCGGTCCGAGTCTGTCGGTAAAGAACCTCTCTGCAGGCATTCACACGCTCTACTTGCGTACGCTCTCGGGCAGCTTATGTTCCCAGACATACACCCGCTCGTTCTATGTACCGGCTCAGGCGCACAAAGTGGAAGCCATAGAGTATTGGTTCGACAACGACCCAGGCGTAGGCAAGGCCACTCGCATGGCAGCTACGCTGACAACCGACACGCTGAAGACGGCCTTTGACGTCAGCACCGACAACCTGGCCGACGGCATCCACCTTATTGGCCTGCGCACGTTGACCGACGGCACTTGGAGCGAAACAAAAGTACGCCGCTTCCTGGTGCGCTCGCAGATGGAAGGCTATATCACTCGCGTTGAGTACTTCTGGAACAACGACCCAGGAGCAGGCAATGGCTACACGGTTGACATCACGCCCGGCGAAGAGGTCAGCATCGACTTCGAAGCTGACATGACAGAACTTGGCGAAGGCCCGCACACGTTGGGTCTCAGAGCACGAAGCGGCTCAAAGGGATGGAGTCCAGCCTCCTTCGTCTCCGGCATCGCCTTCGAAGGATGGGACAACCTGCAGGAGTACCTCAACTCGCTCATCGACACAGAAGACGTGCTGACTGGCTCGCAGTACAGCCGTCAGTTCCCCAACAAGGACTGGCACGCCCTCTACGTCCCCTTCTCGTTGAGCTATAGCGACTGGTCGGCACACTTCGACGTGGCCCGCATCAACGCCTTCTATCAGTACGACGACGACGAGGACGGCATCGTAGATCGACAAGTGTTGGAGGCCATCCTCGTTAAGCCTGCTAACGGCTCGCTCAAACCAAACTATCCTTACCTCATCCGCGCTAAGCAGAAAGGCACGTTCAACCTTACACTCGACCCAGCAAAACGCGTAGCAGAGGAAATCAACTCCGTCAGCTGCTCAACGATGGAGGCACGCTACACCTTCACGGGCAACTATTCGGACATGACGGGAATGAAGTCGGACAGCAAGTACCGTTTGCGCGGCACATCGCTCTCCATTCCCGATAGCGACGAAGAAGTGCTGCCACCATATCGTTGGTACATGACCATCGACAACCTCGGCAACCAGCTGCAGCCCTCGGCATCGTACGTCCGCATCTGCATCTTAGGCGAGGACGGCACGACGGTCATCGACGACATCGATGCAGAGGAAAGCATCACCTCCGCCTACGACCTCTCCGGCCGCAAGGTAAACGAGTCCCAAATGAGGAAAGGCATATACATTATTAATAATAAGAAGCGTATTGTCAAATGAAAAGTATTCATAAAATAAAATGGCTAGGTACACTTGCCGCGTTGCTCTTCGCCCTTGTCCCGCAGATGAGGGCGCAGGAGGTGGACGACCTGCAGGAGTACCTCGACCAACTGGCTGCCGCACAGACGGAGAGCCAAGTACAGAACAGCTCCCGCCGAGGAGCACAGAGCGTAGAGATTCCCGTCGGGCTGACCGAAGTGGACCTCTCGAAGTTCACGAGCTACCAGAACCGCACCAAGGAAGTGACGGTGAAGGCAAGCGTAAAGTTTACCAACGGTACGATTACCGCTGCCTCAAGCTACTCAGGCGGAACCTGCCTCCTGAAAGTCTATGGCGGGGCAAAGGTGGTATTGGATGAAACTGCCGGAGTTAATGCAGGAGCAGCAAGTTCCACGAACTGCCTTGCTGCCGTTGGCATCTACGACGGCAGCACCTTCTACGAGTGCGGCGACATCACAGCCCCCGACAACGGTACAGGCATCGCCATCTACAAAAATGGCGAGAACGACACCTATATCTATGTCTCAGGCACAAGGAGGGGAAGCATCTATCCTTCGGAAACCGTTTACACCAAAGAGCAACTGTTGGCGATGCTTGACGTTATCGGCGAGAAGTTGCAACAAGTGCAGGCGTTGAAGGAGCAGGCTGAAGCGGTGTATGCGAAGCTCGAGGTCGATTCCATGCCCGAAAACGTCCGGACCTACATTGAACAGGCCAAGGCTGCCTTGCAGCCGTACTTGCAGCAGTATGCGGTATTGGTGACGCAGTACAACTCCCTCTTTCAACAGGTGAACGCCATGACCGGCACAGACGATGGCACACTCTATAACCAAATTCTTGCCTTGCAGACAACGCTTGACCAAACCGAAGTCAATGTAAAATTGTTCATAGCGCAGCAGATAGAGCAGATTAAGGCTTGGGCAGCCAATGACTTGGCAGCAAAGTTGGAAGGTATGGCTACAAGGATACAATATCAGCAGGCACTGTGGCCTACGCAGAACGAACGGGTAAGAACTATTTATCGTCAATTAGGCGATGGTTACTTCATGCGAAAAGCGACAGATACCTTCTATAGCTGCTACTATAAAACTTTGGAAGAAATTGAGAAGAATGCAGGTAGGGTTTCCCTTCTCATCAATGATAATAACGGCTTTAACGCCCTACTCAACAACCACGTCATCGCTACCATCGACGATGCCGTCGCCTTCTACCAAAGCTACACTTCACTATTGATTCGCTTGGAAGAGATTGAATCATGGGCGACAGAGATAGAATTATATATTAAACAATTGTCAGAAATCTTCGAGGCTCTCGAAGTGAACTTCCCCGATGAGGGGCTGGCCTTCACCATTCGTCCTACTAACCTCAACAAGGAACTGCAGCTGGGCTACAAGTCCAACCGTGGCTTCGTGATGACGTCGGCCGGCATGATGTGGTTCGAGCAGAAGGAAGGTGCTGACTTCTATCTGAAGGATGCCGAGGACAACTACATCGTGGCTACTTCCGGCAGCACGACGCTTAAGGCAGGCACGAAGGCACAGGCTACAGTTTGGACTGGCCAGAGCATCGGAAGCGGCAACTATACCTTCTACAGCAAGCAGGTGAACCGCTACCTCGGCTACAGCGGCATCAACGTGAATAATGCTATCATCGCCGACACAAAGGCCTACAGCTGGACTATCACGGAGAGCGAGCTTGACGACCTGCAGGCCTTCCTCAACATGCTGGCTGAAGAAGAAGAAACAGGCGACGGCGGTGACGGTGGCTTGACGGAGAAGGATACGCTGGACATCGTGATTCCTGACATCAACCCCCAAAACCCCAATCCTGACAAGCCTTTCGTGTTCCCGAAGCTGCCATACCCCATCCGCATCCTGCCCACTCCCGACGGCGGCTACTGGCCCATCCCAAGGCCTACGCCCGGACAGCCTTGCCCAGCAGACTTCCACCCCTACCATATCCGCAAGGGCAGCCACGTCATCATTGACTACGCAACGTTCCAAGACCTCGTTGGCGGCCACCACGTCATCTATGTGGAGGGTGTGTTGGAGATAAATATCAACATCTACGTTTATCTGACGAACTGGGAATGGTTCATCCACGTCGGTCCTGGCGGCCGCATCATCTGGCGGACTACTGGAGGCGAAGGCACACCGCGCATCAAGAACGAGGGTACGATGGACATCGAAGGCGAAGGCTTGGACTATGTAGATAACTCAGGCACCGTGAACCACAAGAGTGGCACCATAAACTGGATAGTGAACCGCTACATCTACAAGTTTACGGGCGGCTTCATTAACCTTGTCCACAATTACGGAACGTACAACCATGATGGCGGTGACGTGATTACGGCCAAGAACTTCAAGGAAGGCACCTACACCATGAAAGGCGGTAAAATCTGGAACACCGTTGTGAACAGTATGGAAACCGTGTTCTACAACTATGGCAAGTTCTACTTCTACGGCGGCTTCATCGGCGGTTATGGCAGCCGACTCATCTATCACGACAAGGGAGCCGTGATGTGGATTGACGGCGGACACTTCGACTTTACCTACGTGAAGAACTACTGGATTGAGGCACATGCCGACTACTACATCCGAGGCGACTACGACTATGGTGCCAACGTGCCGATACTGCTTGCTCCGTCCGTCACCATTCGCATCCTCTACAAGTGGATATACAAGTTCAACATCGTCTTCATAGACGGACGTCCCACTCCGCGATACCCGCTCTTCTGGGCACGAGACTTCAAGTTCGACATCTCCTACTTCAAGTACATCGACTGGCAGCTGCCCAACAAGCGTTGGCGTTGGTATGTCGATGAGAAGGAGAACATTATCGAGCCGCGCGACGAGGAAGTGATGGACGAGGACGACCTGCAAGCATACCTCGACTGGTTGGCTGAGAACCAAGACGGCGAAGCTGCCAGCACCGAGGAGAATCCGCAAGAGCTTGACTTGAAGAATCGCGACATCACCATCACCAAGCCGGTAGTTTGGCCTGAGGGCTGTCATGTCTATGTCAAGAACGGAAAGTTCGTTCCGAAGACAAGCTGGACGTACAATTACATATTCTACATCCCTGTCACTACTACGGTTCGCTACGAGTACGTCACTATTTATGTATCCTCCACAACATTCTACTATCTGAATGGCACACCCGTGCAAAGGAACATCTTCGAGGTTTATGGTGACTTCCACTTTGGTGCCGGATGCTATGTAGAAGGCTACGTCAACACCTCTTGGCAGCCGTCGGACACAAAGATTCCCGGAGCTGTGATTTACATCAACCCAGCGGCACGATTCTTCCTCGATGGCGGTAGCTTCAAGAACGTCATCTTCCGCATCAACACGGTTGTCAACATCTACGTGACGAAGACCATCGTGAACAACATCTACATCTATCTGCCCACGAACTGCCGCTACGAGGACTTCAGCTTCATGGCTCCCTTCGGCGGCTACAGCTTCACACTCGAAGACATCCAGAAGATTATTTTCTGGAACAGCGGTTCATGGGGTATTAGAGTTCTTCCCAGCAACGGATACATGACCTTGCTTGATAAGATTCTTGCCACGCCTATAGCCACCATAGAATCCAATAAGGTAGAGACAAAGAGGTCTTTAGTTGAGAAGGGCACACCGGTAGAGTTGTCGAGTACAAAGGAAGATGCTGCCATCTACTACACGCTCGACGGTTCCGACCCCAGAATCGACTCTGAAGCACGGATACTCTATGACGGCACACCTATCGCCATCAACGAAAACACCATCATCAAGGCGGTGGCTATTGTTCCTAACATGGGAATAAGCAATGTTGCCACCTTCATCTTCTATAATATGGAGGGTGACTTGAACAACGACGGCAAGGTTGACATCGCCGATGGAGTCTGTGTGCTTGAAAGTATGGCCAAAGACAAATACGAAGAACTCATCGACTTCAACGACGACAGAAAGGTTGACATCGCAGACTTCGTAGCCATACTGGAAATCATGGCAAAGCAATAGGAGCATTGCCTGAAGGCAGAACCAATATAATAAAACAACGGATTACACGGATTTGACGGATTTAAGCCACGCTGATAATCAGCATTTAGGATAATCCGTTGAATCCGTGTAATCCGTTGTTGTTAATCTTTCTTATTAGACCAGATGGCCGATGATTTGTTCGCGGTCGCCGGGGAGGTAGTCGATGACGGGGATTTCTATCATCGTGTAGGCTCCGGGCTGCTGCTTCATCGTGGCTCGGGCGGCATTGACGAGCACTTGGGCCGTGAGGGCGGGATTGTTGATTTTCATGTTGAACTCGAAGAGTTGGTTGTGCGTCTGACCGCTCACGCCCTTGCGGACGAGGTTCACGCCGTGGCCCACATCGTTCAGAGCATCAACGCTTTCCACCTGGAAGACGTGCGTCTCGTCGTGGGAGAAATAGGGGTCGGCCTTGATAGCTTTCGTGACTTCTTCGAGGCTTGCACCCTCTTCGAGTTCGACGTACACCATGCGACGATGAATGCCTTCGCCTACGGGGATGGTCATCGAGAGCGCATCCTTGACGCCCGCTTTGCTGCGGACGCAAACGCTGTGGCCCATCGAGCGGCCGGGACCGAAGTTTGTGTAGGTAAGTCCCTTGGGGGCAAGGCTTTCCATCAACGTGCGGACGATGCTGTCGCTACCCGGATCCCATCCTGCCGAAATGATGCTGACGGCTCCGTGTTGCTTAGCGGCAGCCGAGAGGGAGCGGCGAAGGTCGAGGATGGACGTGTGGATGTCGAAGCTATCGACCGTGTTGATGCCCAAGGCGAGACAGCGGAGGGCGTGCTCTTCGACGCTGCGCGTCGGCGTAGCCAGTATGGCGACGTCCACTTTGCCCAGCTCTGTGATGTCCTTCACTACCTTATAGTCAGCCAGTTCGGCTGGTTTGTCGGCTGCGCCGTTGCGACGAACGATGCCGGCAATCTCCATGTCGGGAGCCGCCTGCAAAGCCTGCACGGTGTACTTCCCTATGTTGCCGTAACCGACAACAGCAATTCTAAGTTTCTTCATGTCTTGTTTACTTTTAGTTATCATAATTCCGTTTTCGCCGACAAAGGTACAAAGAAATTAAGAAATAAGAGTTAATAATGAAGAATTATTTGCAGTTTATTAGCATTTTGGCTAGAGGGGTTAGGGGTTAGTGGTTAGAGGTTAGTGGATAGAGAACACCTTTGGGCCCTCAGCATCCCAAACTATCCTCTTACCACTTACCTCTAACCACTAACCTCTAACCTCTAACCACTTACCACCACGAAGATGACTAGTTGCGACGCTCCTTATTCCATCGTGAGCTTCCCTTCCTTGACGTCGATGCGGATGGGGCGGTTGCGGTCGAGACGGCCTGCAAGAAGTGCCTTCGAAAGGTCGTCGAGCAGGAGATGCTGGATAGCTCTCTTGACGGGACGTGCTCCGAACTCGGGGTCGTAGCCCTCGTTTGCCAGGAAGTCGATGGCTTCGTCGGTGATGTCGAGGGACAGACCATTCTGATTCAACATCTTCTTCACGCTCTCCACTTGCAGGCGGACTATCTGCTTCACTTCGCCCCAGTTGAGCGGATGGAACACGATAATCTCGTCGATACGGTTCAGGAACTCAGGCCGAATGCCTCGCTGAACGAGCAGGTTGCGGACGTCTTCCTCGCCTTTGTCAAGATCGGCACCGGTAAGCAGGTTGCTCGTCATAATAATGATGGTGTTCTTGAAGTTGACCGTCCTTCCCTTCGAGTCAGTCAGACGTCCGTCGTCGAGCACCTGCAAGAGGGTGTTGAAGACGTCGGGGTGTGCCTTCTCTATCTCGTCGAAGAGCACGACCTGATAGGGTTTGCGACGCACGGCTTCGGTGAGCTGACCGCCTTCATCGTAGCCTACGTACCCTGGAGGCGCTCCGATGAGCCGCGTCACGCTGAACTTCTCCTGATACTCGCTCATGTCGATACGTGTCATCATCGTCTCGTCGTCGAAGAGGTATTCTGCCAACGCTTTTGCAAGTTCCGTCTTGCCCACTCCTGTAGAGCCGAGGAAGATGAAGGAGCCGATGGGGCGCTTCGGGTCTTGCAGGCCAGCACGGCTACGACGAACCGCGTTGCTGACGGCTGCAATGGCTTCCTCCTGACCGACGACGCGCTTGTGCAGTTCCTCTTCCAAGTGGAGCAACTTCTCAGTCTCGCTCGTCTGCATCTTCGAGACGGGAATGCCTGTCCAGCGGCTAACGACGTCGGCTATGTCGTCGGCTGTAACTTCGTCGCGCAAAAGACGACCCCCTTCATTCTCCCCCGAGGGGGAGAGAACAGCAAGCTGCTTCTCCAGCTCAGGAAGCTTGGAGTAGCGAATCTCAGCCACGCGGGCATAGTCGCCGTCGCGCTCTGCTTGTTCGGCTTCGTTGCGAAGTTGTTGCATGCGGTCCTTGAGGGTCTGTATCTGGTCGGCCTGTTGTTTCTCTGCTTCCCATTGCCTTCGCATCTTGGATTCCTGTTCGCGCAGGTCGGCTATCTCTTTCTCTATGTTGGACAACTTGGCAGCCCCCTCCTCGCTCCCCCTTTGGGGGAGTGCTTTTACCTCGCGGCGGATGGCCTCGCGTTCAATCTCCAACTGCTTCAGCCGACGGCTGATTTCGTCGAGTTCTTCGGGCACAGAGTCGCGCTCCATGCGGAGCTTGGCAGCCGCTTCGTCCATGAGGTCGATGGCCTTGTCGGGAAGGAATCTTTCGGTGATGTACCTCTGCGAAAGCTGAACGGCCGCTATGACGGCATCGTCCTGGATGCGCACCTTGTGATGGTTCTCGTAGCGTTCCTTCAGTCCTCGCAGGATGCTGATGCTCGAGAGTGTGTCGGGTTCATCGACCATGACGGTCTGGAAGCGTCGCTCCAAGGCCTTGTCCTTCTCGAAGTACTTCTGGTACTCGTCGAGCGTCGTAGCGCCGATGCTTCGCATCTCGCCTCGTGCAAGGGCGGGCTTCAGGATGTTGGCAGCATCCATGGCTCCTTCGCCTTTGCCGGCACCCACGAGCGTATGAATCTCGTCGATGAAGAGGATGATGCCGCCATTCGATTCCGTCACCTCTTTGACGACGCTCTTCAGTCTTTCCTCGAACTCTCCCTTGTACATGGCACCTGCCACGAGAGCGCCCATATCGAGGCTGTAGAGCTGTTTGTTCTTCAGGTTCTCGGGCACGTCGCCGCGCAGGATGCGGTGGGCTAGTCCTTCCACGATGGCCGTCTTGCCCGTACCGGGTTCGCCGATGAGGATAGGATTGTTCTTCGTTCTGCGCGAGAGTATCTGCAAGACGCGGCGTATCTCGTCGTCGCGACCGATGACCGGGTCGAGCTTCCCTGCACGCGCCTCGTCCACGAGGTTGCGGGCATACTTCTGCAAGCTCTTCTCTTCTGTCTGCTGGTTTTGGTTGTTCTGTATCATAATTCTGTCCTCCTTTTCTTTTTATCTTCTTTTACACAAAGCGCGTGCAAAGCGGCTTCCGTCCGACAAAATGGCAGAAAAGAGGACAAAAGGGCTTGGAAATTGAAAGTTGAAAGTTGAAGAGCCTCCTCTAAATCTCCCCCTAAAGGGAGAGACTTCAGACTCCCTCTAACTCCCCTCCATAAAGGGGGAGGACACCCTTCCCTTTAGGGGCGACTGGGGTCTTTAGAGCAATGACTGAATGTCATTGCGGCCCCACAAAGGGGAGCGAATTCCCA
>CACYQI010000045.1 GCA_902776455.1 uncultured Bacteroidales bacterium | reverse complement strand
TCCGTAGAAATAAAAACTCTAAGGAGTCAAGGAGTAAAAGGAGAAGTGAAGCCCCCTCCCAGCCTCCAAAACTCCTTTACTCCTATACTCCTTAGACATTAATAAACTCTACGGAGCCAAGGAGTAAAAGGAGGGAAGCAGGGCCTTCTCCATGTACTCAATGTACTCCGTAGAAATAAAAAACTCTAAGGAGTCAAGGAGTCAAAGGAGAAGTGAAGCCCCCTCCCCGCCTCCAAAACTCCTATACTCCTATACTCCTTAGACATTAATAAACTCTACGGAGCCAAGGAGTCAAAGGAGAAGTGAAGCCCCCTCCCAGCCTCCAAAACTCCTGTACTCCTTAGACATTAATAAACTCTACGGAGCCAAGGAGTGCCTTCTCCATGTACTCCATGTACTCCGTAGAAATAAAAACTCTAAGGAGTCAAGGAGTCAAAGGAGAAGTGAAGCCCCCTCCCAGCCTCCAAAACTCCGTTACTCCTATACTCCTTAGACATTAATAAACTCTACGGAGCCAAGGAGTAAAAGGAGGGAAGCAGGGCCTTCTCCATGTACTCCATGTGCTCCGTAGAAAGCTCTAAGGAGCCAAAGAGTAAAAGGAGAAGGGAAACTCCCTCCCAGCCTCCAAAACTCAAGGAGTCAAAGGAGAAGTGAAGCCCCCTCCCAGCATCCAAAACTCCTATACTCCTATACTCCTTAGACATTAATAAACTCTACGGAGCCAAGGAGTGAAAGGAGGGAAGCGGGGCCTTCTCCATGTACTCCATGTACTCCGTAGAAAACAACTCTAAGGAGTCAAGGAGTCAAAGGAGAAGTGAAGCCCCTCACAGCCTCCAAAACTCCTTTACTCCTATACTCCTTAGACATTAATAAACTCTACGGATCCAAGGAGTGAAAGGAGGGAAGCGGGGCCTTCTCCATGTACTCCATGTGCTCCGTAGAAAACAACTCTAAGGAGTCAAGGAGTCAAAGGAGAAGTGTAGCCCCCTCCCAGCGTCTAAAACTCCTTTACTCCTATACTCCTTAGACATTAATAAACTCTACGGAGCCAAGGAGTAAAAGGAGGTATATATAATAATGTTACGCGCACGCGCGTACACAAGGGTTTTTCAAAAGAAAATCTGCCAATCTGCCACAGATGGGCTTTATCGCGTTGAAGTACAAACGGATATGCGTGTGGCAGATTTGTGGCAGATTGTTGAAAATGTGGCAGATTGTTGCAGATTGTGGCGATTCTTTTTGGGTGAAGGTACACTTTCCTTCCGGCATCATCCAACTTCACGTGAGTCCACTTGAAAAGTTCAGATGTCTGCTTTTGCTCTTACAGAGCGAAACATAACCGTTTGATTACTACTCAGGGCCATGCCCTGGGCTAAGAGCTTTTAGTCCTTACAGGACTTTTTCAAATGGACTCACACGTTAAGTCAGCCAATTCTACACGTTAATTCAGCCAACTCTACACGTTAAGTCATCCAACTTTACACGTTAAGTCACAGCACGGAGCTTCGGCCCACACTCCACGGAGCATCGGCTCACGCTCCACGTTGTGTAAGCCCACGCTCCACGAAGCAGCCATGTCCTTGGCTAAGGGCTTTTAGTCGTTACAGGTCTTTTTCAAGCAGATTCAATTAAGGTGGGTTCTATGAAATCAGGTTTGAATGGCTAATCGTCGACGGACATTTCGACCCGTTTTGCGGGTTTTTGCGACAATAAATACGATATGTAGAGAAGAAAACAAGGACTTTTCTTGCATTATTGCGCAGGAAATTGTATCTTTGTGCCCAAATATGCTTATACAGTTAACTTCATTATTAATAATTAAAAAACTTTAGCTTATGAAAAAGTTTACATTCATGCTTTTGGCAGCGTTTATAGCTGTCGCAGCAATGGCTGATGGCCCTCAAAAGCGTCTTTCCACAGTTCAGGAGGCTCCCTTCCTGAAGCAGATCAGTCTGGGTCAGAAGGCAAGCATCAAGCAAGCTCCGAAAGAGTTGGCAGGCAAGATTCAGAGCAGCAGGGCGCGTTCTCCCAAGAAGGCCGTGGCTGCAGCTGACCTCGTAGGCGACTACACCTGGAGCTATCAAACGGCAAATGAGAGCTCGACCGACCTTGAGAACCTCGAAAAGACGGAAGGCTCATCGCGTGTCTCCATTGCCCTCTCTACCACCACCGATGGCGGTATCACCATCAGCGGCATGTTCCCCAACAGCTTGGAGGCAACATTGGTAAGCGACGAGGACGGCGACTACTTCCAGATTGCAGCTGGCCAGGTAGCAGGAACATCCTCCTATGGCGACTACGTCCTCAATGGTTTGTTCTTCTATGAGGGCGACGAAGAGAGTGCAGGTGGCTGGTACTTCAGCGACATCTATGGCTATATCCAGGAGGACGGCACGATTTCCATCCAACCCTGGCTCGCGCGTGTTCTCACCGGAGGCCAGTATGACGGCTACAACCTGACACCCTACTGGGTAGAAGGCAGTACGCTGACCCCTGCAGATCCCCTTTCGGTAGTCGTAGCACCCGAAGGACTGGAGACCGAAGAGTACTCTGTCACAGCACGAAACTACAAAGATGACAGCGACGTATCCGGCTCTGTATATATCGGATTCGATGGCAGCGACGTTTACATCCAAGGCCTGAGCACTTATCTTCCTGATGCATGGGTAAAGGGAACCCTTGACGGTACGACCATCACATTCCCCTACGGCCAGTATCTCGGTAACTATGGAGGCTCCTACGACATGTACCTGAATACCCTGGTATCCGCAGATGTCGTATTCAACTACGATGCCGAGGCAGGCACACTCACGGCACAGAACGAGTTCTTCCTTGTCGACAACTCCCAGTACTACTTCGATTCCTATCGCAGCGCAGTATTCAAGAAAGCTGTCGAGAAGGCAGTCATGCCCGCCAATCCCGCCATCGCCTCTCTGGAGAACGGCGACTATGGCTGGTACCTCAACTTCAACGTCCCGACTGTAGACGTTAATGGTGACGGCCTTATCACCTCGAAGCTCTACTACATGATCTACACCGACGTAGAGGGAGAGATAGCTCCCCTGACCTTTACACCCGCCACACATGCGAAACTGACCGAGAACATGACGGAGATTCCCTACGGTTTCACCGAGAACTATGACTTCTACAACGGCCAGATCTTCCTCAACGACCTCTACTCCGCAACATGGAATAGCCTGGGCATCCAGAGCATCTACTATGGCGGCGGCGAGACAAATGCAACCGAAATTCAGTGGTTCCAAATCAAGAACTACAGCGGCCCGACAGAAGCTACCTTCAACTTCAACGCGATGGACGTGCCGACATCAAGCGGCGTGACAACCGATGGCGACATCAACGAGGCAAAGACACTGACCGAAAGCGGCGTTACACTGACCATCTCTCCGAAGGACGACAGCGCCACCACGCCCAACCGCTTCTGGAGCACCAAGAACGGCCCGCAACTTCGCGTATATAGCGGCACACTGACGTTTACAGTTCCCGAAGGCTCTGTCATCACCAAGATTGACTTCAGCAACAATGGAAAGTGGAACGAAGGCAACAGCGCTGACAGTGGCGAATTCGAAGGTGCCGTCTGGACAGGCGAAGCACAGACCGTTATCGTCACCATTGCCGGCAACACCCAGATTAACAGCATCACAGTAACTGTTGAGGCAGGCGAAGGCGGCGGCGAAGGAGAAGAGGACGAACTCGTCGTACTGCCCGAGGGCGTAGAACCCATTGAATACACGCTGACGGCTTCCGGCGCAACAAGCCAGGGCAACATCAGCATTGAGGAGACAAAGAATGTGGCCTTCGACGGCACAGACGTTTATCTCCAGGGCCTCGCATACTACTTCCCCGAAGCATACGTCAAGGGTACCCTGACCGAAGAGAATCAAGTCATCGTTCCCACTGGACAGTTTGTTGGCGAGGACGATTATGGCGTAGAGTATCTCGTTGCTATTGGCGTTGACGAACAAAACAACTTCACCAACGAGGAAAACATCGTCTTCAACCTCGACACAGAAACAGGCGTACTGACACTCGAAGGTTACTACGGTGAATCCGGCACAAAGGATGCTTCAAGCCTCTGGGATTACTTCGAAAGCGCAGTATATACTCCCGGCGCACTTGTTCTGCCCGACCTCGTCGAACTGCCCGAAGGCGTTGAAGCTCAGGCATGGACCCTGGAAGGTGTTTACAGCGATGGCAATGGCAACTACCAAGACAAGCAGATTGCTACCGAAGTGGCCTTCAACGGCAACGACGTCTATGTAAAGGGTCTCCCCATCTACTTCCCCGAAGCATGGGTGAAGGGTACCATTGATGCCGAAACCGGCATTGCCACCTTCCCCGCAAGCCAGTTCGTCGGCAAGGACGATTATGGAATGGAGTTCATGATTGGTTTCGACGGTGAAAACACTTGCGACTTCCAGTTCGCATACGATGCCGAGGCTAAGACTTTGACACAAGTTACTCCGTACATTCTGGAAAGCCCGACAGAGACCGGCCTCAATGAAGAGGGAGAAATCAAGGCATGGGGCTTCTGGACACTGGCAACACTCTACGAGGGCGAACCCATCGTAGTCGAACCCGTGACAGCTCCCGCCGAACTGGCAACCGAGACCTTCCTCTTCAAGGCCAACGAACTGGTGGAGACAGAGGATGAGGACGAGCAGCTGCCCGGTGCAATATCTTTCACGAAGAACATCCGCAAGGCTTACGAGCTGAAGGAATATACCTATCAGACACAAGTCGGCTTCGACGGAAACGATGTCTATTTCAAAGGCTTCTCCGACAACACAGCCGAGCTATGGGCTAAGGGTACTCTGAGCGAAGACGGCATGACCGTCACCATCCCCGCCAACCAGTACATCGGCAAGCTCGAGATCGAATCGGTCTTCGGTTCATACGAGTTCCCCTACTACATTACCGCATCCGATGCTACCTCAGGCCAGTTCGCCGACCTTGTACTGAACTATGATGCTCAGACTCAGACCTTCAGCACAAGTCAGACTATGGTAATCAACGGCAGCAAGTTCATGTCCTATCCCTACCAGACCTTCACAGACGTGACCATCACCAAGCTGGAAGAGTTTGCTGCTACGCCTGCCGATCCTACTATCGAAAACTTAAAGATTGAAGGTACAAGCCTTCCCAACGCCTCCTTCATCATCCCCGCTACGGATGTGGACGGCAACGACCTGCTCGCATCGAAGCTCTTCTACACCGTCTGGATTGAGAAGGACGGACAGATCCAGCCCTTCACTGTTACAGCAGCTGACTATCGCGACGTAGAAGAGGATATGGTTGAGATTCCTTATAACTACGAGGACAACTACGATATCTATAAGGGCGGCAGCAGGTTCTACTTCAACCCGTCTGACGAACCCGCAACCTGGACAAAGCTCGGCGTACAGAGCATCTACTACGGTGGCGGCGAGTGCAACAAGTCGAACATCGTTTGGGCTGAGACAGGTACTGGCATTGACGCTCTCCGTCAGGACGAGAAGAATGCTGTTATCTACAACATCGCCGGTCAGCGCGTACAGAAGGCTCAGAAGGGTCTCTACATCGTGAACGGCAAGAAGGTTGTCATCAAGTAAGAACTCAGCTTACAACCCTAAAAAGCCCTCCTTCTCCCAATAGAGAAGGAAAGCACAACGACAAGGTGTTCGTCGGTCTTCCGGCGGACACCTTTTTTCGTGATACATGCAGGAATTTATTATTGTTGTCCAGGGGGAAAGCACAGGAGGTGCGAAAGAACACAGACGGGGGTACCCCCCCAGCACAAGGGCATCAACATACAAAAGTCCCGAAGGGACGAGAGACCACAGACGGGGGCGCAAGCCCCCGGTACAGGAGCATCAACAAAACTAAGCCCTGAACCAAAGGTCGACGAAGTCAAAGGGCGACAGAATATCTAACTTGTTTAATATCATATTGCTTATGTCTCTGTCGTCCCTTCGGGACTTTTTGTGTTGTTGCGCAATTACCGGGAGTTACACCCCCGTCTGTGTTCTTTCGCGCCTTCGGCGCTTATTTGGCGGACAACAAGGACAAGAATTTAAGATTAACGTGAATTCGAGGAAAAATAATTATTGGAAATTAATGGGCAATTACATGGCAATTATATGTTAAAGATAAAACACGCTTCCGCCTGCGCCTGAGGCTTGCCGAAGAATTCACGTTAATTTAAGATAATCCTTCAAATCTCTTCCAAAGCACCTGTCTCAGAGTCGATAATGAAGCCTCTGACCACTATATCCTTGGGCACCAGCGGATGTGTCTTGATGGTCTCAACCGTCTTGCGGACAGAAGTAGGCGTGTCCTTGAAGCCCTCCAGCCATTGGTTGAGGTCTATGCCACACTTGCGGATGGTTTCGAGTGTCGCATCTGTCACGCCACGAGCAATCATTTCATGGTGGAAATGGTCGTAGCTCATGTGGCAGGCACCACAATGAGAATGAGCCACCACCATAATCTCCTGCACCCCCAACTCGTAGATGGCGACAATCAGACTACGCATGGCCGAGTCGAAAGCAGAAATCACCAAGCCGCCAGCGTTCTTGATAATCTTTGCGTCGCCATTCTTCAGTCCTAGAGCGGCTGGGAGCAGCTCCGTCAAACGCGTGTCCATGCAGGACAGCACAGCTAGCTTCTTGTCCGGGTACTTATCCGTAAGATACTTCTCATAGCCCTTCTGCTCGACGAAAGACTTGTTGTATTCAATAATCTGGTCTATCATAATACATCGTTTTCGTTATGCAAAGTTACAAAAATGTCCTTGTCGGCAGAGGCTGAGTCTGTTTAAAAAAGGTTAAAAAGCAGTCGTATCGCATGTTTATGGGACGATTATTAGTAAATTTGCAGTCTAAAAACTATCGGACAACAAACATTTCGACATGAAAGACACAACCTCCTCCTTTACTATTCTTATGGCCCAGAAGCTTGCGTTTACCATGTTGCTTGTGGCAGTCTGTCCGCAGCTGCTGTTGGCGCAAGCACCTGTTTTCACCCAAACAGTAGCTACGGGCACTACGGTCGTTTCCATTACCGACCTCGAGCATCGCGTTCCAGTCAATCCGATGATATACGGACAGATGCTGGAGGACTGCAACGACCACGTCATCTACGGAGGCGTGGTGAGCACAGCCGGCAAGGAGAACAAGGCCGTTACCGACTGGCTGCTTGGGCTGCAGATACCCATCGTCCGATGGCCTGCCGGCACAGCCATCTACGACTACGAATGGAGGCGTGGAGTCGGTCCCGACAGAAAGCCTCAGAGCGAGAAGATATGGGGAGGCACCGAGTACTACACCTTCGGCACAGACGAGTTCATCCGCTGGTGTCGGGAAATCGGTACCGAACCCTATATCAACATCCCAATGGGCAACAACAACACCTTCACCCACTCGCTTGGCGAGGCACTCGACTGGGTGGAATACGTCAACGGAGCAGCCAGCACGCCCATGGGGGCTTATCGAGCCCGCTGCGGTCACAAAGAGCCTTATGGGGTGAAGTATTGGTGTCTGGGCAACGAGAACTATCTGCCTAACCGTTTCCACAAGGGCGAAACAGACTCGGCCTATGCCGAACAGCTCCTGCGGTATGCCTCGACCATCAAGGCAAACTTCCCCGACATCAGTCTTTTAGGCGTAGGACACAACGGAGGTTGGAACACTACAGTCCTGAACAAATGCGGAACTTATCTCGACTATCTGACGCTCCATTTCTATCTTACCGCAAAGGTCAACAATCAGGTTCTTCAGAATCCGGCCACAACACTCTTCGGCTCTGAGAGAGTGGAGGCCAACCTGCGCCACCTCATAGCCGAGCTGTCGGCTTACAACGCCTCGGCCAGCCGCTCAGCCAATCCCGTCCGCTTCAGCATAGACGAATGGAACTGCCGTCACAGCGTCTTCGACGGGAACAGATACGTGTTCAGCCGCACAGACGACCGCCGCCTCTACGACGTGGCCGCAATGGCTTCCATGCTGAACGTATTCATTCGCACCAGCCCACATGTAGCAATGGCCAACTACATCTTCCCTGTGAACGGTCACGGACTGCTCAAGACGGTGGGCGAACAGGACGTCTATGCCTCGGCATGCTACCACGTCTTCGACCTCTATCGGCGACTTATGAACGGTAGTGCCGTCGGCTTGGACGTGAAAGGTCCTGGCATCAAGGGGTGGAGCATGGGCAAACTCTTGGTGGAAGGTGACAACGAGACCTCTGTGACCAAAGCAGAACTTGACCTGTGCTTCATCGGTAGTGCAGCAGTCATAGATGATGAAGGCCGACTGGTTGTCTCGCTCGTCAATCGTTCATACGACGAGAAGCAGAAAGTGAAGCTCTCCGTACCCTCTGGCTATAAAGTAGTGGAGGCATGGACCATCGACCATGCAGACGTTTGTGCCAAGAACACAGCCGACGACCGCTACAACATCACGGCAAAGCAGATTTCCATGAAATCAGCGTCGCTCTCCCTCAACCCCTGTTCCGTAGCTATCGTAAGCCTCTCCCCGTCCCTCCCCTAAGTCCGTTTAATCACGCTGCCGCTGGCCTGATGGGTGGCAAGAATCGTCACTTCGGCTATCTGCACATGCTCGGGCGCGTTAGCCACATAGACGGCCACATCGGCGATGTCGTCGCCCGTGAGCGGCTTGATGCCCTCATACACCTTGGCGGCGCGGTCTGTGTCTCCATGAAAACGGACATTGCTGAAGTTCGTCTCCACCAGTCCGGGCTTGAGGTTCGTCACGCGAACAGCGGTATCGGCCACATCGATGCGAAGACCGTCCGTAATGGCCTTGACAGCAGCTTTAGTGGCACAATAGACATTGCCTCCCGCATAGGCCGCATCGCCCGCAATCGAACCGATATTGATAACGTGACCGCGGTTGCGTTCCACCATACCAGGCACCACGAGCCGCGTCATCGTCAGCAAGCCCTTGATGTTCGTGTCAATCATCGTGTCCCAGTCGTCGGGGTTGCCCACCTGTTCGGGTTCAAGACCGAGCGCCAGTCCTGCATTGTTGACAAGCACATCGACTTTCCGCCATTCCTCGGGCAGTTCAGCGAGAAGCCTCCTTGCCTCCTCCCTGTCTCTCACGTCGAAGACAAGCATAACCACCTCAGCCCCCTCGTCCTTCAGTTCCATACAGATTTCAGAGAGCCTTTCCTCGTTTCTTCCAGTCAGGATCAGTCTGTCGCCGTTCCTGGCAAACCTCCTTGCGCAACCAAGCCCGATGCCGCTTGTTGCACCTGTTATCAATACAGTCTTATTCATTTATTTGTTCTTTGATACCAACACCAGCCGCAAAGCAACTAACTTTAGGGGTGCTTCAAGCATTAATTTATTCTCTATGCGGAGGCTAAAAGCCGCGTTCACTCTGCGAGTTTCAATTCGGGAAGTTTGACTTCTGCACCGATGGGGACGTTATCGGGGTCGCGGAAGTTGTTGTGATGGATGATGTAACGGGCAAAGTCTTTGTGGCCGTATTCCTGCAAGGCGATTTTGGTGAGGTAGTCGCCTGACTTCATTATGTGGGTTTTTCGTGTTCCTGTTATCCGATAGGTCTTGGCGGGGTCGAGCTTGGGCTGGGGGGCGACGTCTGTCTTCGGGCTGTAGGATGAAGCGGGAGCGACAGAGCGAGCTTCTTCTTGGGCGGGAAGGGTCTGAACGGTGTCCTCGTCGGCAGGAAGGGAAAGGACGGTGTCTTCATCGGCGACAGGGAGCAGAGTGGTGTCCTCATAGACGGACATGGTGTCGGCTATGTCGCCGGAAGTGATTTCGTTCTGCCAGGCATCTTCCACTGGGGTTGCGTCACCAAAAGAGCCGAACAGTCGATAGTAGCCGACGAAATAGCTGGCGATGCAGAGCAGGGCGACGCCAAGTGTCAATGCCCACTTCTCGGCCGTTGTCATGGCACGAAGCTGGACGGTCGAAGCCTCTCCCGAAAGCCCCCCCTCCAGCTCCCCTTTTAAGGGGCAGGGGGCTGGGGGCAAGGAGCAGGAGGATTGCTCTGGCTGTTGGTATTCTCTTGCCCCTTGCTCCTTGCCCCTTGCTCCCGCAGCAAGACTCCCCTCCAGCTCCCCCGAGGGGGAACTGGAGAGAGGTCCTTCCTCTTCGGTCATGTCGGGGGAGGGTTCGACGGGAGTTCTTTCCATTTCCTCCAGGCTTGTGCCTTCGTTGATGATGACGGTCTGGAAGTCGGCAAAGGGTTTGTTGACCAGGTCTTTGAGCGACGTGTCGGGGGTGAAGGATAGTTTGACATGCCCGGGTATGACGATGCGAGAGCCGGTGTTGATATTAACGCTCTCACGGTCGAGGACCTCTACGAGTTTGAAGGTGCCAAGACCTTTTATCTTGACTATCTTGTCGTCGGCGACATTCTGTAGGATGGCATCGAAGAAGGTACGAAGGAAAGCCTCGGCTTCCTTTTGCGTTATGTGCTTCTTCTGTGCCAGCACTTTGGCTAACTGTTGGAGGGTTATCTTAGACATCTCTCATTTACCATTTATCATTTAATCATTTACCATTTACCATCTCTCATTTACCATTTAATCATTTACCATTTACCATTTGTTTCCCTCCCTTCAAGCCCTTCCCTTTAGGGGAGGGTTTGGGAGAGGGATGGGGAGAGGCTCTGCATTTACCATTTAATCATTTACCATTTACTTTCGGTTCTTCGCTTCGCTCAGGCGCAGGCGGAAAGAGGAATGTTCTGGGTGCTAATTAGGGGCCATAAGTATTCTCTAACCTCTAACCACTAACCTCTAACCACTAACTAACCTCTAACCACCAACCTCTAACTTCTTAATATACTCCTTTTGGGGGGCTTTGGGTTTGAATGTGACGGACATTTTCGGGGGCACGAGCATGCGCTGCTTGGTGGTGGGATTGATGAGGACGCGCTCCAGCTTCTTCTTCACCTCGAAGGTGCCGAAGCCAGGGATGGCTACTGAGTTCTCATCCAACAGCTCGTCCACTATGGCTGAGACTGTAGCACTGACGAGCGAGGACACTTCCTTGCTGCTCATCTCGGTGCGATTCGCGAGGTCGGTTATAAATTCTTTGTTGTTCATTTTCGTTGGTAGTTCTTCGCTTCGCTCAGGCGCAGGCGGAAGGAGGTTGGAGGTTAGAGGTTAGGGGTTAGAGGATAGTTGGGGATGCTGAGGGGTCGCCTTCGGCGAAGTGAAGAGTGAGGCCTCTCCCCAACCATCTCCCGTGGGAGAGGGGGAAGTCTCTCCCTTTAGGGGGAGATTTAGAGGAGGCTCTTCAATTTTCAATTTTCAACTTTCAATTTTCAACTTCCTTGCATATAGGTCGAAGTCGTCGGCGCTTTCTATCTTTGCCTGCACGAACATGCCCGGGCGAAGGCCAGGAGCCTGCTGCTTTGAGATGAGCACTTCGGGGTCAACTTCGGGCGAGTCGTATTCGGTGCGGCCGATGAAGTAGTCGCCTTCTTCGCGGTCGATGATGACCCTTAGTTCCTGCCCTACTTTGCTCTGCTGAAAGTCGGCACTTATTCGCTGCTGCACAAGCATCAGTTTGCTCAGACGCGCCTGCTTCACCTCGTCGGGAACATCGTCCTTGTAATGCTCTGCGCTGTAGGTTCCATCTTCTTCGCTATAGGCAAAAGCTCCCATCCGCTCGAACTTTGCCCACTTCACGAAGTCGAGGAGTTGGCGGAAGTCTTCGTCGGTCTCGCCGGGGAAGCCTACTATCAAGGTTGTGCGGAGATGAATGCCGGGCACTTCTTGACGGATGGTTTCGATGAGGTCGTAGGTCTGCTGCCGCGTGATGTTGCGATGCATGGCCGAGAGCTGGCTGTCGCTGATGTGCTGCAGGGCGATATCGAGGTACTTGCAGACGTTGGAGCGACGCTTCATCACTTCCAGCAGTTCCATCGGGAAGCTGGTGGGATAGGCGTAATGGAGTCGTATCCATTCGACGCCTGGCACTTGGGCGATACGGTCGATGAGCGGGGCTATCATCTGCTTTCCGTAGAGGTCTGTGCCGTAGCCGGTCAGTTCCTGCGCGATGACCTGCAGCTCCTTGACGCCCTTTGCGACCAGCCCTTCCACTTCCGCGACGACGTCCTCAATGGGTCGGCTCTTCTGCTTGCCGGTGATGATAGGGATGGCACAATAGGCACAACGGCGGTTGCACCCCTCGCTTATCTTGAGATAGGCATAGTGGGAAGGGGTAGTTATCCGCCGCTCGTTGCGTGCTTCGGCGAAGTAAGTCCCTGCAAGGTCGGTGACAATCTGTTTCCAGTCGAACTTCCCGTAGAAGCGGTCCACTTCGGGCAGTTCGGTCTGCAGCTCGTGCAGGTAGCGTTGCGAGAGGCATCCCATGACGATGAGCAGGCGGAGCTTGCCCTCCTGCTTGCGCTGAGCGAGTTGCAGGATCATGTTGATGCTCTCCTCTTTGGCGTCGCCGATGAAGCCGCAGGTGTTCACGATGGCTATCTCCCCGTTAGGCTCTTCGGCATCGTGCGTGACGTTGTAGCCGTTCAGTTCGAGCTGACGGATGAGTTTCTCGCTGTCAACAAGGTTCTTGCTGCAACCGAGAGTAATGAGGTCAATAGACCCCCTAACCCCCTTTAGGGGGAAAACCTTTGGCGGTAGCAGATTCTTCATTCTTCACTCTTAATTCTTAATTCTTGAATAAGGAGTCGACGAACTCTCTGCGATTGAATGGTTGGAGGTCTTCAGCCCGTTCTCCCAGTCCGATGTAGCGGACGGGTATCTTGAACTGGTCGCTGATGCCGATGACCACGCCACCCTTGGCGCTGCCGTCGAGCTTCGTAATCGCCATGCTGGTGACTTCCGTGGCTGAGGTGAACTGCTTGGCCTGCTCGAAGGCATTCTGGCCGGTGCTGCCGTCGAGCACGAGCATCACGTCGTGCGGAGCATCGGGCATGAGTTTCTGCATGACGCGCTTGATTTTGGAAAGCTCGTCCATCAGTCCCTTCTTGTTGTGCAGTCGTCCAGCCGTATCGATGAGTACGACGTCCATGCCGTTGGCCATAGCGCTGTTCAACGTGTCGTAGGCCACGCTGGCAGGGTCGCTGCCCATCTTCTGCTTGACGACAGGCACTCCTACCCTTTCGCCCCAGATGCAGATTTGCTCCACAGCAGCGGCACGGAAGGTGTCGGCAGCTCCGAGGCACACCTTCAGCCCCGCCTCCTTGAACTGGTAGGCGAGTTTGCCGATAGTAGTGGTTTTGCCAACGCCGTTCACGCCGACCACGAGGATGACGTACGGCCGCTTGTCGGTCGGAATCTGGAAGCCTTCGGTGTCGTCGGTATTGTTTTCGGTGAGCAGCTGTGCTATCTCGTCGCGAAGGATGTTGTTGAGTTCGCCGGTGGTCACATACTTGTCGCGGGCCACACGCTCCTCGATGCGCTTGATGATGTTGAGCGTGGTATCGACGCCCACATCGCTCGTCACGAGCACTTCCTCCAGGTTGTCGAGCACCTCGTCGTCAACCTTCGACTTTCCGGCAACAGCTCTCGTCAGTTTGCCGAGGAAACTTTCTTTGGTCTTCTCGAGACCCTGATCCAAAGTTTCCTTCTTCTCTTTGGTAAAGAAGCTAAAGAGTCCCATGTCTTGTTTGTTTACTGATTGCTATACATTCCTTATTTCATCATCACCTTGACGGCTCTTTCGCCAATCTTGACGATAGCGATTGAACCGGGCTGAAGGGAGGTGTGAAGGGTGACGCTGCCGCCCACCGACACCATAGCGTCGTGCTTACGGCCGTCGGAACTGAAGACTGAGACTTCGGTGCCATTGGCTACTCCCTGTACGCTGATGGCATTCCCGTCGTTCTGTATCAGCACGGGCAGAGCCTTCACTTCTGTCACGGCATCTTCGTCGGTCAGGCCTTCCGTCTGAGGCGCTACGGCAATCCAGCAGAGCGTAGCCGTTGCCACCTTGCTGTCGTAGCAGAATTCGGCCGAGGCATAGACGCTGATTTGGTAGGTAGCGGTGAGAGCTACCTCGCTGCCTGTGCCGCTCTTGATATCGTCGTCCTTGATGTCGTAGGTGAAGGTTGCGCCTTCTGTCTCGCTCTTGAAGACGAGTTTTCCATCGACGAAGCTGATGGTGGGCGTAGCGCAGGGCAGTATTTCCCTTTCCTTGACGATTTCGCCGAAGGTGCTCCACGGCTCTGTCGTGCTGTAGGCATCGTAGGTGTAGTCATAGACGTGGAGCGTAGCCTTATCGATGTTCGAGTATTCGAAGGCATCGGCACTCGTGGCAGGCACATTCGCGGCATAGCAATAGACTTCGGCAAGGCCGTAGCAAAAGAAGAAAGCATGAGAGCCGATTGTGGTCAGGCTTTTGGGAAGATAAAGTGTTGCCAAGAGGCCGCAGTTCATGAAGGCATTGTCGCCGATGCTCTTCACGCCTTCGGGGATGGTGAAAGAGGTCATGCTGCCGCAACCGAGGAAAGCATTGTCGCCGATATGCGTCACGCTTTCGGGAATGACCGTGGCATGACAGCCGACGATCAAGGTGTTGGTTGCCGTTTCGATGATTGCGTTGCAGTCGTTGCGAGAGTCGAAGGTCTTGTTCCCTTCGTTCACCTTTATCGTGTTCAAGCCCATGCAGCCCATGAAGGCCTGTTCGCCGATGCTGGTCACGCTGGCAGGAATCGTGATGGACTCCAAGCTGCTGCAGGAGTAGAAGGCTTCGTCGCCGATGGCTTTGACGTTATCGGGAATGACCGTATTCTGGCAGCCGAAGAGGAGTGTGTTCGATGCCTTTTCGATGATAGCGTTGCAGTTGTTGCGCGAATCGTAGGTCTTGTTGCCGCTCTTTACCACGATGGAGGTCAAGGCGTTGCAGCTGGCGAAGGCACGCTCGCCGATGCTTGTCACGCTGGCAGGAATGGTGATGGACTCCAAGCTGCTGCAGCCGGAGAAAGCCGCCGCGCCGAGGCTCTTCACGCCTTCGGGGATGGCAATAGAAGTCAGAAAGCTGCAATGGCTGAAAGCTTCCCTGCCGAATGATGTCACGCTACTTGGGATGGTGACGGAAATCAGCCCTGAGCAAGCAGAGAAGGAATAGTCTGAGATGCTGGTCACGCCTTCGGGGATGGCAACGGTGGTCAGCTTGGAGCAAAGAGAAAAGGCATTACTGCCGATAGTCTTCAAGCTGCTGGGAAAGGTGACGGAAGTCAGGTCGGCGCACATCCTGAAGGCATTGTCGCCGATGCCCGTCACGGCATACGTCTTGTCCCCGTTGGAGACGCTTTCCGGAATGGTGATGTCGCCTTCATACTTGTTTTCGCCGCTTGTGACGACAACGGTTCCAGCATTCTGGTCTGCGATGCTGTAGTAAAGACCATCTGCCTCGAAGTCGAAGGAGGCACGCAAAGTAGTTGTTCCGCCCATAAGGGCAAGGAAGAGAACTGTTAAAATCTTGTGTTTCATATTATTGTTTATTTTTAGCCTATTTTCAACGTTCTATTTGGATAATTGAGGTTTCTTGTTCATCGTCATTTCGAGTGAACCGCCGGCCACGACATCGGCAAACTTGATGCTGCCTGCCGTGCTCTCCTGACCATTGATGACTTTGGCGGGTTGCACATAGACGTTCTTCTTCGAGTTGTTCTTCGTGGTGATGACGAACTCGCTGCCCTTGTAGTAGTCCTTGTTGAGCTTGATGGTAGCTTTGTCGAAGACGGGGCTGCCGATGCTGAAGGCAGGTTCGGGCGAGGTCAGACCATCGACTGCAAAGAGTCCGAGCGCGGACATCACGTACCAAGCGCCCAGTTGTCCCTGGTCCTCGTCCTGTCCGTAGCCGTAGCCATGAATGCCGTCGGTGCCGTAGAACTCGTCGCAGATGGCACGCACCCACTTCTGCGAGAGGTCGGGACGCCCGCTGTGGTTGAAGAGCCACGAGATGTGGAGGCAAGGCTGATTGCCCTGATTGTAGTAGGTGCGCAGGCCGGCGAAGGCGTCTATCTCCTTGCCGCCGGAGAAGATTTGCGGCTGCGAGGCCGTGAAGATGTCGTTGAGACGCTTGTTGAACTCGTCGGCGCCGACTTTCTTGATAAGCTCTTCGGGCATGTGGGGCACGTAGAAGGTGTATTGCACGGCATTGCCTTCCTGGAAGCCACGCCAGACTTGCATGGGGTCGAAGTTAGCGATGAACTCGCCGTTCTTGAGGCGCGGATGCATGTAGCCCGTCTTCTCGTCGAAGATGCGCTCCCAACCGCGAGCCATCCACATCAGCTTGTCGTAGTACTCCGTCTCGCCGAGGCTCTTGGCAAGCATGGCTGTAGCGTAGGCCGAGAAGGAGTATTCGAGGGTGTGCGAGCCGGAGAAGTAGAAGTCCTCGCCGCGTTCGCCGGGATTCTTATGCGGCGCATAGCCCAGCTCCACAAAGTCGGCTGTGTCGTCCTTACCTGCTCCTTCGGGACGGTTCTCGCCGTCCATCTCGTTCTTCAGGCAAGCTTCGTAGGCAAGGTCGAGGTCGAAGTCGCGGATGCCACACTGGTAGGCGGCGTCAATCATCAGGGGCAACTGGTTCGTGCCGACGCCTGAGACGTACTTCGAGTTAGCCAGTCCGTCGGCCAGCCAACCGCAATCCTTGTACTCCTGAAGCGTGGAAGAGACAAATTCGGAGAGGTGGTCGGGATAAGCCAACGCCCAGAGTTGCGTCAGATTCCATTGGCCGCCCCACATCGCGTCGGTGTTGAACATGCGATAGAGCGGCTTGCCGTCCTTCATAGGCACTTGTCCGATGGTGCCGTCGTGCTTGGGATAAGCGCCGTTCACGTCGCTCATCACGCCACGGCCGAGCAGAGCATGATAGAGACCCGTGTAGAACTTCACTATATCAGGGGCGAGGGACGAGGGGCTGGAGGCAGGAGAATTCTTGGTGCCTTTGGTTTTCTCTTGCACCTTGCCCCATGCTCCTTGCTCCACTTTAATTCGGCTGAGTGCCTCTTCCCAAGCCATTTGCGAGGCGGCACGTGCTTGGTCGAAGCTCACACCTGTTGCCTCTGCCTTGAGGTTGATGCGGGCATTCTGGACGGAAGTATAGGAGATGCCCACCTTGACGGTTATCTGATCGCCGTCTTTCGTATGGAAGTTCAGGTAGGCGCCTGCTCCCTTGCCGTGGGCGTAGGTGCGGTCTTCGTAGGCTTCGTCGCCGTTGAACGTGCCGACGAAGACGGGCTTCTTATCCACCACGGCCGAGAAGTAGATGCGCTGGTCTGCGCCGCGCTGGTACTTCTTGATGTATTCGGGGAGCGTTACGACCCATCCCTCGACGGTTCCATCCTCGCTGACCCAGACTTCGGCGTCTTTCACTTTGCCGCTTTCTCCCTGCTGATGACCGATGTCGAAGATGAGGTGCGCCATTTGCGTCTCGGGATAGGTGAAGCGCATGAAGGCGACGCGCTGTGTGGCCGTCACCTCGGCGTTGATGTCGTAGTCGTTGAGCATGACCCGATAGTAGCCGGCTGTGGCTTCCTCATCGTCGTGGGTAAAGCTGGAACGATAGCCGCGCGGCCCTGTTCCGTCGGGGTTGCCGGGTGTGGTGAGCAGGAGGCCTGTGGAGGGAGCCACGGTGATGCCGCCCACTTGGAACTCGTGGGTGCAGACGAAGCCCTCGATGGACGTGTCGCGATAGTCGTAGCCTGTGGCCTGCCAGCCGTCGGCATTGCCCAGCGAGCCGTTGGTGGAAGGGCCGGGCTTAGCCATGCCGAAGGGCATGGAGCCGGGGGCGAAGTGGAACGAGCGGCAATGAGCCGTGCCGATTCGCGGTTCCACATAGCGGGTCAGGGACTGTCCCTCCGAGAGGGAATTTGTGTTCTCTGCCAACAGAGGTGCGCCCTCAAAGGCCATGCATGCAAGAAGCAATGCCAGAAGCTGTTTTCTTTTCATATCTTTTTTGTGTTTCAAGAGTCATCGGATGAGGTTAAGCAGGTTCGGTCGGAGCCTTATTCACTTCCCTTTTCACTTCTGAAAGTTGACTACATTATAATATAATGTTCAGTTGCGCCGCAAAGGTACACAAAAATACTGAAATACGAGCCGAACAGGCAAAGAAAATAGTGAAAGATACAGGATTTGCCTTCTTTGGTGCCCGAAATGCTTGCCGAGATGTCGAAGATGCCGCCTGCAAAGCCGGTTCTTGCAGGGGCGTGTCGGCGTCTCGAAGGGTCGAAAGAGCGCCCGAATGTGTGTAAAAGTGCCAACACGTGAAGAGGATTTGTCAGGTTTTTTCGCATTTCGACTCGTTCTGACGGCCTTTTTTTGCTTCTGCGGCACTTTGGTCCACCGAATGCAGGAAATGGGCTTATTTTTAATGGCTGCTGATAGTCAATGAGTTACAAAGGAGCAATTTGCAAAGAAGGGTTAAGAAAGTATGTGGATTGCATGGCATGCAATCAAACAGAACAAAGAATTGCGTCAAAAACGGCACGTTTAGTCGGTGGAAACTACATGGAGGATTTGGCAACACTCCACGTAGTGTAAGCCAATTCAACGTGGAGTGTTGGAAAACATGCCGTGGAGCAGCGGCGATTTCCCTACAGAGAGGAAGAAAATCATGTCAAGAGTTTTCGGGCATGCAATACACAAACTTACCGAAGGAGCCTTTCCGTGATTTCCGTGCTTTCTGTGTGATACACCCCACCCCTCCGTGCTTTTCGTTTATTTAGATGTGTTGCTGTCCGGCAAATAAGCACCGAAGGTGCGAAAGACCACAGACGGGGGTGTGAACCCCCGGTACAGGAGTATCAACAAAACAAAAGCCCCGAAAGGGCGACAGAATATGTAACGTGTTTAATAACAACATGCTTAGTCTCTGTCGCCCCTTCGGGGCTTTATCTGCCGTTGCAGTATTACCGGGGGCTACGCCCCCGTCTGTGGTCTTTCGTCCCTTTGGGACTTTAGAGTAAGACCCCATAAGCTGCTTTTCATTAAAAAAGCCGATAGATCGGCATATATAGAGAGGTGCTCATGATTTCAATCAGGACATCAACAATTTAGATGTGAGAAAATCTCCGCGCCAGCCTTTCCGTGATTTCCGTGCTTTCTGTGTGATACACCCCACCCCTCCGTGCTTTTCATTTATTTAGATGTGGAATCTTACCGATGGAAGCGGAACTTGCCGGCCAGCCGCTTGGCGAGGCTCGAATGGTTCAGAAGCTGGTAGAGGCTCAGGGCCAAGGCGACGAGGAAGGCAAGGCCGCCGATGATGTACTTCTGCTCCGGGGAGGGAGAGACGAGGTAGCAGTACTCTACGGCTACAACCAGGCAGACAAACTGCCCGAAGAAGAAGAGCAACGTGCTGCGACGGAACACGAAACCGTAGCGGACATGGCAGTAAATGAAATAGACCACCACGTCGTATATGGCTCCGGCGGACAGCGCTATGCCCGCTCCGATGAGGCCAAAGGAGTTGTAGAGCCACCAGATGAGCACTCCGAAAAAGACGTCGTAAACAATCTCCAGCACCATGAAGGATATGCTGTGCCCTTTGGCAAGGATGCTATAGGCCATCGGCAACGACATGCAACGCAGGAAAGGATAGAAGGCCGAAAGGGTTGCCATCCCCGTGACTGCGAGAAACTCGTCTTCGTAGAGCAGTTGGAGCACGAGAGGCATGAGCACGACAAGCAGGATAAGAAAGGGGCTGAGGATGAGCGTACAAATGTCTATCTGCTGGTTGATGGTGTGGTTCATGCGCACCCTATCGTTGTTGACGGAGGAGAGCCGCGGGAAGTAGTCGGACTCCAAGGCCATGAACAGGAGTCCCGAATAGCTGACCATGAGCAGCCATCCGGCATTGAAGTGCCCCAGCTCGGACATGGTGTGATGGGCAAGTATGATGGCCGGAATGACCATGCGAAGACAAGAGTTGGAGACTCCGGCTAGCACGTAGGGGATGCCTACCTTGATGAGGGGCAGACCTTCGCAGAAGGTTTTCTGGGAAAAGGGTCGGACTTTGTACGACACCAATGGGAGCGAGAAGTAGAAGTGCAGCACGGCCGAAAGGACTCCGCAGGCGATGAGTCCGAGGATGACGCCATGAACGCCCAGGAGAAGGTACATGGGGATGGTGCAAAGCAAGGTGCCGACGGCAAGAATGGTCTCGAGGATAGCCACTTTCCGCACTTGTCGCAGTCCTTTCAGAATGGCACATTCGCCCTCGGCTATGATGTTTGTTGCCGCCACAATCGAGGTGAGCATCACGGCAGGCCAGCGATGCCAGTCGTGCTTGAAGAAGTAATAACTGATGACAGGCGAGAAGAACAGGCAGATGAACACCGAGAGAAGCGCTGCCCAAAGCACCCAAGTGCGAATGACCATCACTTGATGGGTTATCTGGGCCTCTGTGCCTTCCTCGAACAGTTCGCTGGTCTTGCGCGTAGCATTCAAGGGGATGCCCATGTTGCTCGCGCTGATGAGAAACTCGGAAACTGCGTTGTAGGCCGAGATAAGCCCCATGCCTGTGCCGCCGAGAATCTTGGCGGTAAGCTTCACACGAGCCACGCTGACAAGCATCTTCAAACCCTGTACGCCTCCGAAGATGCCGGTGTATTTCAGCACATGGTCGTAGGAGGTGTCGTTCGTCTCGGGGTTATGTAGATTCTTGAGTTCTGTCATCGCTTTTGTATCATTCGGGCTGCAAAGGTACAACATATAATTCAAAATTCAAAAAAATTAAATTCAAAGAAGGTTATTATATCGGAAAAAGTATTAACTTTGCAGGATAATCAGCAGATACTATCCCACGAATGCAGGAATTCAAGGACATTATATCCGTCATCGTCTGTACTTATAACCAAGAGGACACGATAAGTCGAACGCTCGACAGCATCTTGTCGCAGGAATGCCACTTGCCCATCGAAATCGTCATCGGGGAGGATGGCTCCACAGACCGCACACTCGCCGTCTGCCAGCAGTACCAAGAGCAACATCCCGACACGATTCGCATCCTGGCAAACAAGCCAAACAAAGGGTTCGTCAGGAACTACTTCGACTGCCTTCGCGCTTGCCGAGGGAAATATATTGCAGACTGCTCGGGCGACGACTTCTGGATAGACAATCTGAAACTCGAGCAGGAATCCCTGATTCTGGACAGCAATCCAGACGTCGGAATAGTCCACACCAATTGGCTCAGGCACTATGAAGAGACGGGGGAACTACAGTCCTCCTCCGACTCTCCTCAGAGAGAGAGAACGACTGAAAGCCCGCAAATCTCCTTTCAGCAAGATTTAGAGGGAGCTGTCTTGATGCCCATCGAAAGACCCGCCATTCATCTTTGCACATCGCTCTATCGCAACGATTGGATTAGGCAAGCGATGCAAGACTTCCCTCGCTTCTTCGACCCCGACACCTATCAATGCGAAGACGTTCAGATAGCCTTCTTCCTCGCTCGCATGGGTCGAGTTGCTTACATCGACAAGCCAACGCTCGCCTACACTTGCGGCAGCACAACCATCTCGAACCCCAATACCGAGGAGAAACAGTTCCTATTCTGGGCTAACACCTCTCGCTTGTCTTTTGATTTGGCACAAGCCTTCGACATACACGACGACCAGCTTGACCGATTCTTCCAAGCCCGCATCCACAAGCTCTTGATGCATGCCTTCCGCAGCGGCAAGCCGTCGCTCAGGAAAAAGGCTTTGGCGATGCAAAAGGAGATGAACGTAGCAGACAATCGTCAAATCCGCTTAGCCAAAGTTTTACTCCTTCCTGCAATTTGGCAGATAATGCGTTTCGTTAGAAACGTAATAAAGTCCTCCAAAACGCAAAAATAAACGTTTAAAGAAGAAAAAAGTTTAGCTAAAGCTTGCAGATTAAGGAAAAAGTTGTACCTTTGCACGCCGATTATTATCAAAGCTCCCCTAAAAGGGGCAAAAAGAGGCGTGTGAATAGTCCACATCATTGGCCTGTACGGACGGTTCGTGAATCGCTTCGACAATGAGAAATAAACAAGGTAGAAACAAAAAACAAAAACAAGACAAAGAATGGATACTTTGAGCTACAAGACCATCTCGATGAACAAGGCTACCGTGAAGAAGGAATGGGTAGTAGTGGATGCTACTGACCAGGTTCTCGGTCGTCTCTGCACGAAGGTGGCAAAATTGCTGAGAGGCAAGTACAAGGCAGAGTTCACTCCGCACGTAGATTGCGGCGACAACGTCATCATCGTGAACGCCGACAAGATTATCATCACTGGTAAGAAGATGACAGACCGCACTTATCTGTCCTACACGGGCTACCCCGGCGGCCAGCGTGCAACCACTCCCGCCGAGATTCTGGCTAAGCCCAACGGCGCCGAGAAACTGCTCCGTCATACAGTGAAGGGCATGCTGCCCAAGAACAAGCTGGCAGACAAACTGCTCGGCAACCTCTACATCTATGGAGGCGCAGAACACAAGCAGCAGGCACAAAGCCCCAAGGCAATCGATATTAACCAGTATAAATAAACCCAAACATGGATACGAAATACATTGCTAATGCGCTGGGCCGCCGCAAGTGCGCCGTTGCCCGCGTATATGTCAGCGAAGGTACTGGCAAGATTACCATCAACAAGCGCGACCTGACAGAGTACTTCCCCAGCTCCATACTCCAGTTCGTCGTGAAGCAGCCTCTCACGCTGCTCGACGTGGCCGAGAAGTACGACATCAACGTGAACCTCTATGGCGGTGGCTACACCGGTCAGTCTCAGGCTCTGCGCCTGGCTATCGCACGTGCCCTGGTCAAGATTAACGCTGAGGACAAGAAGGCACTCCGTGCCGAAGGCTTTATGACACGCGACAGCCGCGAGGTCGAGAGAAAGAAGCCCGGACGTCCAAAGGCACGTCGTCGCTTCCAGTTCAGCAAGCGTTAATCGCTGCATAACATACTGGACCACAAAAAGCTGTTTAGCATCTAAATCTGCCTGACTCCCTTTCCTTATATATTATTGGGGACTACTCGCAGATTGGTTCTAAAACACAAAGAATTAACAAAGAAAGTAAACAACAAACAAAACAAACAAGAACAATGTCAAGAACTAATTTTGATACACTGTTGGAGGCCGGCTGTCACTTCGGCCACCTCAAGAGAAAGTGGAACCCCGCTATGGCTCCTTACATCTTCATGGAGCGCAATGGCATTCACATCCTCGACCTGCACAAGACTGTTGCCAAGGTTGACGAAGCTGCTGAAGCTTTGAAGCAGATTGCCAAGAGCGGTAAGAAGATCCTCTTTGTCGCTACCAAGAAACAGGCCAAGCAATGCGTTGCCGACCTCGCTACTTCTGTAGGCATGCCCTACGTTATCGAGCGCTGGCCCGGCGGCATGCTCACCAACTTCCCCACTATCCGCAAGGCTGTGAAGAAGATGAGCAACATCGATAAGCTGATTGCCGACGGCACATTCAGCAACCTCTCTAAGCGCGAGATTCTGCAAGTGAGCCGCCAGCGTGCTAAGCTCGAGAAGAACCTCGGCTCTATTGCCGACCTCAACCGCCTGCCTTCTGCACTCTTCGTCGTTGACGTACTGAAGGAGCAGATTGCAGTTCGTGAGGCAAACCGTCTGGGCATTCCCGTGTTCGGTATCGTCGATACGAACAGCAATCCCGACAACATCGACTTCGTCATCCCCGCTAACGACGATGCAAGCAAGAGCATCGAGGTCATCCTTCAGGCTTGCTGCACAGCCATCAACGAGGGTCTCGAAGAGCGCAAGGCTGAGAAGGCCGACAGCGATGCTGCTGCCGAGCAGGAAGACCAGCCCGTGAAGAAGGGACGTCGCAGCGGCAAGGCTCGCGAAGAAGAGGAAGAAGTAGAAGCTCCCGAAGCGGAATAATTTACAGATTAAAGATTAAAGATTAAGGATTAAAGTTTGGTTGTTTAGGAGACTGACAAACCTACTGGTATCAAGCCTTAATCCTTAATCTTTAATCCTTAATCCAAAACTTTTAAAAACAGATACTACTATGGAAGTTACAATGAATGACATCAAGAAGCTCCGCGAAATGACGGGTGCTGGTCTGGCAGACTGCAAGAAGGCTCTGGCAGAAAGCGACGACATGGACGGTGCTGTAGCATACCTGCGCAAGAAGGGTCAGGCTGTTGCCGCTAAGCGTAGCGACCGCGAGGCTGCCGAGGGTTGCGTGCTCGTGAAGGCTGAGAACGGCTTCGCTGCCATCATCGCCTTGAAGTGCGAGACCGACTTCGTGGCCAACAACGCCGACTTCGTGGCTCTCACGCAGAGCATCCTCGACGCTGCCGTGGCTGCAAAGTGCAAGACTCTCGACGAGGTGAAGGCTCTTCCCATGGGCGAAGGCACTGTTGCCGACGCTGTTACTGCTCGCAGCGGTATCACGGGCGAGAAGATGGACACCATCGAGGGCGAGAACATCGCTACCTACAACCACATGAACCGCAACGGACTCTGCACCATGCTCAACCTGAGCAAGAAGGTAGAGGACGAGACCGTCGGCAAGAACATCGCCATGCAGATTGCAAGTGCTGCTCCAGTGGCTATCGACGAAAGCGGCGTGCCCCAGAGCGTGAAGGACAACGAGTATGCTGTTGCCGTCGAGAAGTCTAAGGCTGAGCAGATTCAGAAGGCTGTAGAGGCTGCCATCAAGAAGGCTGGCTTCAACCCCGCACACTTCGACAGCGAGGACCACATGGAGAGCAATCAGGCCAAGGGCTGGATTACAGCCGAGGACGTTGCCAAGGTGAAGGAAATCATCGCCACCGTTTCTGCCGAGAAGGCTGCAAACCTCAACGCTGGCATGATTGAGAACATCGCCAAGGGTCGCGTGAACAAGTTCCTCAAAGAGAACTGCTTGCTGAGCCAAGAATACATATGGGACAAGAACCTCACCGTCGAGGCTTACCTCAAGAGCATCGACAAGGAGCTGACTGTCACCGACTTTAAGCGCTTCACACTCCGCGCTGAATAATAGTAACTCTTTTTTTCAGAAGTGTCCCGTGAGCAACTGCTTGCGGGGCACTTTTTGTATGTAGCCACGGCTTCTCCTACCTCAAGAGGAAGTATCTGAAGGGGGATGCGAGGGACGACGTGTTCTGCAAGGGCAAACAGATGCCACTCTTTCTGTCAAATCTTTTCGCATCGCGACGCGTTCTGACGGCATGTTTTTGCTTCTGTGGCACTTTGTACCGCCGGAGACAGGAAAAGGGCTTATTTTGAATCCTATATGATAATCAGTACGTTAGAATGGGGTTTTGTTTTACGCGAAGCAAAGTAAGTACCACCTCCTCGTACCTTCAAGGTAAAATCAACATAATTTATCGAAGAAATCTGCATATTGGAGCGGTGAAAACAACATGGAGCAAAAGCCGACACAACGTGGAGCATCGACCTACACAGCACGGAGCATCAGCCGGCGCCCCGTTTTGAGCAAACCTTTTCCTTGTGTTGGGCGGCAAAATGATGTCGTGATTTTTCAGAACAAGTCCATGTTCAGAGACGGCTCAATGGGAAGGGAATAAAGTTCAAAGCCTCGTCTTGGCTGATGATATTACAAGTTTTCAATTCCCTCATCGGCAGCGGGAACCTGCCAGGGTTTTGCTGTTTATGGCGAAGCTTCGAGCGGGCATCGATAATGATGGGATGCACAAAAAATAGCTATGACATTACGATAAACTCTACAAATCATATCGAAAATTAAAAAAATTATTGTACCTTTGCGGTGTGAACGCCGCTAAAGCGGTAGAACAAGGGCTTCGACACAAGCGCCACAGAAGCAACGGATGGCGCGAGAAGAACGCTGAAAATCAAAATCTTGCCTATACAATCATACAAAAACATCTAAGACTATGCAACAGGAACAATTAACCGACATCGTGGGCCGCTTTGCCTACGAGGGAACCGTCAGCGAGATTAAACCGCTTGGCGAAGGACTTATCAACGACACGTACAAAGTGAAGACGGCCGAGCAGGACAAGCCCGACTATGTACTGCAACGCGTCAACCACGTCGTCTTCCCCGACGTGGACATGGTGATGCGCAACATCGACGCCGTGACATCCCACATCCGCAAGAAGCTTGCGGCAGAGGGCGTGAAGGACATCGACCGCCGCGTGCTGCGCTTCATCCCGTCGAAAGCCGACGGCAAGCTCTACATCAAGGTGGACGGAGGCTATTGGCGCATGATGGTCTTCATCGACAATGCCATCACGAAGCAAGCCGTCAACCCCGAGAGCAGCCGTGCTGCAGGCCGTGCCTTCGGCAACTTCCAGGCAATGCTGGCCGACATCCCAGTGCAGCTGGGCGAGACCATCAAAGACTTCCACAACATGGAGTTCCGGCTTCAGCAACTGCGAGAGGTGGTGAAGAGCGACCCGGTGGGCCGCGTGAAGGAAGAACGGGTGCAGAAGATGCTTGCCGAGATAGAGAAACGCGCCGAGGAGATGTGCAAGGCGGAACGCATGGGCAGGGAAGGAACGCTGCCGAAGCGCGTCTGCCACTGCGATACGAAAGTGAACAACATGATGTTCGACGAACTGGACAACGTGCTCTGTGTCATCGACCTCGACACGGTGATGCCCAACTTCATCTTCTCCGACTACGGCGACTTCCTGCGCACCGGAGCCAACGAGGTTGCTGAGGACTGCCCCGAGATGGACAAGGTGAAGTTCCGCATGGACATCTTCAAGGCTTTCACCGAAGGGTATCTCGAAAGCGCAAAGAGTTTCCTTCTGCCCGTCGAGGTTGAGAACCTGCCCTACGCCACTGCTCTCTTCCCCTACATGCAGTGCGTCCGCTTCCTTTGGGACTACCTGAGCGGCGACAAATACTGGAAGTGCCAGTACCCCGACCACAACTTCGTCCGCGCCAACAACCAGTTCCATCTCCTGCTGAGCATCGAGAAGCATTGGGCCGAGATGCAGGCCTTCATCGACAAGACACTCAGAGAATTCTGAGCTTTCAGAGTGCTCTGAGTATTCGGAGTATTCTGAGTACTCAGAGCATTCAGCAGAGTTCTCAGAGCATTCAGAGTGTTCTGAGTATTCTGATTATACAAAGAAATCGGAGCCTTCTCAAAGCTCCGATTCTTTTTTGCTGTTCGTTAAGCTGCTACCAGATGTCCTCCGGCGTCTCGGGATTGTCGTAGATTTCCTTGGGACACCACTCGAGGTAATCGACAAAGAGCTGTTTCTCAAGGTAGTCCTGCACGGTCTTGAAGCGGAGGTAATAGGTGACGTCGGGCGACATGGGTTCGCGTACGATGATTCGGCGCGTAGAGGTTGCGCTGAGACGGTTCGTCTCTCGGCCTCCAGCACTTGCAACGATGTATTCGGGACCCTTCATGAATCCGTTGTTACGCATCTTCTTATCGACCTCAGCATTATAGTCGTCGTCGTCGGTGTCGCGTTCCCAGCCGAGCATCTTGTCCTGTCCTCCGAGCTGCATATTAACGGGGATGCCTTGGGCAACGAGTTGGTCTTTGCGCGGTCCCCAATAGACCTGGCAGATGCCGCGCGTGCCGCTGAAGGTCGAAACGCCCATTCTAATCTCGTAGATGCCGTATTTGGGGACGGGCGGAAGCGTGATGGTGATGTCGTAGAGACCTTCGGCCAGCACCTCGTCGGCCTGATAGTTGGGCCAGTTCTGGTCGCGGCCGTTGAGGAGCATGAAGTTTGTCTCCTTGCTGTTGACCGTGAGGTTGTCGAAGTACTGCTTGTCGGGGTCGCTGGAGAAATAGTAGCGCATGAAGTAGCTCATAATGCGCATGTCGTTGTTCATGGCTTCGGGCTGAAGCTCCCAAGCGTCGTATCGGAGGCGCACCTTAGCGAGTTCGTTGCGCACATGCTCAGTATAGGCAAGCGGTTTATCGATAGGATAAATCATGGAATTAATGAGCTTGATGACGCCGGAGCCTTCATCGGTGTTCAGGCGAATGCCCGTATTCTCCTCCGAACACTCGCGTTCGTGGTAGTCCTCGCGTCGTCCGTTGTTGAGTTTGGGGAAGCGGTTGAGGTAAGGACCACCGCTCTCAAGGCTTTCCCAAATGCGGAGGAGGCGGCGCTTGCCCATCGTAACGTAGTGAGTCCACACGGGAATGGTGGGCGGAGTGTTCTTTACCTTGTAGTTATAACCCTTCTCGTTGTAGTGAAGCGCCAGCTTATCGACGGGGATGCGCTCAGGCAGCAAGTGGTAGGTGACGAACTGGTTGAGCAGATTGTCCACTTCCTTGTACTTGTCGTTCTTGACAGCTTCGGGGTAGAAACCCTGTGCATCGACCCAATCAACCACGTCCTGTATGGTGATTTCCTTGCGGTCCTTGTGCAGTTCCCTCTCCCAGAACTCGTCGGTTTCGGCAAAGAGGGTGAAGCCGTACTTGCGGTGCTCGGGGGCTTCTACATCGACGTTGAGCAGGTTCCAATGGAACTTGGGGAAGGCGTTGTTGCGGTAGAGCGACTCGTAGCGCTCGTCTTTCACTTGGCTGAGGGTGTCCGTGAGGCCGCATACCTCTACGAGTCGGGCCATGACACTTAGGCCAGAGTTGTAGTCGTAGGCAAACTTGTGGAGCGTGCTGCCGAGCGTTTCGTTGCTGGGATTAATGACGTATCCCACCTGATGGATGTATCCGTTGATGGCTTCGATGTCGCGGTTGCGCTTCGAGACAGGGCAGATGCCGTCGATGAGGCAGCTGTCGAGGTCCTTCTTGTCGTAGGTGACGCTTATCTTGCGGTCGGCCATCGTGCTGATGGAGAACTCTTCGTTGGTCTTCGGAAACTCGGCCGTGATGAACTTCATCTCTTGCTTTGTGCCGTCGAGGATGCTGTTGAGGACAATCACGGAACGTATGCTGTCCTTTGTCCGCTCGTTGGGGAAGGCGTCCCAGCTGGCTGTGGGAATGATTTCCTTGATGACGAGCGAGTCAAGATAAAGCTGGATGGCCTCGTTGGTGGGAGCGAAACAGGTGTAGTAACCGTATGCCGTCATCAGCTGATAGACGGAGGTCTCGCTCACTTCGCTCACTCTCTGTTCCTTCAGCAGCTTGACGTATTCGCTGAACTGCGGGTGATCGGCGAGGTAGCTGGCTATGGTACGCTCCCGGAACACATAGCGTGCTGAAGTATCAATCGTTTCAGTACAACCGACGAATGCAGCCATCAACAGGCAGCAAAACAGCAACTTTTTCATATCTGACACTTTATCTCTGAACACTTTCACTTTTTAACCCTTTAACTTTTTACCTTTTCTAATAGTACGCCTGATAAGACTCGAACTTACACGCCTCTCGGCACCAGATCCTAAGTCTGGCGTGTCTACCAATTCCACCACAAGCGCATTATTGGGAGCAAAGTTACTTTTTTTTATCCAAACGACAAAGAAAAATGAAAAAAAAAGTTAATTATTTACAACTTCGCATAACATTTGACCTTTTGCGACGTTATAAGGGTGTATGGAGCACACAGAGTTTGAACGTTTGGCGCCTATTTTGCGGACTCGGGCAAAGCGTGTCGGCGAGGATTTCTTCTCGGCGGCGGAGCAGGCAGAGGATGTGGCGCAGGAGACGATGATACGCCTCTGGAAGGCTTGGCCTTCGCTGTCCTCGCCTTTGGAGGCTGAGCGGCTGGCCATCCGCATAGCCAAACACGAGTGCATTGACGTGTGGCGGAGGGAGCAGCGGCGACCTCATTCACCACTCACCACCAGTCACGAGACCGCTCTCCCCGCTTCGGAGGAAGGCCAGACGCTCGAAGAAAGCGAACTCAAGGAAGCCCTCCGACGGGCCACCGGAACGCTCCGACGCTCGGAGAAACGGCTCTGGCGGATGTTTGCCGAAGCACAGATGGACACACGCGAAATAGCGATTGCGACAGGCATCAACGCGAGGACGGTCAGCGCGATGTTGAGTCACGCCCGACACATTATATATAATATGTTAAAGAAAGGAGGATATATCGATGAATAACTACACCAAGAAATTAAGAAAGAAGAGAGAAGAATTAAGAATTGATTCCTTTCTCGACGATTATTTGCAAGGGAAGCACCCGATAGAGCAGGAGAAGTGGGAACTGCCTACCGAAAGCGAGCTGGACCGCGACGAGGCGCTCTTCGAAGCTTTGCTGGACGAAAAGAAGAATGGCCCTCGCTTCACGAGGTCGATGGGAAAGGCTCTTCTGGCAATTGCCGCAGTCTTGATCGCAGTTGTAGCACTCTTCACCTGGTGGAACTTCAAGCCTCAGCAACCCACGCAACTCGCTGAAAAGACGGAGAAGCCTGTCGAGCAGAAAGACACGCCTAAGGTCATCGAAGAAGATGACGTGGATGAATCGCAAACTAAACACGTGAAGTTGGCCAACTTAACACGTGAAGTTGACAAAGTTAACGTGCCACGTTCGAAGACGACCCGAGTGAAGCCTGCCGAAGAGCCTCAACCCCCGACCGAAGCCGTCGTGCTTGCCTCTGCCGCGGACAGTCTCTACTACTACCTCACGCAACTCGAGAACCAGATGGGCGACTGCCGAGACAGCTCCTGCCTGGCTGAGCTGACGGGCCTCATGCGAGCCGACGAACGCATCAAGGACTTGGTGAACAAGATTATCCACAAGCAAGTGGAGACCGCCTACCAAGAGGAATACCTCGTAGATACCACAACACGTTACATCCCATTATGAATTAAAAACAGAAGTTAAAAAGGAAGTAATCGGAAGAAGTTAAAGTGGAAGTTAAGCACTTCGTGCTGGACGTCACCATATTCTGCTGCTTTAACTTCCATGAGCGAAGCGAATTAACTTCATTCCATAACTCCCCATTTAACTCCATAAAACAAAAAACTATGAAAAGACTCACACAACTCAGCATCCTGCTCCTCGGCTTGCTTCTGACGGCTTTGCCGCTCCAAGCGCAGAAGAACGAGCACGCAATTGCTATGCAAAAGGCTTCACAACGTTTCCTCGAGGACAAGCAAGTGAAAATCCTCGATCATCCTTGGGAACAAGACGATAGCGCAAGAACGGAGCTGTTCGCCTGCCGTGGGGAAGAGCCCATCAAACACTTCCTGCAAAGCTACATGGAACATCTCGACAAGGCTTCCCTGCACTACTGCTACTCCTTGCCCTATAAGATGCAAACCATGAAGGCGCTTCATCTCGTCGAAGGCCAAAAGGTGAATGGGACGGATGTGTGGTTTCCGCTATACGACGAATGCAATACATATATGATTGTTTTCCCTGATGAAGACGGACTCGTATATGGCTTCATCCTGTCTTGGAGCGACTCGGAAGATGGGACGAAACAGGGCTACTTCACCCAGTTCCTGGGTTACAACCCCGAATTTGTTACGCTCGTGGATGAAGTTGACCGCGTCACGATGGACAGCGTCCGCACGGCCATCAAGGTGGGCGAAACGGTGAAGAACAACCCGAAGCAGGAAATCGACACGACTTATATTGACGGCAAGTGGGCCGTCAGCGCGAAGTATCATCGGGATGTCCTGCGGGCGATGGACCACGTCAGCGACTACTACGACGGATTTCCCAGCCTGAGCAACAAGATTAATGAGCTTGTGAAACTCAGCAAGAAAGCCGGCGAAACGGAACTCGCCTCGATTGGTTTCGCCCTGAAACGCGAGGCCTCGCGCTACGAACGACTCCTCACGCCCGAAGAATATGCGTTGATTTGGAAGGGACTCTACGCTATGGAGACCAAGGCAAAAGGCTGCGACCCACAGATACAAGACTATTTCAAGGCTTCGGAAAGCATCCTCAAGGACAAGGTCAACGAGTCTGTCCGGCTGGAATACCACGACACGAAGCGTCATCAGTTCTTGCGCGACATCGGTTTCACCGTGACGAAGAACGACGGCGGACGTTGGTACTATGCCGTTTCGGGCAAGCACTACACGGGCAATCCCGAGCTGGAGTACCTCGATGCTTGTGCCGACGAGGACGGCGTACTGAGATACACGGCCGAACACAAAGAGACGAACCTCAAGCCGGGCATCTACAGACTGACTGCCGCAGGACGTACCTCCTTTAGCGGCAACACGGGAGCCTTCATCTTTGCAAAGGCCGACGACCTGTTCTTGAGAGAGATTCCCGCCTGCGACGACCGCGGAGGCGACATCTGGAGGGATGCTGCGATACGCGTCAAGGAAGCCGACGAGAAGGGACAACAAATCTCGCCGGGCGACGTCCGCATCGCCCTTGCCAATGGCGGCATGGGCTACGGCTGGAGCAAGTGCGTAGTGGAAGGCATCGTTGTCCGCGACGGCAAACTCACCTACGGCGTCACCTGCGACAAGGACCTCACGGGCCGTCTCTTCACGGGGCGTTGGCTCTCAGCCGTCGATTTCAAGCTCGAAAGGGTTGGAGAACTGCCAGAAAGAAGTGAAAAGTGAAGAGTGAAAAGTGAAAAATCAAAGTTACTGACCCGCCGTTCCGTGATGAAACAGACATTTCGGGATTGCAAATCCCTGCATTCCACACGGTCGGAGGTCAAATCCACCCGAACAAAGCGACAAATCCACATGAACGAGACAAAAGACAGAACACATGTTAGTTTTAGTTTTTGTAGTTAATAAAAGGCGCCATTCTGCTGCTGCGTCGCGAGATGCGGCGGCAGATTCTGTTCAACTAGGCTGGCTTTGTCCTTTGCTCCTACATGAAGGAGCAATTGCTCTTACATGAAGGAGCAATCACTCCTACATGTAGGAGCAACAAACACAACTGCATATATCCGACAACAAGACTAATGAAATAAGACAATGAAAAAGGTAATGTCAATCCTGATAGCTGCACTCATGAGTGCGGCATCCTTGGCTCAGGTGAAGGTGAGCCACGCCTCAGTAAACCCCGAAATGAGCAAACTCTTCGAAGAGCTCACGCAGCTTGGCAGAGCGCCAATGGTTCAGAAGACTGGCGGAATGGGGCAATGGGGCAATCCTCCGCAGCTGAACTATTCCGTCTGGCTTTGGTTCAGACCCGATTTGTGGTATTCCAGACAGCGAAAGGAAGAGCCGAGTGTCCTGGACAGCTTGCTTCGGGCAGAGAAGACGAGCTTCGAGAAGCAGGTGAAAGCCATCCGGCGCACCCTCGACAAACTGGCAAAAGAGGCTCAGGACAAGTCGCTCTACGAAAGCCATAAAGAAGGGAAAGACACCATCTACTACGCCATGAACCTCAGCCACGACACCACAAGAGTCTATAAGCTGCAGGAGGGCAACCACACATACTACAATTCCGACGAGTTCCTCGACTTCGTCCTCGAATCAGGCAAGCAGGAAGGTACCTTCGAGGGACGTCTCAGCTATACCGTCTCTCTGCCTCGCGTCAACCCTGGAGCCACATCCGACTTGTATTCCTGGCATAGCCTGAAAGAAGACATCGCACGTCTCATGGACGAGCACGGTGTTGGTCATCGGGATGCGTTATGGCAGCATGACATGGCTTACTCCGACTCAATTTGGGAAGAGGAAAACAGAGAATGGATTCATAAAGGCTATGCGGGCGACCACAATAACGCAGGTCTGACAGAGGCCACGATATATTCCGTGCCCGAAGCAAACAAGCCGCTTGCCGACAGGCTGCTCGCCAAGACAGACAGCTTGGCACAGAAGTACACCGACCAACTGCAGGGGTATTACTATCAATACAACTATGGCGTCTCCTTCGATGGCTTTACTCCCGAATTGCTACGCACATTTGCCCCCGGCAAACCATCAGGCAACTCCATCCAAGTCCAACATGCCGATGGCGGGTATCACTTCCTTGTCCTTGAGACCAGAGGCGTAGAATGGATTCCCACCGAATGGTATAGCCTCAAGTCCTTCGTCAATGGCAAGAAGACTTACTTCGAAGGCTTTGGTTCCACGCCTTAGTGCAAAAAGCATCACATTATTTATCGTCATAATGCCCATAGGCAGACAGAACATCCACATGCACTTCCGACTCAAAGACCTCGTAAACAATACGATGCTTTTGGGTGATTGCTCGCGACCATTGACCAGCCCTGTCGCCGCGCAAAGGCTCTGGATGACCTGTACCCGTATAAGGATGCAATGCTATTTCATTAAGCAACTTCGTGGCCTTCTTGAAAGCAGCAGGCTCGCTCTTCTTCAACTTGGCAAGCCCTTCTTTGGCACGAGGGGAATAAGTAATGATGTACATCCGTCAAAGAGCATTAAGCCAAGCATTCATGTCTTCAAGGTTGGTGAAGGTAATACCTTCGCCCCGTTTGATTTGTTCTCTGGCCTCATCCACCTGAGCAAAGAACTCCTCCTTCGTCATCAACGTCTCATCCTTCTTGGCTTTTGCACGTTTCATCTGCGATGCCTCGCGCAACCGCGCTGCCAGCCATTCCTGATTGCGTGCCGAAAGAGAAAGCCCCTGAATGTAGTTCCAAAGATTATTCATTGCAACACTTGTCATAATGCGCTTCTTTTTATTGGTTTCTGCCTGCAAAGGTACGAATAAGTGAGCAGAACACAAAAGAAAAACTCGATTTTCTTATTTCTCGAGCGAAGGAAGTAGCTCTACTGTAGGTCAAGTTACAATATTTCATGTAACATTAATCATAAAACAATGAAAACAGAAAGGTTTTCTGCAAATAAAACTTAAATATTCGCTCCTGAAGTTAACATTTCGCCTGCTCAAACGTTATATATATATAGGAAGTGAATCGTGAATAATATGAAGCAAACCATCATCACTTTCCTGCTGGCCCTCTTCAGCATGGCAGCTTATGGCCAAACAGACTCGACAAAGACGAAGAAGCGGGAGCTTAGCGTCTATGCCTCAGTTGCCGACCACTTGACGCATGACGGCATCGACAGCCTGAAAGCGACACTCCTCCGTGCTGCCGACAGCAGTTTTGTCGATACTGTTCACGTTGAGAGCTATAAATACGACGACAAGCTCCATACTTATGTCGATGCGACTGTCAAGGAGGCGGGCAAGTACCTGTTGCGCCTCGAAGCAAAGGGCTACCAGACACGCTTTACTCCCTTCGAGATCCAGAAGATGTACAAACGCGAAAGCTACCGCGAACTGAAGCCCATCTACCTGCATCGAGCACCGAAGGCAAAGCAACAAAGCCTCATGTTGGACGGTGATTCCACCACCATCATGGACGAGCTTGTGGTGAAGGCCACAAAGCTGAAGTTCTACATGGACGGCGACACGCTGGTCTATGACGCGGATGCCTTCTCGATGGCAGAAGGTTCGATGCTCGACGCACTCATCAAGAAGCTGCCGGGCGTGGAGCTGCATGGCGGCGGAGAGATAACGGTGAACGGCCGCAAAGTGGATGCCCTGCTGCTCAACGGCAAGGACTTCTTCGACAACGACCGCGAGCTGCTCCTCGACAACATGCCGTCCTACATGGTGAAGGACATCCGAAGCTACGA
>CACYQI010000044.1 GCA_902776455.1 uncultured Bacteroidales bacterium | reverse complement strand
CTACAACTACGGCAAGGTGAACCGATGCTATGCCTCGGGCAATGTGAGCAGCACCTATTATGGTTCAGGCCTCGTCGGCTATAACAATGGTGCATCAGCCGTTGTCACCAATTGTGTGGCTCTTGGATCCAAGGTGGAAGTGAGCGACCAGAGCGGATGGGGCATCCGCGTCATCGGCGGCTACACCAACGGTGCCCCCGACCCAGACGAGAGCAACTACGCTTGGAGGGGTATGCAAATCTCCGTGAACGGCATACCCAAGCAGATACAGGACAACATCCTGGACGGGCAGTCGCTCAGCGACAGCGAAATCAAACTCCGCGACAGCTACGAAGCCCTCTACTGGGACTTCGACAATGTTTGGGCAATGAACAGCAGAACTGGTCTTCCATATTTGCAGTGGAACAATCCCGACAAGGAGGAGCAGACTCTGGAACTCACAGCACTGCCAGCAATGACCTACGGCGACGCAGCCTACACGCTGCCAGCCGCCACCACAGAGGGGCAGGCACTCACTTGGACGAGCAGCAACACCTCCGTTGCCACAATCAGCGGTAATACACTCAACATCAAGGGTGCGGGCACAGCCACCATCACAGCAACACAGGCGGGCGGCAACCTGTACCTGCCCTTCAGCCGCGAATTCTCACTAACAATAGCCAAGGCCATGCTGACCGTCACAGCCCAGAGCTGCTCTAAGCAAGAAGGCGAAGAGAACCCTGTACTGACCGTCACCTACAGCGGCTTCAAGTACAATGACGATGCCTCTGTGCTCACCACGCAGCCCATCGTCACCACTACAGCCACTGCAAGCAGCCCCGTCGGCTCCTATCCCATTACCGTGAGCGGAGCCGAGGCAGCCAACTACAACTTCACATACGTCGCCGGCACACTGACCATAGTGGACGAGACTGCCTTGGACAACACTCTCGCTGCACTCGATGCAAAGGGACTTGTTGGCTCGAAGACAACACTGGCGATTGTACTCACCAACGCCAACGATGTGAGCCTTTGCCAGTTCGACCTTCGTCTGCCCGAAGGTGTCACTGTGGCGTTGAATGCAAGGAACAAACTCGACGCAACGCTTACCGACCGTGCCAGCACCCACACCATATCAAGCAGACAACTGTCTAACGGCGACTACCGCTTTGTGGTATCCTCGAACGACGGCGACTCGTTCGTCGGCAACGAAGGCACTCTGATGAATATCGTACTGGACATTGCTGAGGATGCCGAAGCCGGCAACAGGATAATAAGGGTGCTCAACATCGAGCTGTCGCTACCCGAAGGCAACGACCTGAGGATTGTTAACCCGGCAGATGCCGAGAGCACCCTCACCATCAGCAGTTACAAGCCCGGTGATGTGAACGGCGACGACAAGGTGAGCGTCACAGACGTGGGCTACGCCATCAACTACATCCTGGAACAAGTGCCGTCGGTGTTCATCTTCGACGCAGCGGACATGAACCATGACGGTAAAATCTCCGTCACGGACGTGGGCTACATCATCAACATCATCCTCAGCGACGAGGGTCCAAGCCACGCAAGGCGCAGGACAACCGCCCAAAACATGCAGCAGGATGGCGTTGCCACCCTTGCGCAGTCCGGCACTGAACACCGCCTTTTTGTTGAAGCGGAGAACTGCATCGGTTTCCAGATGGATGTCATGCTCCCGCAAGGCATTGAGCTTTCAGCAGCACACCTTGATCCCATGAGCTGTGCCGACCATATACTGACCTTCCGTCAGGTAGCGGAAAACAAATACCGAATTCTTTGCTACTCGCCGACCAACAGCACGCTGAACCGCGCTGCAGACGCTCTGCTGAGCCTCACGACGACGGCAGCGACAGACGGGATGACAGTGACTGACATCCTGTTCACCACTGCCAGCCTTGACGAGGTTGCCTTTGTCATTGGGGACGATGCTACTGGCATAGCCTCAATGGGTGCAGACAGGATGGATGCCATGTACGACTTGCAGGGCAGGAGAGTAGATAGCAACAGGCTTCACAAGGGCATCTACCTGTCCAAAGGCAGGAAGAGCGTCAAGAAATAACCCTTGGTATTAACAGAATACATATATAATAACAATAAAAACAAAACAGAAATGATGACAATCAAAGAATCTTTGCTTGGGGTTCTGCTCCTTAACGCGGCAGGCACCTTTGCAGCAAACGACGCCTTGTCCGTGGCAAACATTGAGGTGCCACAGGGCGGAAGTGTGGAACTGGCCATTGCGCTCAACAACGAGACAGCCAACCTCAGCGGATGGCAATGCGACCTGGGATTCTCTTCCGATGGTCTATCGTTAACCCTCAATGCCGGCGGGAAGCCGGAGGCAACGCTCTCCGAACGCTTCAATACCACTGGACACAGTATTTCTTCAAGAATGCTGAGCAACGGCAGCTACCGTTTCGTAGTCACATCGAACGACGGCGAAGCCATCCCCGGCAGCAGTGGAGTACTTTTCAGCGTCACCCTGGAAGCCGACGCCTCTCTCGAAGTGGGCAAGACCTACGAAGGCACACTGTATGGAATAGAGTTCTACACCAACGACGAGACACCACAGACAATCCTGATGAATGACGTGACCTTCACCGTCACCATCGGCGAGCCGGACGACGGCCGCATCAAGTTCGACGAGAATGCTGCGAAGTTGCCCACATATACGGCAGGCGACAAAGCCAATGTCCGCATGACGCGCACCATCAAGGCCAACCAGTGGAGCACCATCGTCCTGCCCTTCACCCTTACCAAGACAAAGGCAGAGACGGTATTCGGCAGTGATGTACAGTTGGCAGAGTTCAGCGGATTCGAGGTGGAATATGAGAACGATGAAGATGTAACACCCGATGGCATCACCATCAACTTCACGACCTACACCATGACAGCCAGGAAAGGTATGACAGGCGGAAAGCCGTTTCTCATCAAGACGACACAGGACATCGCCAGCTTCGAGGCTGACGATTGTACCTTGGTAGGAGAAGTGGCAGACGTTGAGAAGGCCGATGAATATGAAACACCCGGCACATTTACTGGCACATTCGTGAAAACGGTGGTTCCTGCCGACGCCCTGTTCATCTCCGGCGAGAAGTTCTACTACTCGACGGGCAAGACCAACATCAAGGCTTTCCGAGGCTGGTTCCAGCTTGGCGCAGTGCTTGACAAGGAAACAGACTTCGGCGTGAAGATGGCCGTCTTTATCGACGACGAGGCAACCGACATTAAAGAACTTGATGGCCTTAGGAACTCTAACGACCTTAACGACTTCGGCGAGGCCACTTACAACCTTGCAGGCCAGCGCGTCGGCGATGGCTACAAGGGTATCGTCGTGACGAAGGGAAGGAAGATTATAAAATAAGAAATGTAGATAATTAGAAATATAGAAATGCACACGCTCTTTCTTGTTTTCTAACTCTCTAAATGTCTAAATCATAAAGTATGAAAAAGGTATATATGACTCCCTGCATGAAGCAGGAAATGGCAGAGTTTTGTTCAATGTTGGCTCAAAGCGGTGTCAACAGTAGCAATGGCATTGGCTACGGCGGCATTGACAACAATGGCGACAAGGACCCGGAAATTAAAGAGTTCCTTTGGGACGAGCCAGGCCCTTTTGACAATTAAGACAACAGGCCACTGCATGACGCAAGATACGACGACAGGGGATGTGCCGCATTGGGTGTATCCCCTGTTAGTTTACTTGAATTTATCACATCAATGACAGCGAAAACGATAAACAAGTGATACCATCTGATGCCTTTTTTCGGGCGTAAACCAGCGGAAACACTGAATTATTTTGTGTTTCCGCTGGTTTACGCCCGAAAAGTTATATCTTTGCAGGGTTGATGACTGTTGGCTTTTCATGCCGAATCGTTTCTATATTACAAACAAGTAATTCCCCATTTTGCTGGGGAGCGTATGCCCTCCCGTGGTGAACTGAATAGTTACTTTTTCACCTTTTCAACTTCTCACCTTTTCCAAGCAGCTCCTCGATGCGTACTTTGCACTCCTCCATTAGCCACTTGGGCGTGTTTGTCGCGCCGCAGATACCTATCGACTCGCAACCTTCCAGCCAGCTGACATCAATCTCGCTGGCTGTGTCTATCATATGAGAACGAGGATTCGTCTTTATGCATTCACAAAATAAAAACGCCTGACAACAACGCCCTTTGAGACACTTCATTCCGACACGGTTGAAGGAAAGCCCCGTAGCATTGCTGCGAGGTTTTTCTTCTTTCCTGTAGGCAAAGGATAGCATTCAAGCATCTTTTTTTGCAAAAAAGCGAAGAAGTTTGAATTATATGTCGTACCTTTGCAGCGTACTAATAGGAGCCGACGCTTCCAAGCGTCGGTATTTGGCGGTCAAACGTTCCGACGCTCGGCGGCGTCAGCTCCTGGCAGTCAAACGTTCCGACGCTCGGAAGCGTCGGCTCCTATTCAAAATTAAAACTCTCCCCCTCTATGGGGAGAATACCAGGCAAGGAAAGCCTCTCCTCCTCGGGGGAGAGGTTGGGAGAGGGGGCTGGTCAATGGTAAATGATTAAATGGTAAATAACAATGGTTGTTTGTATTGCTGAGAAACCATCTGTGGCCCGAGAGATTGCGAATGTGCTTGGCGTTAAGGGCCAGAAGGACGGCTATCTGGAAGGGAACGGCTACCAGGTGACGTGGACATTCGGTCATCTGTGCGAGCTGAAGGAGCCGCACGAATATACGCCGATGTGGAAGAGCTGGAGCCTTAGTGCCTTGCCCATGATACCGCCCCGTTTCGGCATCAAGCTCAAGCAGGATAAGGGCATAGAGAAGCAGTTCCACATCATAGAGGGACTGATGCAGAAGGCCGACGAAATCATCAACTGCGGTGATGCCGGTCAGGAGGGCGAACTCATACAGCGATGGGTGATGCAGAAGGCTGGAGCAAAGTGCCCTGTGAAACGACTTTGGGTGAATAGTCTGACGGAAGAAGCCATCAAGGAAGGCTTCCAGACGCTCAAAGACCAAAGCGCCTATCAGGGACTCTACGAGGCTGGACTGATGCGAGCCATCGGCGACTGGCTGCTTGGCATGAACGCTACACGGCTCTACACGCTGAAGTACGCGGCAGGCAAGCGGCAAGTGCTCAGCGTAGGCAGGGTGCAGACCCCTACCCTCGCCCTTGTCGTGGAAAGGCAGCGCGAGATTGACAACTTCGTTCCCCGCCAGTCGTGGGTACTCTCCACGCTTTACAGAGACACGAAGTTCAACGCCATAGAGCGTGACGAAGAGGCTGAGGCAGAAGATGCCGCCGCCGTTGCCGCTGCAGCAGAAAAGGGAAAGAAACAGAAGCCTAAGGGCATCATCTACAAGCCTGTGGAATATGCCACGGAAGCCGAGGGCAAAGCCATCATCGAGAGCATCAAGGACAGGCCCTTCACCGTCCTTTCCGTCGAGAAGAAGAAGGGCACGGAGGCTCCGCCAAGGCTCTACGACCTGACTGGCCTACAGGTGGACTGCAACAAGAAGCTTGGCCTTTCGGCCGAACAGACGCTCTCCATCATCCAGAGCCTCTACGAGAAGAAGGTGACGACCTACCCTCGCGTCGATACCACCTTCCTGCCCGATGACGTCTATCCCAAATGTCCGCAGACGATGAACGGTCTCTACCAGACGCGCTTTGCCGGCGTTGCCCCATACGCCGACCTCATCCGCCCGCTTGGAGGAGGTAAGCCGCTACGAAAGTCGAAGAAGGTGTTCGACAACTCGAAGGTGACGGACCACCACGCCATCATCCCGACGGGCATCATTCCGCAGAACCTCACAGAACTGGAACAGAAGGTGTTCGACCTCGTGGCACGTGCCTTCATCGCTGCCTTCTACGACGACTGCAAGTTCGAAACAACGACGGTCATAGGACAGACCACCTTAAAGGGGGAGAATACAGACGATAGCTCTGCAAAGGACTCCCTCCCTTTAAGGGAAGGCATGGGAGGGTCTATTCTGTTCCGCACCACAGGCAAAGTTATCATCGAAGAAGGATGGAGAGCCGTGTTAGTTCAAAATTCCAAGCTACAGGTTCAGAATGCTACGGGAGAGAAAGACAAGGCACTTCCACAAAAGGAAGACAAACCAGCCGAACAGGAAGGTTCTCCGATGGGTGATTTAGAGGGGTCTTTCGTCAAGGGCGAGAGCGGACCGCACACGCCATCCCTCTCGGAGAAGTGGACAACACCGCCAAAGCCTTTTACCGATGCCACATTGCTGCGGGCTATGGAGACGGCAGGCAAGACCGTTGAGGACGAGGAACTGAGGGACGCGATGAAGGAGAACGGCATCGGGCGCCCTAGCACGCGAGCCGCCATCATCGAGACGCTCATCCGCCGCAACTACATCCGTCGCGAACGTTCTTCCCTTCGCCCCACCCCCACAGGCTTCGAAATCATCGACCTCATCCACTACGACCTCCTGAAGAGTGCCGAACTCACAGGCCGATGGGAGAAAAAGCTTCGGCAGATAGAACGTCACGAGTACGAAGCCCGAACCTTCCTCGACGAGCTGAAACAGATGGTGTCGGACATTGTTCTTGCTGTTCTTCGCGAACCCAAACAATAAAAAACGGCCTCATTACGTTATATATGAAGAATGCCCCCTCCCCGCTCCCCCTTTTGGGGAGTGCTTTTAAGCGGCGAGGCAGCGGAGCGTAAATATCTAAATTACTAAATAGTACATAAATAGTAAATAGTAAATAGTAAATCATTAAATCGTAAATAAAAAAGCCTCTCCCCAACCCTCTCCAGAAGGGAAGGGGGACAAATGGTAAATGGTAAATGATTAAATGTTTAAATGCTAAATGGTTTCCCCTCTTGGTAGGGATTGTCTGGAGCCTCTTCTTTTCAGCCTGCACACCAGAAGTGCATGTAAAGAAGGGCAACCAGTTCTTTGCCATTGGCGAGTACTACGATGCTGCTGCCGAATACAAGAAAGCCTACTCGCGGACGCCACCGAACGAGAAGGAGAAACGAGGGCAACGGGCATGGAAGATGTCGGAATGCTATCGGCGCATCAACTACACGGCAAAGGCCCTCGGCGGCTATCAGAATGCCATTCGATACGGCTACCCCGACTCGATGGCTTTTCTCTATTTGGGGCAACTTCAGCAGAAGAACGGCGACTACAAGAATGCCATTAAGTCGTATAATGCTTTCCTTGAGAAAGTGCCCAACGACACGCTGGCTCTCAACGGATTAAAAGGTTGCGAGCTTGCTCCAAAATGGAAGGAGGCCTTCTCGCTCTACAGCATCAAGAAGGAACCGATTCTCACCAGCCGGAGAAGCGACTTCTGTCCTGCTCTTCTGGGCGACGACAGCGACATGCTCTACTTCACCAGTACACGAAACGATGCTAAGGGCGAAGAGATAAGCGGCATCACGGGTACAAAGAGTGCCGACATCTTCTTCTCGCGCAAAGACGATAAGGGCAAGTGGGAACAGCCCGAACCAGCTGAGGGCGAACTCAACAGCGAATACGAAGAAGGAGCCTGCTGCTTTTCGCCCGACGGTAAGACGATGTATCTCACCGTCTGCACCTTCGACGCTGACTATCCCCGCTATGCTCAGATTTATACCAGTTCGCGCAGCGACGCCTCTTGGAGCAAACCGCAGTTGCTGCAAATCAGCAAGGACACGCTCTCCAGTTATGCCCATCCCGCCGTCTCGCCCGACGGCCAATGGCTCTACTTCACGAGCGACATGCCAGGCGGACAGGGAGGCTTTGACATTTGGCGCATCGCCATCACCAGCCACGGACTGGGAGGCGTAGAGAACGCCGGTTATCCCATCAACACTCCGGGCGACGAGATGTTCCCCGTGTTCCGTCCAAACGGCGATTTCTACTTCTCGAGCAACGGACACGTAGGCATGGGCGGACTGGACATCATCAAGGGCGAGTGCGACAGCCTGGGCGTCTGGACACTCGAGAACCTGAAATACCCCATCAACTCCAACGGCGACGACTTCGGCATGACTTTCGAAGGACTGCACAACCGCGGCTACTTCGCGACCAACAGGGGCGATGCACGCGGCTGGGACCACATCATGCGCTTCGAACATCCAGAGGTAATACAGACCGTAAAAGGCTGGGTCTATGAAAAAGACGGCTACGAGCTGCCCGAAGGCCTTGTCTATATGGTGGGCGACGACGGAACATACCTAAAGATTAGCGTCCGAGGCGACGGCTCGTTCGAACAGGAAGTGAAGCCGCAGGTCAACTACATCTTCCTGGGCACCTGCAAGGGCTACCTCAACCACAAGGAAGAGCTGAGCGTCGATACTAGCAGCGTCAGCAAAGAATACACGTTGCAGTTCCCCTTGGCAAGCATTGAGAACCCCGTCCTCATCCGCAACATCTTCTACGAGTTTGATTCGGCAGCCTTGTTGGAAAGTTCCTGCCTTGCTCTCGACAGCCTCGTGGACCTCTTGAACGAAAACCCGAATGTCACCATCGAACTGGCTGCACATTGCGACTATCGGGGAGCCGACGAATACAACGAGCGCCTTTCGCAGCGAAGGGCTGAGAGCGTAGTCAACTACCTCCTTACACACGGCATAGACAGTCTGCGACTCACGCCCGTCGGTTATGGCGAGAAGCGTCCGAAGGTCGTCACGCGGAAGATGGCAGCCACCTACGACTTCCTTAACGAAGGCGACACGCTGACCGAAGCCTTCATCCTTGCCATCGAGGACGAGGAGAAGCAGGAAATCTGTAATTCTCTGAACCGCCGCACCGAATTCAAAGTGCTCCGTACCACGTATCGGCTCTTCGAGACGCCGACTCCTGCGCCCCAAGAACCGGCCGAGGAAGCAGCACCCGAAGCGAAAGAAGGAGAACTTCCGCCCGATGCACAGGAGGGAGCACCTCTCCCCGAAGCTTCGGAGGATGTAGTCAAGCCCGAAGTGCCGGAGGAAGAAACTGCTCCTGAAGCACCTGAAAAAGCTGTTCCGGAAAGAAGAGCTGCAACTGACAGAAAGACAGCTCCCGACAGGAAGACAACTCCCGATGATCCAAGAAGGAGAGCAGAGCAGAGCATGTCGGAGAAAATGGCTGAGAGGAAAGCCGCCATCGAAGCCATCAGGAACAGAAGAAAAGAGCAAGACCAGAACAAAGAAGACTGAAAGACCCTCCCAATCCCTCCCTAAGGAAGGGGGTCTTTCGCGGTGAGGCAGCGGGGCATAAATAGCTAAATTACTAAATAGTACATAAATAGAAAATCGTAAAGGAGCCTACCCCCAACCCCTCCCGTAAGGGAGGGAGTCCTCCCCCTTTACTGGGGAGTTAGAGGAGGCTGAAGTCTCTCCCTTTAGGGGGAGATTTAGAGGAGGTTTTTCAATTTTCAACTTTCAACTTTCAATTTTGATGCAGCAGCATGTTCCAACCGAATTAGGCACAAAGCCCATCGGGGCATTGCTTTGGCAATACTCCCTTCCGGCCATCATCGCTATGGTGGCCTCTTCCATATATAATATAGTGGACAGCATCTTCGTTGGACAAGGCTTGGGCGACGAAGCTATCAGCGGAATGGCTGTGGCAAGTCCGTTTATGAACCTCTCTGCCGCTTTCGGAGCGATGATCGGGATTGGAGCCAGCACAGTCATCAGCGTCCGTTTGGGACAAGGAAAGTACGACGAAGCACAACACATCCTTGGCAACACGATTAGCCTCAACGTAGTGCTCGGCGTGATATTCACGGTCGTCTGCCTCCCCTTTCTGGACGAAATCCTCTACCTCTTCGGAGCAAGCGACGTGACCCTTCCCTATGCTCGCCAGTACATGCTCATCATCCTGCTTGGCAACATGGTGACGCATCTCTACTATGGGCTGAATGCAGTACTGCGAAGTGCCGGCCATCCGCGCATGGCCATGAGCTGCACCTTCCTCGCCATCATCATCAACTGCCTGCTCGACCCTCTCTTCATCTTTGTCTTCCACTGGGGCATTCAGGGCGTAGCTTGGGCTACCATCATCGCGCAAGCCATCGCATTCTGCTGGCAGCTGCGACTCTTCAGCCGACCCACCGAACTGCTCCATCTGCGCAAAGGCATCTATCGATTGAGGCTCGACATAGTTCGACAATGCCTCGCCATTGGCCTCAGTCCCTTCCTGATGAACAGTTGTGCCTGCTTGGTTGTCCTCTTCTGCAACAACCGCCTGCTACAATATGGAGGCGACATGGCTATTGGAGCATACGGCATCGTCAACCGCGTCGTGTTCCTGTTCGTCACCATCGTTATGGGCCTTGTTCAGGGAATGCAGCCCATCGTTGGCTACAACTGGGGAGCGCGGCAGAACGACCGCGTCTTCCGGGTGCTTCGCTACGGCATCACCGGTGCCACTTGCATCACCCTTGCTGCCTGTCTGACGGGCGAACTGATGCCCGCTCCCGTTATACACATCTTCGGAGCTGGCCCCGAGCTGACCGAGAAGGCAGTCCGAGCCTTCCACTTCGTCGTAGCAGCCTTCCCGCTTGTGGGCGCTCAGATGGTCATAGGCAACTTCTTCCAGAGCATCGGCCATGCCGGCAAAAGCATCTTCCTCAGCGTCACCCGTCAAATGCTCTTCCTCATTCCCTTGCTGGCCGTGCTGCCGCAGTGGTGGGGTCTCGATGGCGTTTGGCTCTCCATGCCCATAAGCGACTCGCTTAGCTTCATTGCAGCTGCTGGCATGCTGGGGTATATGGTTAGGAAGTTGAAAGTTGAAAGTTGAAAGTTGATAATTGAAAGTTGATAATTGAAAGTTTATAATTGAAAATTGAAGCCCCCCATCCAGCATCCCCAACTAACCTCTAACCTCTAACCTCTAACCACCACCTCTAACCACAAGAAAACAGAAAGATGAAACGCATCGGATTGCTTAGCGACACCCATGCTTATTGGGACGACCGCTATCTCAAACACTTCGAGACGTGCGACGAGATATGGCATGCAGGCGACATTGGTTCGCTGGAGCTTGCTATGCGGCTGCAGGAGTTTCGTCCCCTTCGGGCCGTCTGTGGTAATTGCGACGGAGGCGACCTCCGCCGTCTCTTCACCGAAAAGCTTCGCTGGACATGCGAGGGAGCAGACATCTTGATGACACATATCGGCGGCTATCCCGGGCACTACGACCCCAGCATTCGAAGTCAACTCTATGCGCGTCCGCCAAAGCTCTTCATCAGCGGACACAGCCACATCCTCAAAGTCCAGTACGACGAAAAGCTCGGCCTGCTCCACATCAATCCGGGAGCTGCAGGCTTGCAAGGCTGGCACCAAGTGCGAACACTTGTCCGCTTCACCATCAAAGACGCATCCTTCCAAGACCTCGAAGTCATTGAGATGACAAAAGCCCCCCTCTAACTCCAGCCCCCCTCTAACTCCCTCGTAAAGGGGAAGATTTAGAGGAGGCTTTTCCATTTTCAACTTTCCATTTTCAACTTTTCATTTTCCATTTTCAACTTTCAACTTTCCATTTTCATCCTTTCTCTTGCGTATGCCAAAGTTTTTTCATAACTTTGCAGCACGAATTCGAATTTAACACTTTTTTCTCTACAGTTCTTATGTCTTTGCTTATTATCTTTAAACTGCTCGGCTCTCTCGCTTTGCTCATGTTCGGTATGAAATCGATGAGCGAAGCCCTGCAGAAGATGGCCGGTCCGCAGTTGCGCCATGTGCTGGGCGCGATGACCACGAACCGCTTCACCGGAGCCTTGACGGGCATGTTCGTTACAGCTGCCGTCCAAAGTTCTACGGCCACTACCTTGATGACCGTCTCGTTCGTCAATGCCGGCTTGCTCACCCTCGTACAAGCCATCAGCGTCATCATGGGCGCTAACATAGGAACAACGCTGACGGCTTGGATTATGTCGCTCACCGATGCCTTCAACGTGTCGAACCTCATCTATCCCGCCTTCTTCATCGGCATCATACTTATCTACATGAAGAAGCGACGCATCGTGGGCGACTTCCTCTTCGGTGTGGCCTTCCTCTTCCTCGGACTCACCACGCTGAAGGACACGGGGTTCTCGTTGGCCAAAGACCCCGAGACAAGCGTCATCATCAGCAACTTCTTCCAGAACTTCAACGAGCCTACCTTTGCCAACTCGCTGCTCTTCCTCTTCATGGGCACCGTGCTGACGCTTTGCGTGCAGTCGTCGGCTGCCATCATGGCCATCACCATGATGCTCTGCTCCACTGGCGTGCTGGGCATCGACCAGGGTGTCATGCTCGTCTTGGGCGAGAACGTCGGCACTACCATCACCTCGAACATCGTGGCAATGGGAGCCAACACACAAGCCCGCCGAGCCGCCTTCGCACACCTCAGCTTCAATGCTGTGGGTGTCTTTTGGGTGCTGCTCCTGATGAAACCCTTCTTTGCCATGGTCTGCGAAGTCTCAGGCTTCGACCCCTCCATGACGCCCGACTCACCCGACTTCGCCATCAAGTCGAGCATGACACTCGCCACCTTCCACTCCGCCTTCAACATCAGCAACGCCCTGCTACTCATCTGGTTCATACCACAAATTGAGCGGTTCGTCTGCTGGGTCATCAAGCCTAAGAACTCGGGCGAAGAGGAAGACTTCCGACTCAACTTCATCACGGCTGGCATCATGAAGACTCCCGAACTCTCCATCCTCGAAGCACACAAAGAGATTGCCGCATTCAGCGAACGCATACAGCGCATGTTCGGCATGGTCTGCGAACTGCTCACCGAGAAAGACCCCAAAGAGTTCAGCAAGCTCTTCAGCCGCATAGAGAAGTACGAGGACATAGCCGACAACACAGAGATAAGCATAGCCGACTACCTCGACCAAGTGAGCAACGCCCATCTGAGCGACGAGACGAAGGCCAAGATACGCGCCATGCTACGAGAGATTTCGGAAGTGGAGAGCATCGGCGACTCCTGCTACAACATGGCACACACCATCAACATGAAGGTGCAGGGCAAGAAGGAGCACTTCACCGAAGAGCAGTACACCCACCTCCACGCCATGATGAACCTCACCAATCAGGCTTTGACGCAGATGAACCAACTCATCAAGGGCCGCAAGGACTACTTCGATGTCTATCGCTGCTACAACACAGAGACCGAGATAAACAACTACCGCGACCAGTTGAAGTCGCAGAACATCATCGACGTCAACAACCACAAGTATTCCTACGGCATCGGCACCATCTACATGGACCTCATCAACGGCTGCGAAAAGATGGGCGACTACATTGTCAACGTCGTCGAAGCCCGTACAGGCACAAAGATGCACTCATAAGGAGCAAGGGGCAAGGAGCAAGGAGCCTATCCCCTACCATCCTTCCGGCAACACGACATTCTCCATGCCGCGAGCCTTCCTGAACAGCGGAGCGATTTCGTCTTCCGAGAAGCCCGCTATGCCGCAACCGATGCGAGTAACGAGGAACGTCAGCTCGGGATGCGCCTCCGCAAAGCCGATGAACTCATCCACATAGGGACGGATGGTCTCTACCCCACCCTGCATCGTCGGAATGCCATAGCTCTGTCCTTGCAGACCGACACCCTGCCCCCAGACAGCACCGAACTTGCGGTAGGCCACAAGGGCAGCCCCGCCGCCATGCATTCCCTTCAAGTTGCTGCCGAAGACGAAAACCTCGCCCGGCTGGAGTTCCGTAATGAACTCCGGAGTAGTACGTTTCTGTGACATAAATACAACTCGTTTTTCTTTTCTTGAGAATCTTTCCGATGAAAACATTTCCTCTGCCGGAGCCGAATAGTCCATGCACATATCGCCCGCGCTGTAGCAGACTGGCAGCACGTCCATCCGCTCCTCCATGTCCAACTCCAAGTCGAAGTTCTTGCGGAAGTAGGGTCCAATGACATCACCCATCAGTCGGGCATACCTCTGCGAAATGGCAGCCGGAGAGACGCCCATCATCTCGGCCACCTCCTTGCCCTTGTAGCCATCAATCAGCAGCAACCGGGTGAGCTGTCTGTCCTGCAGACTCATGTTTGCATGTTCGCAGACGTCCTCAACCATTCGGTTGAACTGAAGCCGAAGGTTGTTTGCCGCATCAAAGGAGCACAGATAGTCGGCGAAAGAGATGCTGCCGTATTCCTTCCTGTACCACTTCAGCGCATCGAGCACCACGAAGCGGAACCCATTGATGAGCCACGTCTTCAGACTCACCTCGGGCGAATGGTCCTCCAGGGGCGCCCAGTCGTGCTCCATCAGATAGAGCGCATACTGGTGAGCCAGCGAAAAGAAATCGAGGTTCTGCTTCTCGCTCAGCTGGTAGCGCTGGTTGAAGATGTTGTAGCCCACCTCCAAGTAACCGTAGAAGTATCGGCGGATAACGTCGGCATCGCCCCTGCGAAAACCGCTTATTATCTCCTTGTCCTTCAGCAATCTTTCACGCATATCGAACTTTTTGGGTGCTAAATTACAAAAAAAATCAATCACAACTTAATTTTTCTGCAAAAACTTCTTCAAAGTAAGAAAAAAGAGAATGTTGAAAGAGGGGTTAGCGGTTAGCGGTTAGAGGTTAGAGGTTAGAGGTTAGAGGTTAGAGGTTAGAGGTTAGAGGTTAGAGGTTAGAGGTTAGAGAATACCTTTGGCCCCTCAGCATCCCAAACTATCCTCTTACCACTAACCTCTTACCACTAACCTCTAAAAAACTTAAATTAAAATGTTAAAAATGCGCGTACACAATCTCATTATCGTTGATGAAAGCGGTTCAATGACCGTCATCCACAGACAAGCCTTCACCGGCATGAACGAAACCCTGCAGACCATACGGCAGATGCAGGAGAAATATCCCGAGCAGGAACAATACGTCACGCTCCTCACCTTCTCCACTGGTCATACCACGTGGCACTACGACAACGCTCCGGCAGCCCAAACGAGCAACCTTGCCCCCGAAGCCTACCGCCCCAGCGGAAGCACACCACTCTACGATGCCATAGGAATGGGCATTTCTAAAGTCAACGCACAGGTGCGCGATGGCGAACACGTCCTTGTCACCATCATCACCGACGGCGAAGAAAACAGCTCTGTAGAGTGGACGCTGAAGATGGTACACAACATGATAGAGAAGCTGAAGAAGGAGGGCTGGACTTTCACCCTCATCGGCACCGACAACCTCGACATCAAAGCAATGGCCCACTCCTTCGCCATCGACAACCACCTGCAGTTCCATCAAGACGACAAAGGCACCAACGCCATGTTCGCCAAGGAACGCATCTGCAGGTCGAACTACTACGAATGCCTCGCGGCAGAAGAAAACATACCAGAAGGGAAATTCTTCGATTGAAGGGGAAAGTCCATAATTGAAAATTGAAAATGAAAAGTTGAAAATGAAAAGTTGAAAATGGAAAGTTGAAAATGGAAAAGCCTCCTCTAAATCTCCCCCTAAAGGGAAGGACTTCAGACTCCTTCTATCTCTCCCCCCCCGTAAAGGGGGAGGACAGATCTACCCCAGCCCCGTCGCGTTCCCCCTCCCTTTTAAGGGGAGGGGATAGGGGTGGGGTATCTATCTCACACGGAAAACAGAAAGCGGAAACCACAGAAATGTCGCCTGCAACATAGAAAGCGAATTACCATGAATTACTCACGAATTTATCATAAATAATATTTAATGGAAATTCATGGACGATTACATGGCAATTATATGTTAAAGATAGAAAGCGAATTGCCATGTTGACTTCGTCGAGCTGAAGCTTCCGCCTGCGCCTGAGGCTTGCCGAAGAACTCACGTAACTCTACACGTTAAGTCAGTCAACTCTACACGTTAAGTCATCCAACTTTACACGTTAAAACACTCCACGGAGCATCGGCCCACACTCCACGTTGCATCGGCTCACGCTCCACGTTGTGTAGGCTCACGCTCCACGGAGAGCCTCCTTCAAATCTCCCCCTAAAGGGAGAGACTTCAGACCCCTCTAACTCCCCCGTAAAGGGGGAGAACCCCCTCTCCCACGGGAGAGGGATGGGGAGAGGCTGATTCATTTACTATTTGACGATTTACTATTTACTATTTAACAATGAGTCCACTTGAAAAAGTCCAGGTGTCTGCTTTTGCTCTTACAGAGCGAAACATAACTGCTTGATTACTACCCAGGGCGATGCCCTGGGCTAAGGGCTTTTAGTCCTTACAGGACTTTTTCAAGTGGACTCAACAATTTACTTTCTTATTCTCCTTTAGGAGAGGTTTTTTCTGATTTCTGTGTGAGATAGATACCCCACCCCTAACCCCTCCCCTTAAAAGGGAGGGGAGTCGCGGCGGAGAATAGTAACTTTAATTTTTCACTCTTCACTCTTCACTTGCGAAGCATTTTCACTCTTCACTTGCGAAGCATCCTTCATTCTTAATTCTTATTTCTTAATTCTTAATTTACTAAGCAGGTGCGTGTTTTTTTGAAAAAAGACGTTTACGATGACGGGGACAAATGTGACTTGAGGAGTTCTTTTTGGACTTTTGTTTTTAATTCTCAAATAAAAGTCGTACCTTTGCAGCGTCCTAATAGGGACTGATGCTGGGAGGAATCTGGCAGTATGCTATACCGACGCTGGGAAGAATCTGGCAGTATGCTATACTGACGCTTGGAAGCGTCGGCTCCTATGGAAGCTTCGGCACTAATAATTTTGAATTATGAATTGTGAATTGACAAAAGATTATGAATTGATAAAAGATTATGAATTGATAAAGGGCAGTGTGGCTGTGCTCATATCTGGTGGGGTGGACAGTGCTGTGGTGGTGCATCTGCTTTGCGAGGCTGGGCTGAAGCCTGACTTGCACTATATTAAGATAGGTATGGATGGGGAGGACTCGTCGTGTTCTGCTGAGGAGGACATTGAACTCTCCGAGGCTACTGCCCGCAAGTATGGGCTGAAGCTCGAAGTGACTGACCTTCAGAAGGAATACTGGGAGCAGGTGGTGGGCTACACCATTGAGCGCATCAAGAAGGGACTGACGCCCAATCCCGATGTGATGTGCAACCGCCTCATCAAGTTCGGGGCTTTCGAAGAGAAGGTGGGCTGCCACTATGACTACATTGCTACTGGGCACTATGCAACCAACGTGATGAGAGACGGCAAGATGTGGCTCGGAACTGCTAAAGACCCAGTAAAGGACCAGACGGATTTCCTGGCACAGCTCAGCTACGAGCAGCTCAGCCATACACTTTTCCCCATCGGTCACTTGATGAAGGAGGAGGTGCGACAGATAGCACTCGATGCCAAGCTGCCCAGTGCGAGACGCAAGGACAGTCAGGGCATCTGCTTCCTTGGCAAGATAAACTACAACGACTTCATCCGTCGCTTCATGGGTGAGCAGGAGGGCAAGATTATCGACATAGAGACAGGCAAGGTTGTGGGCAAGCACAGGGGCTACTGGTTCCATACCATCGGGCAAAGGAAGGGCTTGGGGCTGAGCGGTGGCCCCTGGTTTGTGGTGAAGAAGAATGTGAAGAAGAACATCATCTTCGTGGCAAACGGATGGGACACACAGTTGCAGTACGGCCATGACTTCCGTCTGGCAGACTTCCACTTCATTACGGAAGATCCATTTAAGACCAACCAGACCAACCAGACCAACCCCCATCCCAACCTCCGTCGTGAGTGGGGACTCACTCCCCTTTGTGGGGCCGAAACCACATCTAGTGGTTTCTCTGAAGACCCCAGTCGCCCTTGTAGGGAGGGGAGTGATTACCACAACCCCTCAGCATCCACTAGTATCTGCTCCTCTCCCTACAAGGAAGAGGTTGGGAGAGGGTCTTTCCCCATCCAGTTCAAGGTGCGGCATGTGGACCACTTCATGCCAGGCACTATCAGCCTCGACGAAGAGGGCTATCATGTCCACAGCGATGCTCCCATACAAGGCATTGCACCTGGTCAGTTCGGTTGCATCTACGATGCGGAAGCAAAGGTCTGCTATGGGAGCGGGGAGATTGGAATATGGACCCCCTAACCCCCTTTAGGGGGAATAAGGACCCCCTAACCCCCTTTAGGGAAGGACCCCCTAACCCCCTTTAGGGGGAACAAGGACCCGAAGCTATCGTCCAGCCAACTTGTTGGCTTAACTTCCTTTTTAACTTCATCTTATAACTTCCGAAACTTAAATTAATAATATATAATGATAGAAGAAAACTTTACTGCCGCTCAAGACATCCCCCAAAAGGGGGCTTGGGAGTCTTTCGATGAGATTATTCCCCGAGAGGGAACTGACGCTATTAAGATAGACCGCGTGAAGGATGCGTGTGGAAGCGATGACCTCATCCCGATGTGGGTGGCTGATATGGACTTCCGTACACCTCCTTTCGTGATGAATGCCATAAGGAAACGCCTTGAACAAGGCATTCTGGGCTATACTTGCCAGAACCCTCCCTACTACGAAAGCATTTGCCGATGGAACAAGGAGCAATACGGGGTGGACATCACAAGAGAGATGCTTTGCTACGTTCCAGGAGTGGTGAGCGGCATCTTCCTTGCTGTGCAGGCTCTCACAGAGAAGGGCGACAGCATCCTCATTCAAGACCCTGTCTATCACCCCTTCAGCTTCGTACCAGAGACCTGCAAGCGGAAGGTTGTGGCATCTCCGCTCCAACGTACAGACACTGCCTTCGCCATGGACTTTGACCGCCTTCGCCATGACATCAAGGGCTGCAAGCTGATGATTCTCTGCAACCCCCACAACCCAGGAGGCATCTGCTGGACGAAGGAAGACTTGCAGCAGGTGGCACACATCTGTGCAGAAGAGGGAGTGACAGTGGTGAGCGACGAGATACACTGCGACATGCTCTTCCATGGACGCAGGCACATCCCCTTTGCAAGTGTCAGCGAGGAGGCTCGCCGCATCAGCATCACCCTTCAGGCTCCCACCAAGACGTTCAACCTGCCAGGCATCGTAGCAAGCCATGCCATTGTGTACGACAAGAAGTTGCGCGAACAGTACTTCAACTACATCTGGGGCACCGATCAGGACTTGGGCAACGTCTTTGCCTGCGATTGTGTGATGGCCTGCTACAGTGACGAGGGCCGCAAGTGGAAGCAGCAGATGCTCGACTATGTGCAGGGGAACATAGACCTCGTGGCAAAGCGCTTTGCAGAGGAATGTCCGCAAATACATCCCATTGTGCCCCAAGCCAGCTTCCTCATCTTCCTCGACTGCAAGGCACTTGGCTTCAAGACCCAAGGCGAACTGGAGCACTTCTTTGCCTTCGATGCCAAGATAGGCATGAACAGCGGAGCCATATTCGGGAAGGGAGGCTTGGGCTTCATGCGCATGAACGTAGGATGTCCACGCTCAGTAGTGAACGAAGCCATCAACAGAATAGTGGCTGCTTGCAGGGAAAGATAGGAGGAAGAACGGCTGTGCTCCGTCCCCCGTTTGCCTCCAGAAAGAGACGCTTTTTAGGGATTAATACATTTTTTATATATATATAATGTGTAGTTTGGAAAAAAAGCATTACCTTTGCAGCCGCGAAAGCCCCAACCCCTAAGCCTCTCCCCAAGCCTCACCCCTAACCCCTCTCCCGTGGGAGAGGGGGAAAGAAGGGAGGAAGGAGGAAGGAGGAAGGGGGAAGGACATGGTAAAGAAAAAACGATAAAATGATAATAACAACAAGATGAAGGAAAATCTGGTAATCGTGGAAAGCCCTGCAAAGGCTAAGACCATAGAGAAGTTTCTGGGTGACAAATACCAAGTGCTGTCAAGCTACGGCCACATACGCGACTTGAAGAGGAAGTCGTTCAGTGTGGACGAGAAGACCTTTAAGCCACAATATGAGATACCCTCTGACAAGCAGAAAGTAGTAGCCCAGTTGAGAGGTCAGGCAGAGCAGGCAAACATGGTGTGGCTTGCATCCGATGAAGACCGCGAAGGAGAAGCCATCAGCTGGCACCTCTACGAAGTGCTCAAGCTGAAACCTGAGAACACACGCCGCATAGTGTTCCACGAGATAACAAAGCCTGCCATCCTGGATGCCATCGAGCACCCAAGGCAGATAGACCTCAACCTGGTGAATGCACAGCAAGCCCGCCGTGTGCTTGACCGCATTGTGGGCTTCAAGCTCAGCCCCGTGCTCTGGCGCAAAGTGAAGCCCAGCCTCTCAGCAGGCCGTGTGCAGAGTGTTGCAGTACGTCTGATTGTGGAACGTGAACGCGAGATACAGGACTTCCACAGCGAAGAGAACTACCGCATCACAGCCATCTTCAATGGCAGCGACGGCAGTGAAGTGAAGGCAGAACTCAACCATCGCTTCTCCACAGCCGAAGAGGCACGTGCTTTCCTCGAGAGTTGCAAAGACAGCCAATTCCGTGTGCAGGACATCCTGACAAAACCCGTGAAGCGCTCTCCCGCTCCTCCCTTCACCACCAGCACCTTGCAACAGGAAGCAGCCCACAAGCTCGGCTTCACCGTGGCACAGACCATGATGATAGCTCAGCACCTCTACGAAAGTGGACGCATCACCTACATGCGTACCGATAGTGTCAACCTGAGCAAACTATGCCTGGGAGCCAGCAAGAAAGTCATCGCAGAGCAAATGGGAGAGCAATACGTCAAGACTCGCCAATACCACACCAGTTCCAAGGGTGCACAGGAGGCTCACGAAGCCATCCGCCCCACCTATATGGACAATCAGCATATAGAAGGCAACCAGCAGGAACGCCGCCTCTATGACCTCATCTGGAAGCGCACCATTGCCAGCCAAATGGCTGATGCTGAGCTGGAACGCACACAAGTGACCATCAGCATCGAGAATCCTCACAACGAATCACAATCTGGAGAGTACACCTTTGTGGCAGAAGGCGAAGTGGTGAAGTTCGATGGCTTCCTGCGCATCTATAGCGACGAAGTCCTTCCCCAAAGAGGAAACGCAGAGGGAACCATGGATGGTGACAACGAGAACCTGGGCATCCTGCCTGCCATGACTGTGGGCGAGAACCTCAGCCGCGAGCAGATTACAGCTACCCAACGCTTCTCACAGCGCCCTGTCCGCTACAACGAAGCCAGCCTTGTGCGCAAACTGGAAGAACTTGGCATTGGCCGCCCCAGCACCTACGCCACCACCATCACCACCATCCAGCAGCGTGAATACGTGGAGAAAGGCGACAAGCCAGGTGAACAGCGCGACTTCCAGACCATCACACTCAAGGACAACAAATTGACCGAAGAGACACACACCACAACCGTAGGACAGGAGCGCGGCAAACTGCTCCCCACAGATACAGGCATCGTCGTGAACGACTTCCTCTTGGAAAACTTCCCCGAAATCATGGACTACAACTTCACAGCCGACATTGAGAAAGAGTTCGATGAGGTGGCAGAAGGGAAAATAGCTTGGGAGGGCGTAGTAAAGAAGTTCTACGAAGGCTTCGAACCTTTGGTGGAGAAGTCGGTCAACACCCATACCGAACACAAAGTCGGTGAAAGAATGCTGGGTAACGACCCCAAGACAGGTGCTCCCGTCACAGTCAAGATAGGCCGCTTCGGACCTGTAGTACAGATGGGTAGTGTCGCTACTGGGCAGAAACCACGCTTTTCTCAACTTGCTACGGGACAGAAGCTTGAGACCATCACTCTGGAGGAAGCCATAGAACTCTTCCGCCTGCCGAGGAAGTTGGGCACCTACGAAGGAGAACCCATCACAATCGGTGCTGGCAAATACGGCCCATACGTTGCACACAAAGGCTCCTACGTCTCCATTCCCAAAGGCACAGACCCCATGGAAGTGACCTTCGAGCAAGCTGTCATCATGATGCACCACAAGCATCAGGAAGAGGCTGAAAGGCATCTCAGGACCTTCGAGGAGGATGCCGAACTGGAAGTGCTCAACGGACGTTATGGCCCATACATAGCTTATAAAGGCAAAAACTTCCGCCTGCCAAGAGCCTTGCACGAGCGTGCAAAGGAACTGACCTACGAGGAATGCATGGAGATAATAAACGGGCAAAACGAGCGCTCGGAAGCAAAAACACCTAAACGACGCTTCTCACACAAGGTGGGTTCTAAAAACACATCGCAAAAATGAAAAGCATCATCCTTATAGGCTATATGGGTTCGGGCAAGACCACCGTAGGCAGACAACTTGCCCTTGCCTTGGGACGCACCTTCTACGACCTCGACTGGTACATTGAGATGCGCTATCATCGTACTGTGCCACAACTCTTTGCAGAAAGAGGCGAAGAGGGCTTTCGCGAGATAGAGCGGAACATGCTTCACGAGGCTGCTGAATTTGAAGATACCGTCCTCAGTTGTGGTGGAGGCACGCCCTGCTTTTTCGACAACATGGACTACATCCGTAGCGTAGGCGAAAGCATCTATCTGAAGGCAACACCCGAAGTGCTGGCACAGCATCTCAAGATGCGCAAGGTGGAACGGCCCCTGCTCAATGGGAAAAGCGAAGAGGAACTGCTCGACTTCATCCGTACCTCGCTCAAAGAACGCGAACCCTACTACCTCAAAGCTGAGCATGTGATTGATGTCACTTTGCTCGACAACTACGACAAACTCCAGATTAGCGTACAGCTCATCCGAGAAGAACTGGGACTATAAGGACCCACTAACCCCCTTTAGGGGGAACAAGGACCCCCTAACCCCCTTTAGGGGGAATAAGGACCCCCTAACCCCCTTTAGGGGGAACAAGGACCCCCTAACCCCCTTTAGGGGGAACAAGGACCCCCTAACCCCCTTTAGGGGGAACAAGGACCCCCTAACCCCCTTTAGGGGGGAATAAGGACCCCCT
>CACYQI010000043.1 GCA_902776455.1 uncultured Bacteroidales bacterium | reverse complement strand
GAGCTGTACCTTGTTGGTGACGGCACTCCCATCGGTTGGGAAGGTGATGGCAACATGCGTCAGGTAACAAGAATGACTGAGACCACCTCTGGTGTCTATGAATGGACAGGTCTCCTGAAACATGGCGGCGAAGGCTTCAAGATTGTCGACTCCTTCGGCGGTTGGGACGGCTATCATCCCTCAAGCGAGAACTTTGCTATCGCTGACTCTGGTACTGACACCTACACCACAAGCGGTAACGACTGGAAGTGGAACCCCTCAAACGAGAACTGGCAGTACTACACCTGAAGGTACGCTCTCTTGGCAGACCGTAACTCCAGAAGTGCTTGCGGCTGTTGACGGCGTTTATTACATCGGCACAGCAGAAGAGCTGAACAAACTCGCCTTCATGCTTCGCAACAATGTGAACAAAGAAAGCTTCAACGTGAAGCTGACTGCCGACATCGACTACACCGCCTACAAGAACGGCAGCATGTCTGCCATCGGTGTTACTGAGAAGATGCCTTTCATTGGTGAGTTCGATGGTCAGAACCACACCATTACGGTTGATTTTGAGTCTTACAGCACACGCTTCTCTCTCTTCGGCACTATTGAAGAAAACAGTACGGTTCACAACCTCAAGGTTGCCGGTAAGATTACCGCCACCAACAAGAACCAGACTGGCGGCATCTGCGGCCTGCTGAAAGGCGGCTCAAAGATATACAATTGTATCAGTGCAGCAGAGATTGTTGACAATCAGAGCGGTGACGGCACTATCGCTGGCATCAGCGCTGTAACATACGGTTCTTCTAAAATTGAGAACTGTGCTTTCTTTGGTAAGATTTCTGCTCCTAATCGTGATGGCAATGGTGGCATCCTCTCATGGTCAAATAATGGCTCAGAGACAACCATAAAGAACTGTCTTGTCGTTGCTGACATCAACTGGGCTGGCGGTGCTGACTTCGGTCGCAACAACCCCTCCATTGATAACTCCTTTAAGACCACTGCAAGCGACGAAACTCTGGCTAACGGTCAGATGACTTACAAACTTAACAGCAAAGTATCTGGTGCTGAGAACTGGTTCCAGACGCTCGGCACAGACGCAATGCCTACTCCTTTTGCTACAAGCGCAAAGCTCTATGCCAACGGCACATTCTATTGCGACGGCGTAACCTCAAAGGGTGGCGATGTCGTTCTGAGCAACACTGACGAATCCGTAGTTGACCCCCACGTCTTTGGCGCGAATGGTGTTTGCACAGGCTGTAATGCAGTAGGTCAGGAAGCTGCATTAGTAGATGGCAAGTATCAAATCAACAATGAAGGCAATCTGATTTGGTGGAGTGCATTCGTCAATGCCGGTCATACAGATGTTAATGCCGTCCTGAATGCAGACCTCGACATGTCAGGTATAGTATATACTCCCATCGGCACTCCCGACCACACTTATGTTGGTTCGTTCTATGGACAGAATCACTCCGTAACATTTGCTTTGGATAACACCCCGTACAACTACCAGGGCCTCTTCGGTGTTGTAACCGACGGCGTTTGGATTGAAAGAGTCATCGTGAAAGGCTTCATAAAAGGTCACAACTATGTAGGCGGTATCGTAGGCGGCACAAACGGCGGCAGCAACAATACCAAGCAGACCAATATCTGGCACTGCGGTAACGAGGCTACTATCACAGCTGCAGATGCCAATGCTGCAGGCATCATCGGTGTAAACATGAGCGGCAGCGCTTCCATCATCCTCACCAACTGCTACAACAAGGGCGACATCACTTCCGGCAAAGAAGCAGGCGCATTGTCAGGTTGGCTTGGCGGTGGCTGGTCTTCTGTCCGCAACTGCTACAACAGCGGTACCGTAAAGAATGGCGGAAACGTGTCTAAGGCATTCGGACGCAACAACGGCTGCTACTTCACCAACTGCTACTACACCGCAACGAGCGGCACAGACAACTCCACAGAGAACACTCAGAATGGAACTCCAGCTCAGGTTGCTGACGCTGCTTTGGTTTCTGGCGAACTTGCTTACAAGCTTTGTCAAAACGGTGACGGCAGCTTCAGCCAGCTCATTGGAACAGATGCTTATCCAGCATTCGGCGACACACCTGTTAGCTATGTTGGCGATGCCGGCTATGCTACGATGTACGACACCACGACAGGCTACACCCTGAATGGCGACATCAAGGCTTATGCAGCTGTTCTCAAAGGCGAATGGATCACCCTCACAGAAGTTGAGAATGTTCCCGAAAGCACTCCCGTTGTACTGAAGGGCACTTACTACAACAAGGTTGCTGCCGACCTGCCTGCCATCAATGTAGCTAATAGCCTCGTTGGTACCGACGCTGATGTAACTGCCGACGGCACAATGTACATCCTCGCCGACGGCGCAGACGGCGTAGGCTTCTACAAGGCTTCAGGCGACATCCCCGCTGGCAAGGCTTACATCGTAAGCTCAAGCAGCGTGAAGGCATTCTTCTTCGAGGCTGACGACGCAACTGGCATCAATGAAGTCAATGGTCAATGGTCAATGATCAATGGTCAATCAATCTACAACATTGCCGGTCAGCGCGTAAGCAAGATGCAGAAGGGCATCAACATCGTGAATGGCAAGAAGATTCTCTTCTAAATCGTAACTGATAAACACACATATTTAATATATATAGTTATGAAGAAAATGTATATTAGCCCCGCTCTCAGCATTGAAGAAGCTCAGGCAGCTCAGATGCTGGCTGAGAGCCTCAAACTCAGTGACACAACCGTTGACGGCAGTCAAGCCCTCACCAAAGAGGACGAAGACTGGGAAATCTGGGACGAGGATTAAACCCTCTCCACCTTCCCACCGATGGGAAGGGAAGCATTAAGCAATCCCCGAGGCACATCTGTGTACTCGGGGATTGTTGTATATAGCCATGCTTTTTAAACATGCCGCTTGGGGCATCTTCCGATGCTCCGTGGAGTGTGAGCCGATGCTCCGTGGAGTGTTAGCCGATGCTCCGTGGAGCGTGAGCCGATGCAACGTGGAGCGTGAGCCGATGCTCCGTGGAGCGTGAGACGATGCTCCTTTCCATCGGTGTTTCTGGCGAATACCAGTTCGTGGAGGCTTGCCTAAAGTCTCGAATAAAAGAAAGAGCACAGACGGGAGTGATAGCCCCCGGTAATTGTGCAACGACAGAGCAAGAACCGAGGGGGCGACAGAGACATAGACAAGGTGTTATTAACCAACTTATATATTCTATCGCCCTTTCAGGGCTGAGTTTTGTTGATGCTCATCTTCCGGGGGTTAGCACCCCCGTCTGTAGTCTCTCGCACCTTTGGAGCTTATTTGGCAGACAACAATAATAAAAAATAATTCTTCTTTCTTCATCTTCTATTCATCTTTTTTTTGTACCTTTGCAAGCAAAAGACAGAATAAAGATATGGCAGAGACATCAGGAAGAAGACGTTCGGGCACAACGAAAATAGTGGAAGTGCCACAGGTTGACCAATATGGACACAAACAGCCGCAGAGCCTCGACATGGAAGTGGGGGTTCTCGGCGCACTCATGGTCGAGCAAAGCTCCTATGGCCTTGTGGCAGAGCTGCTGAGGCCTGAGAGCTTCTACGACCACAGGCATCAGCTTATCTATCAGGCCATTCAGACGCTCAATGCTGAACAGAAGCCCGTTGACATCATGACCGTCATCGAGCAGCTGGAGCGCACCGACAACCTGGAGTCGGCTGGCGGCGAAGTCTATCTGATGCAAATCAATGCGCAGGTAGCCAGCTCTGCCCACATCGAGTACCACGCCAAGGTCATCGCCCAGAAGTCCTTGCAGCGACAGCTCATCACCTTCGCCAGTCTGGTGCAGACGAAAGCCTTCGACGCCACCATCGACGTGGCAGACCTTATGCAGGAAGCCGAGAGCATGCTCTTCGCCATCTCGCAGAAGAACATGAAGAAGGACTTCACACAAATCGACCCCATCATCAGCCAAGTCATCGAACTCATACAGAAGGCTCAGGCTAAGGAGGGAGGACTCAGCGGACTGCCGACCGGCTTTCACGAACTCGACCGCATCACTAACGGATGGCAGAACAGCGACCTCATCATCATCGCTGCCCGTCCGTCGATGGGTAAGACGGCATTCGTGCTCTCCATGATAAAGCGAATGGCTGTCGATTACAAGATTCCTTGCGCCATGTTCAGCCTGGAAATGAGCAACCAGCAGCTCGTGCAACGCCTCATGATTAACGTCAGCGAACTGAGCGGCGAGAAGCTCCGTAGCGGACAGCTGGCTCCCTACGAATGGGGACAACTCGACAAGCGCGTGCGACAGCTTTACAATGCGCCCATCTACATCGACGACACGCCTTCGCTCAGCGTCTTCGAACTGCAGACCAAGGCGCGGCGACTGGTGCGCGAATACGGAGTGAAAGCCATCATGATTGACTATCTGCAGCTGATGCACGCCAGCGGTCTGAACATCAACAACAGACAGGAAGAAGTAAGCACCGTGAGCCGCGCCCTGAAGGGACTTGCCAAGGAGCTTAACATCCCCGTCATCGCCCTGAGCCAGCTGAACCGTGGCGTAGAGAGCCGCGAGGGCATCGAGGGTAAACGGCCGCAGCTGAGCGACTTGCGCGAGTCGGGTGCCATCGAACAGGATGCCGACATCGTCTGCTTCATCCATCGACCGGAGTACTACAAGCTGTTCGTCGATGACAAGGGCTTCGACTGGCACGGCAAGGCCATGTTCATCATAGCCAAGCACCGCAACGGCTCTGTAGGCGACATCAAACTGGCGTTCCGCAGCGAATTCGCGCGTTTCTCCGACCTCGAGACGTCCATCCCCTTGCCCGGCACGCAGGACAGCGACATGGGAGGGCGTTTCGTCTCGCCCAAGATGACAGCAGAAGAGATGGCCCAAAGCGAGAGGATAGCCGATGCCCTCGGTGCTGGCGACTCCTTCAGCGGACTGCAAAGCGCCTCGTCGGAAGACAGGTTCTGAGCCGTTCCGACAGCCCGAATCGGCAAACGCCCCATGCAGAATTCCTTGCCCTTGCGTTTCAAGCAAAGGAAGGTATGCGCTTGAACAAAGGATGCCACAAAGCGTATGGCCCCTCTTCTCCAGCCCGTTTATTCAACGAGTTGCTGCCTTTCGAGACGAAAAAAACTGCACTAATGTTTGGCAAAGTCGTGAAAAAGTCGTACCTTTGCCGCGCTTTTGAAGCCGTGTGATGGCGAATTAAGCACAAAAACTTAATTTATAGTAACACAAAAACAACAAAACAATGAAAAGTATTGACGTAAAAGGTACAGCCCGCACCGTTACGGGCAAGAAAGCATCCCGCGACATCCGCAAGGCTGGCGCAGTTCCCTGCAACCTCTATGGCGAAGCCAAAGGCGAGAACGGCCTGCCCGTTGCCATGAGCTTCACAGCCACTCAGGAGGAACTCCGCAAGCTCGTTTATTCTCCCGACATCTACAGCGTGAACCTCAACATTGACGGCAAGGAGTGCAAGGCCGTAATGAAAGAACTGCAGTTCCACCCCGTCACAGACAAACTGCTGCACGTTGACTTCTACGAAATCACAGAGACAAAGCCCATCGTCATGGAAGTGCCCATCAAGCTGAACGGCCTTGCAGAAGGTGTTCGTGCTGGTGGTAAGCTCGCTGCAAGCGTGCGCAAGCTCAAAGTTCGCGCTCCCTATACAGCCATCCCCGAGCATCTCAACATCGACGTTACCAACCTCGGCCTCGGCAAGACCATCAAGGTGGCCGACCTCAGTTTCGAAGGCCTCGAAATGGTGACAAGCCCCAGCGTCGTTGTCTGCCAGGTTAAGATGACAAGAAGTGCCATGAGTGCCGCATCCAAGACAGAGGCTGCCGAATAAACCAAAGTGAAATACCTCATAGTAGGGTTGGGTAACATCGGCCCCGAGTACGATGGAACCCGCCATAACATCGGATTCAGAGTATTGGATGCCCTTGCTGGGGCGTCCAATACTGCTTTTGAGGACTGCCGCTACGGCTTCGTCGCTCACATGCGAGTGAAGAATGCAGAGCTGGTTCTTCTTAAGCCATCGACCTACATGAACCTGTCGGGCAATGCCGTCCGCTACTGGCTTTTGCAGGAAAAGATACCCGTGGAGAACATGCTCGTCGTGGTGGACGACCTCAGCCTCCCCGTAGGAGCCATCCGCATCAGGCAGAACGGAAGCGACGGCGGCCACAACGGTCTCAAGCACATCGCGCAGACGCTGGGCGGACAAGGCTACAACCGCCTCCGCTTCGGCATCGGGGACGACTTCCCTCGCGGAACACAAGTCGATTTCGTGCTCAGCAGGTTCTGCCCCGAAGAAGAGAAGATCGTGAACGAAAGGGCACTCGTGGCCTGCGACGCTATCAAGGCCTTCGCCCTCTCCGGCATACAGTTCGCCATGTGCCACTACAATAATAAATGAAGAACAAAGAGTGAAGAGTGAAGAATAAAAGCCATAACTTTTTCAACTCGGCAAGTATGAATTGTGAATTATGAATAAAGAATTAACAGAACGATTCCTAAAGTACGTCAGCTTCGACACGCAGAGCAGCGAAGAGAACGAGGCTCAATGCCCCAGCACAGAGAAGCAACTGGTGTTGGCAGCTTACTTGTGCGACGAATTGAAGGCAATCGGCATGACCGAGGTCGAGAAGGACGAGCACGGCTACGTCTATGCTTCTCTGCCTGCCAACAGCGACAAACAGGTTCCCACCATTGGCTTCATCGCCCACATGGACACAAGCCCCGACTGCAGCGGCAAGGACATCAAGCCGCGCATCATCGAGAACTACGACGGAAGCGACATTGTGCTCTGCCAGGAAGATAACATCGTGACGACCGTCAGCCAGTTTCCCGAACTCAAGCAGCACATAGGCGAAGACCTCATCGTCACCGACGGACACACGCTCCTCGGTGCCGACGACAAGGCAGGCATCGCTGAGATTGTCACCGCCATGACCTACCTGATGGCTCATCCCGAGATAAAGCACGGCAAGATACGCGTCGCCTTCAATCCCGACGAAGAGATAGGAGCAGGCGCTCACCTCTTCGATGTCGGGAAGTTTGGCTGTGCTTGGGCCTACACGATGGACGGCAGCGAGGTGGGCGAACTGGAGTACGAGAACTTCAATGCCGCCAGCGCGAAGATTGTCATCAAAGGCGTCAACGTACATCCAGGCTATGCAAAAGGCAAGATGAAGAATGCTTGCATCGTCGCTTCAGAATTCATGTCCTTAATGCCTGGTAATGAACGTCCTGAGACAACCGATGGATACGAAGGTTTCTTCCACTTGACCGGCATGAGCGGCACCGTGGAAGAGGCTCAGCTCAGCTACATCATTCGCGACCACAACAGCGACTTGTTCCAACGTCGCAAGCAGGCTGTGCTCGACCTTGCAAACAAGCTGAACGCCAAGTACGGACAGGGCACCGTGACGGCCGAAGTGAAGGATCAGTACTATAACATGCTGAGTCAGCTGCAAGACAAACCGCAGGTGACCGACATCGCCAAGAAGGCCATCGAGGAGGCATGTGGCTTCTGCAACGTCGTGCCCATCCGTGGCGGCACCGACGGCGCTCAGCTCAGCTTCAAAGGTCTGCCCTGTCCCAACATCTTCGCAGGCGGACTGAACTTCCACGGCAGGCATGAGTTCGTCCCCATACAAAGCATGGAGAAGGCCATGATGACCGTCGTAAACATCTGCAAACTAGTTCATAATTCATAATTCACTTCATAATGAGGCCGTGCCTTAACTCATGTGAAGAGATAATTGTGAATGATGAATTGAGAATTATGAATTAAAATGAACAACGAAGCTCGAATCGACAAGTGGCTCTGGGCGGCACGCATCTTCAAGACGCGTACCATTGCTGCTGCTGCCTGCAAGAAGGGGCAAGTCAGCATGAACGGCACGCAGCTGAAGGCCAGCAGGACGATAAAGGCGGGCGACGTGGTGAGCGTCCGCAAACCGCCCATCACCTACAGTTTCCGCGTGCTTCAACCCATCGAAAGGCGCGTTGGAGCCAAGCTTATCCCTGAGATTCTGGAGAACGTCACTACGCCCGATCAGTACGAACTCCTCGAGATGAGCAAGATAAGCGGCTTCGTAGGCAGAGCCAAAGGCACAGGGAGACCGACGAAGAAGGACCGCCGAAGCCTTGAAGACTTCCAGAACGAAGTGCCTGAGTTCTTTGGCGACTTCGAGTTCGACCTGGAGGAAGAATAGAAGCTCAAGACAACCTGGAAAAACTAGTATTACTAGTAGAACTAGTTTAACTGGCACAGCTAGAAACTCGCTATGATTGACCGCATTACCGTTGACAAGATACTTGATGCCGCGAACATCGTGGACGTTGTCTCCGACTTCGTGACGTTGAAGCGTGCAGGAGCCAATCTGAAAGGGCTTTGCCCCTTCCACGACGACCGCACGCCTTCGTTCATGGTGTCGCCGGCCCGCAACTACTGCAAGTGCTTTGCCTGTGGCGAGGGAGGCAGTCCGGTGGGGTTCATCATGAAGCACGAGCAGCTATCCTACCCCGATGCCCTGCGTTACTTGGCCAAGAAATACGGCATCAAGATTGAGGAGAAAGAGCTTACGCCCGAGGAAATCCAGTCGAGAGGCGACCGCGAGAGCATGTTCATCCTCAACGACTGGGCACGCGAATGGTTCCGGAAGCAGCTGTGGGAGACGCCCGACGGCAAGGCTATCGGCCTGGCCTACTTTCGGGGCCGAGGCTTCAGGGACGACATCTTGGAGAAGTTCCAAGTGGGCTACTGCCCCAACGACAAGGCGCATTCCCTCTCGGCCGACGCTCTGAAGGCTGGCTATCAAGAGCGTTACCTCGTGAACAACCAGAACGAGATGGAGCCACGGCTGAGCATCGGGACGGGTTTGAGCCTGAAACGCGACAACGGCGAACTGCGCGACCGCTTCTTCGGCCGCGTCATGTGGCCCATCTATACCGTGAGCGGCAAGGTGGCAGGCTTCGGCGGACGTGTGCTCGACGCTGCCACGAAAGGCGTTGCCATCAAGTATCAGAACTCGCCGGAAAGCATCGTTTACAGCAAGAGGAAAGAGCTTTTCGGCCTCTTCCAAGCGCGGCAGGCCATCCGCAAGGCAGACCTCTGCTACCTCGTGGAAGGCTATACCGACGTGATGGCCATGCATCAGCAGGGAATAGAGAACGTCGTCTCGTCATCCGGAACTGCCCTTACGCCCGAGCAGATACAGCTCATCCACCGCATTACCAACAACATAACGGTCATTTTCGACGGCGACGAGGCCGGCATTCATGCCAGCGAGCGAGGCATAGACATGCTGCTCTCCGAGGGCATGAACGTCAAGTTGCTCCTCCTGCCCGACGGCGACGACCCCGACAGCTTTGCACGGAAGCACACAGCCACTGAGTACCAGCAATATATGCAGGAGAATCAGGTGGACTTCATCACGTACAAGGCCTCGCATGCCATCGGAGCGAAGAAGGGCGAACCCGATGCCGAGGAGCGACTCGTGCATAATGTGGCTGAGAGTATTGCAGTCATTCCCGACGAGATAAAGCGCACCATCTACATCCGCCACGCTTCGCAACAGCTGAACATGCCAGAGCGTCTCATCACGGCTGCCGTCAATTCGCAGATAGCGAAGCTGCGTTCCGAAAAGCAGAAGGAGCTGGAACGCGAGCAGCGGAAGCAGCAGCCGGACCAGACCACGCCTGCGACGTCTAACGGAGGCGCCAACACTTCCGTCCCAGCCCGTGCTTCTCTTGACAGGACGGGCAAGACGCCGGAATCGGTCATCGCGCAGATTCTCATCCGCCACGGCGAGAAGGTGATGTGCTACATCGAGGACGAGAACGGCCAGGAGGTGCCGCTTTCCGTGGCCGAATACATTTCGTACAGCCTGCAAGACGACAACATCAGCCTGCAGTCGGCCATTTGCCAAAGGCTTCTACAAGAGGCAGTTGAGAACGCACACAAGCCCAACTTCCAAGCCGAGCAATACTTCATCAGCCATCCGGACGAGGAGATTCGCGAGCTTGCGCTCGAATTGGGGCCGGACAACGTGGCTTTGAGCAAGTTGTTCAACGTGCCGGAATCGGCCACCCTCTCAGGGGAGGAAGATAAGCCGGCGGAGGGTTCCGACTTGCGCCTTGAGGAGATTGTCCCCAACCTTGTCGCCACCTACAAGCTAAGCGTGGTGAAAAAGGAGCTGCAAGACATTATAGCCCAGATGAAACTGCCTGAGACGAAGGCAAACAAGGAGAAATATCGTCAGCTCCTTGCCGAGTTCACGGAGAAGAACCAAATCGTCAAGGAGCTTGCCAAGCAATGCGGCGACCGCGTCGTGCTCAAGTGAAAATCAGAGATATTACTTTCCGGGGAGAACCTTGAGTCCCACCACTTATTCGTCTATTCAACGGTGTTCCTGACGAACAGCAGCTCATGGAGGGTTGCCTTAAAGTCCCGAAGGGACGTTAGAATACAGACGGGGGTGTAAACCCCCGGTAATAGTGCAACAGCAAAGGAAGTCCTGAAAGGACGACAGAATTATCTGAAAGTTGATACTTAACAACTTAGATGTTCTGTCACCCCTTCTGGGTTTTTGTTTTGTTGATGCCTTTGTACCGGGGGTTTACACCCCCGTCTGTGTTCTCTCGCACCTTCGGTGCTTTTTCCCCGTACAGCAATGATTGTTGATGAACTTATCCTGAGGGTTGACACCCCTGTCTGTGTTCTCTTGCACCTTTGGTGTTTTTTCCGTGGAAAGCAATAATAACCACCGAAAAATGCTGACAGAAAAATTCGTCCCCTACAGGCTTTCGGAGGGACTCGACGTGCCGCTTCGTTCAACGCTCCACGGAGCATCGGCCCACGCTCCACGTTGCATCGCTTTTTCCTCCACGTTAACTTTCCCCTTTCATCTTGCCGTTTTCTTCTTCGTTCTTTGTTCCGTTTGACGGTAATCTATACCGTCCTAACACTTTCTTAACACACCCTTGCAAAACGCCCCTTTGTAACCCGCTGATTATCACAAACCATTCGATTTAAGGCCATTTCTCGCGTTCGAGGCTCCAAAGTGCCACAGCATCAAAAAGAAGCCGTCAGAGCGCGTCCGATTGCGAACTTTCTTGACAAACGCAGTATTGCAGTCCGGCCAAGAACTACGCCGAGGCCGTTCACTTCACCACGTTGAAGTAGAAGTAGCCTGCTGCTCCGCCACCCGTCGGACCGCTTTGAGGAGTGATGCGCCCGTTGTAGGAAGTGTTGTCCACGATGTTTCCGTTCTCCACGATAACGCCTTGACCGCTATACACATAGCGTGCCACGAACTTGATGGTGTCGCGCTTGCCGTATTCGGTAGGCAGGGCGTTTTCGGGCAGAAGCAAGTGGCCTACGGGGTCGTCGGCACCATCGGCATAGCCGTCGTAATTGGTGTGTTTGTAGATGGTCTTAGTGGCATGCACCACCACATCGTCCGTTGGGTCCTCGTTGCCCCCGGTGTCGAGCGTGTCATAGCAGATAGTCCACGTGTAATCGGTGGAGTTGATGAGGTGTCCCCGCTGGTCCTGATGGGCCGTCAGGTGTATGGAATCGCCCGCGTGCAAGTTGATATTGTTGCCGACATTGCCTTTGGCGTAGTCGGGATAACTGCCTGTGGTATAGGTGAATCCCTTCCATGTCGGGCAATAGGAACTGTAGTCTTTCTTCTCGCAGGAGCAGAGGAGAAGGAGGACGAAGAGTGGGATGGGGAGAGTGAAAAGTAATTTTCGCATGGAATCAACTGTGAATTAAGGATTAGGATTATGGATTAAGCCGAGTTTCTTCATTTCGGAATAGAGCCGTTGGACGGGCAGACCCATCACGTTGAAGTAGGAGCCTTCGATGCGCGTCACGCCGATGTAGCCAATCCACTCTTGTATGCCGTAGGCTCCGGCCTTGTCCAAGGGGCGGAAGTGCGCGACGTAGTAATCGATTTCCTCTTCCGAGAGCTGTGCAAACGTGACCTGGGAGACGGAGGAGAAAGAGAAGAGCCTCTCCCCCATCCCCTCTCCTGAAGGCGAGGGGAGCCGCGTTAAGTCCTTCCCTTCAGGGGAGGATTTAGGAGAGGCTTTTAGCGTGACGCCCGTCACTACCTGGTGCGTCCGGCCGGACAGTTTGCGGAGCATCGCCCGGGCCTCAGCCTCGTCGGCCGGCTTGCCCAGCACTTCGCCGTCGAGATAGACGATGGTGTCGGCCGTGATGAGCAGTTCGTCGGGGCCGATGGTGTAGGCCTCAGCCTTCTTCCTGCTGATGTATAGGGGTATTTCCTCCATCGAAAGCCCTTCCGGATAGCTCTCGTCGAGGCCCTTCAACGTGTGTACTTCAAACTCTAAGCCCAGGCCGGAAAGCAATTCCCTGCGCCGAGGCGAGTTGCTTGCAAGTATGATTTTCATCTTGTCATTTACCATTTAACCATTTACCATTTACCTTTTATTCCCCCTAAAGGGGGTAGGGGGTCTTTCTCCCCATAGAGGGGGAGTTAGAGGGGGTCTCCCATTTAACCATTTACCACTTATTCCTCTAAAGGGGATTAGGGGGTCTTTTCTTCTTCCCTTTAGGGGAGGCCGGGAGAGACTCTACCAGCTGAAGGCATCGGCGTTGGCCATCCACTTCCCTTGTGCCTTGAGCACCTGCTCCGTCACGTCGCGAACACAGCCGCGGCCGCCGTCTTTGTGGCTGACGTAGATGCTGATGTCGCGAATCTCCGGCGCGGCATCCCGTGGGCAACAGGGCAGGCCGACGGCCTTCATCACCTCGTAGTCGGGGATGTCATCCCCCATGTAGAGCACCTCGTCAGCTGTGAGGTTGTACTTCGCAAGCAACATCTTGAGCTTCTCCGTCTTGACGGAACTGCCGAGAAAGATGTCCGGAATGTGCAATCTCTCGTAGCGACGGCGGACGGCCTCCTCGCGAGCACCCGTTATGATGGCTACATGAAGCCCTTCCGTCACAGCAAGTCGGAGCGCATAACCGTCTTTTGTGTTCACGGAACGCAACAGCTCGCCGGCGTCGTTGGTCTGGATGGTTTCCGAACTCAGCACGCCGTCCACGTCAAAGACGAGTGCCTTTATCTTCTTCAAGTCGTAGTTTATCATCGTGAATGCTTTTGCTAAGTAACTGATAGAGCGTGCGTTTGTCGTCGTCGAGGAGTGCCATCTGCTGCTCCATGACAGCCTCGTCCCAACGTACAGCCGGGCCTGTCTGGGCTTCGCTGGGCGTGAGGACGTCCATCTTGTCTGCCGTCTCGTGGATGAGAGGCAGCATGGAGGCGAAGGGAATGCCGTGCTCGGCAAGCATTTCGGCTGTGATGCCGTAGAGCCGGTTCACGAAGTTGCAGCAGAAGACGGCAGCGAGGTGGAGGTACTTCCGCCGCTCCGAATCCATCGGCTCCGCTTGGCTCCCCATGCTTTCGGCCAGTTCGCGGAGCAACTCGTAGTCCTCTTCCCGGGAAGCCTCTATATATAAAGGAACGCGCGAGGCAGGAAGCGGCCGTTTCTTCGAGATGGTCTGCAAGGGATAGAGCACGCCTCGGCGGCTCTGCCTCAACGCGTCCATCGGCACACTACCTGCCGTATGGACCACAAGTCCCTCGACGTCACCTATTTCCTCGCAGACCGAGGCTATCGCTCTGTCGCTGACTGCGATGATGTAGAGGTCGGCATCGCGAGGGATGGGACACGTCCGCTGGCGGCCGCCCACACGCGTCACATCGAAGGGCTTCCCGATGCTTCGGCCGAGGAAGGCAGCCACATTGCCAGCACCAATCAGTACTGTCCGATGTGTACGCGTTCCCATTTCAGACGTTCCTCGTTCTGCGGTTTGCGTTCCATGCCTTTATGTCCGACGGCAACGATGCAGACGGCCCGCATTCCGTCGGGGATGCCGAGCAGAGACTTCACAATCTCTTCCGTCGGCCTTCCTTCGGCATCTTGCCGCTCACGCACCTGAATCCAGCAGGCACCCAAGCCCAAGTCCTCGGCCTGAAGCAGTATGTGCGTCGCTGCCACAGAGGCATCTTCTATCCAGACATCGCTTATCGAAGGGTCGGCAAGCACCACGATAGCCAACGGAGCACCGGCGAGAAAGTCGCTACCCACTTTCTTACAGGCACTTAGGGCAGAGAGCATCTGCTTGTCCTCCACTACGATGAACTCGTAGCTATGCAGGCCCTTGCTGCTCGGGGACATGAGTCCGGCCCGAAGCAACAGCTTCACCTCGTCGCCACTCAACAGTTCGTCGGTAAACTGGCGCATGCTGCGCCTCGTCTTTATCAGTTCGCTGAAGTTTTCCATATACACTTTTCTTTTGCACCGCAAAGGTACAAAATTATTCTTAATTCTGCTTTCTAATGTCACATTTTCTTTGTATCTTTGCAAAACATAAGCGAAAAGAACGACGCAGAACGCAAGGAAACGACTCCCGAAGGCGTGCTTGCGGAACAGATTAACACTAAAAAAACAATCACATGAAAAAGGATTTCCATCAGTTTCTGCCTCTGAAGCAGGCAGTTCTTATGGCTGGCATCGCCTTGATGCTTGGCGCTTGCGGGCAGAAGACAGAGAAGGAGCTGGCCAACGACTACGTTGACCACGTCTCACAAGCCCTCCGCGACGAGGGACGCATCAGCCCAGAATGGCTTGCTTGGACAAGGGAACCGGCTGGCTTCGAAGTGATTGGCGACACCATCGCCATTACGACCGCGCCCCATACCGACCTTTGGCAGCGCACCTACTACCACTTCCGCAACGACAACGCCCCGGTCCTGCAGATGAAGACGCGCGAGCAGTTCTTCAGCTTCGTGGTCAGGACGGACTTCACCGGCAGCAAGTGCCGTTTCGACCAATGCGGCATCGTGATGTACCTCGACAGCGACAACTGGCTGAAAGGCTCTGTCGAATACGAGAACGAGACGTTTCAGCATCTCGGCAGCGTAGCGACAAACAACGGCTTTTCGGACTGGGCAACGACGGCTATCCCTGCCGACGTCAAGACGATGTGGTACCGCTTCTCGCGAAGAGAGGACGACTACTGCATCGAATGCTCGACCGACGGAGTTGAATTCAGCCAGATGCGTGTCTGCCACATGTTCGCCGCAACAGAGGAAATCAGCTTCGGCATCTATGCCTGCTCGCCCGAAGAGTCGTCCTTCACGGCACGGTTCACCGACCTGAAGATTACGGAATGTGCGTGGAAAGCCCACGACGGACAACAGCCTGATTAATAGCATAAAAGGCAGAACAACGCAACCGTCACTCGAAGCAGACCGCAAGGAATGAAAGCTTCCGCAAGAAGGCGGGGTTTTACACAACGTGGAGCGTGAGCCGATTCAACGTGGAGCGTAAGCCGATGCTCCGTGGAGTGTGAGCCGATGCTCCGTGGAGCGTAAGCCAATGCTCCGTGGAGCGTCAACCCACACCCCTTGCCGAGCTATTTACTTCACCTCAAAAAAGGAGACTGTTTCATAAATATCAACAACGGATTACACGGATTTGACGGATTATCTTAAATTATTGTTGTCCGGGGAAAAGCACCGGAGGTGCGAAAGAACACAGACGGGGGTGTAACCCCCCGCTACAGGAGCATCAACAAAACAAAAGCCCTAAAAGGGCGACAGAATATCTAACTTGTTTAATTTCAACTTGAATCTATCTCTGTCGCCCCCTCGGGGCTTCTTTGATTGTCGCACTACTACCGGGGGTTACACCCCCGTCTGTGGTCTTTCGTCTCTTCGAGACTTAAGATAAGTCCTCACGAGCTGCTTTTCGTCAGGAAAGCCAAATAATAGGAGCATAAGTAGAGGTGCTCTTGATTTTCCCCGGACACCAATAATCTTAAATGCTGATTATCAGCGTTCCTCTAATCCGTCAAATCCGTGTAATCCGTTGTTTTATTATATTAATTTTGTGTTGGCATACTCTCCATCCCTTTCACCTTTTCACCTTTTCATCTTTTAAAAAAGGTGTAGCCCGCTGCTTTTCTTGCTGAAGAAGCGGTCCATCTGCTTTATGAGTCCGCTCTTGCAGAAGACGACCACGCGGTCGCCGGGCTGCAGCTGCGTGTTGCCGTAGATAAGGGCTCCCTGGTCTTTGCTGCGAACATAGCCGCCCAGGGTGATGCCCGAAGGCAGACGCAAATCGCTGACAGGCTTTTGGCAGGCAAGACTGCCCTCTTGTACAACCACTTCTGCCACGTCGGCGCTGGCTACGGTCAGGCATTTTACGTTGTGCGCGTCGGTGGCGAGCATCATCTGATAGATGCGCCCTGCCGCTATCATCTTCTTGTTGATGATGGTGCCGATGTCGAGCTTCTCTGCCATCGAGATGTAGTCCATGTTATCGACCAGAGCGACCGTCTTGCGCACTCCCATGCGTTTTGCAGCAAGGCAGGCCAGGATGTTCGTCTCTGTCTCAGGGGTGAGAGCGCAGAAGGCATGCATGTCGGAGAGTCCCTCGTCGAGCAGAAGGGCCGTGTCGCGCCCGTCGCCTTGGATGATGCGTATGTCGTTGTCCTCGAGGATGTCGTTGAGCCTCCGGCAACGCTCTTCGTTCTGCTCTATTATCTTGATGTTGTAGAAGTCGGGCTTGTCCTTCGCCACGTGGACAGAGGTGCGGCCGCCACCCATGATCATCACGTTGCGAACGTCCTCGTAGTCCTCTTTCCCAACGATTTCGCGTATGTACTGTATGTGCCGCTTGGTAGTCATGAAGTAGGCGATGTCGCCGATGCGCAGTTCGTCGCCGCCTGTCGGGATGATGGTGTCGTCGCCTCGCTTGATGGCCACGATGCGGTAGGGCGTCTGTGCGTCGCATAGGTCGCGAAGGCTGACGCCCGTGATGCGGGCCTTCTCCCGAAGCTTGATGCCAAGCATGACGAGGGTGCCGCCTGCCACCTCCCAGTACTGTCGCACCCACGAGCGCTTGAGGCCGTCGATGATTTCGCGCGAAGCAAGTCCTTCGGGATAGATGATGGAGTTGACGCCCATCTGCTGGAAGAGGTCGCGATACTGGGGCATGGTGTACTCGGCAGTATCGACACGGGCGATAGTCTTGCGTGCTCCGAGCGTATGGGCAAGCATGCAGCAGGTGATGTTGCGCGTCTCTTCGGGCGTAACGGCTATGAAGAGGTCGCATTGGTGTACGCCTCCCTCTTTGAGTCCGCTGATGGAAGTCGGCGAGACGTTGAGCGTCATGATGTCGAGATTGCCTGAGTTCAGCAGACGAGCCGTCTTTTCGGGACTCTCATCGATGAGGACAATGTCCTGATCCTCCCGCGAAAGGAGTGCCGCAAGGTGCGACCCGACGGCTCCTGCTCCAGCTATGACGATTTTCATTGTTCAGTATTTAGAGGGTTCAGAGTATTTCGGAGGGTTCAGAGATTTCAGAATGCTCAGAGTTTTCAGAGCATTCAGAGTCTCTCTCACTTTCTCACTTTCTCAGCTTTTCTTTTATGCTCTCCACGTCCAGACCCACCAGGTGGTAAAGCTCGTCGGGAGTGCCGTGTTCCACAAAGTGGTCGGGCAAGCCGAGACGGACTACTTGCGGGTGAAGGTCGTGGTCTGCCATGTATTCGAGCACAGCTGAGCCTAATCCGCCTCGGACGACTCCGTCTTCCACCGTCACGATGCGGCGGCAAGTGGTTCCCACTTCGTGCAGGATGTCCTCGTCGATGGGTTTGAGGAAACGCATGTCGTAATGAGCCACGTCGATGCCTTCTTCCTTGAGCTGGCGGCAAGCCTCGGCTACCGTATTGCCCAGCGGGCCAAGACTGAGCACAGCTACATCCTTTCCGTCGGAGAGCTTGCGTCCTTTCCCTATCGGCACTTCCCGGAACGGGCATCGCCAATCAGTCTGAATGCCGCGGCCACGTGGGTAGCGAATGACGAATGGCCCTTTTCCCGGCAACTGAGCCGTGTACATGAGGCAACGCAACTCGTGCTCGTTCATCGGGGAAGATATGGTGAGATTGGGCACGGGACGTAGGGCAGCGAGGTCGAAGGCACCATGATGAGTGGCTCCGTCCTGGCCGACAAGACCGGCGCGGTCGAAGCAGAAAACGACGGGATAACGGCAAAGCGCTACGTCGTGGATGATGTTGTCGAAAGCACGCTGGGCGAAGGAAGAGTAGATGTTGCAGAAGGGAATCATACCCTCCTTGGCAAGTCCGCCCGAGAAGGTAACGGCATGACCTTCGGCAATGCCCACATCGAACGTGCGCTCCGGCATTTCCTTCATCATGATGGTAAGGCTGCACCCTGTTGCCATAGCAGGCGTGATGCCTACGATGCGGTCGTTCTCTCGCGCAAGCTCAAGCAATGTCTCTCCGAAGACGTCCTGATACTTAGGCGGAAGCGGGGAGTTGAGGGTAAGCAACTCACCCGTTTCGGGGTTGTACTTGCCGGGAGCATGATAGACAGTCGGGTTCTTCTCTGCCGCCTTGAAGCCCTTGCCCTTGATGGTGTGAATGTGCAGAAGCTTAGGACCTTTCATGTCCTTTATCTGCCGCAACGTGTTGACCAGCTCGATGACGTTGTGTCCGTCGGTCGGACCGAAGTAGCGGATGTTCATCCCCTCGAAGATGTTCTGCTGTCCTGCAAGGAGCGACTTGAGCGAATTATTGAAGCGCAGAATCTTCTGCCGTCTGCTGTCGCTGAGGAAACCTGCTCCCGCAAGCTGCTGCGAAAGTCGGAAGCGTACCTTATTATATAGGCTGGATGTGTGTAGCTGGTGCAGGTAATGCTTCATGCCGCCGACGCTTCGGTCGATGCTCATGTTGTTGTCGTTGAGGATGATGAGCAGGTCGTTGGGCGTACTGCTGGCGTTGTTCAGTCCTTCGAAGGCCAATCCGCCGCTCATGCTGCCGTCGCCGATGACGGCCACAACTTTGCGGTCGCTTTCATCTTTCAGGCCTTTTATCTTGTCACATTTCAACTCATTCGCCACAGCCATGCCAAGCGCGGCGGAGATGCTGTTCGAAGCATGACCGCAGGCAAAGGTGTCGTATTCGCTCTCATCGGGCGACGGGAAGGGACGCAAGCCGCCAAGATGCCGATAGGTGTGGAAAGCCTCTCGTCGGCCAGTAAGGATTTTGTGTCCAGCGGCTTGGTGTCCGACATCCCAGACAATGCGGTCTCGAGGCGTGTCGAACACATAATGCAGGGCAACCGTTAGCTCTACCACACCGAGCGAGCTGGCAAAGTGCCCCGGGTTGCTCGCCATTTCCCGTATGATTGCTTGCCGCAACTCAGAGCAGACTTCAGGCAACGCCCCCACGGGTAAAGCCCTAAGGTCGGACGGCACGTTTATCTTCTGGAGCAGTTCTTCAGGCTCTTTTTTCACTTTTTACATTATTTTAAGTGCAAAGATACGACAATTTGTGGAGTTTTATGTAATTTTGCGTAACAAATTTCGGTAAGAAACGAGGATGAAGACACAAGATACGCCATTCCGCACTATTGTTGACGTGCCAAAGTGGACAGAGCCGATGCAAAAAGGGCAGCAGTTCGTGCTGCTTGGCTCGTGCTTTGCCCAGAACATGGGAGAACTTTTCCAAAGCTATGGACTCAACGTTGTATGCAATCCCCTTGGCGTGACCTACAACCCGGAAAGCATTCGGATTCAAGTGGAAAAGGCGCTCGAAAGAGTGAAGAACGAGGGGCAAGGGGCAGGGGGCAAGGAGCAGGAGGATTGCTCTGGCTGTTGGTATTCTCTTGCCCCTCGCCCCTCGCCCCCTGCCCCCCTCTCTTCACTCTTCTTCTTCGATGGTCTTTGGCGCAGCTGGTGGGCTGGCACACGCATCAGCGATGCAGATGAGGGACGCTTTCGCGAAACGATACAAGTTGCCTTCCGCGAGCTTGGAGAAGCCATCCGCAAGGCCGACTGGCTCTTCCTGACGCTCGGCACAAACGTGTGCTATCGGCTTAAGGAGAGCGGAACGACAGTAGCAAACTGCCATAAAGTACCAGCTGCAAACTTCGACGAGGTATCGCTGGACTTAGAGACCTGCACCAAGACTTTGTGCAGCCTCGTGGAACTCCTCCGGGAGGAATGCCCGCATCTGCAGATAGTCTTCACGGTCAGTCCCTACCGCTACAAGAAGTACGGCTTCCACGGAAGTCAGTTGGCGAAGGCAACCCTGCTGCTGGCAGTAGATAAAGTATGCAGGCTCTTCCCCAAGAGCGTGCGGTACTTCCCTGCCTACGAGCTACTGCTCGACGAACTCCGCGACTATCGCTTCTATGCCGACGACATGATTCATCCTGCTCCTATGGCCGTGAACTACATTTGGAAAAGACTGACAGAAAGTTGCATGGACGAGGGAATGCGCCGATACCTGCATGACTACGAACCCATCAGACGAGCCAAAAAGCATGTAGCCCACATCCTTCCTTCTGAATCTCATGGTATTGCGGAAGAAGGTAACACATAAATAATTAATCATTACTAAGTCATATTGTTAACGCATCAACGAAGTTAAGAAGAAATAGTTTAATAGGAGTAAACACCAAACGCCGCAGGCGAAGACGAATGTCTTGACCTGCGGCGTTTGGTTGTTTGTTTCCGTTCGAACGTTTATATGCCTAAAAGCTTGGTGAGAGCCAAGGCGAAGATCCGTCTGCGCCTGAGCGAAGCGAAGAAGCTTGATTACGTTTGTCTGCTCATCTATCCAAATGAGAAGAAAGTCATTTTCAATGTGACACTCCAGGCAACCCTCGAAGAAGCCGTGAAGCTTGTGAGGGGGTTGTATTCAAGAGGGACACGGCCGTTTGCCTTCAAATGTTTGATGACATCGCCTAATGCCTTTACTTTAACTGCATCATGCTTGTAGCGTTTCAAGTCCTTCTTGAACCAGCCGGACAGCCTGATGATTATAGACTTGCTACCCCGTAAAGGGGGGCAAGGGGCAAGGAGCAAGAGAATACCAACAGCCAGAGCTATCCTCCTGCCCCTTGCCCCTCGCTTCCTCGATTGCTGCAAGAGTTTCGGGGTTGGGGTGCTGGTATAGGGCTGGCTCTACGAAGTCTTCAAGAAGTTTGCTGATGGTGGTCTTGCGTCTCCTTGCCTCATTGCTGAGGTCTGTGAGCATGTATTCCGGCTGGTGATATGGTTGTCCTTCTTCTTCGTCTTGTTGTGGTTTCCATGTTCTTTTGTTTTGCGGGTCTTTATACCTTTGGCAGTTTGTCGAGGGCGGCTTTGATTTCCTCGTCGGTGGGGATGTAGTCGCTCATCGTGCCGTCGTTGAAGGCTTTGTAGGCATAGAGGTCGAAGTAACCGGTGCCAGAGAGGTTGAAGACGATGACCTTCTCTTCGCCTGTCTCCTTGCACTTGAGGGCTTCGTCGATGGCAGCGCGGATGGCGTGGCTGCTCTCGGGAGCGGGTAACGTTCCTTCAGCACGGGCAAAGATTTCTGCTGCCTCGAAGACGGAGGTCTGCTCGTAGGCGCGGGCTTCGAAGATGCCTTCGTCGTAAAGCTCGGACAGGATGGGGCTCATGCCGTGGAAGCGAAGTCCGCCTGCATGGTTGGCAGAGGGAATGAACTGACTGCCGATGGTGTACATCTTTGCCAAGGGGCAGATGCAGCCTGTGTCGCAGAAGTCGTAGGCATAAACGCCTCGGGTGAAGCTGGGACAAGAAGCTGGTTCGGCTCCGATAATCTTATAGTTTGCTTCGCCACGCAGCACTTCTCCAAGGAAAGGAGCGGCGAATCCGCCGAGGTTGCTGCCGCCTCCGGTGCATCCGATGAGGATGTCGGGCTTGATGCCGTACTTCTTGAGCGCTGCCTGCACTTCGAGGCCGATGACCGACTGATGCAGAAGCACCTGATTCAAGACGCTTCCCAGCTCGTAGCGATAGCCTTCGTTGGTAACAGCCACCTCGACTGCTTCGGAGATGGCGCAACCGAGTGAACCCGTTGTGCCAGGGAACTCGGCCAATATCTTGCGGCCAACCTGGGTCGTGTCGCTGGGCGAAGGAATGATGCTAGCGCCGTATGTGCGGATGACTTCGCGGCGGAAAGGCTTCTGCTCGTACGAGCACTTCACCATGAAGACCTTGAGGTCGAGACCGAAGTACTGGCAAGCCATGCTGAGCGCCGTGCCCCATTGGCCTGCACCCGTCTCGGTGGTAACGCCTTTCAGACCCTGCTTCTTGGCATAGTAGGCCTGAGCGATGGCCGAGTTCAGCTTGTGCGAGCCGCTCGTATTATTGCCTTCGAACTTATAGAATATCTTGGCAGGCGTGTCGAGCGCCTGTTCCAGGAACTTCGCGTGAACGAGTGGACTGGGACGAAACATGCGGTAGAAGCCGAGCACCTCGTCGGGGATGTCGAACCACTTGGTGTCGTTGTCAAGCTCCTGCGCTACGAGTTCTTTACAGAAGATGGGTTCCATCTCGGCAGCCGTAAGAGGCTTTCCTGTGCCTGGATTCAGTAGCGGTGCCGGCTTTACCTTCATGTCAGCACGCACATTGTACCACTTGGTGGGCATCTCTTCCTCACTCAAGTAGATCTTGTAAGGGACGTTTTTCATACTTTAATAGTTTTCTAATTTTAGAGGTTAGAGGTTAGTGGTTAGAGGTTAGAGGATAGTTTGGGATGCCAAGGGGGCAAAGGTATTCTCTCACCTCTCACTTCTTACCTCTTATCACCTCATTTAAACGTGACCAATAAAACATAATTTGTTACTTTTTGCTGTTGAATCCGACGCAAATTTACGAAGAATAGTTGAAACTACAATGCAATGAGGCCACGTTTGATACATTTTTCTGCATAAAACGACACTAAGAGGGTCTATACATTAATAAATATGCAGAGAACGGAGTCGCGTCAGTTGCTGCCAGACCAACGGATTTGGTAGTTGTAGTGGTGTGTCAATCCGTCGAAAAAGTTGACAATAGATATCGCCTGGCTGACCATTTGACGCTCGTCCTGCAGGTATTCTATCTGCTCCGTAAAGTCATCGGCCTCCACGCTTTGCATCAGGTTGCGACAATCGGCACCGAAGTATCCTGTCGAGAAGAGCGGCACGAGGTCGAACAGGACGTTCCTTGGGTCGCTCCCCGGAAGGGAACCCGTCAGCTCGGAATAGCTGTAGTTCCATGTCTCCGTCTTCTTTTGTTGGGGGATGGTGCAGGTCCGGCTCGTGATGTTGCCGTCCTGCCATTCCAGCGTGTAAAGCTCCGTGTACCAAGGCTCTCCCGCCTTATACCTTGCGTAGGGGTAGCGCTTCACGTTGTCATTCCTGATGGAGACAAGTTCGCCACGCTCGTTGTAGCGGAACTTGAAGAAGTGGCAATTCTCGCCCACCTGCCTTGATTTTGGCCTGAATCCTGCCAGACTATCTACTCTTCCACCCACGAGGAAGAGGGTGTCGTAATGGCAGAAGTCACGGCTGTAGTTCGGGTCGTGTTCGCCGTT
>CACYQI010000042.1 GCA_902776455.1 uncultured Bacteroidales bacterium | reverse complement strand
GTGGAAGTTATAAAAGGACAATACCATATAGGCAGACAGCATCCAAAACTATCGTCCAGCACGCAGTGCTTAACTTCCTGCCTGCGAAGCAGGCTTAACACCCTTTTTAACTTCATCTTATAACTCCCGAAACTTAAATAAAATGATTTGAGCCTGCAAAAGTACAACTTCTTTTTCAATAATGCCACAACTTTCGTGTTTTTTTTCGTTTTGCTTTGCTATTCGCAAGAAAAGTCGTACCTTTGCACTTTGTAAAAACTTAAAAATTCAAGTTTCTGAAGTTAAAGTGGAAGTAAAAATGGAAGTAAAAGCCTCTCCCCAACCCTCTCCCCATCGCCTTCGGCGAAGTGAAAAGTGAAGAGTGAAGAGTGAAGAATTTGCTACCGCGCTTTGTAAATGAAGAATTAAGAATGAAGAGTGAAGAATTTGCTACCGCCCTGTAAATGGCTAAATTATTAAATAGTACATAAATAGTAAAGGAGCCTCTCCCCAACCCTCTCCTAAAGGAGAGGGGGAAAGTAAATGATTAAATTACTAAATTGTAAATAAATAGTAAATTGTAAATCGTCAAATCGTAAATTATATAGGATCGTCAAATAGTAAATTAATCAGGCTCCCCAAAGCTATCGTCCAGCACGCAGTGCTTAACTCCCTGCCTGCGAAGCAGGCTTAACTCCCTATTTAACTTCATCTTATAACTCCCGAAACTTAAACCTCTAACCTTCAATTATCAACATAAGACATGAATTTTCTCGACCGAAACGAATTCAACTTCGAGCCTTCTCAGAAAGTCATCGAAGCCATAAAGAACTTCAATCCCCACACGCTCTGCTTCTACACCCGCATCTACGACCAAGGGAAGAAGAGCGAAATCAGCGTCCGCCTCAGCGAAATATATCATGTGCCCGAAGAACAGGTACTGCTGGGCTACGGTGGCGAGGAGATGCTGAAGAACGCCATCCACTACTACCTCATGGAAGGCAGCAACAAGACCATCCTCATACCCGAGTTCTCGTGGTGGTACTACAACCGCGTGGCAGGCGAATGCGGCGGCTCTTTCGAGATGTATCCGCTCCACGAGACGGGCGACACCTTCGCCTACGACGTCGATGAGGTCATCGAATACACCAACCGCGTCCATCCGCGCATGTTGCTGCTCGCTTCCCCCAACAACCCGACGGGCAACAGCCTCACCAGCGAAGAGATAGGCCGCATCATGGAGAACATTCCGGCCGACACAATGGTGCTCGTGGATGAAGCCTACGCCTCGTTCATCACGACCGACGTGGACTACATCGCACCCCTTGTCAACAAGTACAACAACCTCATCATCTCGCGCACCCTCTCCAAGTTCTACGGACTGCCCGGACTGCGCGTTGGCTTCGCCTTCATCGGAAAGGGACACGACCAGTTCCTCAGCTACTCGAACAAGTACCTCGGCTACAACCGCTTCTCCGAAGCCGTTGCCCTGGCAGCCCTCGACAGCGACGAACACTATCGCCGCGTAGCCGACGAGATGGAATGGGACCGTCAGCTCTTCTACAAGGAGTTCGCCGGCAAGCCTGGCTTCAAGGTCTATAAGAGCGTGGCAAACTTCATCCTCATCAAGTACCCGACCGCCATCAAGGAGAAGTTGCAGAAAGCCCTCGCCGACCAGAACTACAAGATTAAGTTCATGACAGACAAGGGCCTCGAAGACTGCCTGCGCATCACTCTCGGAAGGCGCGAACAGATTCAGACGGTCGTTGACACCATCAAAAAGACCCTCTCTAACTCTCCCTTAAAGGGAGAGGACTAACCCCCACACAATACAAGTCTGACCTATGAATAAAGGGACAAAAGTTTCTGATTCCTCCCCCTTTAAGGGGGAGCAAGAGGGGGTCCGTGCCATTATCCTTGCAGCGGGCACAGCTTCGCGACTTCGTCCGCTCACATCCAACACACCAAAGTGCCTGCTTAAAGTGGGCGAGCGAACCCTTCTCCAACGCTCGATGGACGCACTCATCAAGGCGGGCATCAGCGAGTTCGTCATCGTGACGGGCTACCTGCACGAGCAGATAGAGGACTTTGTCCGCAAGACTTACCAGAACTCCCTCCCTTTAAGGGAGGGTCGGGGGGGGTCTGTCCGCTTCATCCACAACAAGGACTACGCGACGACCAACAACATCTATTCGCTCTGGCTGGCACGTCCCGAAGCCGAAGGACAGGAAGTCCTGCTCCTCGACAGCGACCTGCTCTATGACGGACAAATCGTGGAGCGCGTCCTTGCTGACAGCCACGACAACGTCCTCACCCTCATCCGTCACGAACTTGGGGAAGAGGAGATGAAGGTCGTGATAGACCCACCCCTGCCCTCCCTTAAAGGGAGGGAGACTCTGGATGTAGAAGCCTCCCCTTTAAGGGGAGGTTTGGAAGGGTCTATCACCGAGATAAGCAAGACTTGCGACCCCGCCCTTGCAGCCGGCGAAAGCCTCGGAATCGAGCGCATGGGCAAAGCATACACGACGGCTCTCTACAAGGAGTTGGACGGGATGATGAACAAGGAACACCTCGAAAACACATTCTACGAACTGGCCTTCCAGCGTCTCATAGCCAAAGGCTTTACCTTCTCGGTGCTCGACGTCACCGACCTCTTCTCTTGCGAGCTTGATACGGTCGAGGACTTCGAGAACGCCAAGCAACGCATCCCCGCATATCTTTACTGAACTCGATACTGGCGGGTTATTAAAATTCATATTAGCTGTGAAGCCTGCCCGCGACTTCTCTCCCCTTTGAGGGGAGGGGTAGGAGGTGGGGTAGCCGAGTCCTTTTAATCTTCTATTGTACCAAATACCCCAGACCTCAAATGGGAGGGGAAACCTCGCGGCAAGGCCTCGCTTTTACGCTCTGTGGAGCGTGGGCCGATGCAACGTGGAGCGTGGGCCGATGCAACGTGGAGCGTGAACTATTTATCTGAACCTACCATAAACGAAAGAGGGAAAGCAATCGTGCCTTCCCTCTTTCTTATTATACACAGGATGCCGGATGTTATTCCTCATCCCAAATGTCCCAGGCATCATTCTCCTTCGCAAGAGCCTGACTGCCGTCAACTGTTGTGTCACTGATTCTCAAGCTTTCAGCAAGCATCTGAGCTGCCTGAGCCTCACTTATTTCAATAGATGGTTTCGCGTACTTCATGATTACTTGAGTATTTTCTTGTTACCAATGATGTTGATACCTCTCTGCATCTTGCTCATGCGCTGGCCTGCAATGTTGTAGATTGATTGGCCATTGACCATTGACCATTGACCATTGACTTCATTGATGCCGGTTGCATTGTCGTTGTCGAAGGTGAATGCCTTCACGCCAGAACCCGTGAACTCGAGGTAGCCCTTGCCGGCTGCAATGGTGCTGCCAGTTGTTGCCTGATAGAAAGCCACACCTACTGAGCCATCTGCAAGGATGTACTGACTGCCATCTGCTGTAATATCTGCCTGAGCCGGCTTCAGCAAGTTGCCTGCAACAGCAGCAGGTTTAGCACTGGCTGTTGGCACAACATAAGCACCCTCAGCTGCCTTAACGATAATAGCCTCGCCGGCAGGAGCCTCAGTGATGGGAGTCAAATGAACATGACCTTCCTCTGTTGACTCGGTCACAGCAAATGCCTCGACGTCTGCCTCCGAGAAGTCCCAATCGTTCTTTGCGACACAAGTAGAATAACCAACAGATGACACGAACACAACATTGCTCTCGGGCAGCACCTCTGTGCCTTCGGCTCCGAAGTTGTCGAAGCAGAAGTAAGCGGGTGTGTTTATGCCGTAGGCACCGTTGTCGGTGCTGGTAAGCTCGAAGCCAAGCTTTGCCACTTTGCCGAGGCCGGAGAGGTCAACGTAACGCCAGTCGTTGATGATGTAGGCTGTTGCTTCGTCGCGCAGGTCAGCAAGGAAGTATTCCTTGGTGCCGGTTTCGTTGTCGTCAGCATCGTAGCCCGTGATGGTGAGCTTGAACCAGTCGCCCTTACCAAACTTCTTGGCAAAGCCGTCGCCATTTGCCATCGAAGTGTAAGCATAGCTGCTGTTGGTGATGTAGAAGCCAGGCACGACGGCAGGCTCGCCAAGCAACGTCGCATAACAAGGTCCGTTGAACGCGGCAGCGAAGGCCACGCCGTATGTAGCAGAGCCGTCATAGCCGCCGCCCACGATGTTGTTCCACTGGTCGTCGAGGGTCTCGTACTTGGTTTCTGTATGGTTAGCATAGCCGAACCAGTACCAGTAGTCATAGTCGTGCATGCAACCGCTGGCGAAGGCGTAGTCGCCGCTTGTGAAGAACTCGCGGTCATCGTCGTCTTCTGTGCCGACGCTCATGTGTCCGTCAACAGGCTCTGTGGTGTCTGTCACGTCCTCGAAGGTTGCAATCTCAAGGGGCAGGGTGATGTTCTTGTCGGGCAGCACCTCTGTGCCTTCGGCACCGAAGTTGTCGAAGCAGAAGTAAGCGGGCGTGTTCATGCCGTAACTACTATTATCGGTGCTGGTAAGTTCGAAGCCAAGCTTTGCCACTTCGCCGAGGCAGGAGAGGTCAACGTAACGCCAGTCGTTGATGATGTAAGCCTTCTTGGCATCGCGCAGGTCGGCCAGGTAGTACTCCTTGGTGCCAGTTTCGTTGTCGTCAGCATCGTAGCCCGTGATGGTGAGCTTGAACCAGTCACCCTTCTCGAACTTCTTGGCAAAGCCGTCGCCATTTGACATCGAAGTGTAAGCGTAGCTGCTGTTGGTAATATAGAAGCCAGGCACGACAGCAGGTCCGTTGAGTAATTCGGCATAGCAAGGTCCGTTGAACGCGGCAGCGAAGGCCACGCCGTATGTTGCAGAGCCGTCGTAGCCGCCGCCAACGATGTTGTTCCACTGGTCGTCGAGGGTCTCGTACTTGGTTTCTGTATGGTTAGCATAGCCGAACCAGTACCAGTAGTCATAGTCGTGCATGCAGCCGCTATGGAAAGCATAGTCGCCGCTTGTGAAGAACTCGCGGTCGTCGTCGTCTTCTGTGCCGACGCTCATGTGTCCGTCAACAGGCTCTGCGATGTCTGTCACGTCCTCGAAGGTAGCAACGGCAGGAGCAGCAGGCTCAGGGCCAACAGGCAGCACTACAGCAGGCACGCGGCCGAAGACGGCGTTCTGCTGAATAGCGGTGAAGTTGGGAGCACGGCCAGTATCCTTCGATGTGGCACGATGGTTGCCGACGGGGTCGCCGAAGCCACCGATGCACATCACGCCGTCGTTAATCTCGATGGTCTTTGCCGTCCAGTCGGCAGGAACGGTGAAGGAGATGGCTTGTGCCGTGGCAGTTGAAGCCACCTTGTACTGGTTGCCCTTGCCTTTCGTCACGCTTACGCCTTCGGCCGGCTGTTTGTAGTCGAGGAAGCTCTGGAAGTTGTGGATGCCTGCCAGCTTGCCTGCGGGATGATAGAGGCCAGCGTACTGCACCGTGACGGCATCGCCGGGATTCACTCTCGTCACGACTTCATCGCCGACCTTGATGTCGCGATGGCAAGGCTTGGCTGTCATTACCTGATAGATGCTCTTGCCATCTGCGCCAGTGAGGCAGACGATATTGCGGCCTTCGGTGAGGCGAACAGTATAGCTGCCGTCGGCATTAGCGGTGACGCCTTCAGCAGAGAAGCCTGTATAGGAAGCCATCGTCTCACCGATAACAGGGCGGGCAAGTGTGACGGAGCTGACGCCTTCGGGCTTGAAGGTGTAGTCGAAGCCCTCTTCCGTATCGAGATAGTAGAGCACATCGAACTCAGCATCGACGTTCTCCATAGAGAGTTTGGTGTCGATTGGGTCGCCACCGCCCCAAGGAGTTACGGTTGTCAGGTAGTCCTTATTGATAATGATGTTGGGCGTAATGCCTGTAGCCTGTTCGCCGACAGTTACGACGAAGGCTCCTGTGTTCTCGGGCCAGATGGCACTCCAGTCGTTGCCGCCAACGAAGCCAGTCGAAGTAGCGCTGCCGTTGTAGTAATCGAGGTGGATGGCATCGTAGGTGACGAGCACAATGGCTGTTCCTTCGCCTACGGCCGTCAGCATTTCGTTCTCAACCTTCACGACGGAATTGTCTTCCTCGCCGTTCAAGTTGACGACGGTAAAGTGGAAGTCAGGCTCGATGAAGTAGTTGGCCGTGATGCTGTTGGTAAGTTCCCAGTTGCGCATGGGCAGGATGTCGTAGGTGTCGCCCACGCCGTTGAGCTTCAAGTGGCCTGCTGCGTTGATGTTGAGGAAGAGGTCGCTCACGTTGTAGCCGTCGTTGGAAGCGACATTGTGGTCAACATACTTCGGACTCTTTGCTTCCATGTCGGCATCGGTGAAGGCGAGTGTCGGACGCTTTGTCTCGTCGCCGCTCATAGTGAAGATGCCGGCTTGCGTCAGCTTGCCTGCCTTCGTGACGCGATAGTTATAGACTTGCTTGTCGGCAAGGATGTAGTTATAGACCGTTCCTTCGTTGGTAATGCTTTCAGGCTCTACTTCCTTGAACTTCACGAAGTGAGCCGTCTTGGTGCCAATGGTGAGGTTAGCGCCGGCAGGAATGGTGACGCTGTAGGCGTAGCCCATCGGAGCCTCGGCATTGACGGTCGGGTTGAAGTTGACGGTGCCCGTGTAGCTTATGGGCAGATAGCCTTCTGCTTGGCGGTCGGCCGAAGGAACGACGTCGAGGTAGTACGTGTTGCCGTTGAACACGAGGAACATCTTGTTTCCATTCGTGTACTCGCCCATCGTGGTGTTCACCACGTTGCCTTCCTTATCGGTGACTTTGAGGTCGAGGCTGTAGTCCGTGCCGTAGGTCCAACCGCTGTTCTTTACGTTCACTTCAGGGGAGTAGATAGTGAAGTCCGTATGCTCGGCATCGATGTCGATTTGAATGGTGCCGCTCACGGTCTCGCCGTCGCTTGCGGTGGCCGTCAGCAGGTAGGAACCGTCGAAGGCATCAAAGGTATATTTGTTGCTTGTAGGTTCTCCCACCTCGACTGTCTCGTTAGTCGCCATGTTGACGAGGCTCTTGATGAGCTTCGACTTGGCATTCATCGTGACAGTAACCGTCTGGGGAAGCTCGAAGCGCACTTTGATGTTGTCCAGAGCCACGTAGCCCGGCGTGTTGAGTCCGTAGTCGCCTTCCAAGTCGCTGCTGCCGGTGACGTATGTCCTGAGCGACTTCACAGCACCAAGTGACGTGAGGTCAACGCTGGTCCAGTCTGCCACGAAGTTACGGCCGTCGGCCAGCAGGAACGTCACCTCGCTGGTGGTGCCGTCGGCATGCGTGCCTTCAAAGTGAACAACGAACTGGCTCGCGTCGGTTGTTGCCGGCGCAAAGCCGTCGCCGTTGGTGAGGGAGTTGAGCACATAGGCTGTGTTGATGACATCAACCGACTCGATGACACGAGCCTTGTCGTCGGAGAAGTAGAACGGCGTGCAATTCGTGAAGGATGGATAGCCCTGCAGGTTCACGGAGTTGAACACAACGACGAACTGATTGTCGCTCTGTGCCAAAGGAATACTCAGCTGGCGGGTGTAGTCGGCTTGGCTGAGGTCTGCCTCATAGTAGTTAGAGATGGCAGAACCGCCACTCCAGAAGGCTTTGCCCATTCCGCTGTCCTCAAAGCCGTCCCAGACGAGTTCCGTGTTGCCCTCGTCGTACCACATGTAGGTACTTGCGCCGTCGCCATAGAGTAATGTGCCGTTGTACTCGGCATCATCTATGAGCGAAGACCAATCGTTTCCGCCAACCACGTTGCCCGAGCCTCGATAGTCGGCATCCTCGAAGGTGAGTGTCCTCACCTCGTAGCTCTGTGCGCTGACCAACATGGCAGCCAGACAAAGAGCCGTTGAGAATAATGTTCTTTTCATGATTAATGATGTTTGTTAATAAGTTGGTTAATTGTATGTAATTCTATTTTCTGAAGTTAAAGTGGAAGTTAAAGTGGAAGTAAACTCGCTACGTTGACTTCGTCGACCTGGCGGTTCGTGGAAGTTATAAAAGGACAATACCATATAGGCAGACAGCATCCAAAGCTTCGTGGCTCGATGGAACAGGCTCTTTGGGTTGCTCCTTCATGTAGGAGTGATTGCTCCTTCATGTAGGAGCAATTGCTTCTACATGTAGGAGCAATCGACCCTCCTCGGAAGGTCATCTGCCAAAGAGTGTCTTCTTTCCATCCTTTATGTAGATAGTCCCTTTCTTCAGCTGGCCGTTATTGCTGACGGGGCGACCTTGGAGGTCGAAGGCAGAAGGGTGATTGGCAATTTGAGACGAGCCGGTGTCCGCTATGCCATCTTGATGTCCGTCGGGCGGCAAAGCAAGGAAGTGGCCGGGATTGACATAGACTTTGTGCTGGCCCAGGAGCTGTCCCTGCGGCGACCACTGGAAGAGGTAGCCCGCACCCTCGAAGGAACCGGCATCGGTGCCGTAGATGTAGCCCGTATAGGGGTTGACGTAGATGCCATAGGGTTGGCTCATGTTGGCAAAGTCGCTGGCCATCGTGCCCGGAAGCGTCTGCACGAGTCCCTGCCGGCCGCGTGTCTTCAGCACCGTCCACGGCTCGATGGTGAGGCAGGAGAACACGTATTCGCCCGTGATGTAGGAGAAGGCGGAACCGATGGCGAAGAAGCGGCCGTCGAGCGTCGTCGTGTTGTAGGTGACGGGATAGTTGAAGACGACGAAGCACTCCTCTCCCTTCAGCGCCTTCTCACAGTCGAAGATGAGTCCGCAAGGGGGTATGTCGTAGTAGTCGCCGGGCGAGTTGATGCAGAGGTATCGCCCGCTTTGCGACATCTCGCCGAAGAGGTTGGAGATGCCCGTATCGACGTTTCGCTCCAAGGTCATCGTGGCGGCGTTGACGATGCTCACGGTCGTCTCGAAGTCATGGTCTTGTTCCTCAGGAGCATAGCCGCCGGTGTTGGCAATGAAGAGACGGCCTTCGTAGAGGGCAATGCCTTCCGGCTCGTAACCGACCTCGCAAGTGGCAACCACCTTGAAGTTGCTGACGTCTATCTTTGCCACGAAGCCTTTCTCGAAATATCGGGTGCCGTAGATGGTCTCGCACTCGTGGCCGTAGCTCGTCACATAGACGTAGTTGCCGTCGGAGCACAGACGGCGATTGTTCGGAATGTCCTCCGTGGCAGCCACCGCCGTGCCGTCGGGACGGATGAACTGCACGATGTTCGACCAGTTGACGGCAATGGCGATGAGGTTTTCGTTGACCTGAATGATGTCGTTCGGCGTGTCGCCTATCTTCATTCCGTTCTTGTCGCGAAACCATTGGTTGCTCGTTATCGAGCCGTTCTCGAAGTAGGAAATGCGGCCGTTGTCTGCCTGCCACATGCCTTCGTCGAGGACGATAATCCTCTCCTGCGCGCGCATGTTATATATATATAATGTAAGGAGGAGGAATGTAAGGTATCGTTTCATCATGTTCAATGCGTTTTGTCCGACGTTAAATATGAATTGTGAATTATGAATTGTGAATTGAATCAGATTCCAAAGGAAAGGGTGAGTTTGTAGTTACGCCCCGGCATCGGGTAGCGCGGAATGTGTTCGTACTGGATGTCGAGCACGTCGCAAACCTCCAGGCAGAGGCCCAGCGAGGTCTTCTTTATGTTGTGTGTGTAGGAGAGCTTCATGTCGATGTTGTGGTAAGGCTCCAGTATGTCCTCGGGGTCTGCTTTGCTCCACATCCGCTCGCCCACATAGAGATACGACGTCGTGAACTGCAACGTGCGCCATCCCGCTATGGCGGTGAGGCCGGTCGAGAAGGCAGGCGAGTAGCAGATAGGCTTGTCGTACATGTCCTCGTCGCTGGGATCGGTGCGGTCAACGTCGCGTTGCCAAGTGATGGAGTTGAGGAGCGAGAAGTTCCACTGTCCTGTGCGATAGTGTCCCTTGAGCGTCGCGTTCAGTCCGCGGCAGAAGGTCTCGCCGTAGTTCATCATCGACCACGTGTAGGTTCCCTTCATGGGCAGGCAGACTATGCGGTTCTCTATCCGGTTCCAATAGACGTCGGCCTGAATGTCCACTGCCCATTGACCATTGGCCATTGAGTTATTTCTGCTGATCCAATGGTACTCCAGGCCGATGTTGAACTGCTTGGTGTATTCGGGCTTCAGGTTGCGGTTGCCTGCTTGCGTGTAGTAGAGGTCGTTGAGCGTCGGCGCACGGAATATCTCCTTGTACCAGCCACGAAGCGTGACGCCATAGAGCGTATAGGCCAACGACACGGCGGGCGTCCACCTGTCCAGCGGGTCGGCCGCTCCTGCCTGCACGAAAGTCCAGTCGCTGTACCGCTGGTGGAGGGCAGAGACGGCAGCTTGAATGTCGTGCCAGTTCATCTGCGCGGCAAAGACAAGCTTCTGGTCCACGCGCTTCACGTCGTCAAAGCGCTTCAGGTCGGCACGCAGGATGCTGTATCGAATGTCGTAACTCGACGAGAGCGACAGCCAGGACCAAGGCAAGAAGCTCACGCAAAGGGCACCATAGGCATCTTGCTGACGGAAATGATTATCGACGCGAGCGGTGTTCTGATTCTCAGGGTACTTCGTGTTGTAACGCAGGTATTCGTTGGCATACTTGGCGTTTGCCTTGAAGACAAGCCATTTGAGGAAATGCTCCTTGTAGCTTGCCTGCACGAAGAAGTCGCGGTCCCACTCGCGGCCCACGTTAGTGTATTTGTCGCTAAGCCGTCGGACGATGCCGCCCGGACAGCCGCGTTCGGAACCATAATAATAGACGTGCGACGAGAAGCCGCCCCTGAACAAAGCCGCCTCAGCACGCACATAGCGGATGTCGCTGTTAGCGCGATGGCCAACGGTGTCCTCGTATTGCGAATGGTAGCGGAAGGGATAGTCGCCCCTCGACGAGCAGTACTCGCCATCGACGAAGCCTTGCCAGCCCTTCCAATTGAACTGCGCGTTCAGCTTCGCCATCCAAGTGAAGAACGAGGCATTGCGTAGCTGGACCGACAGGGAGTCGCTCGTGGGCCTCTTGGTCTGCAGATAGACGGTTGCTCCCGAAGCGTACTCGCTGGCCGACTGGCAATTGTCGAGTTTGTTAGCATTATAGAGCGACACAGATTCCATCGAGGAAAGCGAGAACTTGCCGAGGTCAACGGTCCCGTTCTGTGCATTGGTCAGGCGAATGCCATCGACATAGACGCCCACATGCTGTGCTCCGAGGGAACGCACGTTGATAGTCTTCAGTCCGCCCAGCCCGCCGTAGTCCTTGATTTGTACGCCAGAGAAGTACTTCAAGGCATCGGCCACCGAGGTCGTACTCAATGCTTGCAGGTCGGCTCCGCTCAGCGTCTGCGACGTAGCAATAGTGCGGACGGGCTGCTTGGCTGCAACCGTCACCTCGTGCAACTGCTTGATGGAGTCGGTGCGCTCGCCTGCTGTAGGGAGCTGAGACGCCTGCGGGTCGGGATTCTGCGCACTGGCTCCTGCTGTCACAGCAAGAGCCAATACGATAGCCAGAATCGCTTGCAGATAGTAATGTGTCATTATGTTAGATGTATTAGAGCCAATGTACGACGGCACAGCTCCCGCCGGGAGAGCCGCTGTACATTGGTTGGCAGGTCTATCACCTACAACCGGCCGCAAGTGAGACACTTGCGTACCACTCGAATATACGCCTTTCAGTCTTATCATTGTTCCTTCCTCCTTGTCCCGAGGAGAATTGTTTTGTTGTGCAAAATGGCAGGTTTCCTGGCTCTTGCCCGGCAGCGCGTCTTCCCGAAGGCACACTTCAGTGACGTTGTTGCGCTGCACGCAGAAGGCAATTACAGTAGCGGGCACTGCTCCGGTCTTGCACCGGATTCCCTCTCTACCCTACCCTCTTTTTCTCCCCTTAAAGGGTGTCAGAAGGTTGCGGGTATCACCAAATGCGCTGCAAAGTTACGAAGAAATGGGAAATATACCAAAAGAAAGTGCTTTTTTCTTTTACTATTTGGCAAGGCTGTAAAACTAAACCGCAAACAAAGCCCTAAGCCTTTCAATTGGGAGAGCAAAGGCCTTCCTTTTTACACAGCACGCTGTGTCGGGCGATGCTGCACGTTGTGTCGGGCGATGCTCCACGTTGTTTCGGCCTACGCTGCACGTTGTGTAAAACTGCCCTCCCGAAAGCCTAGGATTTAGCCGAAGGCTTCAACCTCTGCTGCATAGTGGCCGTAGATGTACTCCACTACCATGCGGCCATAGCGACCCTGTTCGGCCAGCAGGCACGCGACAAGCCCCATCGTCCATCGCCAATTGACCTCGATGCAGGGGCAGATGCCTTCCTCGGCCAACATCATGTCGATGCCGACAGGACCCTCGTAGTCGAAACTCCGCAGACGCTGTTCCCACCAGCGGCGTATCTCCTGCAGGTAAGACAAAGGAACATACTGTGCCAGCCAAGCAAGCTTCTGTCCCTCAGGCGCTACCCAGTTGCCTAAGTAAGCTCCCCGCTCGTTGGTATAGAAGAGGGACAGCCCGCGATACTCTACGCCTCCCTTCCCGTCGAGCCAGAACTCAAGGGCAAAGTCGGACACCTTGTGCAGAAACTTCTCCACGATGAAAGAGCCTTCTCCTTGCTCCTTACTGCTTGCCCTCTTTACGAGGGAGTTAGAGAGAGTCTTGGCCTGTATCTTTCTTATCCCCCTTCCGCTACTGCTCCAAGGCTGTTTGAGCATAGCTTCGCCATAACGGCCTACAGCATCTTTCACTTCTTCCTCTGAACGACAAAGAGTGCTCTCGCCGCAGAAGTGCCCGTCGAGGGGAAGCTGCTCACGAAGTTCTTGCAACAGAGCGACTGCCGTCTGCCTGTGCGAAAGCTGGCGGATGTGTTCGAGCTTCTCGGCAGAAGGTAGCAGAGACTCCTGCACGCCTGCTTGCCGCAACTGACGACAGAGTGCCGTGCTCCATCCCCAAGGCAGGATGCGCGTCTCGTCCGGAAGGTTTAGCTTGTCCTCGCCATTCCAAACGATGTCGCCCTCGTCTGCCCACCATTCAGGCAGCCACCACAACTCGCGCCGCATCTGTCGTATCCGGGCAGGCGGAGTGTAGCTGGCCTTCCCGTCGGCCAACGCCATATCGTTCTCAGGGTTGAAGACGTACAAACAGTTCATAACACTTTGAAATGAAGAATGAAGAGTGAAGAATGAAGAATTTGCTACCGCGCTTATTAAATGAAGAGTGATTCCATCGCCCTCAACTTACAACTTTCAATTTTCAACTTTCAATTTTCAATCTCAGCTCCTGTGTAATAGTGCTTGAGTATCTCCTTGTAGCTGTAGCCTTGCTCGCCCATGACGGCGGCACCTATCTGGCAAAGCCCTACGCCATGACCCCAGCCGTGTCCGTGGAGGACAAAGCTGGCGGGCACTCCTCCCTCGGCGACCTTTGCTTCGACCGTAAAGGCACTGCTCTTCAGCGTCGAGGTGCTGAGCATGCGACGTATCTCCAGCTCCTTGCCCACAACGAAGGACTTCTCCTTGCCCACGACACGCAACTTGCTGATGTGTCCGCCAGGGCCTTTCTCCACGATTTCCAACGCGACGATAGGGCCAAGCTCCATCTTCAAGTGCTTGCAGATGAGGTCGTGTATCTCTTCCTGCGACAGCGTCTCTGTCCATTCGTAGAAGTTGGAGGTTTCGAGGTCGTAGTCGTTGAGCACTTGCCGAAGTATCTGAGTGTCGGTCGTGTTGCAGAAGGGGTCTTCGACGGAGCGTAGGTAGGGCACTTGGATGTTCTCCCAGCAGTACTGGAACTCGTTGGTTCGTCCGCCGCAACACTTGCCGAAGCGTGTGTCGCAGATGCGTCCTTCGTACATCAGCACCTGTCCTCGCGTGGCATTGACGGCTTCTGCAACCCGCGGATTGCTTGCCCGGGTGATGCCCTGATAGCGTTGGCAATGGTCGTCGGCACAGACGTCGAAGATGGTGTGGTCCTCGCGGTCGTACCAACGGATGCTTTCGCCCTCGCCTTTGACGAAGGAGAAGAAAGGCGAAGACTGCTCGGCATGTTCCTTCCGACGAAGCATCTGCGCATAGAGCCAGCTGCGGCTGATGACTGCCGAAGCCTTCAGGAACTCCAGCGAGCAACTGCTCTTCATCTCGCTGCTGATGACGCTCGTCAGGTAGTCCTCGACGGGCAGGATGTTGATGGCTACAATCTTGTCTTCATCGACCACAAGCTTCAGTGTGCCGCTGAAGGTCTGCGACTCCTGTCGCTCCCAGTGGAAGCTCCGTCCGATGGTGACATCGTGGAGGGTGAAAGAAGGCCCAGCCTCGACCTGCTCCAAACCGCCGCTTAAAGGGGAGGCTTCCTTGTTCTCCCCCTTTAATGGGGAGTTAGAGAGGGGCTGGGCGCTGTCCTGTGCTCTGAACGTCAGCTCCTGATAGACATTGTCTCTCCAGCGAATGCCGCCTTCGGTGTATTCTGCTATCTGCTCGCCCGTCACCTCTATGCCTTTGGCGCGATACGTGCCGTTGATGCAGAAGCGGATGGCGGTGTCCTTCAAGATGCCTACCGAAACGGTACTCTCTACCTCCCCCTTTCCCTCCGACAAAGGGGTGAGCGCTGAGGATGCGGACGCAGCTTCCTCTTCCTGAGAGAGTGTGGGAGAAAGGCTTTCGATGATGGGCTTCAGTTCTTCCTCGCTCAGCGTGACTTCCTTGAGGATAGCTGCTGCCTTCTCTGCCGTGAGTGCGTTGAAGTCTTCTTCGCGAGGCGTGATGAAGAGGCCGCACATGTCGAGTGCTCCCGGACTGATGAGGAGCTTGTCCTTACCTTCGGCATAGTAGCAATCGGGGCGATGCTTGCTGCGAGGGAAGATGAGGGTCACGATTTCGTCGGGACGGCTTGTTGTGCCTTCCTGCCGCCAGCAGACGATGTTCAGGCGAGGCTCCGACTCGTCGCCCACAATGGGCAATGCCTTATAGACGCGCTGGCAAAGGATGCTGTCGCTTTCTGTAGGGAGGCTTCGGATGACGAACACCGGGCAGGGATAGTCTTCGAGCAGGTAAAGTCCGGGGCGGTTGCCTACGTTGCCTGTCTCTTCCATCGAAGCCATCTGCTCGCCTGTCAGGGGATAGAGCTTACGCAACTTGTTCTCGTACATCGACCAGTCGCGCTCCAGCGGCACGATGCCTCGGCTGCCTGCCTGCAGATGCATGTGGTCGGGACACGAAGCACCGCAAAGCGGACCGTTGTAGAAGACGATATGCCGGGGCATTTCCCATGCCATGAGTCGCAACGTGCCGAAGCTGCTGTAGATGCTCTGCGGTCTGTGTCGCCGCATGGGGATGGTGAAGTGCTGCGGCAGGATGGGATAAGGATTGACCAGTATCTGATAGTGTTTCTCCGTCATAAGCTTATGCTGCTCGGGCGGACGGTTCTTGTCGCAAAGGAAGCAAGGACGTTGGCTGATGCTCTCCTTGTCGATGGAAGCGCCTGTAGAGACAATGCGGGCAGGATTCCATTGGCAAATAAATGAAGAGTGAAGAGTGAAGAGTGAAGAATCAGAGTTACTTTCGCTCTCCAATAACTTACTTTCATTCTTCACTCTTAACTCTTCACTCTTCACTTCCCTCGTCTTCACCTCTTCCAGCGCCTTGTAGCGCTCAGCTGCTTCGGGCCATTCCTGCAGCTCTTTCTGGAAGAATGCCTCCACTTCCTCGGCATTCACTTTGTGCTGCCAAAGGAGGTTGAGCTGCTGGCGAGCCTTGATTTCGAGGGTTCGCAGGTGGTCCTTGTAGGTGTTGTTGATGTTGATTTTCTCTTGGCTGAGGGCTGCATCGCTGTTGCCTTCCCATCGGCGGCAGAGATAGACCTCATCGAAGATGCGGGCTATGCGGTAGCGGCGGCTTATCATAAGACCCAGCGCATAGTCCTCGCCGTAGCTGGTGTTGGGTATCTGAAGCTCGCGCAGAACAGGCGTGAAGAAGGCACGGGGCGCTCCGAGGCCGTTGATGCGCAAGGCGTTGTTGCGGCCGTTGTGCTGCGTCCATTCGCGATGGTCTATGAGGCCCGGCGGTAGGGTGTTCAGTTGGAAGTCGCACATGCGGTACGAGCCGATGACCATTGCCGCACCTTCGGCATAGAAGGCATCCACCATGCGCTGCAAGGTATGCGGAGAGGAATAGAGGTCGTCGCTGTCGAGCTGCACGACGAAGCGGCCTACCAGCGGATGATGCACGGCAAGGTTCCAACAGCCGCCGATGCCGAGGTCGTAGCGGTCGGGGATAAGATGAATAAGTGAAGAGTGAAGAGTGAAGAGTGAAGAATCAGAGTTACCATTAGGAGTCAGGGCGGCAGCAAATTCTTCATTCTTAATTCTTAATTCTTCATTCTTCACTCTATCTATGATCTCCGTTGTGCCGTCGGTGGAATGGTTGTCGATGACGATGACGTTGAAGGGGAACGACGTCTCCTGCGAGAGTGCCGAGCGGATGGCATCCTCTATCGTGCGCTCACGGTTGCGGACAGGGATAATGACGGAAGCCTCGACAGCAAAGCCGTCCTCGGGGTTCAAGGCGTCGGCATCGCGTCGGTCCGACCAAGCTACAGGAAGCTTCACATCGTCGTATTCGTCGCCGTGCAGATAGGCGTTCAAGGCACGAAGATGGCGAGTGCAAGCCCGTTCCATTTCCACCTGACGGGCACGGTTGCGAGGGTCAACATAGTCGAACTGCTTCTCGCCGCTCAGCCGCGTGTCGTGCTCCACCTCCGTATAGAGAAACTCGTCGATGTGCAACGGCAACTGCTTGAGGCTGATGAAGAGCCTGAGGTCGTAGAGGGCAGCATACAGGTAGGGATGGAGGTTCTCCTGTGCCACATACTCCTTCAGCACTTCCGTGCGGAACAGAAGCACGGAACCCATCTGGAAGTCGTCGCGGACAGAGCCAAGCTGATAGTCGATGAGCCGTAAAGGCTCTGCTTCTCCACTCTTCACTTGATAGTGGTCGCTGTAAAGCATCAAGGCCCCGCTGTCCTCGGCAATGGTGAGCATGCGGTCGAGCGCATGATAACCGAACTGAAGCGTATCGTACTTACAATATAATAATGTATAGGGAGCCGTAGCCGTCTCAGCAATGCGCTTGATGGTTTGGGTATTGCCCGGTCCTTCATCGCGCAACAGATTGATACTCTGCACCTGCGGCTCAGCCTTCAAGTTCTCCAGCGTACCCTGCACCTGCTCGTCGCTCTGCCAGGGAATAAAGCAATCAACATATTTGTACTTCATAGCGAAAGTTGACATTTGAATGGTTTTCCCTGCAAAAGTACAAAATAATCGTCACAAACCCAAATAAACGCGCGCCTTTTTCAATTCATCATCCAAAATTCATAATGCCGGCATTCATGTATTCCGGGATTGCAAATCCCCATACTCCTTACGGTCGGATTGCAAATTCGAAATCAAAATGGAGACCGATGTAACCATTTTGGTGACGTATCGCCGAAGTCAGGATAATTAACAACAACGGATTACACATATTCAACGGATTTCCTTAAATGCTGATTATCAGCTTGGCTTAAATCCGTCAAATCCGTGTAATCCGTTGTTTATATTATATTAACACACTCTCTTGCTATGTCCTCCCCTTAAGGGGGAGTTAGAGAGGGCCTGTTCACTTAATCACGACCTTTCTACCGTTCTGGATGTAGAGGCCGGGCTGTGCGGGCTTGCCGGTAAGCTTGCGACCGCTCAGGTCGAACCAGCTGTCCTTAAAGTCCTTAAAGTCCTTAGAGTCGTTAAGGCCTTTGATGCCGTCAGGAATCTCTACATCTTCCACGATGAAGCGGAACCATTCGTTCCAGGGATAGATGTTCCAAGCGTCGTAGCTGCCTGCGGGAATGTGGAGTATGGCACCGCCAACGTCTTCACCTACACGGAAGAAGGCATCGTTGTTCCACAGGTTCTCGTCCTCTTCTCCATATGCATTGGTGAGGCGCAAGGGCTCATAGCTGGAAATGGAGACATCCTTCAGCCTATAGCAGCTTGCGAAGGCATTGTAGCCAATATGAGTGACGGTCCAGGGAATCCAGACTGCACTGATTTCGCGCTCGTAGAAGGCGAATGCACCGATGCGGACTACCTCGTAGCCATTCGCCTCTTCGGGGATGACAGCGCTGCCTGTCATCCATTCGGGGATGGCTTGTGTCGTAACGTCGTCCTCGTTGTACTGGCCAGCCACCTCGCAGGTCTTGATTTGTGTATCGACATCGATGTACTCGTCCTGCAGGACGTGGAAGGTCGTCCAGGGTGCGTCCGAAGCCGGATAGGCAAAGACGTCGAAGAAGACGGGTTCTGGCTCCGGTTCCTCTACGATTGTCACTTTGAGGTAGATTTCGTCGAGGGGTCCCCATGTAGCCTGCAGTTCTTCGCCGTTGATGGTGTAACTGCTGTAGGCCTCGATGTAGGCTTTGCCTTCGTTCAAGGCCGTCATCACGCCGTTCTCGTCGATTGTCACGTTGTAGTTATGGAGCAGGTTGTTGTAGCGCAGCGTCTTGTTCTTCACGTTGGAAGGTGTGAACTGCGGTTCGAGCTGGATGGATTGGCCGACGTACATCGTCAGTTCTGCCATCGGGAAATGTATGGCCTGCACCTTCGGGTCTTTCGGCTCGATATCACGCACGATGTTGGGGAAGTACCGTGTGGACAACCATCCTTTATAAGACTCGAAGTAGTGATCGGGCAATGTGGTCACGAGGTGGAGGGTTGCGTTGTTGGCTACCAGTGCATCGGTGTCGAAGCAGTTGGCATCGAAGTCAACCCAGTCTTCGCTATACACATATACATCGGTCAAGCCGCTGAAGTTAAGCGTGTAGTCGCCCACCGACTTCACCTTTTCGCCCAAGGTGACAGACTTCACACCAGCCGAGGCGTTGGAGATGTCGCCGTTGACGCCCAACCAGTGTCCCCAGAACATATATGCAGGCAGGTCGGTCACGTCGTCGGTCACCACAATGTTATGGATGAAGTAGAGCCATGGTTGGAAGATGAATGCCCATACGTCGGGTGTTCCATCATACGGTTTGTTGTCGCTGCGGTATTGGGCAATCTCGCCGGCTGCGTCTATGGTGAGGGTGCCGTCGATATCGAGATTCCAGGATGACCCGCTTGCAACGTGTTGTCCACTTGTTCCCTTTCCGTTGCCGTAGAGAGAGCCGCCAGTGGGCAGCAGGTCTTCTACGTAGTCTTCGTCCATCACAATCTTCATCTCGGGCCACAGGTAATTCGTATTGGAGGTGTAGGCAATGATGAATGTGTTGGGCACTTGCACCTCAATCTGCTTGTAGTCGAGGTCTGTGTAGTCGGTGGTGTTGGTGAAGGGCGATACGTTCTTTCTCTGTGTCGTGCCGTCGATGGTGACGTTATCATTCACCTTCCTCAGTTGGGCAGGTGTCGGGCTGCTGATGTAGATGGTCTTGAGCGACGTACATCCGCCAAAGGCATAATTGCCAATTGTCCTGACGTTCTCGCCGAGGTCAATCTCTTCGAGTGCCGTGCAGCCTTCGAACATACTCTCTCCGACTATTGTGCCGTGGAAGATTACACCTTTGAGCGATGTGCAGCCCTTGAAGAGCCATCCGCCGTTTGTCGTGGCTGTGCTGAGGTCAATGTTGGTGAGCGAAGTACAGCCTTGGAACACACTTGCTTTTAATTCACAAGAAGGACCGAGCTGCACAGTCTGGAGCTTGGAGCAGTTCTGGAAGGCACCAATCCCAATAAACTTTGCTGCGGGGAGCGACAGGTTGGTAAGGGCTGTGCCATAGAAAGTATAGGAGCTGATTTCTTCGAGGGAAGCAGTGGAGATGTTTGCCAGCTTCTCACATGCCCAGAAGGTGCCGTCGAGCTTACGCACAGGAGCCTTCATCACCACTTCCTCCAGATTCTTGAACCCTGCGAAGCAAGCACCCAGTTCCGTGATGTTGCCGTCAATCTCCAGTCGCTTGGTCAGCAGCTTCGGTTCGTTGTCCTTCGGGTCATTTGGATTGGCGGCGAACTTCAGTTCTTTCTGTACAACTTCATAACTGCTTCCTGCGGGCAGTCCCTTGTTGGCGCATACCACCATTGTGCCGTCGTCGTAGAGAATCCAGGCACCGTCGCCGAACTTGCCGGCTTTCGCCCATGTGCCGCGCTCGTCGGCATAGGCAATGTGGAGCTTGTTCCAGTTGTCGTCGATCATGTAGTTCAGTACGGCGGAACGGGGCACATGCAGGTTGATGGCGTACGTCACTTCGCCGTTAGCGTTGCGGCGAGTGCTATAGACGGGCGAGCCGATTTCGGCAAACGTCAGTTCTGTCACCACGGCGGGGTCTTCTTTCTTGTTGTAGATGTTGGTCAGATTCTTGCAGCCCTTGAAGATGTAGTCGCCAGCCGATGCCAGCTTGTCGTCCATCTCTATCTCTTCCAGGCTCGTGCAGTCCTCGAAGACGTTGTTGCCCAAGCGCTCCACGCTGCTGATGTAGATGTTCTTCAGTTTGGTGCAGCCACTGAAGGCCTCGTTCTTGATGTTCTTCACAGAGCGCGGGATGAGCACGCTGGTCAGTTCGGTCAGTCCGGCAAACTCGCACGGATAGATGGTTGTCTGGCCGTCATCGACGATGACCTTCCTGATGAGAGAGCGGTAGGGATGCCAGGGATATTGCTCTGGCTTATCTTTATACATAAAGTATGAGTTGTTGCCTACCGTCAGGATGCCAGAGGACGTCAGTTCCCAACCGTCCCTTGCAACAGACCATCTGGAGAATTCCACATCGTACGGACGGAAATCCATCTGGCCCAGGACTTCGTCATTTTTGTAGGTTTCGTAAGCTTGATAGCTGCAGTGCAGGGGAATGTCCTTCAGTTCCAAGCCATAGAAGGCATCGGATGCCACGTCGCCTAAACGTTGGGCATCGATGTTGTCGGTAAAGATGCCGCGCGACTTGCCGTCAAAGCCTGTGGCGTCCAGATCTGTGTTGGCAAACGACTTCGATCCGAAGTTGAAGCAATGGGCACCGCTGGTTTTGATGCGCACAATGCCCGTCGAGGCAAAGGCTTCTTCGGGAATGTCGCTGAAGTACGGACCCGGACAGAACTCGTAGAGTGCCTTGCAACCGTAGAAGGCGCGCTTGCCCAGAGTTTGCAGGTTCTGCAGACTGATTTCACGCAGGCGTGGGCAACCCTCGAAGGCGCTCTCGCCTATTTTTTCTATATCATAATTGTAGGCATACTTCGGATTCACGATGCCGCTGCTATATACATAGCTCAGTTCGGAGCAGTTCATGAAGGCTTGGTCACAGATGTATTTCACTGTGGGTAGTTTTATGCCGACAAGACTTTTGCAGTCCTTGAACGCTTTGGGGTAGATAGTATTAATCCCATTACTTTCATTGATAAAGTGAGTAAGGTTGGTGCAGCCCTCGAAAGCTGAGAATGCAATAGATTTTGTACTGTAGTTTTTGACTTCCTTCAAGCCCGTACAGCCCTTGAACATGTTGTTGCTAATTTCGGCATCTTTGCTTAAGGTGACGTACTCGATGTTCGTCCAGCCCTGGAAGGCACCTTCCGGGAATTTGGAGTTTGCGCCAAGGAAGAGCGACTTGGCCCAGCTCTTCTCAGCATTGATGGCTGCCATGCCGCTGGCCTTCAGGTCGCCGCCAACGACGAGGGCATCCGCCGTGCTGCTGGGTTCAAACACCACTTCGTTCTTGTCGTTCTTCTTGGCCTGCATCCACCAGCCTTGGTCGAGCGATGTGCCGATCTTGCCGCCTGCCATGATGGCGCCGTGGGCTGCCAACGACCTTTCGTTGGTTCCCATGCCTTCTGCGTCATCGTCAATATAGCCCCAGTTGCCATCCTTCATGTTTTCTGCATCAAAGTAGTAGTCCCTGTAGGTCTTCACCAGATTGGCGGGTACGCAGATGATAGGCTCACCACCCTGCCAACTTTTGCCGGTTGGTTTCGGGGAGAAGGGGTTGAACCATTTGTCCTCGGGAAATTTTTCCATGAAGTTATTGTAGCAGAAAGGATCGTCCCAATAATCCGATTCGCTAACACTATAACCATTTTCTTTATATTCTACATTTCCATGTTCATCTACTACTATATTTCCATTTTTAAAATCTTCAAAAATAGCATCGGTAACCCCCCACTGTCCTATCGCATACACACTAAATCCACCCACAAGAGGAGTCAGGGAAAGAACCGTCATCCCTAACCAAATGCCGGCATCCTTGAAGAAAGCTCTGATTTTATCTCCTGTGTCAGCCGCCAACTTTGTGTAGAGCTTCGGAGGTGTGGGGTTCGACATGAAGATGTTGGGAGTGTTGTCTGCCCACATCAGAGGACATTGGGAGAATGCCAGCACACCGATTTCCTCAATCTTACTGCCCAAATCAATTTGCACCAGATTGGGGCATCCGATAAAAGCCTTTGTACGCACTTCCACCACGACGGGCAGGACGATGCGCACGGCACCGCAGCCACGGAAGGCGCACTCGCCCACATAGTCGCACTTGGGAAGGTAAATCTCGGGAATCATTTTGCCACATTCCTCGAAGGAGTACATGGCGCAGGCTTCGACGTTCTCGCCGCCCGTCACAGACGTTACTTTTGAAAGTCCGTAGAAGCCGTTGCGGCCAATGTTCGTACAGCCAGAGCCGATGTGGATGGCTGTGATTTGGTCGGCATAGCCGTACCAGGGGGCATCGCCCTCGCTGTAGTCGGCCATATCGCCGTTGATGTTGACCGTGAGCTTGCCGCTGTCGTCAATCACCCACGAACCTCTCTTGCAATCGCCATGAGCTATTTCAGCCCATGCCGCGCTCCCTGCCGTTACCAACAGACAGAGGAGCAGAAGTAATCGTTTCTTCATAATGTTTGTAATTTAAGTTAATAATTTTGCAAGCTCCGCTTGCTTAGCAGATAGAAGAAGATAGAAGAAGATAGATGTAGATAAAAGACATTAGCTTTGCTGCCGTGTGACATCAGAGAGAGTAACGTCCTCTATCTTCGCCGCCCAAAAGCGGCATATCTTCTTTTAACTTCCTGTATCTACTTAACATACGAAACTTGAGTTAATAAAAAAGGTTAATTAAAAAGGTTGTTTTTTCATTTTCTAATTCTCAGCATTTCTTATTTTCTGCATTTATAATTTTGTTGTTTCGGTTATTTGTTGTACTTTTGCAAACAGAAAGACATAAAATGTTAGGACTATGACAGCATTAC
>CACYQI010000041.1:14841-52842 GCA_902776455.1 uncultured Bacteroidales bacterium | reverse complement strand
GCCTGCCCCTCGAAGTAGCCTCCAGCGTAACAACCTCATTACAGGGCAGCATCAAAAACATTGAGTTCTCAGATGTCAACGGCAAGGCATACAACCCCGAAGACATATACTTCGATTTGATTGTGGCAATAGACAATACTCCCAAAATCATTGAAGACCTCAGTGAACTCAGCAACAACAAGCAATACCTTATCCATACACGCGATAAGATTCGCGGCACGCTTGGTGTGATTGATAACCATCTGGCCAGCAACAACCCCTCTGCTACAGGTCCATGGGTATGCAGACCTGTCATTCCGGATACGGACAATCCGCTCATTACCAATGTAAGCCAGCTCTCCAGTCCCAACACTGAACCAACCGAAGGTTCGCTCGCAGCCATGATTGACGGCGATGCAAGCACTTTCTGGCACAGCACATGGAGTGTTGGCGACGTAGAAGCTGGTTTGCATTACTTCCAAGTGGAAATGCCGAATCAAGACGATATCGACGTGGTATTTAAGGTTGTCAGACGACAAGCATCCAACGACCACATAACGGAATGGGGAGTCTATGGAACAAACAACGCCAATGCCTCCAAGGAGGAATGCGCTCGCCTCGCTGTCGTTACAACACCATACACACACTCGGGCGAGACATGCACGTCAGACGTTTTCAATACTGACGGCTACAGATACCTCCGCTTCTACATAAACAATACTACGAACGGTCGCGGCTACGGTCACCTTGCTGAGTTCCAACTCTATCCTGCAACCTTCGATGAAACTCGTGATGCCAGTCCCTTCGCCATCATCCAGAAGAACGACGGATACTATCTATATAGTGTGCGCGACAAGGCATTCATCACTCCTGTGAATGATGGCGACGAAAGTGCCTATCCGTTACTGCCCAGTGATAACAAGATGAACATCTACAAGCTCGACAATCATTTTGTCTTCGACTTTGCCCAAACAGGCTACACATTAAACGTGAACAGCAATCCTGGCATTGCAATCAATGATTACGGCACGCTAACCGACAGGTTCGACGACGGCAACCTGTTCACCATCGAAGAGGTAGGAAACTTCGACCCGACAGAGGCTTTGGCAAGGTTCAATACGGAAACCTTCACCGTGACTTACGAAGTGATGTTCGACGGAAATGTGGTGGCTACAGCAACAGAAGAAGTGGCCAGTGGTAGTGCTTTGCCTCCAGTACCGGCTTCACTGGACAACAGCTTCGTTACCTTGACAGAAATAGGTTCGCATCCCACAACAATAACGGAAGATGTTACGGTTACATACGATGCCACATGGAACGGTCCGTTTGAGTTTACAAGGACTTTGGCCAGTGCAAAGTGGTACAATATGCACATCCGCAGCGGCTACTACGTTAGCAAGCAGGATACGGAGCCATACTATCCCACACAGGACGCCAGTGAGTCCACTCTGACGACACCCGCCTATCAGTGGGCCTTCGGCGGTGACCCCTATCATGTGAAAGTTTATAACCGCACTACCGGTCTGAATGAAACGCTGACAAAAGATGACGATAATGCCGTGATGCGCTCTGGCGATTACATTTGGGATTTGTTGCCTAACGGCGACGGCTTCGTGCTTCGTGTAACGGGTACTGAAAATAGTAGCATCAACCAAATAGGTGGCAGTGGCGGACCTCTTCAGTTCTGGTCGGACAGCAAAAGCCTAACAGACGAAGGCTCCACTTTCCGTGTGGTAGAGGCTATGGTTATGGAATCGCCAAATTACGTCATAAACGATGAGACAGCTTCCCTCAGCATCGAAACGGAAGAAAGCGGAAAGACGGTAGAGTTCACCCATGCCTTCAGCGGAGACTGGGAAGCCCTCTACCTGCCCCTCGCCGCCAGCTACGATGCCATCAAGGCCGACTTCGACCTTGCAGAGATTGACGGCGTAGTGCAGAACGACGACAACAATGATGGCACCGTTGACTTTACAGTCCTTAGCATCAGAGGCTTCAACGGGCAGATGACCACGCCCAACAAACCGTACCTCATCCGTGCCAAGAATGCAGGCGAGCAGACCATCACCTTCCGGAATGTTACCGTCTATCCTACGACAACAGCGTCTGTTGACTGCTCTTCGACAAGCACAAAGTATGAGTTCACAGGGTCATACAACACGCTCGATGCTTCCTCCTTGACGAATCGCTATATCATTCAGGATGGCGCGTTGGTGAAGGGCGCAAGTTCTCTTGCTCCTTGCCGCTGGTACATGACAGCTACGGCAAGGAATGGTGCTTCGCTCAGCCTGCCTGTCAAGATTTTCATCATGTCCGTAGAGGATGTCATCACAGGCGTTAGCCCCCTCCTAACCTCCTCTGAGGAGGAACAGGGTTCTATTTACAACCTCGCCGGTCAGCGCCTGAGCAAGCCGCAAAAGGGCATCAACATCAAGAATGGCAAGAAGTACCTGGTGAAGTAAGTCGTCACAGCGTCGGTTGACGCTGAGAAGCAAGGCAAGAGGGTGTGTCAAAATAAACGGGCACACCCTTTTTCTTATATAGAGGTGGGTCCTATTATTATATACGCAACTATCCCCGATTTTTTAACCCTTACGACAAAAAAATTATTGCTGTCCGCTAAATAAGCGCCGGCGCTTTTCCCCGGACATCAATATTTAATATTATGTGTCCACTTGAAAAAGTCCAGATGTCTGCTTTAGCTCTTACAGAGCGAAGCATAACCGCTTGATTGCTGTCCAGGGCCATGCCCTGGGCTAAGAGCTTTTAGTCCTTACAGGACTTTTTCGGGGTGGACTCAATTATGATTTTTAAATCAATGGCCGAATAATAGGCGCATAAGTAGAGGTGCATCAGATGTTCATGCCTTCCGTTTCGTGTGTTTAGCGTTTTTCGATGTAGTAACTTGTCCCTTGTCCCTTACTTAATTACAATTATTTTTGTGTCTTTCTTACCACTTTGCTCTCTAATGCGAAAAAACTTGCCACTTTGCTTTCCTTTTTTGGAAAGTTTGTGTACCTTTGCAAACTCAAACGACTAAACGACCAATCTCTCAAACGACCAAATAAATGAAGAAGAAAGTAAGATTCAGTCTCGTATATAGAGACATGTGGCAGAGCAGCGGCAAGTTCCAGCCGCGCAAAGATCAGTTGGCACGCATCGCGCCCGTCATCATCGAGATGGGGTGCTTCGACCGTGTGGAAACCAATGGCGGCGCCTTCGAACAGGTGAACCTCCTGGCAGGCGAGAACCCCAACGAGGCCGTACGCGCCTTCTGTAAGCCTTTCAACGAGGTGGGCATCAAGACCCACATGCTCGACCGTGGCCTCAATGCCCTTCGTATGTACCCCGTGCCCGACGATGTGCGCCAGCTCATGTACAAGGTGAAGAAGAAGCAAGGCACCGACATCACCCGCATCTTCTGCGGCCTGAACGACGTGCGCAACATCATCCCGAGCATCAAGTGGGCCAAGGAAGGCGGCATGATACCGCAGGCTACCCTGTGCATCACTACAAGCCCCATCCATACGGCCGAGTACTACTCCGACATCGCCGACAAGTTGATAGCCGCCGGTGCTGCTGAGATTTGCCTCAAGGACATGGCCGGCATCGGTCAGCCCGCCATGCTCGGTAAGCTGACAGGCATGATAAAGAAGAACCATCCCTACATCATCATACAATACCACGGCCACAGCGGTCCCGGTCTCTCCATGGCCAGCATCCTCGAGGTCTGCAACAACGGCGCCGACATCATCGATACTGCCATCGAACCCCTTTCTTGGGGCAAGGTGCATCCCGACATCATTTCTGTACAGTCGATGCTGAAGAACGAAGGCTTCGACGTGCCTGAAATCAACATGAACGCCTACATGAAGGCCCGCTCGCTAACGCAAGAGTTCATCGACGACTGGCTGGGCTACTTCATCAACCCCGCGAACAAACACATGTCGAGCCTGCTGCTCGGTAGCGGTCTGCCCGGCGGCATGATGGGTTCCATGATGGCCGACCTCGGCGGCATTCAGGCTGCCATCAACAGTCTGCGCAAGCAGAAGGGTGAACCCGAACTGAACACCGACGACATGCTCGTGGCCCTCTTCAACGAAGTGGAGTACGTATGGCCGATGGTAGGCTATCCTCCATTGGTGACGCCCTTCAGCCAATACACCAAGAACATCGCCCTGATGAACCTGCTCACCATGGCTCAGGGCAAGGGCCGCTTCGTGATGATGGACGACGCCATGTGGGGCATGATCCTGGGCAAGAGCGGCAAGGTGCCCGGCACCATCGCTCCCGAGCTGGTGGAACTTGCCAAACAGAAGGGCAAGGAGTTCACCGACACCGACCCGCACACGCTCTATCCCAACGCGCTCGACGACTTCCGCAAGGAGATGAAGGAGAACGGCTGGGACTGCGGACAGGACGACGAAGAGCTGTTCGAGCTGGCCATGCACCCCGAACAGTACCGCAACTTCAAGAGCGGACAGGCCAAGAAGAACTTCCTCAGCGACCTGCAGAAGGCCAAGGAAGCCAAGATTGGCGCTTCGCTCAAGCCCGAGGAACTGGCAGCCTTTAAGCACGCGAAGGCCGACGCCGTGGTCAGCCCCGTCGATGGACAGGTGTTCTACGAGTTCAAGGGCGACGGCGAGGGTATTCCTTGCCTCGAACCATCTGTTGGTCAGCAGTATAAGGACGGCGACATCCTCTGCTACGTGCAGGCCACATGGGGCGAGTTCATCCCCATCCCGGCAGGCATCGGCGGCCGTCTCGTCGATATATCGGCCAAGAAAGCCTCTTACGTCCGCCGCGGCGACACGCTGGCTTGGATTGAGCGCGAAGCGTAGGCTTCTTCAGCGACACCTGCTTCGTCAGGACGCGTCGTGATTGACAACAACGGATTAAACGTGTTTGTCGGATTGAATCAGCACGCCGTTTATCGGCAAGGTCTAAATCCGCATCCCGTTTAATCCGTTGTTTTTTCTTATTATTGATGTCCGTGGAATAAGCACCGAAGGTGCGAGAGACCACAGACGGGGGTGATAACCCCCGGCAAGGTACATGTCAGTAAAGTGCGACCTTCAGTTGGATTTGGAAACCGCCAGGACGGCATGTGCCTTCTCCGAAAGGCCAAGCGTATGCTTCTGAAAATTCTTAACACAATTTTCTGCCTCTCCATAGGGAAATCCCCTTCCCTGCACGCCATCCTTTTCGACACTCCACGTTTTGTAAGCCGACACTCCACGTTGAGTTGCTTTTTCCTCCATGTTAACTTTCCATTCTCCATTCTCAATTTTCAATTATAATCTTTGTTCCGTTTGACGGCATGCCATGCCGCCTTAACACTTTCTTAACCCTCCTCGACAAAATGCCCCTTTCCAACCCATTGATTCTCAGCAGCCATTCGATTTAAGCCCATTTCTCGCCTTCGCTGGCCCCAAGTGCCACAGCAACAAAAAAACGCCGCCAGAACGCGCCTTGATGCGAAAACTTCTGACAAATAATATATTTATCTCACACGGAAATCACTCTCAATCCTTCTCCGAAGAAGCGCGCGTTGCCTTTTCCTACGGCAGCCGACCATCGGTTCTCCCCTCAGGGGGGATGGGTGGTCCAATCCTCTCTCTTAGAGTAGATTTAGAAGAGGCAGGGGGGAGATGTAGAGAGGTTTCAATATGTTTTATAGCATTAAATTGAAAATTCTCGCCCCAAATATTTGCCATGTAAGTAATTAATTGTATATTTGTATTGGATTTGGGGCAAAAATGCCCTCTTCCATAGTTTGTTTGCTCAATTTTCCTGCCGAACTGCGACCTCGAAAGGGATTTCAAGAGCAAACCAAATTCGTATAGGAGCTGCGCTTTGCGCAGATCTCTCCATAACAAATTTGAGGCTGTCGCAGGCCTGGCAGGAAATATGGCAGGTCTGTGCTTTTCTTATACCCATAAGTTAGTGCCGGCTAAGTTGTACAAGAACGAAACCGAAAAAACATAGCTAACTTATTAATAAATTTAAAACTTAAAAGCGATGAAAAGATTCTACTCATTTATTATGTTCATGTGCTTTGCGATAGGCGGCGCATGGGCAGACAGTGGTCTCTACATTTTTGGCCAAGAAGTTAACACGACATTCAGTTGGACTGGTGTGGAAGCAAAGACCTTCCACGAGAATGCTAGAGGTTGGATTTCGTACGATTACGAGAAGAAAAAGCTTACACTCGATTGTGTTGATATAGGAATAAATGACAAGATTGCAATCTACAACAAGGGCATTGAGAATTTGGAAATCGCTTTCGTGGGTACCGATAACTCAATACACAGTGAGAACAAAGTCATACGTTACGACGTACCTACCACATTGACAGCCGCGAGCAATACACGTGTATATCTTGGGAGCTATGGCGATGAAGAATGCATATACAGCAATGAAACGGAAACGTATGCAAAGCTGACGATCTCCGGCTTCAATGACTTGGAACTAACCTCAATGAATGATTACTGCATCTCGCACAAGTACGGAAAAGTCTATTTCAAGGACTCACACGTCACAATGCAGGGCGCCAAAGGTACGTTACATACTAATTTCTATGCATTAGGATGGTATTCCGGAACAGTTTTGGTGGACTGCTACTTAGGAGGTAACTATGTATATGGTTATAGTGGCGATTCATACGATTTCATGACGTATACAAGCGAAACAAAGAAAGAGAAAGTCAAGAAGGCAGTAATCCTCCGTAGCAGCGAATATACCGGCGTGCGTCTGAACGGTGAGCCTATTCTCACGAGCGACAGCAGATGGAATGCCTCTACTAATACTCTTACCATGAATGCAAGTGTCGATGCCTCCACGAACTACACCTATCCGGGTGCTATCACCGTAGAGAAAGAGGGCGTCACCATCGACGGTGGCAACTACAGCTTCGTCGGGAATAGATATGGCTTGTATCATTCATATTCTAATAGTCGCCCCACTTCTATCCGAAACATAACGCTTAAAGGTCCCTTTGCCGGCCTCTTCGGCTATAATAAAGCTAATATAGGTGAAGCGGTCAATATCTATGGCTCTACCTATGGCATAAGGGGAGGCTATATCACATTCAGCCCATCGAGCAATCAAGTGGTTACGATTCAGCCTCTCAATGGCAGTTCTTCGTTCCAAGATATGGCTATCTACGTAAAATCTATTCAACTTGATGAATGCGATATAACAACGCCTCAAGGCGGAGCCGTCAAAGACACGACCATCGTTTCAGGGAATACCCCCTGGGCTTATCAGACTGTCATCAAAGGCTGGGAAAAGTATGATCTCTATGTTAACGGCACTCAGGTGAACGAGAAGAACAGGGACAACCTCGCCAGCCTGCTCGCCGATGATGCCACAGGCACGCTACAGTTTGACCCCTCCACAAATATACTCACCATGAATAACCTAAAGGCTGACTTATCCAGAGCCAACGAAACAAGCATCCCTATTTACTCCCGGTTCGGTATGGGAGGGCTGAGGATTAACGCGAATGGCATAAACGAAATCACGACCTCCAGCCAAAGCAACTATGCGATATACTCAGGCGGAGATTTGACCATCTCCGGCACCACAAATCCGAAACAACTCACCCTGAAAGGAAGCCCCAAGCATGCCTTTATCCAAGCGGGGAAGCCCACTATCAGTAAAGTCACCTTAAACATAGAAGGCGACGGGAAACAGCTTGGCATATACAATAATGTGGCCAACGCATGCGGCTCTATCCAATTAGTCCAGATGTCCATCAAAGGCACATCTAAACCCCTCGCCGGCATGTGGGAAACGGACGACAGAACGTGCGGCAATATCCCGGACAGCGACCAGGACATAACCATCAACCCCTCTACCCATGAACTCGTCTATTGCGATAACTACGGACCGACCACAATTCCCGTAATTGACGATGTTTCCATCTCCAACATGCGCTACGACCTGAAGCTAAACGGCAACGAGGTGCAGAGCTACACTCCGGAGAATGGAACCATCAGCTTCGACGTGTTCTCGAACAGGCTCTATGTGCGCAGAGTCAACGGAATAGCATCCCTCGAAACAGATTTGGCCACGTTGAAAATACACACCATCGGCAACTGCACGTTGAGATCAAGCAATAGTGTTCTCTCCGCAAAAATAGGAACACTCACCTTCCAAGGTCCTGGCATACTCAGCCTTAATTCCGACGAAAATGATGCCGTCATAATCACAAGAAACTCATCGATGGGCTCGACCATCATAATCAATAATACCCAACTCAAACTGAAAGGCACAAACGGTATGGTGTTCAACTGGATCAAACCCACTAATGGGCAACCCATTTTAGCGAAACTCTTTGTCACGGGTAGCAAGCTGGATATCAGCAGCACCGGAGCTGCCCTGTCTGGCTTCGGCAGCTATGAGTTAAAGAATTGCTCCCTCTATTCTCCTGAGGGCGGTTATCTTTCAGACAAAGTATTCCGTAATGTTGACGGCTCTGTGGCTGCAGATTTGCTCATCCTGCCGGACGACGTCGAAGTGGTTACTTTTGATGCCTACCAAGACAACGAAGAGTTTATCTTCAACCACTATGGAAAGGAAGCCTTCTATGTCATCAACAACCTCACTATCAAGGGCGATGGCACTTGGCGCACCATTTGCCTGCCGTTCAACGTGAAGCGGATTGGCAGCGTGCTGCAGGATTGCGATATCAGGGAATTCAAAATATCGACGGAGTCCAAGAGCCTGCCCGGTATAGAAGTCCTCGACTTCACCACAAGTGTTATTGATTTAAAAGCCAATAAGCCCTATATAATAAGGAATACGAGCGGCACCGATATCGTCAACCCCAACTTTGGATTTGTCAAGCTCGAGGGAAGAGAACAAGAACTTTCTTGGGGTGTCTCGCTGGGAGGCACCCTCACAAGAGCCTTTGCAGGCTCATACACGATACGTAATGTAAGTCAAGCTTACGTTCTGGAGGAAGGTAGCATGGGACTTGTCAATAAGAAAAGATTTACCGCAGATGCTTTCGAAGCACTTTTCTATTTCGATGATGAAGAAGAAAATGAAAGTAAAGTGGTTTACACAGGCACCAGCGAAGATGACCTGATTGATGCTATCCAGACTGTGGATGCAGGCCTGGACGCAGACGGGGCAACCTACGACCTGAGCGGCCGCCGCGTAAACAAGCCTACACAGCCCGGCCTCTACATCGTGAACGGAAAGAAGATTGCGATAAAATAGTTTCTCGTTGATTGCGACAACGTATAATTACTATTAACCTGTAGTTTTGTACTTTCCAGATACATTGTCAACATCAACAAACTAAAAGGAAAGAGAGCACTTCGGTGTTCTCTTTCATTTTTGGTGTGTTCTAGAATTAGAATACACCTTTATTTTTGCACGGAGAGAACCGTGGTTTCTGTGTGACACACCCCACCTCCTGACCCATCCAAAGCCTCTCCTAAATCCTCCCCTAAAGGGAAGGACTTCTCCTTCTCATGGAGAGGATTTTCTGTGTTTTCCGTGATTTTTGTGTGAGATACTCCACTCCTGACCCCTCAGACCCTCTCCAAACCTCCCCCTCTATGGGGAGGCTTTTCTTCTCTCTATAGGAGAGGCTTTTCTGTGTTTTCCGTGATTTCCGTGTGACACACCCCACCCCCTGCCCCCTCCCCTAAGAGGGGAGGGGAGTTGCGGCGCTTCGAGAGTCACTTTTGGTGGTACGGATTGTTGCAGAATCCTCCTGTCGGCAGAAGGCGAGCCGGGCGTGTTTGTGTGCCGAAGAAGGCAGATTATCATGTTTTTTATTTGCATAACGAGGCCCAAAAGTGTAATTTTGTAAGTTTATTTTAAATAATCTCGTACAATTTGCAAATAATTCAAAAAAAAGTCTTACCTTTGCAGCTTGAAATAAAATGCCCCACATTCGCGCTATACATTATATATTATATAACATATATTATTATAAGGTAAAAAGCTTGAGCATGAGTGGCGCGAGTGGAGCCTTTGAAGAGGAAATTACAATTAAAAGATGTTTATATATAGGAAATTAAGTTTGGTCGTGGCACTGCTGTTCCTTTCTGTGGGGATGGCTTTGGCGCAAACGACAGTATCGGGAACAGTTATCTCTGCCGACGACAACGAGCCGCTAATGGGCGTAAACGTGTTGGTGGAAGGAACACAGAAGAGAGCAATTACAGACCTTGACGGCAAGTTCAGCTTGTCGGACGTCAAGCACAACGCCGTTCTGGTGGTGTCAATGATAGGCATGCGCACCGAGAAGGTGAAGGCCAAGAACGGCATGCGCATCCTGTTGCACAGCGAAGACACGCAAATGACGGAGGTCATCGTGAACGGCCAGCAGCAGATTGACAAGCGATTGTTCACGGGTGCTGCCACAACGGTTGATGCCGAGAAGATAAAGCTCTCGGGTATGGCCGACGTGAGCCGCTCGCTGGAAGGTCGCGTGGCAGGTGTGCAGGTGACGAACGTCAGCGGCACGTTTGGTGCTTCGCCTAAGATTCGTGTGCGCGGCGCAACCTCTATCTACGGCAACTCCAAGCCCCTGTGGGTGGTGGATGGCGTCATCTACGAGGACAACGTGGATGTCAGCGCCGACGACTTGGCTTCAGGCGATGCCAAGACGTTGATTTCCTCTGCCGTGGCAGGCTTGAACTCCGACGACATCGAGTCGTTCACGGTCCTGAAGGACGGTTCGGCTACTTCGATTTACGGTGCCCGCGCTATGGGCGGCGTGATTGTTGTTACCACGAAGAAAGGCTCGAAGGGTCGCGCCAGCGTGAACTATACGGGCGAGTTCACCACTCGCTTCAAGCCCAGCTACAACGACTACAACATCATGAACTCTCAGGAGATGATGGGCGTATATAAAGAAATGTACGACAAGGGCTGGCTGCAGCTGGACAACATGGTCAATGCCCAGAACACGGGCGTCTATGGCTACATGTTCCAGCAGCTGCGCAATTACGATCCCCTCACGGGTACTTTCGGCTTGCAGAACACCGAGTCTGCCCGCAATGCCTACCTCCAGGCTGCCGAGTTCCGCAACACCGACTGGTTCGACCTCCTGTTCTCCAACAAAGTGCAGCAGAACCACTCCGTCAGCATCGCAGGCGGTACCGACCGCTCGCAGACCTACTTCTCGATGTCTGTGCTGACAGATCCCGGCCAGTTCGTCAATCGCAGCAGCGTGAACCGCTACACGTTCAACGGCAACACGTCCTACGACATACTGAAGGACAAGAAGGGTGCCGACCTGCTTGCCGTGAAGCTTGCCGCTCAGGGAAGCTATCGTAAGCAGGAAGCTCCTGGCTCGCTCAACCGCACCACCGACGTGGTGACAGGCGAAGTGAAGCGCGACTTCGACATCAACCCCTTCAGCTATGCGCTGAACACCAGCCGCTGCCTCGACCCAAAGATTAATTATACCCGCTTCTACACGGGCTTCAACATCTTCGACGAGCTGGAGTACAACTACAATGACATTCAGGTGACGGAGCTGATGTTCCGTGGCGAACTGGAGTACAAGCCCATCAAGTCGGTGCGTCTGAGCGGACTCATCTCCTCGCGTCTCTCGCATACCAAGCGCCAGCACAACGTGATGGATAAAGCCAACCAGGCCAATGCCTATCGTGCCGGCGTAGATGCCCAGGACGACAACTCAACAGTCCGCTATGCCAATAGCCTGCTCTATACCGACCCCGACAACGAGCTGGCTCTGCCGGAAACCGTTCTGCCTCAAGGCGGTATCAAGTATCAGTACGACGATAACATGCGCTCCAACACCTTCCGCTTCATGGGCCAATATAATAATGTATTCGAAGATAAGCGCGGCAAGGAGCATACCTTCAACGCAATGGCCGGCGCCGAATACTCTTCTGTGCGCAGGACATCGACGAACTGGACAGGCTGGGGCTACCAGTTCGACAATGGCGGCATCACCTATACGCCGTACCTCTGGCTCAAGCAGATGAACGAGGAGAACACCGACTACTTCGGCGAATCCTATACCCTGACCAACTCGATGGCCTACTATGGTCAGTTCAACTACAACTTCGACCAGCGCTATACCCTGAACGGAACGTTCCGCTACGAAGGCACTAACCGCCTCGGCAAGAGCACACGAAGCCGCTGGCTCCCCACATGGAACGTGTCGGGTTCCTACGACCTGACCAACGAGAAGTTCATGAATCGCACAAGGTCATGGCTCTCGCAGGTGAAGTTCCGTGCCAGCTACTCGCTGACTGCCGACACCGGCCCATCATGGGTTACCAACGCCAACGCCATCTTCAACACGCAGAACACGTGGCGTCCCTTCACCTCCGCTGCTGAGTCGGAGATCTACATCTCCTCTCTCGGCAATTCGGAACTTACGTACGAAAAGAAGCACGAATGGAACTTCGGCATAGACCTGAGTTTCCTCAAGGAACGCATCGCCCTGACCTTCGATGTCTATGGACGCAACAACTACGACCTGATAGGCCGTACCTACACGCAAGGTGCTGGCGGTGAGATTGCTAAATATGCCAATGTGGCCGACATGAAGTCGCACGGCGTGGAATTAGGCCTCTCAACTGTCAACATCGACAAAGCCGGCTTCAAATGGACATCCGACTTCATCTTCTCCAAGGCGAAGAACGAGATAACCTCGCTCGAGGTAGCAAGCCGTGCCGTCGATTTGGTAACAGGCTTGGGCTATGCCATCGAAGGCTATCCCGTCCGCTCCATCTTCAGCTACCAGTTTGCCGGCCTCAACTCCGAAGGCCTGCCGCAGGTCTATAACGAATATGGCGAAAAGACCGTCGGCGACGTAAACTTCCAAGAGACAGAGAACCTGCAGAAATTCCTTGTCTATGAAGGTCCTTCCGACCCCACATTCTATGGTTCTTTCGACAATACCTTCAGCTATAAGAGCAAGAATTGGGGCACCCTCTCGCTCGACCTCTTCATCACCTATGCCGGTGGCAATGTCGTGCGCCTCGACCCCGTCTTCTCCTATGCCTACAGCGACCTCTCCGCTCTTCCCCGCGAGTTCAAGAACCGTTGGATGATTTCCGGCGACGAGAGGCTCACCAACATTCCCGTCATTGCTTCTCGCAACCAGGTTGACCGTTACGGTTCTACCGACTTGCGCACGGCCTACAACGCCTACAACTATTCTACGGAACGCATCGCCTGTGGCGACTTCATCCGCTTGAAGGAGGTAGCCCTCACATACTCGCTGCCCGACGGATGGATCAAGAGGTCGTTCATCAACTCCGCCTCTATAAAGTTGGCCGCAACGAACCTTTGCCTCCTTTATTCAGACAAGAAGCTGAATGGTCAGGACCCCGAGTTCATTAATTCAGGCGGCGTGGCTACACCAATCAACAAGCAGTTTACCGCAACAGTGCGTTTGGGATTCTAAAGTGAAGTATAAAGAAAGATGAATATGCTACCGCAGAAAGGTAGGACAAAGAAACAAGATATTATGATAGAAATGAAAAACAATATGTTGAAACGGAAAGTTAGCATGAACAGGATGATGAGTCTGCTTAGTGTTGCATTCTTAGTCCTTCATTCTTCACTCTTCGTTTCGTGTTCTGCGCTCGACGATGCCCCCGACAATCGTACAGAAATCGACAACGCAGACAAGGTTCGCAAGTTGCTTACTTCGGCTTACCCGGTGGCAACCCCCGCTGTCATCTGCGAGCTGGGCGGCGATAATTTCGTGGATAACAACGTCGTCCTCAAAGCCACTCACAACGATGCTTACTCCTTATTCCACGAGGAAGCTTACCAGTGGAAGGATATCATGAACTACAACACCAGCGAACAGGACACACCCTATCAGGTATGGGAAGCCTATTATGCCGGCATCGCTGTTGCCAACCACGCTATCAACGCCATGCGCCAGATGAGTAAAGACCCGGCTCACGACCCGGAGTTCTCGCATTCATGGGGCGAGGCTCACGTTTTGCGTGCCTACCTCCACTTCGTCTTGGTCAATGTCTTCGCCGAAGCCTATAAGGACGAAGCCCAGAGTGCCAATGACTGGGGCATCCCCTATGTGCAGGAAGTGGAAGAGACTGTGTCTGTGGACTATAGCGACACCAAGTACCGTAAGAGCGTGGCAGAGGTGTATAGGCTGATAGAAGAGGATATTCTGGAAGGCATCAACCTCATCGACGACTCTAAGTATCAAGTGCCTGCCTACCACTTCAACCGCAATGCAGCCAATGCCTTTGCCGCACGTTTCTATCTCTTTAAGCGCGATTATGAGAAGTGTGTGAAGTATGCCAACGCAGCCTTGGGTTCCAATCCGGCATCCATGCTTCGCAAATGGGCTTCGCTCAACACCAATACGATGGATTCTCGACTCAACGACTACAACGACGAGAAGGCTGCCTGCAACTTCCTCATCCAATCTACATACTCTCTTCAGGACCGCATGCTTTCCACTTGTCGTTTTGCCATCAACACCGGCAACAGCGATTACAATGTGCCCTCCACGGTCGGCATCCTCTACAACGGCGGCGGTCCGAACTGGTCGGGTTATCTACCAGCCTATGCAGGTAACTTATTCCTCTTTGGCAAGCAGGAGTACGGCATCTGGCTTTTCCGCGTTTACGAGTACTTCGAATATACTGACAAGATTGCCGGTATCGGCTTTGTCCACATCCTCTACCAGCCTTTCACAGCTGAGGAAACCTTACTTTGCCGCGCTGAAGCCAAACTCTACTTGGGCGACCGTGCTGGTGCTATTCAGGACTTGGGCTACTGGACAAGTTCCAAGATGATAGACAAGCCACTTGACCAGGCTGGCATCAACAATAAGTATCGTGGCACTTCTGCCAACAACATCTATATTAGTGAACTTCATCCTCAGGACATGAGTGATACTTGGCCCGTGCTTGCCGAGGACGAAATGCGCGTGCTGCACTGCATCCTCCATTTCCGTCGCATCGAGACCATGTTCGAAGGAATGCGTTGGTTCGACATCAAGCGTTACGGCATTACCGTCAAGCATGCTTACCGCGGACCGGCAGAGGACGAAGTTCATCAGGATGTACTGCAATGGAATGACCCCCGTCGCGTTTTCCAGATTCCGCAGAATGTCGTGAAGGCTGGCTATCCCTCAACCGACCGTAGCGTTCCTTCGCTGAATCAGACTGGCAGCCTTGCCACGAAACCCACACAGCTGACTATCAATTGATGCAAAACGAATAAAGAAATACAATGAAACAAGTACTATATATATTTAGTTTGGTTGTCGTGGTGACAGCGTTCTCTTCTTGCCGTTCCAACGACGACTTTACGGAATCCATCTTCGACACAACAGTTCCTGTGGTTGACCCGAATTCATCCACAGCTCCTTTCGACCAGTGGCTCTACGACAACTTTGTCGTTCCATACAATGTGGATGTGAAGTATCGCTTCGACTTCATGTCCTCTGACCTCCAGTTCCAGTTGACTCCTGCAGACTATGGCCGTTCACAGTTGCTGGCTCATTTCATCCGTTATCTTTTCTATGATACTTATACAAAGTATGCAGGCGAAGAATTTATGAAGAAGTATGGTCCTCGCATCTTCCACTTCATCGGTTCGTCCGGCTATAATGCCAGTACGGGTACCGAGGTGTTGGGTACTGCTTCAGGTGGCGTGAAGATTACGCTTTACAAGATCAACGAGATGAAGGCTTGTCCTCAGTACGACCAAGCTACAAACACTCTGACCAATCCCTATTCAGAGGAAGACGTGGATGTGCTCAACGAGAACTACTTCCACACCATGCACCACGAGTTCTCCCATATCCTGCACCAGACTAAAGCCTATCCCGTTGCATTCGGCCAGGTGACTTCCAGCTCGTACGACCCCATGACTTGGAACGAGCGTGACTCCGTCACTACGCATCAGCTGGGCTTCTTGACTCACTACGCATCATCGGCTACCTATGAGGACTTCGTGGAGACATTGTCGTGCATCATCACCGATAACGATGTCCGCTGGATGAATCGCCTTATCAATGCCTGCTGCAAGGGCATGCGTCAAGGTGACAAGGAAGAGGTGTTGGTACTGATTGATTCGTTGGCTATTCCCAACTTCGATGACCCTTCGAAACCTTGGAACAACTTCAAGCTCTTGAAGCAGACTCACTCTTTCAACGAGAACACCAGCGAATACGAGGAGGATGAACGCTATGTCCTGGCAGCTCATCGCAGCACAGCAGTTGCTTACAATGCGAAGAGCGGCTCGAATGTGCCTATGTACAAGTACGAGGACTTCCGCACATTTACCTCTTTCAAGAATGATTTTCTGCCTTGGGTGTCTTATACTACAGCAGACGAGATTGAAGGCATCAACGCCATCTTGAAGAAGATAAACATCGCCACCCAGTGGTACACAGAGAACTGGGGACTCCACATCTTCGAGATTCGTGCTGAAGTGCGCGAGCGTCAGAACAAGATTAATGACTACATCAAGAGTGATGTCAACATCTTCGACTTGAAATAGGTGTGAGTATATAAGGATTTAACGAAAAAAGGATTAAGCAGAATATAGAAATGATAAAGAACATCATAAATCATAAAGGAGTGTTTGGGCTTTTGTTCTCTTTCGCTCTTAGCACTTCGCTTTTCGTCTTCACGGGATGCAGCCGCTTCGAAGAGAACGATTCCTTCGATGAGAGTGCCGCCCTGCGCATTGTGCATTTCAACGAAAGCCTGAAGTCCCGACTGGTGGAGCAAAGTACAAATGGCAACAATGGTTGGGTCATTCAGTACTTTGTGGCAGGAACAGGTGATGTGGATTTCGAAGGATTCAACCTTTATGGACGTTTCTACAATGACGGCAAAGTGACATTGGCAGGCAATCATCGCTTCCTGCGCAATGGCAATGCCAATAAATATACAGAATTCAACAGCCTGTACGATGTAGTAAAGGAAGAAGGACCTGTGCTGGCCTTCAATAGTTGGAATGACGTGTTGACAGTCTTTACCGACCCCGTCGACCCGTCATCTGCTCCCAACAATCTTGTGAAGAATGGTGAAGGCATGTGTGGAGACCAGAACCTTGTCTTCCATGGCTACGAGGGAAACAACATCCTGTTCTCCGGTCAACGCTATGCTTCGAGGGTGCGCTTCGTGCCTTGCGACCGCCCCTGGCAGGACTACATCAAGGACACCGAGGCTACAAAGAACTACATAACCAATAGCGTCATTACGTCCTACTATGTGGTTTGCGGAACAGACACCCTTTACTTCACGAACTTGCGCAGTGGCGTCATCACTTATTGTGAGCGTGTTTACGACCCGCTGTTCCCTTCCATTGTCAACTGTGTGTTCACTCCTAATGGCTTCTGCTTGCAGCACAGGAACCGCATCGGCCGCACTTCGTTCCAAGATTTCTCTTTGTCACCCGACAAGACACATCTCGTTTCTGAGAATGACAGCGTGCAGGTCATTCCCACATGGGACAACTACATTGTCAATGCTCGCAGTTCTGTATGGAACTTCGACCAGGACAACTTCTCTGAAGAGCAGAAAGCTCTGCTGGCGCAGATTGACGTCGAAGCCAAGAAGTTCAACAAGGACTACTCCTTGGATAAAGTGGGACTCGGACGCTCTACGGGTAGCGGAGCGGTGAAGGGCCTGGTGCTCACATTCAAGGTTAAGAATAAGACCAACACGGCCGGCCTTTCGCTGACCACCGTTCTTCCTCAGTTCGGACAGATGAAGATAGCGTATTCTGATGACGAGAAGCCCGACCGCAACCTTACCACAATGGCCAATAAGTGCAACATAGAGACTTTGGCGCGTCAGTTTGCTGCTACGCTCTCTGGCACTTACGACATGATTCCCGACAACTATTTCCTTCCCACAGGATGTGAGTTGCATGGAGTTGGAAACGATAATATATATATATTGAAATAACTGATTAATCAACCTTGTAATTCAAAATCATTATGAAGAAACTGTTACTTCTTTCCATGATGGCATTAGTCGGATTGTCTGTAAGCGCGCAGTTCAAATCCAAGTCATCAGTCGCACCACAGGCCAAGCAGGAAGTGGTGAAAGCATCTCAGAGCCAGCGTTCTTTCCAAGCCGTTGCTCCACGTCAGGACATGAAGATGAGCTCTTATGCTCCTACAAACAAGCTCACTCTCGACCCTGCCAAGCTGCAGCCGGTTGCTCGTGCAAAGCACGCATCTTCACTGCCAGTTCTGCAGAGCCAGTTCAAGCCCTTCAGCAAGGGTAAGATGCAGAGTCGCAACATGGTTAACTTCCAGCCTACAATGACCTTGAACCCGCAGGCTTCATCGCGGGCTAAGGCAGCACGCAAGGCTCCTGCATTTGCAGAGTCGTACACCGGTATGGGTGTTGACTACGGCACAAGAGAGCCGGTGCAGTGGACCATGAGGCCATCGGTTGCAACTTTCACCAATAGCGAGACAGGCGAAGAGGAAGACCATGAAGTGTTTGTGGATGTGATTCCCGTTCCAAGCATCTATGGCGAGCTTTTCCCCAATGGCATTCCCGTGAAGTACACTGTCGAGGAGGAGAATCGTATTGTCATCGAACCACAAGCTGTTGCAAGCTTCCAGAACGAAGCTAAGGATACTACGTTCTACATCACCATCTTCTCTGCCAACAGCGATGACGAAGACGGCACCATCCACCTGGAGATTGATGAAAACGGAAAGCTTTCTTTCATTGATGGCAATCAGATTCTCTACGGAGAGTTCGCCAACGTCGAGTTTGACCCCGACATGGGCGATAGCGAAGCCTTCTTGGGCTATGACGAATTGATAGCTGGCGTAAGATACTACTATCGCATTGAGACCCGCATCGACGAGGAGTATAAGGCTCATGGCACAAACGCTTTCTCCGAAGAGGAAGATAAATCAGTTAGCTGGATTATGCAGCGCGGTACAACCGCTATGGACGACGATGAGACACACTTCTTTGTCAACATGACTCCTATGGTTGACATGTTCGCTAATCTTTACCCCGACGGCATCGACGTGGAATATGAGCAGGAAGGCAGCACGATTACTGTCAAGCCCCAAGTCATTGCCAGCTACGAGGACGAAGAAGAAGGTACAGTCTATGTTATGCTCTTCAGTGGTACTTCCGATGATGGCTCCATTGTGCTTACAGAAGAGGAGTATGGTTTGGCAACCATCAAAGATGAAAGCATCGTTCTTGGTGCATGGAGTACCGAGGAGTACGATCCCACTTTCGAGTCCTATTTGGGAGGCTATGTCTATATGGAAAACGTGAAGTATCGTCTTGCTGATGCTCCTATTGAAGCACCTTCAGATGTTTCCTGTGAGCCAGAGGAATTGGTACTGTTCGCAGGCTTAGGCTTGTCGGGCTATGGCTACAACGACAACCTTGCAGTCGTCGGTGCCTATGCTCCCACCTCCTTCCATAATAACACTATGGATATTGCGACAGGCTTCGAATGGTCTGTTACGGAGTATGACGATGAGGACAATGAGACGACCATCACCGGCAATAAGAGGAACTTCAGCCTCTACGCCAAGGGCGGATCTGTCTATGAGAATCTCTCACTTGTCGGAATCAACGAGACTGTGGCTTCTGAACCGTTTGTATGGGGAACAGGACAAACTCTGACCGATGAAGGTGCTGCACGTTATGAGAATCTTCGTGCTTATGCAGGTCGTGGAGCCAGCTTCTTCTCCTATGGTGATGGTACGTATGCCACGATGACACGTCAGAACCCCGATGGCGATCTGACTTTCTACACCAACTGGGCTACACCTGACCTGTATGAACGTACCAGCATGTCCACAATTTATTCTTATCAGGGCAAGCCTTCCGCTCCTCTTTTCCTCACTGGCGTCACTCTGCCTTTGCTAAAGTTTGAAGCAAAAGAAGACTTCAACCTGCATATCAAGATTTACAAGTGCCAGCGTAGTTCAAGTGGAAGAATCACGTTGGGCGACATCATTGCCGAAGGTGATGCAACAACAGACAACGTGAATGCCGAATATGATGCCGGCCTCACTGCTGTTGAGTTCACAGAACTTTATGTGGAAGATGAGTTTGGCATGAGCGAAACTGTAGATTACCTGTTCATCGAGGACGAGTTTATCATAGCTATCGAGGGCTGGGACAACGGCACCTTCAGCGGAGTGCTTGGCAGTCAGGGTATTGATGTCAGCAAGGTTCCATCCACTTACTTTACTCAGACTGGCGAGGAAGAAGGCAGATTGCACTACTACACCTCATGGTTCCCCCAGCTCTTCATCGGCCTCATTGATGCAACTTATGGCTATCTCTACACCGAGGACGACACAGACCTTCTCTTCGCTAAGGACGGCGGCTCTTCTTCCATCCATGTAGATCCCATGTACTATAATGTGGACGAAGAAACCGAAGAACCCACTTACCTTCTCGAACCGGAGAGCATCATCGTGGACGGTGATGAAACAGAGGAACTGCCCGAATGGCTTACCGTCGAGGTTGCCAATGAGGACTACACCACTGCTACCGCAACTGATGAAGAAGGCGAAGAATACGAGTACTTCGTCAATGGCATCGACTATGACCTCGTGTTCAATGTCGAGGCTCTTCCCGAAGGCATCGAGAACCGCAGTTGTAAGATTGTCTTCTTCCAGACTGGTGCCCGCCTCACAGTCACCGTTACGCAGGACATCGATCCCGATGGCATTCACACTGTTATCGAGAAGACTCCCGTCAAGAACAGCCGTGCTTACAATGTAGCAGGCCAGCAGGTTGGCAAGAACTACAAGGGCATTGTAGTGAAGAACGGCAAGAAGGCTCTTGTTAAATAATGACACTTCTGAGCTTACTCAAGCATATTTGTAAATGAGAAGTCTCACATTAACATTAATGGCGATGCTCTTTGGCATCGCCATTTTATATGCTCGTCCGGCTTATCGGGGCACCACGCGTGTGCCCCAGCCTGACGGCTCTTTCGTCACCATCCGTCTGGTGGGTGACGAATACCTCCATTATAATACCACGGAAGACGGCTTTTCGCTGGTGCGTCGCGACGATGGCGCCTACGTCTATGCCCAGCTGAATGCTGAGAATCAGTTAGAACCGACGGCTCTGTTGGCACACGATGCCGGCGAGCGCACGGCAGAGGAACGCTCCTATGTGGCAAGTGCGGGTCGTCTGGCGCCGCAGCCTACGACGCAGATGGCACAGTTGCGACGCCAGAACAGGGCGCAGCGGGCACGCGCACTCAGCCAGCGGCGTGCCAACATTTACGACTACTCGCAGTTTCGCGGACTGGTTTTGCTCGTTGAGTACAACGACTGTCCTTTCCGCTACAACGACTATGCCGCGCTCATGGAGGACATGATTAATGCTGACAACTATACGGGGAACAATCGCACAAACTTCTATGCAGATGGTATGAATGTACGCTGCACGGGCAGCATACGCGACTACTTCCGCGACAATTCCGACGGTATGTTCGTTCCTACCTTCGATGTCGTGGGGCCGGTGAAAGTGAACCGCAGCCAGTACTACCCTCAAGGGTCGGAAAATGCTATACAGCTGATGATTGATGCCTGCACGGCAGCCGACTCTGAGGTGAACTTTCAGGACTACGACGTCGATGGCGACGGCGTGGTCGACATGATTTACTTCATCTTCTCCGGAATCGGGTCGTACGTCCAGGGCAACGACAGCCGACTGCTTTGGCCCCACCAGTCTGACATCAGCTACTACCGTAATGTGCGTAAGGACGGCGTCTATCTCAGTCGTTACGCCTGTTCCAACGAACTCTTTGGGACTTCGGACTGGAGCGTGATTGAAGGCATCGGCACCATGTGCCACGAGTTCAGCCATGTGCTCGGGCTGCCCGATTTCTACGACACTGGCAACATGTACGACGGCGAATGCGTGACTCCCGACACATGGTCGCTCATGGCGATGGGTGGCGACCTTAACTACGGACGCACGCCCTGCGGCTTCTCGCTCTTCGAGCGCTATGCTCTGGGCTTTGCTACACCAGAGGTCATCACCGAGCCTGGCTCGTTCAGCCTCAAAGCGCTCAACGTGAGCAACACCGGCTACCGCTTGAACACTCCCGTCAAGAAGGAGTCCTTCTTCATTGAGAACCGCCAAAGAACCAAGTGGGACAGCGCCCTGCCCGGTCACGGCATGCTCATCTTCCGCGTCGATTCCACCAAGCAATCTGCTTGGCTATATGAGAATAGCGTGAACGACAACCCACAGCATCCCTACTACGAACTGCTGCGTGCAGGCGGAGTGAGACCAGGTACCTATTTCGTTTCTGCCGGTTCAGCCAGCGACCCCTTCCCTGGTACGCGAGGCATCACGACCATCAACAACGAGACTTCGCCAAGCCTCAAGACGTGGTCGGGCAAGTTTTCCAGCCTCGGTCTGCGCAGAATCAAGGAGAACAGCGGCGTCATCACCTTCGAAGCCTACGAGGTGGACGTGCTCTCCTCCATCGCTTTCACCAGCGACAACTACCGGCTCAGTCTGGGCACCACCTTGCAGCTCAACACGGTGCAAGACCCTGAGTCCGCCACTGCCATACTCAGCTTCAGCAGCGACAACAAGTCGGTGGCTACTGTCGATGGCAGCGGACTGGTTACGGCCCACAGCGAAGGCGTTGCCCACATCACTGTCGTAGCCAACGACAGACTCAGTGCCACCTGCACCGTGACTGTGACACAACTCAGGGAAATGCCTGACATCGCTTCGTTCCGAGCCATGGAGGAAGGCAACGATGCCTTGCTCACGCTCTCCGATGCCCAGGTGCTCTATGTCTATGAGGACAACATCTACCTTCGCGACGCCTCGGGTAGCTTGGTACTCAAAGGCACAGACCTCAATGTCAAGCGTGGCGATGTGCTCAATGGCTTCATCTACGGAAGGCTGACCTATAGCCTTCGCATGCCGCAGTTCACGCCCGCCGACGGCGACTCGGACATGGAGGAAATCAACATCAGCAGCGGCGACGAGCCTCTGCCTACTGAAATTTTTGGCTTCGAACTCACGCCCGACCGCTATGGCGACCTTGTCGTGGTGCGAGGCCTGACGCTTGTGCGCGATGGCGGCGTCTTTGCCGTCAGCGACGACCACAGAGTGCGTCTGTGGAACAAGTTCCAGATTAAGTCGCCCAAGATAAGCCTCCCCTCGAAGATAGCCGATAAGTACTACGATGTCACGGGCATCTATGGCACCGATGACCTTGATGGTGAAATCATTGACGAGCTGTATATCCTCCGTTCTCCGGTCGAGGGTCAGGACCCTGATGCCATCAGTGCGCCGCTGTCCCAGCAGTCTTCGTCCGACGTCCTCTACAACCTGCAGGGTCAGCGCGTTGGTGCTGGCTTCAAGGGCATCGTGGTGCGCGACGGCCGCAAGCTGCTTCTGAAGTAATTCATTACCAGCTACTTCCCTCTCCCCACCTCTCTTCCCCTTCCCTCACAGGGTAGGGGCCAGGGGTGGGGTTCTTTGTATCCTTGCCTTCCCGCCTCACTTCCCCTTCCCTCGCATAGTAGGGGCCAAGGTTTGGGCGCGTGTTTCAGCGGCGGTTCCCCTCCCCTCGCAGGGGAGGGGTAAGGGGTGGGGTCTCCATGTCCTCCATTATCTCCGTAGAAATATAAAACGCTGTGGAACTGAAGGAGCCTATGGATGAAGGATTCGGGCTTACCCCACCCCCGACCCCTCCCCTACGAGGGGAGGGGAGTCCCCGCCGGTGTTCTTTCGCTCCTTGGCTGCTTTCCCGTTGGTACGCGGGCGTCTCGCCCGCGGATGTCGGATTGCTGTTATTCCGCAGGCGGGACGCCTGCGTACCATTGCCCGCGGATGTCGGATTGCTGTTATTCCGCAGGCGGGTGCTGTTATTCCGCAGGCGGGACGCCTGCGTACCATTGCCCGCGGATGTCGGATTGCTGTTATTCCGCAGGCGGGACGCCTGCGTACCATTGCCCGCGGCTGATGGCTGGCTGTTATCTCGCAGGCGGGACGCCTGCGTACCATTGCCCGCGGCTGTTCGTTGATTTTTTGTTTGGCGCTTGTTCAGCCTATAGTGATAATGGTTCCTCGAACTGCCTCATCCTTTTTCCCCGAAAAAAGGCGACATGATTTTGCCTCGCCACGTGGGTAAATCGCCGATGCTCCATGCCACGTTTTCTGATGCTCCACGTTGTGTCGGCCGATTCAACGTGGAGCATCGACCAATCTTCCACGTTGCTTTCCCCCTTCCTTTACGTCGAAATTTGCCTGAAACTATGCAGATGTTGCCCCAGCAGAACGGAGTGCTGACATTTTCATTGCTTCGTGCTTCAAAATCCCCCATTGTAATCTGTTGATTATCAACTGCCATTCAAAATAAGCCCTTTTCTTGCTCTCGGTGGACCAAAGTGCCACAGAACAAAAAAAGCCCGCCAGGGCGAGCCGATATGCGAAAAGTATTTACAGATGTTACTGGCAGCAGGAGGAGCGCAAGCAGATACGATGGCCTTACCCTTGCGGCTCATCAGATACAAAAACCACTCTTTTTCACCAAATTTCTTCGCTTGTCAGGCTTGTTTCTCACGAAAAGTTCGTATCTTTGTGCAGCAATCAATACTAAAAACCATGACCAAGCGAGCTTTCTTCTTTTCTTCTTTCCTCATTATCTTACTGTCTCTTCAGGCTCAGACCATCAGCATTGCGACCGACCACACGCAGCTGGTCTTGCAGGTAAACGCGCAGAAGCGGCTTTGCCAGACGTACCTCGGAGAGCGCCTTTCCAGTTCGACCGACCTCTCGCAGCTCGCCATGCCGATGGTCGGGCTGAGCAGTTCGTGCATCAAGGGACTGGAGGCCTATCCCGTGATGGGCACCGAGGACTACTATGAGCCGACCTTCGAGATTCGCCACTCCGACGGAAACCCGACCTCCGTGTTGAAGTATGTGAGTCATTCTCAGTACGATGGCGTGACGGCCATCACGCTTCGCGACGAGCTGTATCCCGTAGAAGTGACATTATATTATAAGGTATTCGAGCGTGAGGACGTTATCCAGCAGTGGACGGAGATACGTCACGAGGAGAAAGGGAAAGTGAGTCTCGGCCGTTATGCCTCGTCGATGCTCTACTTCGAGGCACCCGCCTACTACCTCACCGAGTTCGCCAGCGACTGGGCAAAAGAGATGCAGATGCAGAGCCAGCAGTTGCAGTTCGGCAAGAAGGTGGTCGATAGCCGCCTCGGCACCCGTGCCAACCTCATGGCTCAGCCCTTCTTCGAGGTCGGCCTCGGCCATCCCGTGCAGGAGAACAAAGGCATGGTCCTCATGGGCACGCTGGGCTGGACGGGCAACTTCCGCTTCACCTTCGAGGTTGACAACCAGCATGTTCTGCGCGTCGTGAGCGGCATCAACCACGATGCCTCCACTTATCTTCTCCCGAAAGGAAACGTCTTCCGCACGGCCGACTTCTTCTTCACCTTGTCCAATAATGGTGCAGGCGAGGGTAGCCGGCGTTTCCAGCGGTGGATGATGACGCATCAGCTCCACAAAGCCAACGACGACCGCATGACGCTCCTCAACAATTGGGAGAACACTTACTTTGACTTCAACGAAGAGAAGCTCGTGGCGCTCTTCGGCGAGGCAAAGGACTTGGGCGTCGATCTCTTCCTGCTCGACGACGGATGGTTCGGCAATAAGTACCCGCGAAAGGACGACCATGCGGGCCTGGGCGACTGGGAGGTGACGAAGGACAAGCTGCCGCAAGGCATCCCTTACCTTGTACGGAAAGCCAAGGAGAACGGCGTGAACTTCGGCATCTGGATAGAGCCGGAGATGGTCAACCCGAAGAGCGAACTGGCTGAGAAACACCCGGATTGGCTCATACAACTGCCCTCTCGCGAGACCTACTACTTCCGCAATCAGATGGTGCTCGACCTCTGTAATCCCCAGGTGCAGGACTTCGTCTTCGGCGTCGTGGACCGTCTCATGCAGGAGAACCCGGAGATACGCTTCATGAAGTGGGATTGCAACTCGCCCATCACGAACATCTACTCGCCCTACCTCAAGGAGAATCAGGGCAACCTCTACGTCGATTATGTGCGCGGACTCTACCGTGTGCTCGACCGCGTCAAGGCCAAGTACCCCGACCTCTACATGATGATGTGCTCGGGCGGCGGCGGACGCAGCGACGTCGTAGGGCTGAGTTACTTCACGGAGTTCTGGTGCAGCGACAATACCGACCCCATCGAGCGGCTCTTCATCCAATGGGGCTACTCGCAATTCATGCCAGCCAAGGCGATGTGCGCCCACGTCACGGAGTGGAACAGGCGGACGAGCATCAAGTTCCGCGTGGATGTTGCCTTCCAAGGGAAACTCGGCTTCGACATCGGCCTCAAGGGACTTTCCGACGACGACCGCACGTATTGTCGCGAAGCCATCAAGGAGTACAAGCGGCTGAAGGACGTCATCTGGTCGCCCAACCTCTATCGCCTCGTTTCGCCCTATGAAGGGCAGCATTGCGTCCTCCAGCGTGTCAGCGACGACAAGTCGCACAGCATCCTTTTTGCCTACGACATCCATCCGCGCTACGGCGAGTGGATACTGCCCACCCGCCTGCAAGGGCTTGATGCTGAGGCGAAGTACAAAGTCAAGGAGATATGCCTCATGCCTGGCAGACAGAGCTGGCTCTCCTGCAACGACAAGGTTTATACAGGCGACTTCCTAATGAAGGTCGGCGTGAAACTGACCTCGACCAACGACCTCGTGAGCCACATCGTCGAAGTCACCCGTGAGTAGGGGAGAGCGAGCCTATAGGGGCTTTTGCCCTAGTTTGCCGGCAGGGGCGGAGGCGTGAGAGCGATGACCTTGAGGATGGCCGGCACTTGCTCTATGGGCTGCCAGGCTGTCATTCCGGGCATCCATGCCATCGTGTTCTTGTTGACTTGCTTTTGCATGATGAGCCTTGTCAGTTCGGCCTCGTTGAGAGGACCTGTCTGCTGTCCGTCGATGACGACGTAGTAGATGGACGGAACGGGCTGTGGCATGGATTGTATAGAACCCGGGACGAACATGTTCCGCATGCTTTGGTTCATCGACTGCACCATTTGCTGGGCAATGGCAACACTCATGCCAAACTCGACGAGCCTGTCTATGGAGAAGAAATTCTGGTCGTTCATAGTGGTGTATTTAAGGATTAAGGATTAGGCATGGGTGGCGGTGTGGCACCGTTTCCTGGCGTGGAGGGCGCGAAGAGGCTGGAGAGTTCAGCCACGCTTCCTGCCTGCTCCCATCCGGCCATGCCTTGTTTCCAAACAAGTGACTGCTGGGTAAGCTGCCCGTTCTGTGCGAGTTGCGTGAGCTGCGGCATGCTGAAGGGGCCGGCCTGCTGCCCGTTGACGCCCACATAGTACTGTGTGGTAGGCATCGGTGGCGGTGTGTTCATGGCGTTCTGCATGGTCTGTCCCATGCCTGCCATCATGCCTGCCATCTGCTGTCCCATAGCTCCGCCCATCATCATGCCGGTCATCATGCCTGCGGGGTTCATGCCTCCTCCGCCTTCTCCACCGCTGCTGCCCATGTTGCCAAGGCTCTGTGCGGCGGCCTTGAGGACTTCCGTTTGCTGTTCGATGCCGAAGGCTCCTGTGAAGTTGCTTTCTGTCTGGAGGCGCTGAGCACGTGCAGCTTCTTCGCGCTGGTGGCGCAAGGTGTCTTCCAGGTTCTCCGCATTGATGCGCTGCGTGTCCTGCAGGTTCTTGATGTTTATGTCGGTCTGGGCTTGCATGGTGCGTGCTGTGATGTCGGCCGTGAGCTGTCGCAGCTCTTCGTAGTAGGGGCTTTCCTTGTTAATCTCGATGGCCGAGATGTCGATGGCCTTGAGGTTGACACCGAAGTCTCCTTCGAGGCGCGTTTTCATCCTCTCCGTCACCCTGTCGTTGACGGCCGAGATCTGCTTTTCGACCTGTACGAGGGGCAAGCCCATCTCCTGCGGCATGTTCATTACCACTTCCTTCACATTGCGGCGCATAGCATCCTGAATCTGCAGGACGAACTGTTCCTTGTCGAAGTTCACCAGTCGGTTGAACTTAATGAACTGCCGGTAGTCGGTGATGTTGAAGGTCAGCGTGCCTCTCACCGCGATGGGCACTCCGTGGTCGGGGAGGCGCGGGTCGAAGGCATCGAAGTAGGGTACAGCAAAGCGCACTTGGTTGTTCTGCTGGAGGTTAATGAAATAGACTTCAGCCTGGAACGGTGAGTCGCCTCCGTAGGCAGCTCCGAGGATGTTCGTCAGGACGGGGAGGTTGGCTGTCTTGATGGTTTTGTCGAATGGGCCGAGAATGAAGTCCTGCAGCGTTCCGTCCTTTTGCGGATAGACGAAGACAGCCACTTCGCCTTCCTTCACGCGGAGGCTGCTGCCCCAGCGGATGCTGTTTTCACGGCTCGTGGAGTTAGCTTCCTGATGCTTCGGACGCCATTTCCATACTAAATAGTCTTGTTCGTCGCAGCGGATGACGTTCATCAGGCCGCCTCCGCTGCCTCTTCCAAAGAGTCCCATATATTAAAGGTTAAAAGGTTAAAGGTTGAAAAGTTAAAAAATTAAAAGGGTTAAAAGGTTAAAAAGTTATTCCGTTGTGACGTTATTCTGTTGCTGTTCCTCCTGTTCTGCTTCGTCGAGGTTGTGAAGGACGTAGCCGTTGTAGTTGTCGATTTCTGTGTGTTTGAGGGCATAGAAGGTGCTTAGCTGGTCGATATAGTTGTCCAGCAGCTTGTTGAATGCTTCCTTCTTTCTCTTTTCGTAGGAGGAGTATTCGTTGTTTTCCACCCATATCAGGTCGATGGCGATAGCTTCTTTCCTTGCATAGTTCTCGATGGTCAGCGGTTCCGCCTTCAGCGAGTCCAAACGTCCGACAAGTTCGGCGTATTGATCGTCGGCCTTTTCGTTGTCGCTCTTTCCCGCTATGCCACCGAAAATGCCCAGTGCGATGATGATGGCCATAGAGATGAGGCATCCCTTCATGCAACCGTGGTTCAACGTCAAGTAGCCTAATCCTCCACGGCTCTTTGCTGCTTCTATTCTCGCCAGAGTCTCCATCCGTTTCAGCTCCTTCTCTTCTTCCTGCCTCTTGGCCTCCTCGCTTTTGTATTTATCGATGGCCTCTTCTATTTCGCTTCCAAGCTTCTTTATCTTCGCGTTGTCGCCGTAGAGCATCATGGCGCGTCGGCGGTGTTCGTCGAGTGCGGCGATGACCATCGGGGCGACCGTCGTGCCGCACTTGAGCTGCGAAAGGCCGCGGTTCATCTGCTCGATGAGGAAGTCCAGCTCATGTTGTTTCGGTTCTTCGTTGTTCTCAATCGCTGTCCCGCACGAGGGGCAGATGGCTGTCAGAGCAGGCAATATCTCGCCGCAAGCAGGGCACTTGTGTAGCTTCGGTTCCTTCGCCTGCTTCTGTATTTTGATCTTCTGCACCTCGGCATCCAAAAGGAGGTTGGCCTCGTCGGCATCGATGCCTTCCAGCATCGCTCTCTTCAGAATGATGGCACGTTCGTTGGGCATCAGCACACCATCGACGAGCGAGGCCTCAATCAGTTGTTTCAGATTTTCAGAAAACATGTTTGAGTATAGTTTTGTTGAATCACTTTCTGTTCTTTATCTTGCTCTTCTTGACGCCTTCGAAGGTCATCTTGACGGGCTGTATGGTGCCGTCGGCGTTGAAGATGAGGCGGTCGATGCAGGTGACGCGGTGGTTGCCGTCGGTCTCGTCGAGCGGACGGCGATGGTAGATGATGTAGTACTCGTCCTTGCCGGGCACTTGAATCACGCTGTGATGGCCGGCGCCGCGAGCTATCGACTCGTCCCTCTGCAGTATCTTTCCCTTGAGCTGGAAGGGGCCGAAGGGCGTGTCGCTGATGGCGTAGGCCACGCAGTAGTCGGGGCCGGTCCAGCCGCCTTGGCTCCACATGAAGTAGTACTTGCCGCCGCGCTTCAGCATGAAGGGGCCTTCAACGTAGTCCTTGCTCGGCGTTATCTCATGGAAATTCTGTCCGTCTTCCCAAGGCACGATGGAAAGCAGGTCTGGACTCAGCTTGCAGACGTTGCAATGGCGCCAACCTCCGTAGAACATATAGTACTGTCCGTCGTCATCACGGAAGACAAATTGGTCGATAGGCTGTGCTCCGTTCACGATTTCATTGATGAGCGGTTTGCCGAGAGCGTCCTTGTACGGGCCTTCGGGCTTGTCGCTGACGGCAACGCCGATACCTCCCACCTCGCCTTCATGCACGTCGTTGCCGCCGAAGAAGAGGTAGTACTTGTTGTTCGCCTCGATGATGGCAGGCGCCCAGAGTGCCCTGCGGAGCCAGGGGATGTCTGCCTTGGTGATGACGTTCTCGTGCTTAGTCCAGTTGACGAGGTCTTTGCTGGAGAAAGCGTCGAAGTGCAACTGCTCGTCGTAGGGAGCACTAAAGGTTGGGAACACCCAGTACTTGCCGCCGAGGACAGCACCTTCGGGGTCGGCATACCAACCCTGGAAGATGGGATTTCCACTTGTCTTTTTCTTCTTTGCGTCAGCCGTTGTTGCGATGCAGCACAGGGACAGGATAATGATGAGGTGTTTCATAGGGCTGAAGGGTTTGATGGATTTTATTCGATGATGCCTGCCTTCTCGAGGATGGGGATGACGCGGCTGGCTTGCATGCGTTTGTCCTTGTCCTTCTCGGCGTAGTATTTGTCGTGCAGTTTGGTGAGGTTACGGCTCAGGAGAAGCTTGTCCATAAGCTGGTCGTCGAGGGGCACTATGGTTGTTTGCTTCTCGTCTTCGGATGAAGGAGCAACGATGTGGCAAACGGGATGCTTCATGGTCTTAGTGGCTTGCACTCCGCTCATGGTGCCTCCGACAATGCCTCCTGCTAAGCCTGCCACGGCACCGCCTATTGCTCCTCCTTGTACTGCCATTGCTCCTATTGTAGCCGCCATAGCTCCCGCCATCTGGGAGGAGTTGTAATCGGCCGGCATGATGTTGCTGGTGAAGACGATGTTGTAGCGGTTGATGCGGGCTGCCTTGCAGAAGCCTTTACCCATACTCTGCTTGCCGCACTTTAGCCTGTGACCATTTACGAAGAGATTATCTCCTTGCATCGCAGCAAAGGATTTCTTCACTGTCGCGTCGGTGGCTTTGTCTCCCGTGGTCAGCTTATATCCACCTACTCCCCACAGGAACACATAGCCGTTCCCGTGCTTTTTGCTGTAGAGGGTGTCCAGCGGCTGCCACTTGTCCTTGACGAAGTCTTCGTACGAGTTGCAGTATTTGCATTGGCTCAGGGCATCGGCAGCCGTGAGCAAGAGCAAGCAGAGCGATAGAAGTCGGGTGTTCATGGCTGTTTAGTCTTCTACGATACCTTTTCTCTTCTTTGTCAGGACCTGATCCTCGATCTCCATTGAGGAGAGAGCGTCCATGAAGCCATTGAAGATAGCCTCTACGCGGTCCACGGTCATGTGGCGGAACTTGCCGCTACGGGGATAGAGGCGGGTGCCTTTCTTGTTGACGGCTTCCTTGTCCGAGATCCATTCCTCGGCTTTGTAGTGTACGCCGTTGTTGCCGTCCATGTCCTCGTTGTAGTAGTACGAGATTTGTGTGATTACGAGGCTCACTTTCTGCTCTTTGACGGTAGCGCTCAAGAGGTAGCGGAAGCGGGTGCGGTCGAGGTTGAGGAACACATGGCTGAAGGTCATGTACTCGTCCACGCGGGCCACTATCGTGCCGTTCTCCCTCTCTTCGGAGATGACGCGTGTGTATTCCGACTTAGGGAACTGGATGGCTCCGGCAACGAGTGAGTTCTTGACGTAGGCGGCCAGGATGTTGTAGATTTGCTGTTCGCTCTTGTCCGTCACGGTGAAGTTCTTCTGGAAGGTGACGATGCCATCCACTTCGGGCACGGCTCCGAGCAGATACTTCGGGTCTTTCATGTAGTCTCTCTTCCCTGCCATGAGGCAGAGGGGCAGGCAGAACAGAAGGACAAAGACCCCTCCAAACCTCCCCTTAAAGGGGATACTTAATAATGAGTTAGTTTTCATAATCGATATATTTAATTATATTTAACATTTAATCATTTGCCATCTGTCTCCCTCCCTTTAAGGGAGGGTCGGGGAGGGTCTCTTATTCATATCTTATCGCCTCGATTGGGTCCATGAGCGCTGCTTTGCGGGCAGGAACGTAGCCGAAGAAGATGCCGATGAAGGCACAGATGCAGAAGCTGAGGCCCACGCTCCAGAAGGGAACGCTGCTGGGTATCATCAGTACATCCCGTGCCAACCAGCTGCCCCCGTAGCCGAGGGCGACGCCAAGCAAGGCGCCCGTCAGCGATATGAGCACGCTTTCGATGAGGAACTGGCTCATAATGTCGATGCCTCGGGCACCGACGCTCATGCGCAGACCTATCTCTTTGGTGCGCTCCGTGACGCTCACGAGCATGATGTTCATGATGCCGATGCCTGCCACGAGCAACGAGAAGGCGGCTGCCACGACGAGTATGAGCGTGATGGTGTCCATAGTGGACGACATCGTCTCCATCCATTCGGCTTGGGAGCGAATGGTAAAGTCGTCCTCGGCATCGTCCTTGAGTTTGTGGTTGCGGCGCAGTATCTGCGTCACCTCCTCGATGGCGTCGTCGCTCAGTTCTTCGGCAAGGGCGCTCATCACGATGCTGCTGTAGAAGGTCTGGGCTGCTATGCGTTTCATTACTGTCGTGTAGGGCGCAATCATCACATTATCCTGATCCATGCCCCAGTTGTTGTAGCCTTTCGACTTCAGCACGCCGACGATGCGGAAAGGTATGCTCTTGAAGCGGATGACTTTGCCCACGCAGTCGGCATCTTCGCTACCGAAGAGTTCCTTCACAATCGTGGTGCCGACGACGCAGACCTTGGCGCTCTTCAGTACGTCTTCTTCCGTAAAGCAGTCGCCGCTCTTGATGTCCCAGAGCTTGATGGTCATGTAGTCGGGACTCTCGCCGTACATCGTACTGTTTGTATTCTTGGAGCCATAGATGACTTGTCCGCCGCTGGTCACTTCGGGGCTGACGTGCGTGACGAGAGTTGCTTCGCTGAGGATGCTCTCGTAGTCAGCCTGTTTGAGCGTCTGCATGGCCGACGGGTCGAGTCGGACACCGCCTCGCATCTCGCCGCCCGGTCGGATGGTGAGCAAGTTGGTGCCCATCTTGCTGAGGTCTTCGCGGATGCTTTGCTTCGAACCTTGTCCGATGGCCATCATGATGATGACGGCCGCCACGCCGATGATGATGCCAAGCATGCTTAGGAAGGAGCGGAACTTGTTGCTCATGATGGCAGTCATGGCCACTTTCAATAGGTTGGTTATGCTCATTTCTTGTGTTGTTATGTTCTGTTTAACCTGTTTGGTTCGTTGCTCCTACATGTAAGAGCAATTGCTCCTTCATGTTGGAGCAATCACTCCTTCATGTAGGAGCAATGGGAAGAGCGTGCTTTGTCCGGTCAGTCGTCGTTTGTCTTTGGCAGGGCCGCAAGGGCTTCCCGGGCATCGAGGATGTTCGGGTTCACCACGTCCTCGCGTATCTTACCGTCGCGGAGCGTGATGTTGCGGCTGCTGTACTGTGCTATTTCGGGGTTGTGCGTGACGAAGATGATGGTGCGTCCCTGTCGGTGCAGCTCCTGGAAGAGGCAGAGAATCTCGAACGAAGTGCGCGTGTCGAGGTTGCCCGTCGCTTCGTCGGCCAGGATGACGGCCGGGTTGTTGACCAAAGCGCGTGCGATGGCGACGCGTTGCATCTGTCCGCCCGACATCTGGTTGCTCTTGTGGTCGAGACGGTCGCCCAGTCCCACGGCCTGCAACGCCTTGACGGCTGCTTCTCTGCGCTGGCGGGCGTTGTACGTCTTGTTGTACATCAGGGGCAGCTCCACGTTTTCTACTGCCGTCGTCTTGGCCAGCAGGTTGTAGTTCTGGAAGATGAATCCTATCTTGCGGTTGCGGAGGACAGCTCGCTCGCTGCGTTTCATCTTGCGCACAGGCACGCCGTCCAGGATGTACTCGCCGCTGGAGGGTGTGTCGAGGCAGCCCAGTTGGTTGAGCAACGTGCTCTTGCCCGAACCAGACTTGCCCATGATGGTGACGAACTCGCCTTCGCATATCTTGAAGCTGACGCCTCGGAGTGCCTTCACCACCTCGCTGCCTACATGGAACTCGCGACGGACGTCCTGCAGCTCGATGACTACCTTATTTGAATTCATAGTTCAGAGGTTAGAGGTTAGGGGTTAGAGGTTAGAGGATAGTTGGGGATGCGGGTTAGGGTCCAAAGGTATTCTCTAACCACTAACCTCTAACCACTAACCTCTAGTCACGATTTATTTCTTCTTATCCTTATCTTGGTTTCTGTTCCTGGGCTTAGGCATGAAGGGGTTGCTGTTCTGCTGCTGCTCGTCTTCGAGGTCGGGCATGTTGCTCTGCACGTCGGTAATGACCTTTGTGCCTGCCTGCAAGCCGCCCGTCACTTGTGTCAGCGTGCCGTTGGTGACGCCTGTCTGCACGGCGATGGCCTTGAGGTTCGGCCCTTCCTTCGTCCACACCTTCACGGGGCTTTCGATGTCTGTTATCGTCTCGCCCTCGTTGAGCATTGCCTCGCTGGGCTTGAAGCGGAGCGCCTTGTTGGGGATGGTAAGCACGCCGGGCATTTCGAGCGTGTAGATGTTGACGTTGGCAGTCAGGCCGGGCTTGAGCTTAAGGTCCTGATTGGGCGCGCTGATGACTACTTCGTAGGTCACGACGTTGCTTTCCGTCGTAGGCTGCTGTCGCACTTGCGTCACGGCTCCCTCGAAGGTGTCGTTGGGGAAGGCATCGACCGTGAAGCTGACGCGCTGTCCTTCCTTCACTTCGCCGATGTCGGCCTCGTCAACGTCGGCTATGACGCGCATGTCGGTCAGGTCGCGGGCTATCGTGAAGAGGGTCGGGGTGTTGAAGCTCGAAGCAACTGTCTGTCCTTCCTCCACTTCCTTCTTCAGCACGACGCCGTCGATGGGGCTGGTGATGGTGGCGTAGCCCAGGTTCGTCTGTGCCTTCTTGACGCTCTCCTTCTGGTGCGTTACCGTCTGCTGCGACTTGATGTACGAGAGGCGAGCCTGCTCGTAGTCGTTGGCAGAGATGAGGCCTTTGTCGTAGAGCGCCTTGAAGCGTTCGTAGTTGGTCTTCTGGTAGTCGAGGTCGCTCTGTGCGCTCTTCAGGTTGGCCTGTGCGCTGCTCAGCTCGCTCATGAGGTTGGTGCGGTCCAGCTCTGCGATGATTTGGCCGGCCTTGACCACGCTGTTGTAATCGACGTAGAGCTTGCTGACGATGCCGCTCACCTGTGTGCCGACATCGACGCTCGTCACGGGTTCGATGGTGCCGGTCGCCGTCACGCTCGTCGTGACGTCCTGTACTGCTGCCTCCACCTCGGTGTAGGTGAACTCAATCTTCTTCTCGCAGCTGCTCACAATGACTGCCGCAGTTATCAGCAACGCTGCCTTGATGAATGTGTGCTTTCTCATCACTTTAATTACTATTTGACGATTTACGATTTACAATGTATGTACGATTTAGCAATTTAACTTTACTTCCCGCTCTCCCACGGGAGAGGCTTTCCCCTAAAGGGGGTAGGGTAGTCCTATAGTTCAATCTTCTCTCCTGTGTAGAACTTTAGGAGCTGTATGTTGAGCAACGCCATGTACTTGCTCTGCAGCATGTCTTGCTCGGCGCTGATGACGTTGTCGCGGCCTTGCAGCACATCGACTGTGTTCTTCAGCCCGTTCTGGAACTGCTCGTTCAGCAACTCGTAGCTTGCCTCCTGGCTCTTCACGCGGCTCTTTGCTGCGATGTAGTTCTGCTGACCGTTATAGGCGTTGAGCCAGTACTGCTCAATGGTGCTTGAGAGCGCATTCTTCTTGTCCTGCAGGTCGAGCTTCGAGTTGAGCTGTTGCAGCTTGGCCGTCTTGACGTTCGACTGGTTGCGACGATTGTCGAAGATAGGCACGCTGAAGTTCAGACCGGCACTCATGTTGAGGTTCGTCTTCATCTGTTCGCCCCATCCGTTCTTGCTGCCGGTGGTGTGGTTGCTGCCCAGGCTTGCACTTGCGCCGATGGTGGGCAGGAAGCCCCGCTTGGCGATGTTGAGCTGCATGTCGGCTGCCTCGATGCTGAGTTCAGCGCTCTTTATCTCTGGACGCACGTCGATGGCTTTGGCGTATGCTTCCTGAGCGCTCGGCACGACGGCCAGCACCTGCTCGTCCGTCGGAATGGTGCCAGCCACGTCGAAGGCCGTGTTGAGGTCAAGTTCGAGGAGCGCCTTCAGCTGCCGCTTGTAGTTGGCGAGTTGCGTCCTGCTGTTCACTACGGAAAACTTGGCGCTGCTCAGTTGCGCTTCGAGCTGCACGACGTCGGCCCTCGCCATCTGTCCCTGCTTCATCATCTCCACGCCTCGGTCGTACTGGCTTTGCGCGGTAGAGAGAAGCTGTTCGTTGACCTTCTCGGCCTCTTTCGTGTACATGATTTGCACGTAGAGTTGCGCTATCTGCTCCTGGATGGTCAGCTCGCTTTGCTCGGTAGTGAGGGCCGTGATGCGGTTCTGCAGCTCCTGCTGCTTGATGTTCTTGTAGTTGATGCCGCCGTTCCAAAGGGTTACGTTGGCGTTCAGGCCGTATGTGCCCTGATAGGTGACGTTGCTTCGTGTGCTCGTCACCTGGTCGCCTTGCACTACGCTGATGACTTCCGTGAACGGGCGATAGCCCACGCTTTGGTTCGTGCTGAAGCTGAGGCTGGGGAAGAGTGCGCCCTTGTCTTGCCAAAGTGTCACCTCGCCGCGTTCTTCGTTGATGCGGTTCTTCTGCACTTGGATGTTATGCTTCAGCGCATAGTCGAGGCAGTCTTGCAACGTCCATGTCTGCTGAGCGAAGGCCGATGCCGTGCAGAGCAGTAAGAGAAGTAGGATTTTTGCTTTCATTTATCTGTGTTTCGTATGCTTTTTGCTATGCAAAGGTACAACTTTTATCGTTCTCTTCCAAATTTTAGAGGCCGATAGAGGGACGAAAAGAACAAAATGTCAGACAATTCTGGCAAACGATGTCCTTTTGCTTGGAATAAATCGGTGAAAGCTTTGCGTTTGGTGAAATAAGTCGTCTTTGCTCAGGCTACTTCTGCGAGGACGGCGACGATTGCCGCTATTGTCAAAGCGTCCGCTCTGTGCGCGTTGGGAATTACGCCTCTCGGTGCATCAGAAAATCCTTTACATGAAAAGCTGCCGCTTAACGGTGAAAAGGCGGAGGCTTCAAGGGGCATCGGTCAATGCAACGTGGAGTGTAGGCCGACACAGCACGTTGTGTCGAGTTTTTCTCCACGTTGACTTTGCCATCGTTTTACGGCATTTTTGGCAAGAAAGTATGCCTTTGTTTGCAACAAAGCCTATCGTGTTGCTGTTTTCTTAACAAAGGGTCGTAAAGAGCGGCGTTGTAACAGACTGATTACCAGCAGCGATTCGATTAAAGCGCATTTCCCGCCTTCGGGGTTCAAAAGTGCCACCGCGCCCCAAAGAAGCCGTCAGAACGAGGGCGATTGCGAAAACTTTTGACAGACTCCTTGTGCGAAACGTACATTTCAAGGACAGGGTTCGTGTAAGAAACAACGGATTGAACGGATTAAACGGATTAGTCAGAAGCCGACAATAATAAAATGATATAGTCAGCTTAATCAGCTCAATCTGTGGTTATATTTCCGTGTGATGTACCCCACCCCCTTACCCCTCCCCTTAGAGGGGAGGGGAGTTGCGTGCGAAGTCTTTCGTGTCTTTCGATGTTAGAGGTTATCCGTTTAATCCGTTCAATCCGTTGTTAAAAACTATTGGTGTCCGGGGAAAAGCATGCGCACCTAAATTGATGCTCCTATCCATCGGCTTACCTGACGAAAAGCAGCTCATGGGGGCTTACTCTAAAGTCCCGAACCAAAGGTCGACGAAGTCAAGGGACGAGAGACCACAGACGGGGGCGCAAGCCCCCGGT
>CACYQI010000041.1:0-14836 GCA_902776455.1 uncultured Bacteroidales bacterium | reverse complement strand
CATGTTGTTATTAAACACGTTACATGTTCTGTCGCCCTTTCGGGGCTTAGTTTTGTTAATGCGCTTGTCCCGGGGGTTTTCACCCCCGGCTGTGTTCTTTCGCGCCTCCGGTGCTTATTTAGCGGACAGCAATAGTTAAAAACCATCGTAGTCAGCTTAATCAGCTCAATCTGTGGCTATATTTCCGTGTGATGTACCCCACCCCCTTACCCCTCCCCTTAGAGGGGAGGGGAGTTGCGGGCGAAGTCTTTCGTGTCTTTCGATGTTAGAGGTTATCCGTTTAATCCGTTCAATCCGTTGTTAAAAATCATCGTAGTCAGCTTAATCAGCTCAATCTGTGGTTTGGCAATCCAGTCGTACCCTGCTTAATCCGTCGTTTACAGAGGAAGTTGGCTGAACAGGTGGCGCCTTCGGGCATAGTATTGCCAAAGCAGGTTGATGGGAGAAAGTATCTGGTTTGTCGGCACGGTTGCCAAGGCTTGGTTGCGGTCGCGGTCGGCCTTGAAGTCGCTTCGCATGCGGGCGAAGTCGAGATGTGCCTGCAGGACGGCTCGACAAGCTGCCCAGTGACCGCCGACGAGGAAGTGCAGAGCGGCCGCTGCATCCAGCAGGCGGCGGCAGTGCATGACGTAGCAGAAGTTCTTCTTGGGCATGTTCTTGTAGAGAAGAATCAGGTTGTTGCGGAAGTTGAGGTAGTCTTTGCGCGGACTTTCCTTCGGCAATGTGCCGCCACCGACGTGATAGACAACGCTTTGCGGGATGCAGACGATGCCGTAACCGCGGCTGCGAAGTCGCCAGCAAAGGTCGATTTCTTCCTGATGGGCAAAGAAGCGTGCGTCCAGTCCGCCTGCTTCGAGATAGACTTTGCGGCGAATGAGCAAAGCGGCTCCTGTGGCCCAGGCTACGGAGGCGATGCTGTCGTACTGACCCTCGTCGCGTTCCACGGTGCCCAGGATGCGCCCTCGGCAGAAGGGGAAGCCCAGACGTCCGATGTAGCCGCCACAGGCTCCCGCGTATTCCAGCATGTCGGGTGCCCATTCGCATCGTATCTTGGGCTGGCAGGCAGCCACTTCGGGGTGCTGCTCCATGTAGTCGAGCATAGGCCCAAGCCATCCTTTCTCTACCCGCACGTCGCTGTTGAGCAGGAGGCAGAGGTCGCCATCTACCTGCTTGATGGCTTTGTTGTAGCCTTCGGCAAAGCCGTAGTTGCGGTCGAATGCGATGGTGCGGATGGCAGGGAACTGCTCGGCGAGCAGAAGGAGCGAGTCGTCGGTGCTACCGTTGTCGGCAACAACGACTTCGGCTTCGGGCGAGTGCTCGATGACGGAAGGCAGGAAGCGACGCAGCATGTCGGCTCCGTTCCAGTTAAGTATGACAATGCTCAGACTCATTTGCTATTGATGGCCTCACCCCATCCCTCTCCGAGGGAGAGGGAGATTGGATGCCGTGTTAGTTCGTTTCTAATAGTTATTCTTTTCTCATCCTCCTTTCTCCTCTCCGTTGGAGGGGGCGGGGGAGGCTGTCCCTGTCAGCGCGTCGCCTGCTTCGTTCCATTCGCCCAGGCGAACCTGGACAATAGTGTTGGAAAGGCCTTCCAAGCCTCCCCTTAAAGGGGAAGCTTCCTTTGCTGGCCTCTCGCCTGCTTTCTCCCCCTTTAAGGGGGAGTTAGAGGGGGGCTTTGGGTTGGGTGAGACTTCTACGCGGATGTAGTTGTCCGTGAACCCGTGCAGAATTCTCTCCCCATCGGGGGAGTAGGAGGGGGGCCTCTCCAGCAGGACGGGCCGCGTCTGTCCTATATATATATTATAATATGTATGCAGTTTCTCGTTGCTCAGCGAGAGCACTTGCTGGCTGCGCTTGTGTTTCTCTTCGGGCGTCACCTTGCCCGGGATGTTGAGAGCCTTCGTGCCGGGACGCTCGCTGTAGCTGAACACGTGGTACTGGCTGACAGGCAGCGACTGCATGAAAGCAAGCGACTGGGCAAAGAGTTCGTCTGTCTCGCCGCGCATGCCCACGATGACATCCACGCCGATGAAGGCGTCGGGGATGTGTGTCCTGACCTCTTCTATCTTCTCCCGGAAGAACCTCGTGTCGTAGTGTCGGTGCATGAGGCGCAACACCTCGTCGCTGCCGCTTTGGAGCGGGATGTGGAAGTGCGGCATGAAAGCCCGGCTATCGGCGCAGAAGCGGATGACTTCTTCCGTCAGGAGGTTAGGTTCGATGCTGCTGATGCGGTAGCGCTCGATGCCTTCCACCTCGTCGAGGGCACGAAGCAGATCGATGAACCTCTCGCCCGTCGTCTTTCCGAAGTCGCCGATGTTGACGCCCGTCAGCACGATTTCCTTGCCTCCCTCGCTTGCAGCCTCCTGAGCCTGCCTTACGAGCGATTCGATGCTCCCGTTGCGGCTTCGTCCTCGGGCAAAGGGAATGGTGCAGTAGGTGCAGAAGTAGTCGCAGCCGTCCTGCACTTTAAGGAAGAACCGAGTGCGCTCCCCGCGAGCACAAGCAGGCGCGAAATCATTGACCATTGACCTCTTGCCCCTTGCTCCTTGCTCCTCGCCCCTAATATCTTGCTCCTTGCTCCTTGCCCCTTGCTCCTTGCTCCCCGCTTCTTGCTCCTCGCTCCTTGCCCCTTGCTCCTTGCCCCTAATATCTTGCTCCTCGCCCCCTGCCCCTTGCTCCTTGCTCCCTGCTCCTTGCTCCTCGCTCCTTGCCCCTTGCTCCTTGCCCCTTGCTCCTTGCTCCTCTATTTGAATTTTGATTTTTGAATTTTGAATTAGCTCCACAATCTCCCCTTTTTGCTTCGCGCTGACCACGAGGTCTATGTTCTCGAGGCACTTTCTGTCCTCTTCCTTTGCAGGCGAGCCGCCAAGGAGTCGCAGCTGAGCATAGCAGCCGGTCACGACCATCAGCGCACCGGGATGGCGGTGGCGGAGACGGCTGACGGCTTGACGGCACTTGCTGTCTGCCACCTCAGTCACGCTGCAAGTGTTCACGATGCAGATGTCTGCCACCTCTCCACGACCAACGGTTTCCACACCGGCCGCTTCCATTTGCTGCCGGATGGTGCTCGTCTCTGCAAAGTTCAGCTTGCACCCGAGGGTGTAATAGGCCGCTTTCTTTCCTTTTAGGGCATTCATGCCACAAAATTACGACTTTTCTCTGAAATCGCCAAATTCTTTAAGAAAAGATAATAAAAGCCATTGCTGAAAATCAAGCACTTAAAGAAATTCTTTCAAAAAACATAAAAAAAAGTACGAAAAAGTTGCACGTATTTCGGAAAATCGTCGTACCTTTGCAGCGTTTTAATAAGCAATTGATTGTTTTACACGTTTAAAAACACAAAAAAAATGAAGAAATTAGCATTTTTGTTCGCAGCTGTTGTAGCTGTATCTTTCGCATCTTGTGGTCAGAAGACTGAGCAGGGTTCTTGCTGTGACAGCGACAGCGTAGCTGTTGTTGAAGAGACTCCCTGCTGCGAGGCTGACAGCGCATGCTGTGCCGATAGCTGCAGCGTAGATAGCGTCGAAGCTCCCGTTGCTGAGTAATTGACAACAGACGAGCAAAAAGAACTCACTGGAGAGCTGTGCCGATAGGCATGGCTCTCTTTTTTGTTACACAACCTCAACTCCCCTGTCCCTTCTTGAACCAAGAGTGTTTTATTTTTAACATATAATTGCCATGTAATTGCCCATTAATTTCCAATAATTATTTTTCGTCGAATTCACGTTATTAAAAAAACGAAAGCAACGAAACTAAGAACATCCGCCGCAAATCCGTTTAGCAAACATCAACAAAAAAAGATGCGAACAGACTTTACTCTTCCAGGCCAACGCCTGAGCAAGCCCACCAAGGGCATCAACATCCAAAACGGCAGGAAATTCATCATTAAGTAATCCAACTTACGGTTCCGAGCGGAGCCAGAATAATAAATTAACCTTTTTACAAACAACAAAACTTTAAGTACTATGGAAAGAAAACAACTATCTAAAGTCTTTTTCACTCTATGCCTCATGCTACTATCCGGCATTCAAGAGGGATTCGCTCAGGGTACATCAGAGTATCCTACAGGCATCAACCCTAACCCCACAGACATCAAGCTTGAACCAAGCAGCTTGAACCTGAGGATTCACGAGAAAGCACGCTTGAAGGCAACCGTTCAGCCCAGCGGAGCCAATCAGGACGTCACATGGGAAGTGAGCAAAGGTTCTAATGTAGTTTCTGTCGATAAGACAGGACTTGTCAATGCGAAAGCAGTCGGCAAGGCAACCGTCGTAGTGATATCCACAGTCAACACTTTGGTTTCAAAGGAATTCAGAACGACTGACGAAATATGACAAACACACACTAACGGTAGCGGAACAAGAGGGCGGAGCCATCCGCTTCCTCTGCAGTTCCCTCTACGACGAGACGTTCACAGGAAACGATGGCGGGTTGCTTACTTTGCAGGTCAATATCTCAAAAGACTTAGACCCGGGAGAATACAAAGTATTCTTAAGGGATATGAAGTTAACAGAAACGGACATCAGCAAGTTCTACGAGGCAGAAGAAGTTGAATTCTCCATCAAAGTGATGGATGGGGATGCCATCCACGACATCCGTGCTGCAGAGGAAGAGGGAGTCATCTATGACCTCAGTGGTAAAGCTGTCAGCAACCCTAACCAGCAAGGCGTAATTATTGTAAACGGGAAAAAGATTGTGAATAAGTAAGACAAGCCATGGAGGATAGCGATTCCTCCTGATTTGGAAGTCCCTAATGAAAGAGGGCGTACCCAAAGCAAACGGGTACGTCCTCTCTTCTTTATGGATGCGCATCGGGTGCGTCCCTTGGTTTGTTATGGGCCGACGCTTCGAGGCTTTTTCTCGGGGACGAGGTAACTTTTATGGGTTATTCGCTTGGATTAAGAATTTATTTCGTAACTTTGCAGGCGACATTGGTTTCTTGGCAAAGAAATCGTGCATCCTGGAAGCTGTGAAACCACTCAAAACGGATAACATGAAAAGGCTAATCTTACTATCGTTGCTCCTCGTTCTCTGCGGCGTGGTGGCTTCGGCGCAGCAGGCGGCTCCCACTTCCCTTGAGGGCTGGGCCGACCGTCTTACTGCTTTTGGCAAGTCGCTGCCGCAGGAGCAGGTGTTCGTCCACATGGACAACACGTGCTACTTCCTGGGCGACACCATCTTCTACAAGGCATACGTCCGCCGCAGCGACACGGGGATGCCGAGCCGCATCAGCGGGGTGCTCTATGCCGAACTGCTGAACCAGGACGGCTACCTCGTGGAGCGTCAGGCTCTTGAGCTGCATGGCGGACAGGCCAACGGCACTTTTGTCCTGCTCGATTCGCTCTATGGGGGCTACTACGAACTGCGGGCCTACACCCGATGGCAGCTGAACTGGGGCGTCACGGAGCATGCCCACAACCACTTCTCGGAGCAATGGTTCTACAACAAACGCATGGCGAAGGAGTACTACCGCGACTACGAGAAGCTCTACAGCCGCGTCTTTCCGGTGTTCGACAAGCCGAAGGAGGCTGGCGACTTCTACCACGAGATGACGCTCCGCCCGCTCCGTCGGCTCTCGAAGATAGACGAGAGTTCGTCGAAGCCCAAGCTGTCGCTCTTCCCCGAAGGCGGCAACCTGGTGGCCGGCGTGCCGAACCGTGTGGCTTTCGAGGTGACGGCAGGCGAGGGACTGCACTTGGAGGGGAAGGTGACGGTGATGGAGGGACAGACCATGGTGGCCGAGGCTGACGTCGAAGGACGTGGCCGCGGCTCGTTCACCTTCACGCCCCTGAGCGGCAAGAGCTACCATGCGACCTTCACCGGCAAGAAGGGGACGGCCCGAGAGACGTTGCCAAGCCCCGAGAAGGATGGTGTGGCCGTGCAAGTCAAGGGCAGCGGAACGGGAAGCAGAAGCGTGGAGATAAGTGCTGCGGGAAGTGCTGCCAGCGAAGAACTCGGCATGACGGTGATGCACGACGGCATGCTGCTTGATTTCCAGCCCGTTCCTGCCGGCGCAAAGGCTACGCTTACGCTCGACGAGGAGAAGCTGCGGACGGGCGTCTGCCAAGTGACGATATACAATAATGTGGGGCGTGTCTATGCCGACCGCCTGTTCTTCTGCCGCAAGTCCGACTTTGTGCCCAGCAATCTCCGCATTGGCGGCCTCTCGGGTAAGCCTGCCGAGCCTTTCGCTCCGGTCAGCCTTTCGGTGGAAGGGGGGAAGCCTGGCGAAGTGGTCAGCGTGTCGGTTTGCGACGCCACCCACTCGGAGTACCTCTACGACAACGGTAACATTCTGACCGAGATGCTCTTGGCAAGCGAGATACGCGGCTTCGTGGAGAACCCGGGCTACTTCTTCGAGAAGGACGACGAGGAGCATCGTCGCGCCCTCGACCTCCTGCTCATGGTGCAAGGCTGGCGTCGCTACGACTGGCACACGATGACGGCTCCGGGAGCTTTCGTCCTCAGCCACAAGCCCGAACAGACGCAGTTGCTGGTGGGCGAGGTCAACAAGTACATGGCCGACCGCCAGGAGTCGCGCCTCGAAGGCAACTTCGCATCGCTCAGCGCAGGCAGGAACGCGACGGAAAGCGTCAGTCTGACGGGCGAGGAGAAGGTGGCGAGCAACGAGGACAGCGACACGAAGGAGGCCGAGGACGGCGGCAGTGTGACGGCCTCGCGCACGCTTCAGGAGACCACCGGACGCGACATTCCCGTGCAGAACGACCAGCTTGCCCGACGGATTCAGAACGTGGGCGAGCTGAAGCGCGAAGTGCTTGTCCATGCCGACTTTGCCAAGCCAGGAGCCGACAATATGCGCGACGTGACCAGCGGAGAAATGATGACCGAAGGCCACGCCTTCTCCATTCCGTCGCCACGCTTCTTCGAGGGCTGCATCTTCCACCTCTCGGCGAGCGACAGCACGCTGTGGAAGGGGGACAACCACGTCTGGAGGATGCCGGGCACCGACCGCAACGACAAGCTCAACTACCCTGAGTTCTACGTCCGCCTGCGCCCCTTCTATCCCCGTTTCGTAAAGCCATACGACTGGTATCAATGCCACTTGGCCGAGGCTCCCAAAGGCTCTGTCATCGCTCCCGAATGGGTGATGGACGGCTCGCGCCTGCTCGACGAGGTGACTGTCGGCATCAAGCGTGCCCGTCTGGGCAAGTTCGACCTCACGAAACCCGCCTACGTCGTCGATGCCTACGAAGCCTTCAACGAGGCCTGCGATGCCGGCTTCTGCCCGGGCGTGTTCTACGGGAGCAACCGTTTCGCCCGCGACGTCTCGCGCACATACATCGGCGACATGAATCTCTCCCGCGACTACGACCTGGAACTCTACCTCGGCGAGAAGCGGCTTTCCAACATGTCGGCCAACACGGAGAACCGCATCTCCATCGGCGGAGTTGTGGATGGCAGTATGCCCGTCGAGACCTTCAACATGTCGGACGGCGAGAAGGAGAAGTACAACCTGCTGAAGAACTTGGGCAAGGTCTATGTCTATACCGACTACAGCCCTCGGCGCGAAGGCAACTCGCTCTACGACGGCGAGGACATCCCGACGGTCGTCGTCAGCCTCCGCCTTGTGGACGAGGACGGCACGACGCGCACGACGTCGCGCGACCGCCGCTACATCCTGCCCGGATTCTCCGTGCCCGAAGAGTTCTACCAGCCCGACTACTCCAACAAACCCCTACCCGACACGAAGGACTACCGCCGCACGCTCTACTGGAACCCCGACCTCAAGCTCGACGAAAGCGGCAGGGCCGAGATACGTTTCTACGGCAACGGCAAGCAGACGCACCTCGGCGTCACGGCCGAAGGAATGGCCAGCGACGGCACGCTCCTCACGGGCAAAAGCATGCCCGAAGACAGGTAAAAAGTCAATGCCCCGCAAGGCATCGTTTTACGCTCCACGGAGCATCGGCTTACGCTCCACGTTGCATCGGCCTATGCTCCACGTTGCATCGGCCTACGCTCCACGTTGCATCGGCCTACGCTCCAGCAAGCGTAAAACCCACCCACATGATATGAAGAAAGAGATACTGCTTTTGATATGGTCAAGCCTGCTGGCATCGGTAACGCTTCGTGCTGAAACTCCGATGCTTAGCGTGCCCCACGGCATCTACAGCCGAGGGTTCACTCTGTACATCACGTCGCCAGTGGCGGGCGTTTCCTTCTATTATACCGATGACGGCAGCGATCCGCGCGAGAAGGGTCAGCCCTATGACGGCTCGCTCTACATCAGCTCCACCGCCGTCATCCGCGCGGCGTACCTCCGGGAAGACAGCACCTGGAGCGACGTCGCCACAGCCTCCTACATCTTCCCGCAAAGCCTTCTCACCCAAGGGAACAGGCCCTACGGCTATCCCGCCTACTGGGGGAAGTACTGCCAAATATCGGGGACTGCCGTCGCCGACTACGAGATGGACCCCGAGATAACGAGGGACGCGACCTACGCCAGCTACGTCACCGAAGGCATACTGAAGCTTCCCATCGTCTCTCTCGTCACCGACCGCGACAACCTCTTCAGCAGGGAGAACGACTCCATCAAGGGCGGCATCTACATCTACACGGGCTGCCCCGTAGGCGACGGCACGGGCAGAGGCTGGGAGCGACCCGTCAGCTTCGAGATGATAGGCGGTTCTGCCGCCCACGACCTCACCATAGACTGCTGCCTCAAACTGCATGGCGGCCACGGACGCTTGCCGGAGAAGAACCCCAAGCACGCCTTTCGACTGCACTTCAAGAGCGATTACGGACCGAAGAAACTCAAGTACAGCGTCTTCGGCGACCGTGCTCCGAAGAAGTTCAACTCCCTCGTCCTCCGCACCTTCTTCGGCTACAGCTGGACGCATTGGGACAACGCTCAGCGCAGCAAGGCACAATACACTCGCGACCTTTGGGCACGGGAGACGCAGGCCAAGATGGGCGACCCCATCAGCACCGGGCAGTACGTCCACCTCTTCATCAACGGACTCTACTGGGGCATGTACAATCTGTGCGAGCGCATCACAGACGAATTCTGCGTCGAACACTTCGGGGGAGCCGAGGAAGACTGGGACGTGACGGAGGTAGATGGCGGCGCCGGACAGTATCATGCCGCCATTCCCACCTACGGAACCATCGACGCTTGGAACCAGATGGCCGACCTCATCTACCAGCTTCCCAACCACAAGAGCTACATGCACCTCGTCGGCTGCGGCTCCGACGGCAAGCCTAACGTCAAGTACCCGCCGCTGCTCGACGTCGATAACTTCATCCGCTACATGCTCATCAACCTCTATGGCGGCAACACCGACTGGGACCATCACAACTGGTACGCCTATCGGAACCGCATCCTGGCCGACCGCGGATTCCGCTTCCTCTGCTGGGACTCGGAGAATGTGCTCGTCTCGCCGACAGAAGACCTTACCTCGAAGAACAACCGCGGCTGTCCGACTGGCTTCCTGAACCGTCTGATGAAGCAAGGCATCTTCGCCCACCGCTTCCACGAACTCGCACAGCAAGCGCTCACCCATGGCGGTCCGCTCACGCCCGAATCGGTCGTCGCCACTTGGGACAGCCTCTACCACACCATCGAGCTGGCTCTTTGGGACGAGTCGGCACGCTGGGGCGACTACCGTCGCGACGTGCATCCCTACCAGTCGAAGGGCGCTCTCTACAAGCCCGACGGCGCCTATCAGACGGAACGTACGCGGCTGCAAAAGCAATACTTCCCAGTCCGCACCGACAACCTCATCAAGCAACTCCGCGAACACGGCTGGTTCCCCAAGGCCGAAGCACCTGCCATCCTCATCGACGACGTTGAGATAGGCTACGGACTCCAGCCGTATTGCACGGAAAGCCAGCTCTCGATGTCCGGCTCGAACATCTTCTACACGCTCGACGGCTCCGCGCCTGTCAGCTGGTTCAACAACGATGCGGGAGCACTTTCGCCCACAGCAAAAGCCTACGCAGAAGGGGACAACATCCTGGAAGGCATGGACGAAAGCCTCCTTCCCGACACCATCACCCTTCGCGCCATAGGCAGCAAAGACGGCGAATGGAGTCCCATCGTCACCGTCCGCCTCGCCATCGACAGCCCCGACATCGTTAAAGACCTTAAAGACTCTAAAGACCTTAAGGACCTTATCTTCGACCTTTCCGGTCGCCGCCTCACGGCTCGCGAACTGCGGCAAGGAATCTATATTGTGAATGGAAAGTTGAAAGTTGAAAAGTGAAAGTTGAAAAGTGAAAGTTGTAGAAGTTAATTCGCTTACCGCCCCTGGGCTTGAAGTCTATAGCACGCTGACCGAAGCGCAGCTGCGTAACCGGCTCGAACCCGAGAAGGGCGTCTTTATTGCCGAAAGCCCGAAAGTCATCAAAGTTGCGCTCGATGCAGGTCTCGAACCTGTGTCCCTGCTCACTGAACGCAAGCACATCGAGGGCGATGCACGCGACATCATAGAGCGTTGTCCAAGCGACATGCCCGTCTATACCGGCAGTCGCGAACTGCTGGCACAGCTTACGGGCTACACCCTGACACGCGGCGTGCTCTGTGCCATGCAGCGCCCGAAGCCGCTCCCGCCGGAAGAAGTCTGCAAGGATGCCCGTCGCATCGTCGTGCTTCATGGCGTGTGCGACACAACCAATGTCGGCGCCATCTTCCGTTCTGCAGCAGCCCTCGGCATGGATGCCGTGCTGTTGACGCGCGACTCGTGCGACCCCTTGAACCGCCGCGCCGTCCGCGTCTCGATGGGCAGCGTGTTCCTTGTGCCTTGGACGTGGTTAGACCCTCCCCAACCCTCACTTTTAAGGGGCAAGGGGCAGGGGGGCAAGGAGCAAGAGGATTGCCCAGGCAGTTGGTATTCTCTTGCCCCTTGCCCCTCGCCCCTCGCCCCCTTGGGGGAGTTAGAGAGGGTCTCTCACATGGGCTTCCTGACCGCTGCGATGGCTCTGCGACACGAAAACATCAGCATTTCCGACGAGCGCCTCAAGCAGACCCCACGCCTTGCCCTCATCATGGGCACCGAAGGCGACGGCCTGCCCGAAGCAGTCATCAATGCCGCCAACTTTGTCGTGAAGATTCCCATGCACCACGGCGTCGATAGCCTCAACGTCGGCAACGCCGCCGCCATCGCCTTCTGGGAACTGGCTTCGCAAGTGAAAAGTGAAAAATATTTTATCAATTCATAACTCTTAATTCAACGTGAATTCGATGAAAACTAAAGGACATATAATTTATGGTAATTCGTGTTTATGTCTTTAACATATAATTGCCATGTAATTGCCCATTAATTTCCAATAACTATTTTTCGTCGCTCCGCCTGCGCCTGAGGCTTGCCGAAGAACTCACGTTAATTCAAGTTTCGCATAACGTTTCGCGCGCACGTTCCTACGAGTTTTTCTCTGAAAAATCTGCCAATCTGCCACAAACATGCATTATCGCTATGATATACAGGTGGATATATGTGTGGCAGATTTGTTGCAGATTGTGGAAAATGTGGCAGATTCGTAGCAGATTTCGGGTAAAGTCTCTGGAGTTCGCCCTGTGCATAAACAGAGTTCCATCCAACTGCCACACGTCGCTTCCTTTTTTCTCACGTGTGATAAATTGATTTCTCATGCGTGATAAATCGATTTCTCACACGTGAGAAAACATGATTGCTTAAACGAAGTAAACAAGTCAGGCCCTCCTTCGTGGTTCGAGGGAGGGCCTATTCGTAGTTAGTGTGTCAGCAGGCGGTTACTGCTTAGCCATGATTTCGAGGACAGCCACGAAGTCAGCAATATCTACCTTACCGTCGCCGTTGAGGTCGGCTTCGGGATCGTTGCCGTCTTTAGCCATCACTTCGAGCACAGCAACAGCATCGGCTATATCAACCTTGCCGTCGCCATTGAGGTCGCCCTCGACGAGTACAGCTGTGAAGTAGCCAGGTCTTTCTGTGCCGCCATCGGGACGGGCATAGGTGGCGTCTATGACATTGCTGTCGAATGCCGTTCCGTTGCCGCCTACAAGTTTTCTGCAGGTACCAAACATATTGTCTGAGCTGGCCGAGGTACTGCTCCAGTCCTTAGAGCAATAAATGGTGGTCAGTTCGTAGCAATCGCCGAACATAAAGTCCATGTTCGTCACCTTGCTGATGTCGAACGAGTTGACATCGACAGTCTGGAGTGCGTTGCAGGCCTCGAACATAAAATCCATCCTTGTTACATCGGCCGTATTGAGGTTCTCCATTCCTTTGATTTCTGTCATTTTCGACAGAGTTTGGAAAGCGAATGTTTCGTTATTAATTCCGCCAAAGAACATACTATACATCGAGGTCAGGGGCGCGTCTTTCATCGACGGGTCGATGACGGCCTTGAGTACCTTCTTGTAGTAGTCGGTGAAGCGCACGGCATCGGGATTGCCTACAGGGTCGTACACTTCCGTCACGCCCGAGCGGGAAGGCATCTTGGCGTCGTAGTAGTAGGTCAGCGTGCCTGTTGCTTCCACGAACTCGGTATAGACTTCATATTTTTCGGAGCTGAGGTAGGTCAGGCAGAAGTTGTCGAACACTACCCATTGATGCTCGGCTGTTCCCTGGATGCCGATGGTCAGGTCGCCTGTGCCGTCATAGTAGAAGGTGATGGGGGCGATGGTGTAGAGGCCGTTAGTGAAGGCAGCGGAGGCATCGCTTGCATTTGCCTCAGAACCTGTCAGCTTGGGCAATTGCACCATTTTGCTACCGATGAAGAACTGCGGAGCGGCTTCCGATGCGCCGTCGTCCTGACGGTAGAAGCCTTGTGCTGTCAGCTGATAGGTTCCCTTCGGAGCACCAGCGAGGGTCTGGCTGATGGTGAAGGTGGAATGGAGGCTCTCGGCACAGTTGTTGACTTCGTTGCCCGTGCTGAGAGTGCAATCACCGCTGACGTTCCAAGCTTCTGCGTTACGCTGGTCGTTGCGATTGAAGTTAGGAGCCGTGATGAGGAAGGTGGCATCTTTGGGATTATTGATAGTGGCTTCTGCCAGTTCCTCCATCCGCTCCGCCCTGACACCTTCGGCACTGACGATAATCCATTCGCGCGGTGTGTCACTCAGGACGAGGTTGTTGTCTTCGTCGATGTTGATATACTTGCCGCTGTTGGGGTCCTTAATGTAGAAGCCAAAGCCTTGGTACACGAGTCCCCAGCCCCATTCCTCGCTGTCCATGAAGAGGTTCTGGCTGAGGAAATGGCTGTCGCCACCACCGCTGACGTGGCTGTCGATGGTCACGGTGCGACTCTCTGTGTACGGCGTTAGCCATAGGTCGAGGCCCAGGTCGTTCACGATGCCGTGAGTGCCAAAGCTGCCACCTGCTGCCATCTTCATGTCTGTCTCGGCATCGATGATGTAGTACTTGCCTGCTGAAAATTCGATGAAGTAGTTGGCTTTCTCCGTATCTGCAATAAACTGGTCGATGGCGGCCTGTAACTGACTTTCATCGTCGTTCTCGTAAGCATATTGGATGGCTTCAAGCAACTTGTTCAGGGCCTCACCCTCATCGGCGGAATCAGCCAATTGAATAGCATACTGCATCAGATCGCTCGGGACGTAGATGAGGCTATACTCCTTGCCGTCCACGAACTCCAAGTCAGCAGTCTGTGTCCTTCCGACCTTGCCTCCGACGCCGTTGCTGAAGATAATCTTCTCAGGAGCCTTGCTTGCCTCGAAGGTCAGCGTGTAGATGTCATAGTCGTCGTTGCTGTCGTCAACGTCGGTCACCTTAGTGCCTGGCCAGTCGCCAAGGAACTTCACAGCAGTATCGCCGTCGCCGCTCCATGCGTAGGCATAGACCGACTCCCAAACCAGATTGGTCTTGAAGGTAATGGTGTAACTGTTCAATGAGTTGATGCAACCGGTAGAATTATATACGCCTCCATCCACAAAGTCAAGGTCAGCGGTTTGGTTCGATCCGCCGTCGTTGAAGAGGATTTTAGTGGGTTCGCCTAACGTTGACCAGACATATTTGCCCTCGCCATTTGCTGTCAACTTCTCTCCCGGCCAAGAGCCACCCGTGAAGTTCTCGTAGTCGTTCCATGCCCAGACATAGACATTGTCCCAACCGTCATCGTTGATGAAGGTGACTGTCTTGACATTAACATCTTTCATCTTGACATAGAACAGTCCGCTTTCGCCAGAGCCACGCCCAATGACGTGATCACCTGCGGGAACATTCTTCAGAGTGTAGATGCGGCAGCCAGTGCCAGCTTCAGCTGTTTCGATAGGCAGTTCCTCGCCGTCGAATTTAATAGTGGCGTCGCTATATGTGCTCTGCACGATGGTAACGACTGATACGTCCTCCGTGGTGAAGCCAATCTTGGTGTCAGCTTCCATCTTCAAGCCTTGGGAGAATGAGATGCCGTCGTACTCGCCACCGTTGAATTTGTTGTTCCAATTAAATTTCTCGCCCACGGATTTGAAGTAACCTTCAGGTACAGATATACCATTCTTCACGCCAAGGTTGAAGGTTGCCGTTAATGCCCATGCTGCATTTGTTGTCAGCAAAAAGAGACACAAAAGAGTAAATAGTTTCTTCATAGGATTAAGATTTAAATGTTAATTATTGTCTGTTTTACATGTTTCTGCGGACAAAGATACGAGTTTTAATTCAAAACGCAAAATTATTTAACGTGAATTCGACGAAAAAATGATTAATGGGAACTTACGGCCTATCATGTATTAAGCAAACACAAAGACACGAAGGCACTAAGTAACAGCCCATGTTGTAAAGACACAAAAGACCCCCTCTAACTCCAAGACCCCCCGGCCCCCTTTAGGGGGAGGGAGAAAAGCCCTTCCCCATAGAGGGGGAAGGGTTGGGAAGAG
>CACYQI010000040.1 GCA_902776455.1 uncultured Bacteroidales bacterium | reverse complement strand
GACTTTAGATAAGCCCCATGAGCTGCTTTTCGTCAGGGAAGCCGATGGATAGGAGCATCAATTGAGGTGCGCATGCTTTTCCCCGGACACCAATAATTACTTTTCATGCTCTGGAGTGCTTCGGGGGCGGGTGCGTGCCTTGAGGGCACGCTGTTCCCCCCGCCCTCGAAGCACTCCGTGCATGAAAAGTATTTGGTTTCGGCTCCTGCCTTGTTTTGTTCGGCTGAGGGACTTAATTCTGTTCCGCGCATTAAAAGCGCGCCCTTGTGCTAAAGCATCAAGGAACACGCACGGCTCGCACAGATTGCCCGTAGTAGCGGCCGTTGTCGTACCAATGCCAGTCGCCCGAAAGGAATTGGAGGTAGTACGCGTAGTCGCCGCCGTACGGGTAGAGAGAACTCGACCAGTAGTAGCCGTAGCTGACTGCGTAGTAGAGCTCGCCGCGCCAGCGGTAGCCAGCAGCGGGCAGGAAAATTGAATTGCCGTTGCTCTTGCTCGTTATCTTGCGACCGCTAACGCCATTCATCTGTGTCCACACCGTCGTCGTGTAGCTGCTGTTGTTCAGCTCTTGGATTTGGGCGAGGCTCGGCATCTGCCAGCCACTGCCCCAGTTCGCAGTCGCTGCATCGTCCTCGGACTGAAGCTCGGTCAAGCCGCCATTGTTGTTGTACTTCTTGAATGTGCTGCCACCATCATCAGTATCAAAGTATGTGCTCCAACCGTACATGCTCTTTGGCGTCGTCTCGCCCCAGGCAAAATAGTCGCCATACTCCTCGGGGAAGTTGGCGCCCACGTTGCACGTCGCCCACAGCGTGCCACTCGGCAAGCCGAGGTCAACAAATTCGTGCTCCTGCACGGGGCGGATGCTAAGACCATAGCAGCGATTCTTCGTGTCGTTGGGAGTGTTGCTGGTCGTGGTGAAACTGAAGTCGCGAGCCAGGAAGTTATCGACCCTGACAACGTCGCGCGACCAGTAGTATGCCCTTGAGCCTTCAGACATCGTCCTGAAAAGTCTTCTTCACCGTAGTGTTTTCCGGGTTCATCAGCTCATCGAACTGCTCCATGCTTGGCACTTTCCACGGACTGCCCCATGTCATTGCGGCTGCATCATCTACGTCTTCGAGCGCATCCAGCCCATCGAATGTCCCATAGTATTCGGCTGTGCAGTACTTTGTCAAGGAGTCGTATGTGCCTCTGCAATACCGATAGGTCAGCCAGGAATAGTCGTTCTTCTCCTCCGTCTCGCCCCAGGCGAAGTAGAAGCCGTACTGTTCAGGGCTGCTGGCACCGATGTTGCATGATGACCACAGCGTACCGCTCGGCAGGCCGAGGTCAACAAAGTCGTCCTTTATAAACTTCACATATTCCACTTTCGAGACGTCGAACCTGACAAGCCCGTTGTCCGTCGTCTTGACCAGCATCTTCTGTGCCATCGCCGTCTGCACACCTGCCACCAATAGCAGCAAGGCTGCAATAATACTTTTCGCCTTCATTTTTGCTTTTTGATTTATTCGTTATATCGTTATTGGGTTATCACGTTATAGCAACACAACGGCACGAAGCCGCATTGATTGAATGCTGCTTTTCAACTTTTTGCCTTTTCCTGCAACAAAGATACGACTTTTTCCCTTACCTGCCAAACAATCTTGCTCTTTTCCACAAAAAAAACCGCAGGGCTTTCGCCTTGCGGTCTTCTTATCATACCCCCACTCCCACGGGAGAGGGATGGGGAGAGGCTAATAGATGCCTTCAACGTAGTCGAGCAGCGTCTTGCGGCTGGCAAGGGTGCGGTCGTAGTCCTCACGGTTGGTGACCACAATCTTGTCGAACTCGCGCAAGCCGGTGCCGGCAGGGATGAGGTGTCCGCAGATGACGTTCTCCTTCATGCCCTCCAGGTGGTCGCAGCGGCCGTTGATGGCTGCCTCGTTGAGCACCTTGGTGGTCTCCTGGAAAGAGGCGGCAGAGATGAAGCTGCTGGTCTGCAATGCTGCACGGGTGATGCCCTGCAGTATCTGCTTCGACGTAGCAGGACGGGCATCGCGCACCTGGACAATCTTCCTATCCTGACGCTTGAGCAACGAGTTCTCGTCGCGCAGGCGGCGGGCAGTAACAATCTGTCCGTTCTGCATGTTCTCAGAGTCGCCACAGTCAACGACCACCTTCTTGCCCCAGATGTTGTCGTTCTCCTCGGCAAAGTCGAGCTTATCGACAATCTGCTGCGAGAGGAAGCGGGTGTCACCGGCATCGTCAATCTGCACCTTGCGCATCATCTGACGCACGATGACCTCGAAGTGCTTGTCGTTAATCTTCACGCCTTGCAGACGATAGACGTCCTGTATCTCGTTGACAATGTATTCCTGAACAGCCGTGGGGCCTTTGATGGCAAGGATGTCGGCCGGCGTGATGGCACCGTCGGAAAGGGGTGTACCAGCACGAACATAGTCGTTCTCCTGAACCAGTATCTGACGGTTGGCAGGAATGAGATACTTCTTCACAGCCTCTTCGCCGCCCAGACGCGGAGTGATGATGACTTCGCGATTGCCACGCTTGAGCTTGCCCATCGTCACTTCGCCGTCGATTTCGGCCACCGTGGCAGGGTTGCTCGGGTTGCGGGCCTCGAAAAGCTCCGTCACACGAGGCAGACCGCCCGTGATGTCGCCGCCGCCACCGATGACGCGAGGTATCTTGACGAGTACGTCACCAGCCTTGACCTCCTGACCATCCTCGATGGCGATGTGGCCGCCGATGGGCAGGTTGTAGTGGCGCAGGATGTCGCCGTTCTCGTCCAAGATATGAACGGTAGGCACGCGCATCCTGTCGTGCGACTCAATGACGATAAGTTCCTGAAGGCCCGTCTGTTCGTCGGTCTCAACCTTGTAGTTCACACCTTCAATGACGTCCTCGAACTTCACCTTACCAGCCATTTCCGTCACGACAACAGCGTTGAAGGGATCCCACTTGGCTACGATTTCGTCCTTCTGAACCAGTTCGCCCTCGTTCTTGTAGAGGGTGCTGCCATAAGGCACGTTGGCCGTGAGCAGAACGATTTCTGTGGTGGGGTCAACAAAGCGAACTTCGGTCAGACGACCTACCACTACCTTGGCTTCCTTGCCTGTCTCATCGACGACATCGACGGTACGCAGTTCCTCGAACTCAAGGCGGGCGTCGTACTTAGCCACGATACGGGCATTGGCGGCTGCATTGCCAGCCACACCGCCGGCGTGGAAGGTTCGCAGTGTCAGCTGTGTACCAGGCTCACCGATGGACTGTGCTGCGATGACGCCCACGGCCTCGCCCTTCTGCACCATGCGACTGGTGGCAAGGTTGCGGCCGTAACACTTCATGCAGACGCCCTTCTTGCTTTCGCAAGTGAGCACGGAACGTATCTCGACGCTCTCGATGGGGCTGTCCTCAATCTCCTGAGCCTTGGCTTCGGTAATCTCGTCGCCGGAAGCACAGATGAGTTTGCCTGTGAGCGGATGGATGATGTCGTGTACTGACACACGGCCAAGGATACGGTCGTAGAGGCTGCTGATGACTTCGTCGCCATTCTTCAAGGCAGAGCATACGAGACCGCGAAGCGTACCGCAGTCCTCCTCGTTGATGATGACGTCGTGGCTGACATCGACAAGACGACGGGTCAGGTAACCGGCGTCGGCCGTCTTCAAGGCGGTATCGGCAAGACCCTTACGAGCACCGTGAGTAGAGATGAAGTACTCCAGCACACTCATGCCTTCCTTAAAGTTGGAAAGGATGGGGTTCTCGATGGTGTCCGGCTCAGCACCTGCCTTCTGAGGCTTTGCCATAAGGCCACGCATACCAGAGAGCTGGCTGATCTGTCCTGCACTACCACGAGCACCGGAATCAAGCATCATATAGACGGCATTGAAGCCCTGGTCGGCCTCCTTCATGGTCTTCAGCAGAGCCTTTGAGAGGTCGTTGTTGACGTGCGTCCAGATATCGATGACCTGATTGTGGCGCTCCTTGTCGGTGATGAAGCCCATGCCGTACTCACCGCTGATGCGTTCAACCTCTTCGTTACCCTTGCGGATGAGTTCTTCCTTCTCTTCGGGGATGATGATGTCACCCAAGTTGAAGGACAGGCCGCCTTCGTAGGCCAGACGATAGCCGAGGTTCTTGATGCCGTCGAGAAACTCGCAGGCACGAGCCACACCGACGGTCTTGATGACATCAGTGATGATACCACGCAAGGTCTTCTTGGAGATGACGTCGTTGAAGAAGCCCACCTCAGCAGGGATAATCTCGTTGGCAATGACACGGCCGACAGAGGTCTCGACGATATGTTTGCCGAAGGTGCCGTCCTCGAGTTTATCGTCAACCATCACGAAGACAGGAGCATGAACATCGACGCGCTTCTCGTTGTAGGCAATGATAGCCTCCTCGGGACCGTAGAACTTCAGGCCTGCGCCCTTAGCACCGGGACGCAGCTTGGTGATGTAGTACAGACCAAGCACCATGTCCTGCGAAGGCACGGTGATAGGTGTGCCGTTGGCAGGGTTCAGGATGTTGTGCGACTGGAGCATCAGTATCTGTGCCTCGAGAATAGCCTCGTTGCTCAAAGGAAGATGCACAGCCATCTGGTCGCCGTCGAAGTCGGCATTGAATGCCGTACATGCCAGGGGATGCAGCTGAATAGCCTTGCCTTCAATCATCTTGGGCTGGAAGGCCTGAATGCCGAGACGGTGAAGCGTCGGGGCACGGTTCAACAGGACGGGATGACCTTTCATTACATATTCCAGGATGTCCCAGATAACAGGGTCCTTGCGGTCCACTATCTTCTTGGCACTCTTCACGGTCTTCACGATGCCGCGCTCAATGAGTTTGCGGATGATGAAAGGCTTGTAGAGTTCTGCTGCCATGAGTTTGGGAATGCCGCACTCGCCCATCTTCAGTTCAGGACCGACCACGATGACGGAACGAGCCGAATAGTCAACGCGCTTACCCAACAGGTTCTGACGGAAGCGGCCCTGCTTACCCTTGAGCGAGTCGGAGAGAGACTTGAGGGGACGGTTGCTTTCTGTCTTGACTGCGCTACTCTTGCGGCTGTTGTCGAAGAGGCTGTCGACGGCCTCCTGCAGCATGCGCTTCTCGTTGCGAAGGATGACTTCGGGAGCCTTAATCTCAATAAGGCGCTTGAGTCGGTTGTTGCGGATGATGACGCGACGATAGAGGTCGTTGAGGTCGCTCGTAGCAAAGCGGCCACCATCCAATGGTACCAACGGACGAAGTTCTGGCGGAATAACGGGCAAGGTGCGCATTATCATCCACTCGGGTTTGTTTATCTTTGCACTCAAGCGGAAGCTTTCCACAACCTGAAGACGCTTCAGGACGTCGTTCTTGTGCTGGGCTGCCGTCTCCTTGCTGGCTTCATCACGCAGCTGGTTGGAGAGGGAATCGAGGTCAAGCTCTACGAGCAGGTCGTAGATGGCCTCGGCACCCATCTTGGCAATGAACTTGTTGGGGTCCTTGTCCTCAAGGTACTCATTGCCTTGCGGCAGGCGGTCCATGATGGCTTCGTATTCCTCCTCGGAGAGAAGGTCGAGCTTCTGAACGGGTATGTCCTTGTTCTTGGCCATCACACCGGGCTGAATCACGATGTAGCGCTCGTAGTAGATGACGGCATCGAGCTTCTTGGTGGGAATGCCAAGCAAGTAGCCTATCTTATTGGGCAAGGAACGGAAGTACCAGATGTGAGCTACGGGCACCACAAGCTGGATGTGTCCGCTACGCTCTCGACGCACTTTCTTCTCCGTCACCTCTACGCCACAACGGTCGCAGACGTTGCCCTTGTAGCGAATACGCTTGTACTTACCGCAATGGCACTCGTAGTCCTTCGTGGGACCGAAGATGCGCTCGCAGAAGAGTCCGTCACGCTCGGGCTTGTAGGTTCGGTAGTTGATGGTCTCGGGCTTGAGCACCTCTCCATAAGAGTTTGCAAGAATCTCCTCGGGGGATGCCAGACCGATTGTTATCTTGGTAAAGTTTGTCTTTACCTTATTTTCTTTCTTAAAAGCCATGTTTTGATATCCTTTCTGAAAAGCGATTCATTTATTCCAAACTTACACGCAATCCCAATCCGCGCAACTCGTGGAGGAGCACGTTGAGAGACTCTGGGATGCCCGGCGTGGGCATGTGTTCACCCTTGACGATAGCTTCGTAGGCCTTGCTGCGACCCACTACATCGTCACTCTTGATGGTAAGTATCTCTTGCAGCACATGCGAAGCACCGAAGGCCTCGATAGCCCAGACTTCCATCTCACCGAAACGCTGGCCGCCGAACTGTGCCTTACCGCCGAGAGGCTGCTGGGTGATGAGGGAGTACGGACCGATGCTGCGGGCGTGCATCTTGTCCTCGACCATGTGGCCGAGCTTGAGCATATAGGCCACACCGACTGTTGCAAGCTGGTCGAAGGGTTCGCCAGTAGCTCCGTCGTAGAGCTGTGTAGAGCAGTAGCGTGGCAAGCCTGCCTTGTCTGTCCATTCGCAGAGGTCGTCGAGCGAAGCACCGTCGAAGATGGGCGTTGCAAACTTCACTCCAAGCTTCTGTCCGGCAGCGCCGAGCACGGTCTCGAATATCTGTCCGATGTTCATACGCGAAGGCACACCCAGCGGGTTGAGCACGATGTCGACGGGTGTGCCGTCGGCCAGGAAAGGCATATCCTCCTGGCGAACGACCTTGCTGACAATGCCCTTGTTGCCATGACGGCCTGCCATCTTGTCGCCGACACCAATCTTACGCTTCTTGGCTATATAGACCTTTGCCAGCTGGATGATGCCGTTGGGCAGCTCGTCGCCAAGGCTGATGGCAAACTTCTTACGCTTCATCTCAGTCTCAAGCAGTTTGAACTTCTTGAGGTAATTGATGATGAGCTTGCCAATGAGTTCGTTGATGTGGGCATCGTTTGTCCAGCCAATGAGCTGCACAGTAGTGAAATCGATTGTGTTAAGCAGGTTGGCAGTAATGGTGCTGTTCTTTGGAACAAGCTCTACGCCGACGTTGTCCACGATGCCCTGGCTCTTCTTGTTCTTCGTAAGCTCCAGGAGCTTATCGACAAGGATAGCCTTGAGGTCGTCAGCCTTGCTGTTGAACTCTTCGTCGATAGCAGCCAGGCGGGGCTTGTCCTGCAGTTTCACCTTGCCTGTCTTGGAGGCTTTGGTGAAGAGCTTCTTGTCGATGACAACGCCGTTGAGCGACGGGCTTGCCTTGAGCGAAGCGTCCTTCACGTCGCCTGCCTTGTCACCGAAGATGGCACGAAGCAGTTTCTCTTCGGGGCTGGGGTCGCTCTCGCCCTTGGGCGTAATCTTACCTATCATGATGTCGCCGGGAGCTACACGGGCACCGATACGGATGATACCGTTCTCGTCGAGATCCTTTGTTGCTTCCTCGCTGACGTTGGGGATGTCGGCCGTAAGTTCCTCCATGCCGCGCTTTGTCTCGCGCACTTCGAGAGAGAACTCTTCGACGTGGACGCTCGTGAGGATATCTTCGCGGACAACACGCTCGTTGAGCACGATGGCATCCTCGTAGTTGTAACCCTTCCAAGGCATGTAAGCCACCAGAAGGTTCTTGCCGAGTGCCAGTTCGCCGTCCTCTGTGGAATAGCCTTCGGTCAGTATCTGGCCCTTGACTACACGGTCGCCCTTATCGCAGATGGGACGAAGGTCGATGGTCATGTTCTGGTTGGTGCGGCGGAACTTAGGTATGCGGTACTCCTTCAGAGCAGGCTCGAAGCTGACGAACTCCTCTTCCTCTGTACGGTCGTAGAGGATGCGGATGGTGGTGGCGTCAACATATTCGACAACGCCATCGCCCTCGGCGGTAATCATCGTGCGGGAGTCTTCGCAGACCTGACGCTCGATGCCTGTGCCGACGATAGGTGCTTCGGTGCGCATCAAGGGCACTGCCTGGCGCATCATGTTCGATCCCATCAGTGCACGGTGGGCATCGTCGTGCTCCAGGAAGGGTATCAGGGCAGCAGCGATAGACGCAATCTGCTGAGGAGCTACGTCCATAAGGTTGACCTCCGAGGGAGGAACAACGGGATAGTCGTCGTCCTGACGGCACTTCACCTTTGTGCGGATGAAGGTTCCGTCGTCGTTGAGCGGCGCATTACCCTGACCGATGATGAGGCCCTTCTCCTCCTCCGCCGTCATATAGCGGACGCCACTGGGAGTGAGGTCAACCTTGGCGTTCTCCACCTTGCGGTAAGGTGTCTCGATGAAACCGAGGTCGTTAATCTTGGCATAGACGCAAAGTGAGGAAATCAGACCGATGTTGGGACCTTCGGGCGACTCGATGGGACAAAGACGGCCGTAGTGGGTATAGTGTACGTCGCGCACCTCGAAGCCGGCACGCTCACGAGAAAGGCCGCCGGGGCCGAGGGCTGACAGACGGCGCTTGTGCGTCACCTCTGCCAAGGGGTTGGTCTGGTCCATGAACTGGCTCAGGGCGTTGGTGCCGAAGAAGCTGTTGATGACACCGCCCAGGCTCTTGCTGGTCAGCAGGTCGGTAGGCGTGAACACCTCGTTGTCGCGGACATTCATACGCTCGCGAATGGTGCGAATCATGCGGGCCAAGCCAATGGCGAACTGATTGGCCAACTGCTCGCCGACGGTGCGGACGCGGCGGTTGCTCAGGTGGTCGATATCATCGACCTGTGCCTTAGAGTTGACAAGCTCAATCAGATACTTGATAATCTCGATGATGTCTTCCTTGGTCAGCACACGCACACTTGGGTCGGTGTCCAGGCCAAGCTTGTGGTTGATACGATAGCGGCCCACCTCTCCCAAGTCATAGCGCTTCTCGCTGAAGAAGAGGTTGAGGATGACTTCCTTGGCACTGGCGTCGTCCACAGGGTCGGCATTGCGCAACTGCTTATAGATATAGCTGATGGCTTCTTTTTCGCTGTTGGTGGCATCCTTCTGGAAGGTGTTGAAGATGATGCTGTAGTCAGAGGACTGGGCATCATCCTTGTGAACAAGAACAGAAGGAACATTGCTGGAGAGAATCTGTTCGATGGCATCATCGTCGAGCACGCTCTCGCGCTCCAGAATAATCTTGTTACGCTCGATGGATACAACCTCGCCCGTGTCCTCATCGACAAAGTCCTCAATCCAGCTGTTAAGCACACGTGCTGCAAGCTTCTGGCCAAGGTGAGCCTTCAAGTTCTCGCGCGTAGCCTTGACTTCCTCTGCCAAGTCGAAAATCTGCAGGATGTCCTTGTCGTTCTCAAATCCGATGGCACGGAGCAGAGTCGTGACAGGTAACTTCTTCTTACGGTCGATGTACGCGTACATTACATTATTTATGTCCGTAGCGAACTCTATCCAGCTACCCTTGAAGGGAATGATGCGGGCAGAGTAGAGCAACGAGCCATTAGCATGTACACTGCTGCCGAAGAAGACACCGGGAGAGCGGTGCAACTGCGAAACGACAACGCGCTCGGCACCGTTGATGATGAACGTGCCATTGTCCGTCATGTAGGGGATGAAGCCCAGGAACACATCCTGAACCACCGTGTCGAAATCCTCATGGTCGGGGTCGTCGCAGCTCAGCTTCAGCTTTGCCTTCAAGGGCACGCTATAGGTGAGGTCGCGCTCCAAGCACTCCTCGATGGAGTAGCGCGGAGGGTCAATAAAGTAGTCGAGAAACTCCAGATTAAAGTTGTTGCGCGTGTCGTTAATCGGGAAATTCTCAGAGAAGACCTTGTACAAACCGTCATACTTCCTCAGCTCAGGAGGAGTATCCAGTTGGAGGAAGTCCTTGAACGACTTCAGCTGCACTTCCAGAAAGTCGGGGTATGCCAACGGACTTTTAACGGAAGCGAAATTTACTCTCTGAATTTTTTTCTTAGCCATCTAAACTTGATATTGCTTTCTCGTGAAATTATTTATAAACGTCTCTCAACCATTCGTTTGCCCCCGCATCGCGGTCCGAAACACAGCATTCTCGCAGACAAACCCTAAGGGATTCGATACACGCTCCACGGAGCATCGGCTTACACAGCACGGAGCATCGGCTTACGCTCCACGGAGCATCGGCCTACACAGCACGGAGCGTAAATCGCCCCCCCCTTCGGGCAGCTTCAGAAGGCTGCAAATGGTTATAAAGTTTATAGACACAAAAAGGCAAAGAACCCTCTACCAGAGGATCCTTTACCGTTAGTCCCTTTTGGGGAAGGGAAGTATTACTTGAGTTCAACCTCAGCGCCAGCTTCCTCGAGAGTCTTCTTCAGAGCCTCTGCGTCAGCCTTAGGCATGCCTTCCTTCAGCACGCTGGGAGCGCCGTCAACCATTTCCTTTGCTTCCTTCAGGCCAAGACCGCAAGCTTCCTTGACAGCCTTAACAACCTGCAGCTTGGCAGCACCTGCACTCTTGAGGACAACATCGAAGTCGGTCTTTTCCTCGGCAGCAGCGCCTGCACCTTCACCACCGGCAGCAACTACGACAGCAGCAGCAGCGGGCTCGATGCCATAAGTTTCCTTAAGTTCGTTCTTAAGATCAATTACTTCCTGTACTGTGAGCGCTACGAGCTCAGCAGCAAGAGCCTTTATATCAGCCATTTCTTTTAATGTATTTAAGTTGTTATTATACTTGGGTTAATTACTCTGCAGCAGCCTCGGCAGCCTTCTCCTCGCGATTTTCCAACGCACTCAGTACGTTCATAATCGGAGATTCGAGAGCGGCAATCACGTCTGCTATCAGTTCGTTCTTGCTCTTCAGAGCAACGAGAGTCATCAGCTGGTCAGCACCCACATAGAGAGCACCTTCGGCATAAGCAGCCTTGAAGGCAGGCTTCTCCTGCTTCTTGCTGTTCAGCTCCTTGATGAGCTTGGCAGGAACATTGGCAGTCTCAGTCAGAATCAAGGCTGTAGTGCCAACCAATGCCGGCTTCAGTTCATCGAAGTTCCCTTCTGCAGCTTCAAGAGCCTTTGTCATCAAAGTGTTCTTGACAACGACCATCTTGAGGTCCTTCTCAAAACACTTACGGCGCAGGCTGCTCGTGCTGGCTGCATCCATACCCTCAACATCTACCAAGTAGAAGTGGGGATACTGCTTGAGCAATTCGCCAAGCTGCGCAATGATTGCAATTTTATCTTCCTTTCTCATGATGTTACAGCTTTATTAGATTTCCTCAGTAGCCTTAGGATCAACCTTGATGCCACGGCTCATAGTACTTGAAAGATAAATACTCTTGATGTATGTACCCTTGGCGGCAGCGGGCTTCAACTTGATAATCGTCGAGATGAACTCCTTCGCATTCTGTGCAATCATGTCGGCAGTGAAAGACACCTTGCCGATAGAGGTATGCACGATACCAGTCTTATCGACCTTGAAGTCAATCTTACCCTGCTTCACTTCACGGACAGCCTTGGCTACATCCATAGTTACAGTTCCACTCTTGGGGTTAGGCATCAGGCCACGGGGACCGAGCACACGGCCCAGAGCACCAATCTTACCCATGATGGAGGGCATCGTGATGATAACATCAACGTCAGTCCAACCACCTTTAATCTTCTCGATGTACTCATCGAGACCTACATAGTCAGCACCTGCTTCCTTTGCAGCAGCTTCGGCATCAGGTGTGCAGAGGCAAAGGACACGAGTAACCTTACCCGTTCCGTTAGGCAGCGACACAACGCCGCGAACCATCTGGTTTGCCTTTCTGGGGTCAACGCCCAGACGCACATCGATATCAACAGAAGCGTCGAACTTGGTGGTCGTTATCTCCTTCACCAAGCCGGCAGCCTCCTTCAAGGTGTATGCCTTCCCTGCTTCAATCTTATCAGCTACCAACTTCTGGTTCTTTGTCAGTTTACTCATTTTCAATTGAAGTTAAAGTTATTTACCAGGGAACTCACCCTTGACAGTGATACCCATACTTCTTGCAGTACCTGCTACCAAAGTCATTGCAGACTCTACAGTAAAGCAGTTCAAGTCAGGCATCTTATCCTGAGCAATAGTGCGAACCTGATCCCAAGTTATCTCGGCAACCTTCTTACGGTTGGGCTCTGCGCTACCACCCTTGACCTTGGCAGCCTCAATCAACTGTACTGCCACAGGAGGAGTCTTGACAATGAAATCGTAAGACTTGTCCGTGTAGTAAGTGATGACCACAGGCAGCACCTTGCCGGCACGATCCTGCGTTCTGGCGGAACCCAAAGCAGGGCCTACTGGGGGAGATGGATTTGCAGCGCCTCCTTTAATCTGTAATTTGATTAATCCAGCAACTTCTTTAGCCATTTGATTATACTTTATTATTGTTGTTTATTTGAAACCCCAAGGCATGTAACAGACTGCCTTAAAGCTTCTCAACCTGTGTGAAACCAAGTTCGACGGGCGTTTTGCGACCGAAGATCTTGACCATTACCTTCAGCTTCTTCTTTTCGTTATTCACTTCTTCGACGACAGCATCGAATCCGCTGAACGGTCCGTCGGACACCTTGATGCTCTCACCCACCTCGAAGGGGATGACTACATCTTCGGGTATCTCTGCCAATTCGTCGATGGTTCCCAGCATCTGGCTCACTTCGGAGGGACGCAGAGGCATGGGGACATTACTTGTGCGAGAGTCACTTAGGAAGCCCATCACGTTGGACACATTGCGCAAGCGAGCTTGAGTCTCACCCACCAATTCTGCCTCGACAAAGACATAACCGGGGTAACGGTTCTTCTCCTTTATCTTGCGTTTGCCCGCGGAGACTGTGACTACCTTCTCAGTAGGAATCAGCACTTGAGAGACATGCTTGGCGAAATCGGGCTGATTGTTAATCAGCGCATCGATAACCTCCTTAACCTTACCCTCTTTACCACTGATGGCACGTAAAACATACCACTTCATTCCAGCGTCTGCCATTTCCTGAGAGAATTATTTATCGCAGCAAACCATAGATGACTTCCATTCCGGACTGGAACACGAAGTCCATAACGAAAACTACCAGTGCTATGCATAGGGAAGCAGTTAATACTACAACAGCACTGTTCATAAGTTCTGAACGTGTAGGCCAAGTAGTTTGGTTTACCAGTTCTTCGTATGATTCCTTACAATATTTCTTAAAACTATCAAACATATCATTTGCTATTTGGCACGGGAAGTAAGACTCGAACTCACGACCCTCGGTTTTGGAGACCGATGCTCTACCAACTGAGCTATTCCCGTATATTTGGGTGGGCAGAAGCGTTTCTACCCACCCAATTATCATCTATGAGGCAAGGCCTCGAAGGTTGTCTATTAGTCGAATACCTCTGTAATCTGGCCAGAACCTACGGTGCGACCGCCTTCGCGGATAGCGAAGCGCAGACCTACGTTCAGAGCCACTGCGTAGATAAGCTCAACCTTGATCTCTACGTTATCACCGGGCATTACCATTTCGATTCCATCGGGAAGGTGGATCTCACCGGTGCAGTCCATGGTGCGGAGGTAGAACTGAGGACGATACTTGTTGCCGAACGGAGTGTGACGGCCACCTTCTTCCTTCTTCTTCCTTCTTCAGGACATAGATAGAAGCCTTGAAGCCCTTGTGAGGAGTGATAGCTCCGGGGTGAGTGATAACCATACCACGCTTCACCTCGTTCTTGTCGATACCACGGAGGAGCAGACCTACGTTATCGCCAGCTTCACCTTCGTCAAGGATCTTACGGAACATCTCGACACCAGTGATGACAGACTTCTTGTCTTCACCGAGACCAAGGATCTGAACTTCGTCACCTACCTTAACGACACCAGTCTCGATACGACCGGTAGCAACGGTACCACGACCTGTGATAGAGAAGACGTCCTCGACGGGCATCAAGAATGCCTTATCCTTGTCGCGTACGGGCTCCTGAATCCAGTTGTCGCAAGCATCCATCAGCTCCATAACCTTGTCTTCCCACTCCTTAACACCATTCAAGGCACCAAGAGCAGAGCCGCGGATGAATGGAGTATCCTCCTCGAACTCATACTGAGCGAGAAGTTCCTGCATTTCCATCTCAACGAGTTCGAGCATTTCCTCGTCCTCGACCATGTCACACTTGTTCAGGAACACAACCAGACGGGGAACGTTCACCTGACGAGCGAGCAGGATGAACTACGATGATAGCGCCGTCCATCTGAGCAGCACCAGTTACCATGTTCTTCACATAGTCGGCGTGACCCGGGCAGTCAACGTGAGCGTAGTGACGCTTAGCGGTCTCATACTCAATGTGTGCAGTATTAATAGTAATACCACGCTCCTTCTCCTCGGGTGCATTGTCAATCTGATCGAAAGACTTAACCTCCTCGCCTGTACCCAGACGCTCGTGGAGAACCTTAGAAATTGCAGCGGTCAAAGTAGTCTTACCGTGGTCGACATGACCAATAGTACCAATGTTTACATGCGGTTTGGTACGTTCGAATTTTTCTTTTGCCATAACGTTGTTTTGTTTATATAATATATAAATAATGTATGTGAATCGTTTCTCTTTAGAGCTGCTTCCGAGAGTTGAACTCGGGACCTCATCCTTACCAAGGATGCGCTCTACCACTGAGCTAAAGCAGCAACATCAATTATTAACCATCTTGTCTCGAACAGAGCGGAAGACGGGGCTCAAACCCGCGACCCCCAGCTTGGAAGGCTAGTGCTCTATCGACTGAGCTACTTCCGCATTTCTCTTTGAGAACCCGTTTCTTTCGCGATTGCCGATGTGCACTTTCAGGCAAGCCTGTCTGTGCGTTCTGCCAGCGCGAAAGTTCGGCATGTTCGTTTGCAAGATGTGGGTGGTGATGGATTCGAACCACCGAAGGCGAAAGCCAGCAGATTTACAGTCTGCCCCATTTGGCCACTCTGGTAACCACCCATTCCTGTTTGTGTTTCCTTATCAGCGGACACGCTTGCCTGCTGAGCCTCTTGTCGGATTCGAACCAACGACCCCGAGATTACAAATCACGTGCTCTGGCCAACTGAGCTAAAGAGGCGAAATACAGCCGTATTGACATGCGAACACGTCTAATCGGCTGCAAAATTACAAATTATTTCTGAACTGACAAAGCGTTTGGTCGTTTTTTTAACGATTTTTTTGCTTTTCTTTATATTTAGTGGCTTGCCGCAGCAAAGATTCCACAGTTTTATCGATTGCTTCTTCGAATGTGTTGCATGTTTCCTGAGCGAACAATTCGGTGCCTGGCAGTATGACTCTCAGGGCGGCTTCCTTGTTCAGAGCGGTCTCAGGCTTTACAACCTTCAGTGACACCTCTACCCTTCCGATTTCGTCGTTGAACTTAGCAAGTTTGGAGAGTTTCTTTTCGATGAACTTCTCCAGTTTCTCTGTTGCCTCAAAGTGGATTGCCTGAATTTTGATTTCCATAGTTACCTCCTTTTGTTTTTGCCCGAGGGTGGGCTTGGTTATACATTTCTTTCAGTTGTTCGAAAGTTGTGTGCGTGTAGATTTCTGTTGTTGACAGCCTTTCGTGCCCGAGGAGTTCCTTGACCGACTGCAGGTCAGCCTGATGGTTGAGCATTGCTGTGGCGAACGTATGCCTCAGGACGTGGGGGCTGTTGCGCCGCTGTGTCGTGACCATCGACAGGTATTTCTTGACGATGTCGCGCACTTTGGCGGGGTTCATCCGCCGTCCGCTCCTTTCGTCGAGGAAGAGACTTGCATCGCCGGCGGCTTTCTGTCGGGCGAATGCCTCACGCACAGTGAGGTATTGCCGGAGGCTGTCGCCGTACTCGTCGCCATAGGGGATGATGCGCTGTTTGTTGCGTTTGCCCGTGACTTTGAGTTGCATTTGGTCCAAGTCCACATCCTTGCCGTTCATCCCCACGAGTTCCGAGAGGCGTATGCCTGTGGAATAGAACGTGAGGAGTATCATGCGGTCGCGCCATCCCTGATAGTCTTCGCCGAAGAAGTCGCCGTCGAAGAGTCTGTCCATTTCGGTCTCGCGGACGTAGGTCGGGAGTTTCTTCTCGACCTTAGGCCCTGGGATGTTGTGGACGGGGTCTTTGGCGACCAGTCCTCGCCGCAGCAGGAACTTGTAGAAGGAGCGGAGGGAACTGAGGCGACGGCGTACGCTTGTGGCTGCGTTGCCTTTGTCCATCATCTCCACCACCCATTGCCGCACGATGTCGGCAGGCATTTCTGCCCAGCTCAGACTGCTGTCTGTCGCCTCATAGAACCGCTCGAACGCTTCCAAGTCGGCTTGATATCCTTCGGTTGTCCTGCGGGAGTAATTCCGCTCGTACTGAAGGTATTCTATGAAGCTTTCAATCCAATTCACACACTTCGCATACTGATTTCTTCTGCGAAGGTAGCTGTTTTTTCTGACAAATCCAAGAGATTGGTCAAAAATTTAAGGACTTTTAATCTTCTACGCGGTGGAGCTTCTGTACATAGACAGCATGTTCCATAGCAAGACGCTTCAGAACAGAGGGCTTGTCGAACTGCTGACGGGCGCGGAGTTCCTTCACCACACCGGTCTTCTCAAACTTACGCTTGAACTTCTTCAAGGCTCTCTCGATGTTTTCACCTTCTTTTACGGATACTACAATCATTGTTTCTCTTTTTGTTGTTTTTAATAGGTTATTTTGTTTGTGCAGTTAAATTTGCGGCGCAAAATTACACATACTTTTTGAAATGACAAAGCTTTTTCACAAAAAAATACACTAACTGGCTGCATAGTGTACTTGCAGGGGGTGATTTGCAATCAGTTCGAACCGATTTAGCCTCCTTCGGATGGGGAAAAGCATGCCTCGGGGTAGAATCTGATGCTTAATGCACCTTTGCCCAAGAAAGACCAAGGTGATCTCGAAGAACAAGTTGGTGAGTGATTACAGCTGTCCGGGGAAAAACATGAGCACATCTATTTATGTGCCTATCCTTCGGCTTCCTTGACGAAAAGCAGTCAACGGGGGCTTACTCTAAAGTCTCGAAGAGACGAAAGACCACAGACGGGGGTGTAAACCCCCGGGGCAAGTGCATCAACAAAACTAAGCCATAAAGGGGCGGCAGAATATCTAACTTGTTTAATTTCAACTTGCATCTATCTCTGTCGTCCCCTCGGGGCTTTCTCTTTCGTTGCACCAAAAACGGGGGTTTACACCCCCGTCTGTGGTCTTTCGAACCTTTGGTGCTTATTTAGTGGACAGCAAAAGTGTGATATAATCGAACACTAAGGCGCAAAGACACGAAGCATTAACCCCTCCGCAAAAGACACATAGGATCGTGAGCAATCCTTGTGCTTCCATTTCCGACGTAACTCGTAGTTTCTTAGTATCTTAGAGCAGGTAAAGTCTAACCCAGCCCGATGTATAAGTCAACACTCCGTGGAGTGTGAGCCGATGCTCCGTGGAGCGTAAGCCGATGCTCCGTGGAGTGTAGGCCGATGCTCCGTGGAGCGTGAGCCGATGCTCCGTGGAGTGTAGGCCGATACTCCGTGGAGCGTGAGCCGATGCTCCGTGGAGTGTAGGCCGATACTCCGTGGAGCGTGAGACTGCCCCCCTGCCGATTAACTGTTTATTGCTTCAATATCTTCTTCCCTTCAACGATGTTGACGCTGTTTCTCAGCGGTTTGTACACCTTGCGGCCGGAGAGGTCGTAGCATTCACCATTTAGCCTTGTACCATTTACCACTTCTTCGTCGGAAGCGGGATGGACGGTGCCGATGCCGGTGGCATTATCGTCTATACCATTATATATATATACGGACGAGGCGGCGAGGCGGAGCGTCAAGGGCGTGTCGATGTCGAGGGGCGTGTCCGTGGCAAGTCCGCTGAGAGGGCTTTGACTGAAGGCATCGCTTAGGGTAATGCTTGTGTGGATGTAAGCAGGAATGTCGAGTGCCTCGCGGAGGGTTGTCGTGAAGGTCTGTGCCGAAGCCGAGGGGTTGCGGAGGGCGAGGGTTGCGCGTTCGCCGTTCCAGGCTGCCCAGCCATAGACGTTAGCCTTGCTGCCGTCCCACGGATTGCCGCCCACCCAATGCACGTCGGGCAGAACGTCCTCCTGCGCCTTCTGCCAGCGGATGCACTCGGCGAGGTCGCCCCAGAGCTTGCCGGCATTGATGCTGTTCATCAGCGAGAAGTCGGCATAGACCTCCACCATGCCGCTGCCACAGGCAAAGGCACAACGCAGCTCGCGCACGATGTCGGCGTAGTTGCGGCTCATGTTGGCCACGCCACCGCCGTACTTCGAGAGCATAAAGCCGTGCGTCATCAGGGTGTTGATGGGACAGAGAGGCGAGTTCTGCACGAAGTTCTGATAGACGAGGCGGTCGCGGTAGGTAATCCATTGTTCGCGGCTGTTGCCCTGGTTGCCCACTGTGCCCCAGTCGTTCTCCTGCCGCCAGACGGCATCGGTCACTTGGAACCAGAAGGGCGACGCCCACGTGCCGACGCTCGTGTTGAAGAACACGTCGGGCTTCACTTCGCGCAGCTTCAGTTCGATGTCGATGATGCCCTCGGCATTCTCTTCGCCCGTCGCGCCGGCATCCGGCCCGACTGCGCTGAACTGGCCGCTGATGCCGTCGAACTTGAAGTAATTGAAGTGGTAGTTGTTGAGCATGAAGCTCGTGCGGTCGAGGAAGACGTTGTAGTAGGCCGGATTGGAGAGCTGCATACCGCCCTTGCCGCTCCAGTAGTTGCGACGGTAGTTGCCGCTCTGTCCGTAGCCGCCCACCGGGCCGAGCCATGCACCAATCTGTGAGTCCATGCTCCATGCCTTGTCGCTGAGTTTCTGGAAGCCATCGGGGAAGTTCGGGTTGAACTGCCAAGTTCCATACTCGTCCCAGCCGTCGTCCCACATGAAGGTGCTGATGCCTACGCCATACTTGTCGAAGAGGTGCAGCTTCCATTGCTCGAGGACTTCAAGGCACTGTGCTTCGTTGAAGTTCGTGGTGTAGTTCGGGTCGTTGTTGCGGTCGATGTTCAGCTCGAACCATGAGTTGTACATAGGGAAAGGACGCCAAGGCACGGCCCTTTCGCGCTCGCTGTAGCAGAGGAAGGAACGGCGTGCCTGACCGGGAGCAATGAGGCCGACCACGGCGCCCACCTTCCATGTCTTGCCTTTTGCCAGCATGGTTTGCCTGCTCCATTCGCCCAGGATTTCCGTCTCTGTAGGCGCGGCGAGGTGCAGGTACTCGTTCTTGACGTAGTTGAGGTTGATGTTGCCGGAGGAAGTGTTGTCGCTGCCGTCGGGATTGAGCACGACATAATAGCGAAGGTCGTAGGAGCCTGCTGCCGGAACGGTGAAGCTATAGACGTTGTCCGTCTTGGCCGAGCCGGAGAAGCCCTTGTGGTAGTCGGAAGCCGCCACGTTGCCATCGGCATCAGCCAACTCTACGCCGGCGATGGTAAGGCCGTGATAGCCGGAAGCATACATGAACTGCGCGGAAAAGAGGCCGCCGCTTCGGGCAAAGCTGACGGGCTTCGACATCATCTTTATCCTGTCGGACGTGTAGCCAAGCTCGCTGATGCGGGCAGGAACAAGGGATGGAGCACTCCACGAAGCGGTGTTCCACGAGTCGGTACGCGTGCCGCCAACGGCAAGCAGCGAGGGCAGGGACGAGGCCGAGCCGCTGCTCTCTGGCAGGACGTTGGCTTCGGTGTTGCCGTCGAAGACCAGTTCCGGAGCGATGACTTCGCAACTCCACGTGATGCTGCCATTGCTGTTCCACGTGCTGCTGATGGCGTCTGTCTGCGTGTCGCGGAAGTAGCGGACGAGGTAGTAGCCTGCGGCAGGGATGTTGAGTGTATAGACGTTTCTCGACTTCGCCCCTCCCGTATAGCCTTTATGATAGTCGTGAGCCACGACGTTCCCATCGAGGTCGATGATGTCAACGCCAGCGATGTCGAGGCGATGGCTGCCGCTGGTGTACTGGAAGGTGACGGTCTGCCTGCCGCTCTCCAAGAGGCCGAGATAGCCCTGCGTGCCGCAGACGGCGCTTGCAGCCAAGCCAAGACTGAGGATGCCCTGCGGCGTCTCTGAGCCGGGCAGCCAGCTGAAGGTCGTGCCGGACCATCGGTCATAGACAAAAGGAGCTGCATTCATGGCTCCCACGATGCTGTTCTTGCCCATCGGAGTCTCAAGGCCAGCGAAGATCTTGTTGCTGGCTATGACGGCTCCCCGCGTGTTGCCGACGACGGCAGGAGCCTGCTCGCTGCTGCTGTTATCGACGGTGTAGTGCATGGGGATGACGGCATTCATGGCCACATCCCTCACGGCTGTCAGCTCCAGCTCGGTGCGCAGATAATGGGAACCGTCGCGCAGCACGGCCCGCCACGTCAGCGAGAGGTCGCCATAGGTGTAGGTTGCCTTGATGCTCTTACCGGGGAGCTTCAGCGCCCCCTTCGCGGCGGAGGCATCGGCTGAAAGTTCTTCTGCCTCAACGCCTTCCAGCGTCATTGCCGACGATGCCACTTCTGTGCCGCTCCCAAGGCGGATGCTGAAGAGGTCGTCGCTTGGCTTCAAGCCCATCGCCTCGCAGCCGCCGAAGGTGAGCTTGCCATCGTTCAACACAAACGAAGCCGAAAGCAAGTCGTTGCTCAGCGTGTAAGTATCGCCCACAACCGCCGAGGTTGCTGTGCCAGCCTGCTGCTCCTGCGGAAAGATAACCTTTTGTGCTGAGACGTGCAGCGACAAAGCCAGGGCAAACACAAGAAGTAATGTCTGTTGCTTCATGGTACTAATGTATTAAAAACAACGGATTTCACAGATTATACGGACTGCTTAAACTGCACATCTTCAAAATGCTTTAATCCGTGAAATCCGTGAAATCCGTTGTTTTATTACAAATATATTTTTCTGTTGTCCCTATATATATAATATATAATGTACGCGCGTATTAGAGGTTGGCGTTGTCGTCCTTCCAGTTTGCTACGGGCGGGATGATGCCGAGACCGATGATTTCGTCGCGCATCTTCTGCAGGTGCTCGTAGGAAGCCTGGAGGGCAGCCATTTCCTCTGCTGTGCCTTCGGGAGCGGTGAAGTGTACGCCGTCCTTGTCGATTACGGAAGGCATGGCCATCATCACGTTCTTGAAGCCGCACTTGTCGCAGTTCACGTAGCAGCCGGCAGGCCACTTGAAGGGTTCGCCGCCCATAGCGCCTTCTATCATCTTTACAGCCTGATAAGCAGGACTTTGGAAGGAAGAACGGCCACGCAGCTTGATGATGTTGCTGCCGCCCTGAGTGGTCATGTGCTTAATCTCAGCCCAACGCTCTGCCGAGAGAGGAAGTTCGCTGAGGGGCTTGCCGTCGATCTTAGCCTTCGAAGCGAAGACTGCCATCTGTTCGCCATGGCCGCCGTAGGTGTAAGCGTCCGTCACCTTGTCCTGCTGTACGCCGAACTCCTGAGCAAGCTGCTGCTGGAGGCGGGTTGAGTCGAGGGCTGCAAGGGAAGTGAGCTGGTTGGGCTTCAGGCCGGAATGAATGAGGGCTGTGAGGGCTGTCACGTCGGCAGGGTTGAAGATAACGACCACGTGCTTCACGTCGGGACAGTACTTCTTGATGTTCTCGCCAAAGTCGGCTGCAATCTGGCAGTTGCCCTTCAGCAAGTCCTCGCGGGTCATGCCCTCCTTACGAGGAGCGCCGCCGCTGGAAATGATGTACTTAGCACCGGTGAAAGCCTCCTTTGCATCGACCGTGTAGGAGAGGTTAGCGCCAGGGAAGGCACAATGGCACATCTCATCATAGACGCCGTGTACACCGGGTTCATAGATGTCATAAAGGCAAATGTTGGGAGTAAGGCCGAGCATCAGCACGCTCTGCACCATGTTGGAACCGATCATACCGCCGGCACCAACGATAACAAGTTTCTCTTCTGTCAGGAATTTCATGTTTGTTACTAATTAAGGTTAAACATAATTCAGACTGCAAAGATACACTTTTTTTCTTAAGCTTCAAAGCTTTTTGCATAAAAAAAAGCACTTGCCACATACTTAACTCAAAGGAAGCGAAATACAGCAGCGAAGGTTGGCCTTTCTTACTATCCGTTTTTCTATTACCCTGTTCAAGTTCTGCAAGCCATGAAGTGAGTTTGAGCGAAGCGCTGTCTGTTGTGCGCCATAGCCCTGAAGTCGGTACTACAAATGCCTCTGTTAGCTTCATGACCAGCATATCCTTGCGCTTCATCAAGGGCTTAAGGTTTATCTCTCCCGCCGTCCCGTATGTTGCGTTGCCAAAGCAAAATTACCTTCTCCCGCTGTCTCGTATGTTGCGTTGCCAAAGCAAAATTACCTTCTCCCGCCGTCCCGTATGTTGCGTTGCCAACGCAACATTACCAAGCTCCCGCCCTCCAGCTTCGCCGCCTAAGGCCTAATCTGGCGGCTCGGCGTAGGCCTCCCCCGAGAACAAAAGGCCGAGCGTCCGAAAATCCTTGACATGATTCCCTTCCTCTCCATAGGGCAAACCCCTCCCCCGCTCGCCATCCTTTCCGACGCTCCATGTTGCAACGACCGATACTCCACGTTGCATCGCTTTTTCCTCCATGTAGAATTTCCCCTTTCCACTTTCAATTTTCCCCCTCATTCTTTGTTCTGTATGACGGAATGCCATGCCGTCCTAACACTTTCTTAACCCGCCTCCATAAAACCCTCCTTTGCAACCCATTGGTTATCAGCAGCGATTCAAAATAAGCCCATTTCCTGCTCTTTCCGACCCAAAGTGCCACAGAAGCTAAAAAACGCCGCCAGAACGCGCCTCATTGCGAAAACTTTTGACAAAACCAATGTTATTTCACACGACAAGCACAGTTCCGCCTGCTTCTGAGGCAACAGCCAAAGAACTGAGAACGACAGCCCACAGGGAAAGGTCAAACCACAGAAAAGCCTCTACTTGGAGAGGGAGAAGTCCTTCTCTTCAGGGAAGCTGTTTTATATTCACCTCAAACTCGGCAATCCTCCTTGCTCATCGCTCCTCTCCCCCATAAACACCTTCTAAAAAGGAGTGGAGGGACTGTTTTGAAGGCCAACACAAGGCCTGAAATGACATAATGCAGCATTTCCTGCATTTTTTTGTGCCGTTTCTATGGCGTTTCAGTAAAAAAGTGTATTTTTGTGACAGACTAACACAAACGTATTACATAAACTGAAACAAGCAACATGAAACACAAACTACTTATTCTCCTTGCCTTAGCCTTAGGCCTGGCAAGCAACACCCGGGCAGAGGACGTAACCATCTCCTCAGCCACAGAACTTGTGGCCTTCGCCTCCCGCGTCAACGCCGGCGAAACAAGCCTCAACGCCACACTGACAGACGACATCGACTTGACAGGACAAACATGGACGCCCATCGGCAACAGCACAAACAAGTATGCAGGCACATTTGACGGCCAAGGCTACGCCATCACGAACTTCGAGTACACAGCCACAAGCGACAACAACGGTCTGTTTGGTTGCACCAGCGGCGCAAAGATCAGGAACTTCAGCATCAGCGGCACACTGACATCGAATGGCTACACCAAGAACGGCGTTGTTGGCTCTGCCAGTGCTTCAACAGAAGTCAGCGGCATTCATAGTTCGCTTACAATAAACGTTTCTAACAAGAATGCCCACACCGGCGGCATTGTTGGCGGAGACACCGGCGGCACCGATGACAAGACCGTTGTCAAGAACTGCGAATACAGCGGCACGCTGAACCATAGCGGTACTGGCGACAACCAGGCAGGCATTTTGGGTTATACTGGCTACGGCTCCGTCCTCAACTGTATTTTCAGCGGAACGATCAACGGTGAGACCTCCAGATACGGAGGCATCTTAGGCTATTGCAAGCAACCCAGTTTTGGCGGTGTGCAGAACTGCCTGTCCATCGGAAAGATTACCGTCTCTTCTGACAGCAATAACAAAGGTGCCATCATCGGAACATGGAACGGCGGCACGACATCAAACGTAAAGAACAATTACTACCGCCTTAAAGAGGGTTCTAATATCACTCGCGCTATTGGCGGTAACACGTCAAACTGCGAAGCCCCTTATGCAGCGACAGAAGAACAGTTGGCCAGCGGCGAAATATGCTATAACATTCTAAATGGAGGTAAAAGTAATGGCAGTTTCCGTCAAACAATAGAGACAGACGACACCCCCGTCCATTTCCTCTTACCTTCTTCTACAAGCCAAGAAGTCTATTACGACACCTCTAATTATCGTAACTTTGCCGACAATAAAATGTCAATAGACGATAAGAACGACATGGTGACATTCGCAACCATAGTCAATGCTGGCGGCGTTGACCTAAACGCAGAACTAACAGATGACATTGATATGGACGGCGCAGACCTCAGCCACTTTCCCATCGGAACACAGGCAAATCCATACATAGGCACTTTCGACGGGCAAGGACACAAAATCAGTAACCTACAGCTGATTAACGTCTCGGCTCCGACATCTTACGGCATGTTCAACACAGGTGCCAACGTGACGCTCAAGAATTTCTGGCTCGATAGCAGTTGTGCCATTCAGGGAACTGAAGAGGTAGGTCTCGTAGGCCGGCATTCCGGCGGTGGTGGCAGCTTTGAGGGCCTAGGGAACTGTGGCAACGTGACAGGTTCCAAGCGGCGCGACGGCGGAATAATTGGTGCAGCATGGGGAGGAGACCAAACCATTACCATCAAGAACTGCTGGACTACCGGTACTATCACAGGTGGAGCGGTAAACGCAGGTGGTGCCGCAGCCATCATTGCCTGGTTTAACAGTGCCACAATGGTTATGGAAAACTGTTGGACCATAGCAGAAGTGTCAGGCGCAACAAGCGATGCCAAATATGTTTACGATAATGGTGCTACCAATACTTCTGCTTCCACTTTTACCAACTGCTACAGCAAGAAGGGTACTCAACCTACATTCTCCAACACTATTTCAAATGAGCAACTCACCAGCGGCGAACTCTGCTATATGCTGAATGGAAACACAAACGGAGGTACAGACTGGTATCAAACTATCGGAACGGACAATAATCCCTATCCTTACAGCAGCGGTCATGGACAGGTTTATAAGAATGGCACATTCTGCCGCGACACTAACTTTCCCCAAGGCGTTTACTCTTATGGCAACGCAGACGAGGTAGTCACGGGCGATCACGACTGGTATGAAGGAATATGCTCCTATTGTGGATACCCCAAAGAGGACTACATCTCAGTTAACGAAGGTTACTATGAGATTGCCACTCCAACTCAATTCAAGTGGTTTGCTGCTTATGTTAATTGTATTAATCCCAACGTCAATGCCAAGCTTACCGCCAACATTAACCTAAATAATGTCACATGGACACCTATCGGCAATGCCAGCAACAAGTACACAGGCACCTTCGACGGATGTGGATATACTATTTCTAACCTCACAACAGAACCATGTGTGTACAATGGTTTGTTTGGTTACATCAACGGAGCAACGGTTAAGGACTTCAATATTAACGGTGACATAGAAACCTTAACCTCGGGTACGAGGAACTACATAGGTGTTATAGGATTTTCTGAGAACATTTCTCATATTAGCGGCATTCTCAGTTCCCTGAACATTACAGTACACTGCGACAGTGATGCCGGTGGCGTTTTGGGAAGTGGTGGCAGTGACTCTACAAGTGATAAGTTGTTCATCGATTGTTGTTCATTCAGTGGAAAGCTGAACATTGACAACGGAGTGACTGCCGATCAGTTTGGCGGCATCGTAGGCTATACTGCCTCTGCAACCATAACGAATTGCCTCTTCTGCGGCACCGTATCAGGCAACGCTTCCGGAAAGGGCTTTGGTGGCATCGTCGGTTATACAAGGCAATATATAGAAGGCATACAGAACTGCCTAAGTGTTGGCGATATCTCAGGAACAGGTGGCGTCTATGGTACAATCATTGGAATCTATAATAGCACAACAGACAAAACAGATTGTGTCAAGAACAATTACTACTTGAGTGGCTCTATTGCTGGTGCAGGAAAAAACTCAACAATGGTCAGCACAACAGAAAAATCCGCAGAGGAGCTTGCCAGCGGCGAGGTTGCCTACAAGCTTGGCTCTGCTTGGTACCAGACTATCGGAACGGATGCTAACCCTGTCCTCGACAGCAGCAGGGAGAAGGTGCTCTATGTCGGGGCGGCTGGGTACTCTACTTTCTACGATGCTGACAAAGACTGGGCACTTAGCTCGTACAACGGCGATGCGAAGGCATTCATCGGGACGCTTACGCCCAGCGGAGGCGCCCTGCATCTCGAGGAAATCGGCGACATTCCTGCCAAGACAGCTGTCGTAATCTGTGGTACATATTATAATAAGGTAAGCACTACGGCAACTGCCGACGCAACCGGCAACATCCTCATCGGCTCTACCGGCTACACGGTTCCCGCTGACAGAGACATCTTTGCTCTGGGTATTGCCAACAACGTCGTGGGCTTCTACCCCGTAGTTGGCGGCGTCAACATTCCCGCAGGCAAGGCCTATCTCGATTTGACCGACACCGCTGTCAAAGAGTTCCTGACCTTCGTCTTCGACGATGCAACTGGAATAAATGAAGAATTAAGAATGAAGAATGAAGAATCTTCAGAGGTCATTTACAATGTTGCCGGCCAACGCTTGGGCAAGATGCAGAAGGGCATCAACATTGTGAACGGAAAGAAGATAATGGTAAAATAAGAAATGTAGAAAATAAGATAATAAGAAAGGGCTGCGTATGCAGCTTGTGAGCATCCTTTTCTTATTTTCTAATTCTCTTAATATCTAAATTTCAAATTATGAAAAAGACATATATCACACCCGCGGCTCTGGCCGTAGAGCTGGGCACGGATGCCCACATGCTGCAAGGTTCCTTGAAGATTTACAGAAGCACTGGCTCTGGGGAGCCGCAGATTACTGAAGGCAGCCAAATCCTGACCAACGAGAACAAGTCCATCTGGGACGAGGAATGGTAAGGTTCAGCCTGCCATTTTGCAAGCTATCTAAGGGGGAATGATTGCATTCTGTCAGAAATTGCACACTGCAAATAATGGCTCGCAGAAGCGCAAAACACGCTCTTTTTGCTGATGCTCCACGGGGCTTCGGCCGAAAGAGCGTGCTTTGTCGGCTTACTCTCCACGGAGCATCGGATTTTCCTCCACGGAGTTTTCGGAGTTTCTCTTCGGAAAAAAGTGTGCAAAAACAGGCAAAAACGGCCCTTTTTGCTAAGCGGAGTTTACAAAGTGTCATTCTGCTATTGAACAAAGAAAGTGAGGCGGCAGAATTTACATACTGAGCCTCAACGGGTTGCGGAATTGCTTTCGATTTAAGCCCTTTTCTTGGCTCAAGGGTTCAAAAGTGCCACAAAGAGGATTTGAAGCGATTCTGGAGGGTTTCCCCGAAAGGGGTGTGTCAGCAAAAACGCCATCTTGCTTACATTTTGTCAACATGGGTTTAGGGCACAAAAAGGGCCTCGGAAGGAACAAAATGCCACTTTAACGGCACTTTTTATGTCATAAATTTGCACAAAACGCGAGAAAGACGTAATTTTGCACTATAAAAGGATTGTAAAGGGATAACAGTCTAACATTTTTACAAACATTCAAAACGCATTAAAGCTATGAGAGTAATCATCGAACCCGACTACGAGAACCTGAGCCGCTGGGCTGCCGAGTATGTTGCTGCCAAGATTAACGCAGCCAAGCCGACACCGGAGAAACCTTTCAAACTGGGCTGTCCCACTGGTTCTTCTCCGCTCGGCCTCTACAAGCACCTCATTGAGATGTACAAGGCCGGCAAGGTTTCTTTCCAGAACGTCGTCACCTTCAACATGGACGAATACGTGGGTCTGCCCGAGGAACACCCCGAGAGCTACCACAGCTTCATGTGGACCAACTTCTTCTCCCACATCGACATCAAGAAGGAGAACGTGCATATCCTGAACGGCAACGCGAAGGACCTGGCTGCCGAATGCGCTCAGTACGAGGCTGCCATCCAGGCTGCCGGCGGCATCGACCTCTTCATGGGCGGCATCGGCCCCGACGGACACATCGCCTTCAACGAGCCTTTCAGCTCCTTGCAGAGCCGCACCCGCGTCAAGAGTCTCACCACGGACACCATCATTGCCAACAGCCGTTTCTTCGACAACGACGTGAACAAGGTGCCCAAGACAGCCCTGACCGTCGGCGTAGGCACAGTGATGGACGCCAAGGAAGTGCTCATCGTGGTGAACGGCCACAACAAGGCTCGCGCCCTGCAGCACGCCATCGAGTGCGCCGTAAGCCAGGAATGGACCATCAGCGCCCTGCAGATGCACCCCCACGCCATCATCGTCTGCGACGAAGCAGCCACCGACGAACTGAAGCACGGCACATACAAGTACTTCAAGGACATCGAGAAGAACAATCTGTAAAACCACACAGAAGTTAAAGGAATCAAAGGAGTTAAGGAAGTTAAAGGAGTTAAAGGAGTTAAAGACAATAGCTGCATCCATTGCAAACGTCTTTAACTTCCCAGCGAGCACAGCGAGCGGCAACTCCCTTAACTCCTTTAACTCCCTACTAAAAACATTAAACTATGGAAGGACTCATCATTGGTATCATCACCGGCATTCTGGCCGGTTTCATCGCAAGCAAACTGCAGAGCGGCACAGGCAAAGGTCTGCTCATCGACCTCTTCCTGGGCATCATCGGCGGCATGTTCGGCGGCTGGCTGTTCAGCCTGCTGGGCATCAGCGTTGCAGGATGGATTGGAGAACTCATCTGTGCAGTGGTTGGCGCCGTCATCATCCTCTGGGTCGTTTCGAAGATGAAGTAACAAACCCCTCATGCAGCCCCTCCTGTCCGGGAGGGGCTGCCTTTTTATGGCCATGAAAAGACTTACACTCCTGCTCCTCTCTGCCATCCTGTCAGCCCAGCCCCTGCAACTCGCTGCACGCCAACAGCTGACGATGAGCCGCGCCCTGCTGCTCGACAAGATCAAAGGCGGCTGGGCAGGGCAGACCATTGGCTGTGCCTATGGCGGCCCTACAGAGTTCTGCTACCGGGGCGTCACCATTCCCGATGACGTCGAGATAAAGTACCCCGAACATCACCTCCAGTGGTTCTACGACCACTCCCCCGGCCTCTTCGACGACGTTTATATGGATCTGACCTTCGTCAAAGTGTTCTCTGAGGAAGGTCTCGACGCTCCTGCTTCGTCGATGGCAAAAGCCTTTGCCTACGCCCCCTACCCGCTCTGGCATGCCAACCAACAGGCGCGCTACAACATCCTCCGCGGCATCATGCCCCCAAAGTCTGGCTTCTGGAAGAACAACCCCCATGCCGACTGCATCGACTATCAGATAGAGAGCGACTTCGCCGGCCTCATGTCGCCCGGAATGCCCAATACGGCATCGCGCATCTCCGACAAGGTGGGACACCTCATGAACTACGGCGACGGCTGGTACGGCGGCGTCTTCGTCGGCGCCATGTACACGCTGGCTTTCGTCGAAAGCGACATCCCAACTATCGTCAGCAAAGCCTTACAGACGATACCCCGAAAGAGCAAATTCCACCGTTGCCTCGCCGACGTGCTGAAATGGTATGGCGAAGACCCGACGGACTGGCATCGGGCGTGGACGCTCTACAACGAGAAGTACGGCGAAGACGTTGGCTGCCCCGAACTCATCCTCGCTCCCGGCAACATCGACGCCACCATGAACTCGGCCTACGTAGCGATGGGACTCCTCTTCGGCGGCGGCGACTTCGGCAGGACAATGGAGATAGCAACCCGTTGCGGACAAGACTCCGACTGCAACCCCTCCACGGCAGCAGGCATCCTCGCCACCATGCTGGGCTACTCCGGCATTCCCGAGAAGTGGATGCCCAACCTTCGCGAAGTGGAGGACCGCAAGTTCTCCTACACCACCATGTCGCTCCTCGACGTCTATGAGCAAAGCCTCAACCTCGCCCTGAAGAACATCGAAAGGAACGGCGGCAAGGTCCTCGACGACAAAGTCATCATCAAGGTGCAGCAGCCAAAGGCCGTCCGCCTGGAACAAGGCTTCGCAGGCATGACGCCTATGCTGCTGGCAGAAGGCATCGAACACCTCGGCGACACCGGTAACAAGCAGAACGTCATCGAGTTCGATGGCACAGGCATCACCCTCTATGGCAACATCGACTGCCCCGACAAGACCTACGAGGCACAGCTCGAGGTCAGCATCGACGGCAAGACAGACCGCGTGATGACCTTCACCTCCGACTTCCTGCGTCGCACCGCCGACTGCCTCTATTGGCACTACGACCTCAAGGACGGCCCCCATCGCATCGAGTTCCGCCTGCTCAACCCACGCGAAGACGCCAACATCAAAGCATGGCGCGTAATACAATATAAAAAGGTGAAAAAGTAAAAAGGTGAAAAAGTAAAAAGTCAAAAAAGGGGAAAGGCGAAAGAATAAAAGGGATGGCAAGAGCCTTCTCTCTGTAAAGAAATGTTAAAATGCAGGCATTGGGAAATAATTTTTCACCTTTCACTTTTCACTTTTCACTTTTTTGTCGTACCTTTGCACCGCCAAAGGAAAATGTGAAAATAAGAGATTTAGATAATAAGAAAAGGATGCTATCCTGTATTTCTACATTTCTTCATTTCATATTTTCTTATTTTCCAGAACATGGTGCCTATAGTTCAGTTGGTTAGAGCGTCAGATTGTGGTTCTGAATGTCGTCGGTTCGAGTCCGACTAGGCACCCTCGGAAGTCCTCGCAAGTCAAGCAACTTGCGGGGATTGTTGTTTTTGAGGAGAGGCTTGCCATAGTAGTCTGTCTTACATATTGCCAACTCCTGATTACAAACCACGCAAACAAAGGAAAAAACTCCGTCTCAGGGGTTAACAAATAGAGGGTCTCGCTGTATTATATATATGGTAGCAGGAGGACACTTTCCTATCGTTGCGGCACAAAGCAAAAGCAGCGAACCCGGTGACAAGACCAAGCTCGCTGCTTTATTTCTATATCAACAATCTTACTTCGTGCTGAACTTGTAGATGGTGGTCGTCAGGTACTCTTCGCCGGGACGGAGCGTTGTGCTGGGCCATTCGGGATGGTTGGGGCTGTCGGGATAGTGCTGTGTCTCGAAGCAGAAGGCACTGCGGCGAGGATACTTCACGCCTTTCTTGCCGACAAAGCTGCCGTCGAGGAAGTTGCCTGCATAGAACTGCACACCGGGCTGGTCGGTGAACATCTCCATGAAGATACCTGTATTGGGGTCGTAGAGAGAAGCGAAGGCCTTGTTGATGTCGCTGGCATTGAGTATCCAGTTGTGGTCGTAGCCGTGGCCGTTCACAATCTGCTCATTGCTCTCGTCGTCGATGCGCTCGCCAATGGCTGTGGGAGTGCGGAAGTCGAAGGGAGTGCCTTCCACGTCGAGCACTTCGCCTGTAACGGCAACGTCGGCATCAACGGCGGTGAACTTGTCGGCATCGAGCCAGAGCACCTCGTCGAGGCAGTCCTTCGAGCCGTCGCCGCTGAGGTTGAAGTAGCAATGGTTGGTCAGGTTCAGCACGGTTGCCTTGTCCGTGGTGGCCTGATAGGTAATCTGCAGGGCGTTGTCGTCCGTGAGGGTGTAAGTCACCTTTACGTTGATGTTGCCGGGATAGCCGTCTTCGCCATCAGCGCTGAACGTAGTGAACTCCAACGTCTGGGCGTCAATCTGCTTGGCATCCCAGATGCGGTTGTGGAAAGCAATCGGGCCGCCGCCGTGCAGGCTGTTGGGACCATTGTTGATGGGCAGCTGATACGACTCGCCGTCGAGCGTGAACTGACCCTTAGCGATGCGGTTGCCGTAGCGACCGATGAGGGCACCGAAGTTGCAACCCTCTGCGCCGTACTGCATATAGTCGTCGATGTCGTCATGGCCGAGGCAGACGTCCGTCATGTTGCCGTTCTTGTCGGGCACCATGATGCTGACGATGCGGCCGCCGAAGTTGGTGAAGCACACTTCCATGCCGTTCGGGTTGGTAAGGGCATAGAGTGCAGTGGAGTCGGTGGCAAAGAAAGCGGGGTTGAGTCCGGAGAGCGTGAGGCTGTCACCACTTTCAGTGTTGCCTGCCGTCTTGCCCGTGCAAGCTGTCATAAAGAGTCCTGCAGCAATCAGCACAAGACCCTGAAAGAAAAAATTCTTCTTCATACCTTGATTTGTTTTAGTTTTATTATTAATTAATACTATTATATCCATACTTTTCGCAAGCAAAGTTACGATTATGCAGGCAAATTGCAAAAGATTTAAGACAAAATGTTGCTTAGTATCGAAAAATACGCTATCTTTGTACCCAAATATGACAAAAAGAGATTATGACACGCCTCTCAAATTCGATTAAACTGTGTTTTGCAGTATTGTCCCTTGCTTGCTTGTGGAACTGCAAGGAAAGCGTTGACACTTCCGCCCGTTATGTGTTTAGCGAAAACACCGTCCTAAGTTATCTGGAAAAGCACGAAGCCTACAGCAGCTATGTTGATGTTTTGCGCCATGTGAACATCAGCGTGCTCAGCGACTCGAAGGTCAGCCAGCTGTTGAGCGCTCGCGGCGTCTATACCGTCTTTGCCCCTAACAACAAAGCCATTCAGGAGTACTTGGAGAGCCTTGTGGAGGAGGGACTCATCACGGAGCCTTCGTGGGACTCATTCACCAATGAGCATAAGCTCGACTCCATCCGCAAGGTCATCGTCTATAACAGCATCATCGATGGCGGAGACGAGGTCGATGCCGTCTTCTACACAGCCAACTTCCCAAAAGACAAGGACGAATTCATCCTTGGCACGCTGAACGACAAGAAGCTCTCCGTTAGGAAGCCCATCAATCAGCCCGACAGCATCTACATCAACGACGACTGCCCCGTCAGTGTGAAAGAACGCGACATCCTCGTCATCAACGGCATCATACACCAAGTGGAGAAGGTCATAGCGCCGAAGGACGTTACGGCCGCCAGCTACATCCAGGAATGCCTCGACGCAAAGAAGGACGGCTTCCTGGCATGCTTCCGTGTCATTCAGGCTTGCGGCTTGCTCGACACGTTGGGAAAGGTGCGCGACGAGAAGTACGAGGAACTATATCAGACGGGCCAAATAAAAGACCTAGAAGGCATGACAAGCTACGGCTTTGCTGAAGGCAATATAGCCTCTGCGCCCAAGCACCGCCTTTACGGATTCACCATCTTTGCCGAACCCGACGACTACTGGCGCAGTGTCGGCATCGACCCACAAGCCCCCGACCTCCTCAAGAAACTCATGCAGTGGATAATCACCAATCATCAGTACAGCGACGAGGACAAGTTTACCACCGACGAAAAATACGACAGCGAGGACAATCTGCTTTATCAGTGGATTACATACCACATACTGCCCATGCGCATACCAAAAGGCAAGCTCGTGTTCCACGTCAACGAGTACGGCTACAACCTGACAAGACCCGAGGTCTATTCCATCCCCGTCTATGAGTTCTACACGACGATGGGCAAGCGCCGCCTCTTCAAACTCATCGAAAGCGGGGCAAGCAATGGCGTCTATATCAACCGCTTCCCCATAACGGACAACGGGCGTCACGGCTCGGGCGAAGAAATCGGCTGCGACCCCGACAAGGTGGGCAGCCGCATCGAAGTGGAATCCTCGTTGGCCATCCTCAACGATATGACCAACTGCAACGTGTATCCCATCAGCGCGCCCATTTCCTATGATGATAAGACACGCGACAACTTCCAGAAGAACCGCATCCGCTTCGACGGCATGAGCCTCTTCCCCGAAGCCATGAACAACGACATCCGCCTCAAGAAAGCCAGCGAGGAACGCTACAAGCATGTCTTAATTCCCAACACCGTGCGCTCCTACAACTACTTCGAGAACATGCAGCAGAACTCCGACATGAACTTTGTCTATTACAATGCATGGAACGACGACTGGTGCAACCTCCATCGCGACGAGATGAAGGCGGTAGGTCGCTTCGAGGTTATGTTCAAGTTGCCGCCCGTTCCTCGCAGGGGAACCTACGAAGTGCGCTACAAGGTGCTGGCCAACGCCAATCGAGGCGTGGCACAGATCTACTTCGGTTCCGACCCCGAGAAACTGCCCGTCACCGGCATTCCCATGGACTTGACGATGGACTGCAGAAATGAATTGGATGCCAAGAAAGTAGGATGGGAAGACGACAACCCAGGCGACGACGACTACACTGCCGAGATTGACAAGCGCATGCGCAACAACGGTTACATGAAGGGACCGCAGTCCATCAACTCAAACGACGGCACAGAGCGCGGCAAGAACGACCGCGAGAACATACGACACATCTTTGTGCGCCAGACGCTTGACCCCAACGAAACCTACTACATCAAGCTGAAATCCGTCCTCGACTCCGACCGCAAAGAGTTCTACATGGACTTCATCGAATACGTCGCAAAGGAGATTTACGACAATCCCGAAAAGCCGGAGGACATCTGGTAAAGGAAAGCTGAAAAAAGTGAAAAGGTGAAAGAGTGACAAATCATAATCAAGGGCTTCACTCTTTCACCTTTTCTCTTTTTCATCTATTTACTCTTTCAACTTTTCACCTTTTCTTCGTTCCTCTGACAGCTTCTGCCTCCAAGGGGTTGTCAGGCCAATAGTGCTTAGGATAGCGACGGCGCAATTCGCCTCGCACTTCGAAGTAAACGTTCTGCCAGAAGCTTTTCAGGTTGCTCGTGAGCTGCACAGGTTTGTAGCCCGGCGAGAGCAGTTCCATAAGCACAGGCACCTTCCCATCGTTCACACACGGTGTCTCCTTCATGCCGAAGCACTCCTGAAGGCGCACACTCAATATGGGGGCCGCGGCACCAGCACGGTAGTCCACACGGATGCGACTGCCCGTAGGAACCTGTATATGCGAAGGTGCAAGGCGGTCTATCTGCTGCTGAAGTTCGAAAGGAACGAGTGCCCACAGCACTTCGCACAAGTCGATTTTGCGGAGTGACGCACCAGTGGAGCGCAAGCGACCGTCGGCTTCATACATATAATAAGGTAGCCATTCGTGAGCCGTAGCAAGGAGATGCTTGGTAGAGAGGTCGGGGATGTTCAGTTCGGGATGCCATGCGGCCACTTGCGCCACGCGTCGCTGCAAGGCACCGACTTCGTCGCTCCACGACAACATGCTGAGTCCTTCCTTCTTCACGGCATCGAAAAGCACCTGTTCCAGCATGTCGCGCGGTGCATCGTGGATGGGTTTGGAACGTAGCAACAGGCGTCCGATGCGCCATTCGTGCTGCATGACAAGTCCTTCTCTGTTGCTGTCCCAAGCTACAAGGTCGCGTTGCGAAGCCAGTTCCTCAATGTCCGACTGCTCGACAGGAGACCCCACCAAACCTCCCCTTAAAAGGGAGGCTTCTTTGCTTGCAACGCCAATAGACTGGGTTTTCGCAAAGACAAGCCAGGGATAAGACGACAGCGGGTCGCTGCGGTCGAGGCGTACCTCGTCGCCACTGGCAAGCCGATAGCGTCCAGCCTTGTCCATTTGCATCGCAATACGCTCGGGGTAGGCGTAGGCAAGCAAAGGGCCGGCCTCCCCCGTCCTCTCCAAAGGAGGGGGGAACGGCTCCTCAGCCTTGGATGTATGCAAGGGAGGGGTGGACGATGAAACCTTCATCATCTTTCTATAAGCTTCGGCAACCTGGGCGATACGCTGCCATGGGCCAAGGCTTTTGTACTGTCTGGCACGCTGCAACTGACTGATACGCAAGCCGATGTCTGCTTCGTTTTCGTTCTGCGCAAGCGGGTCTTTCTCTTCGAGCAAAGCGGCGATGTCGCAGGCAAGACTTGTCGTGCCAAGAGATGCGGCACGGAGTATCATTCGGGAGATGCGGGGATGGCACGGCAAGGCAGCCATTCTTTTGCCGAGCGGCGTGATGCCTTTCTCGTCGATTGCCCCGAGGGAGAGAAGGAGATGACGTGCTTCGACAAGACTCTTTACGGGCGGCTTCGTGAGCCAAGGCAAGGCTGCAGCATCCGCTTCGCCAAAGGCAGCGACGTCGAGCAGCAGCGGCGCCAAGTCGGCATACTCGATTTCCGGCTTACGTCCGTCTGCCATGCGATGCTCCGCAGCCTTCGTCCACAGACGATAGCAAGTGCCGGGTGCCAGACGACCTGCACGGCCCATGCGCTGTTTCGCCATGTCCATGCTGATTGTCACCGTTTCGAGATGGCTCAAACCGCTGCGTCCGTCGAAAACGAGCATACGGCATAGTCCGCTGTCGATGACGGTGCGGACGCCCTCGATGGTCAGCGAAGTCTCGGCAATAGGCGTGGCAATCACGACTTTCCGTTCGCCGTTTCTCGAAGGCAAGATGGCTCTTCGCTGTTCCGCGGGCAAGAGGTTGCCGTAGAGGGGCATGATGGTGGCCGCACTCCCTTGCAGCAACTCGGCGCACTTCACGATGTCTGCCTGTCCGGGCAGGAAGACGAGGATGTCACCTTCCTGTTCCTTCAAGGCTTGACGGACGGCATGTGCCGCCACTTGCGGCATGTCGCGAGGGTCGGAATCCTCCTTTGCATAACGAACCTCGACGGGAAACATCCGTCCTTGGCTCTCGATGAGCGGAGCCTGCAACGCCTGACAGATGGCCGAAGCGTCGATGGTGGCGGACATGATGAGAAGGCGAAGGTCGGGGCGAAGGAGTTGCTGAGCGCGTCGGGAGAGTGCGAGAGCGAGGTCGGAGTGCAGGCTGCGCTCGTGGAACTCGTCGAAGATGACGATGCCGATGCCATCGAGCGTCGGGTCGTTCTCCAGCATGCGCGTCAGGATGCCTTCGGTGAGGACCTCAATCTTAGTGTCCTTGCTGACGCACGTGTCAAAGCGGATGCGGTAGCCGATCGTCTTTCCGACAGGTTCGCCGAGCAGTTCCGCCATGCGCTCCGCAATTTGTCGGGCGGCCAGTCGGCGCGGTTCGAGCATCAGAATCTTACCCTCCACGGGTGCATCAAGCATGAGGGTGAGCGGAAGCAAGGTCGATTTGCCGGCACCCGGAGGTGCTGTAATGACCACAGCCTGCTGCTCTCGAAGCGTCCGGCTCACAACATCGGCAATCGACCAAGCAGGCAATTCACCTGAGCGGTCAAGGAGAAGTTTCTTATCCATCTACACTTCAAGTCCTTCCCTTTAGGGGAGGATTTAGGAGAGGCTTACCCTACAATCCACTTGCTGCTGGGCAGCATGGAGACAATCTTCGTGGTGATGGCGCAGCAGATGAAGCTGAGGACGGCTATCGCTGGTATGGCTGCCCAAACGGGAATCAGGGGTTCAGCCTGGTTGCCGTTCACGAAATAGACGGCGATGGGAGCAAGGAAGAACAGATGCATCAAGTACATGCCGAAGCTGAGCTTAGCCAAAGAGGTGACGAGCTTAGGCGCCGGACTATGAATCGTCGAGAAGAGGAGGAAGAGTCCGTAGGTCGCCACGAGCACGTTGAGCGTGCAGAACTCCCAGCTCCACTCGAGCATCGGGGTCTCGATGGCAACGCCGGGCACGCCTTTCAGCCAGAAGCTCCAGCCCGTGAACGCGGCGCCGATGATGAAGCAGACAAGGCCGACAGCAATACGCTTACGGTCTGTCCAGCGGAGATGGTAGCGGATGTAGTGCGCCAAGACAAGGTAGCCGAGGTAGCCGGAGCAGTACCAGAGGGCATGGAAGCCGTTCCAGAAGCATTCGCCCCACAGTTCGTCGCTCACGAAGCGATGCAGCCAAGGCATGGTCGTCGAGAAGACAAAGATGTAGAGGAACAGGCGTTCGTCCTTTGCGGAAGCCTTCTCGAGCCAAGGCGACACGACGGGGATGATGAGATAGAGGCTGATGAGGGGGTACATGAACCAGAGATGTCCGGCCATCGACGGGAAGTTCCAAGGCAGACGGCACAGGTCGTTCATCGACGTCTCCCACGTCATACCGCCCCATGCCAGGGGCAGGAAGCAGTAGAGCAACATGAAGACAATCATCGGCGGCAGGATGCGGAGGAAGCGCCGGCGGTAGAAGTCGGTCATGCTCATGCCCGGCTTCATCGGCACAAGCAGGAAGGCGCTGATGGTCATAAAGAGGGGTACGGAGACGCGGCCAAGTGCTCCGTCGTAGAAGGCTACCCAGAAGCGGTTGGCTTCCGTGGCAAGCTTCGACATGTTGCCTGCCAGTCCGCTGTCGTCGGCACCGTAGAAGTTCTCGCTGGCATGGACGAGCATGACCAGGAAGCACGCGATGACGCGAATCCAATCGACGAATGCGATGCGCTGTTCAGCTTGCTGTTTCATGGCTGTTCAGTCAAAGAAGGATTATTGGGAGTGCTAGTTGAACTAGTGGAACTAGTAGAACTAGTGTTACTAGCGCTATTAGTAGGCTGGGGCTTCTTGATGGAGGCGCAGATGATCTTGCGCACTTTCATGGGCTGCTCGATGCAATGCACCTGATGCGACGTGCCTCCGCTGCCCACCATCTCTACGCATCCGGTGCCGAGAATCCTTTGCCAGAGCGACTGGTAGAAGTTAACGGTCTCGATGCGAGCCAGTGGAATCTCGGTCATCTTGATGTTGAAGATGCCGTCCTTCTGCACGAAGCGGGTGTCGGTGACGGCAAACTCGCTGCGAGTCCTGACGATGCGGCCCACTATCCAAATGATGAAAGCCAGCACCAGCAAGGCGATGCCGACGTAGAAGAGCGTCTGCTGTTTCTCGGGTTGCCTGTAGTAGGCCAGAAAGATGCAAGTCGCTCCTCCCAGCACAAACAGCAGGGAGAAGAAGAGGTAACGGAAGATGTACGACCAGTGGAGCCGTCCCTTGAAGATGATTGTTTCGCCTTCCTCGAGGCTTTGCTTAATGTAATTCGCCATAGTTCTGTAAGTTTTCAACTGCAAAGATACTGTCTTTTTCCTTACGAAACAAGAAACGCGGCAGAAAGTTTCGGCTTTTTCGCCATTTTGTTTCAGTCGGTTCTCGACGCTTCTCCGCCCCGCTCCGTTGGCTCCTCTGCGAGGGGTGGTTTTACACTCCATGGAGAATTGGCTTACACTCCACGGAGAATCGGCTTACTCTCCATGGAGAATCGGCCGATGCTCCACGTTGTGTAGAACCACCCCTCTCAAGGGGCAAGTCAACACCTGCTGCTTCGTGCCACTTTTTTCCGCTCAAAATCGAAAAAAACTCCCTTAGAACTTTCGTATTTCACAATTTCTTCGTAACTTTGCAGAAGCATTATACATTATATATTTATATATTATGAAACGACACATTCCTCTCTTCCTCGCCTCCCTGCTGCTGATGCTCTCGTCGGCTTCGCAGGCCGCGCTCTACATCGTAGGCACAGCCATCAGTACGAACTGGACACGTCAGGGAGTATATACCTGGGAGGGATGGCTCTACCACGGCGGGGAGCTGAAGTTCATGACGAGCGCTTCCGACTGGGGCGACCATTGGGGGCCGTCCGTCGCTTTCGCACCGCTCGCACGAGGCACACAAGCCATCAGCCTCCACACCAGCGGCGACTACAAGTTCCGCGTCGATAACATCGGACTTTGTCAGCTGCAGGTCAACACGAACACGAAGCAGATTCAGATTGCCGACGCCGAGGGGAACCTGCCGCCAAAGCGCGTCTATCCGCTCTGCCTCTACCCCATCGGAACGGCCGTCGGCACGTCTTTCTCCGACGCTAACGACTTCGCCCTCCACGAAGATGCACCCGATGCCGGCACCTACAGCGGCACGCTCACCCTCTCGTCCGGCACGATGGCGCTCCATTCGAAACCCTACAAGAAGTCGGTCGAAGCACGTCCCATCGCGCCGACGCTCGCTTCGGGAGCATCCGTCAAACTGCCCAAACTCCGCAGCAGCATGGAGACCGACAAGTGCAGCTACAGTCCGGGCGAAACGGTAACGCTGACCCTGTCGTCCGTCCCCCTGTCGGGGACGAGGGTTCGCTATCGCTACTTAGGCGACATCGTCGCGGATACCCTACTCTCTTCGCGCACATGGACTTGGACGACACCGCCCGAAGACTTCCGCGGCTACATGGTGGAGGTCTATCGTCCCGACAAGGAAGCGGACAACATCCTTGCCACCATCGCCATCGACGTCAGCAGCGACTGGACACGCTTCCCGCGCTACGGCTTCGTGGCTACCTTCGGCAACGACAAGACACTTACTAAAACAAGGACCGAGATGAAGTGGCTGAACCGCTGCCACATCAACGGCGTGCAGTTCCAGGACTGGCACTACTGCCACGACTGGCCGCTGGGCGGACGTGGCGAACCGCACCATCTACACCTCCGCCATCAAGAACTACATCCGCGCTCAACACGACCGCGGCATGAAAAGCATCTTCTACAACCTCTGCTACGGCGCCCTCGACGGCTGGCAGGAGCGAGGCGTACAGCCCGAATGGTTCATCTTCAAAGACAGAAACCACTCGACAATCGACTCTCACGACTTGTCCAGCACGTGGAAGAGCGACATCTATGTAGTCAATCCAGCCAACGAAGGCTGGCTGAACTACCTGGCAGAACGTAACGACGAGGTCTATTCGATGCTCGAATTCGACGGCTATCAGATAGACCAACTCGGCTGGCGAGGCAACGTCTATGACTACGACGGCAACCCTGTCAACCTCTGCGACGCTTTCTCCACCTTCATCAACCACATGAAGAACCGTCACCCCGACAAGCGGCTCATAATGAACGCTGTAGGACAATGGGGCGCACAACAGATTGCAGGGACAGGAAAGATGGACTTCCTCTACTCGGAAGTCTGGGGCAATCAGGCCGGAAGCAGTCTTGCGAGCGGCGACGGACGCTTCGCGAACATCAAGAACGTCATCGACGAAAACCTCAGCCTCAACCCTGCCCTGCGCTCCGTCCTTGCCGCCTACATGAACTACACCACGAACGGCAAGAACTTCAACACGCCCGGCATCGTCATGGCAGATGCCGTGATGTTCGCCCTCGGCGGGTCGCATCTCGAACTTGGGGGCGATCACATGCTCTGCCGAGAGTACTTCCCCTATGACGGCATGAAGTGGCACAGCCAACTGGAGGACTGGATGACGCGCTACTACGACTTCCTCACGGCCTACGAGAACCTGCTGCGCGACCCATGGACGGAGCGGACAAACGTCAAGGCAACATGCTCCGACGTGACGATTAACACGTGGGAACCGGTCGCCAACCAAGTGACTTTGCTCGCCCGCGAAGTCAACGGCAGGCAAGTTCTCCATCTGCTTAATTTCACACAAGACAACACCGCGACCGATGTCACGGATGATTACCTCCTCTGCTGGCACGACAATCAGGCCACACGACCTTGGCCGAAACGCTTCGAAGCACTCTCCATCAAGTTGACCGGACTGTCGGGCATGGGCAAGGTGCGTCGCATCTGGGTGGCTTCGCCCGACTATTGCGGCGGCGCCATGCAGGAGCTGACGGACTACAAGTACTCGTCTGCTTCCGGCTCGATTACCCTCACCTTGCCCTCCTTGCAGTTCTGGACGATGATTGTCATCGAGCCGGAGACTGCCACAACGAAGGACAACACCTATTTCGCCCCGACGACCAACGGCGAATCGCTCGTCCCCGACATCCCTTCGTCGCTCGCCTCAACGACATCTTCCACACGTTCTTGGACTCTCCAACTCGACGAAGACGTTTATCAAGCCCATGCCGACATCCCATCCGGCACGCTAACGCTGTTCAGAGACAACGACGATGGGATTCTTGTCCTACCCCTAAAGGAGACCGACGGGTTTCTCTACGACCTCAGCGGACGCCCAGTCGTAAATAGCAGATTGCCTCGCGGCATCCTCATCAGCAAGGACAAGAAAGTCCTCCGCTAAACTATAGAAGCTATAGAAACTATAGTAACTATAGAAGCTATAGAATCTATAGAGACTATAGAAGCTTCATCATGCTTTATAAACCTCCTCGCCGTCAACGATGGTGGCAATGATGTTGGCCTGTCCTACCTTCTCGATGTCGTCGTGCAGGAAATCGCAGTCGAACACCGTCATGTTGGCTATCTTGCCAAACTCGATGGAGCCTAAGCGATGCTCTTGATGCCACTGACGAGCCACGTTGATGGTCATGGCACGCAGCGACTGCTCGCGGGTGATGGCTTCCTTCATGTTGCGCGGGGAAGTCGCGCCGCCGGTCACTTCCTTCGGATAGTCGCGCTTCTCGGCCGTGTAGATGCTGAGCTTGATGTCCATCATCGGCGAAACAGGAAAGTCGGAGTGGAACACCACATTTGCTCCTGCATCATAGAACGACTTGATGGGATATGCTTGGTCTGCCAACTCCTTTCCCATATATGCCACCTCCTGCTCGTATAAACCTGGAGCCTTCGTCGTCCAAAGTGGCGGAACAGCGGGTATAGAACCCGTCTCTGCCATGCGACGGACATCCTCATCGGTCACGAAGTGCAAGTGTGCCAGCACGTTGCGCTGATCCTTGTTGCCGGTAATCTTCTCTGCATCCTCGATGCATCCCAGCATGAAGTGCGTAGCTCCGCCGCCCTCCGAATGGACGTGTACCGACATCCCTTCCTTGTTGGCCTCGACAATCAGCTGCACCATCTTGTCGTGGTCGTTGAAACGCTCAGCTCCGTGATAGCCGGGCTGGTCGAGATAGTCCTGATTCTGCCAACCCGTATGTGCCTCTGTCACGCCGTCGAGGAAAGCTTTGGCACCAACAATATGGAAATACTCGCCGCTCATCTCTGCACGTTCTGCCGCGATGCGGGCTATCTCTGCCTTCGGGTCGGCGATGTTGTCGGTGACATACATATAGGCGTAAGTGCGCAGCTTCAGCTTACCTTCCTGCTCCAACTCGTAGTATGCCTTGGGAGCAAGGCGGTGTACAATCTCAGCACCTGCATCGGACACAGCGGTAAAGCCACCCTTGAAGGCTATGTCCTGCCAGGCAAGCAGATACTCTTTGATTTCCTCAAGGGAAGTAGGAAGCTTCGGGGCAATCTCGAACACAGGACCTTCGCAGACGTAGCCGTCGGGTTCGCCGTCCTTATCAACATGCACGAGGTTGTAGCCCCACTTCTTAGCGTATGCAGCATCGATGCCTGCCCACTCCAACGCCTTGGTGTTGAGCAGCATGGAGTGGCCGCCACCCGTTTGCATGATGAGCGGCTTATCGGAACAAATCTCGTCGAGATACGACTTGTTGACGTATTCTTCATTCTCCACCCAACCGGAAGCCAGATAGAGCTCGCTCTTTGGGTTCTTTGCGATGAACTCCTTGATAATCTCGCGGTACTTAGGGTAGTTGGTGAAGCCTGCCTGCATCAGGTCTGCCTGACCAATGGCTCGATAGCCAGCCAGGTGGCCGTGACAGTGCGACTCCAGGAAGCCCGGGTAGATATAGTTCTCCCCGTAGTCCAGCACCTTAGCATCGGCACCGGCGAGTCTTTTGGCTTCCGCGGGGCTACCGATATAAGCAAATACGCCATCCTTCACTACAATAGCCTTGGCAAAGGGCCTCTTTTGATCCATTGTGATGATGTTGCCGAGAATAAGAGTTTGTTTCATGGTTATGATTTTTTTTCAATTCGTAATTCATAATTATGGCTACGCCCCAAACTTCGCGAGGAATTTCTTGGGGTTAGAGGTTAGGGGTTAGAGGTTAGAGAATACTTTTGGCCCGGAAGCCAGCATCCCAAGGTATCCTCTAACCTCTAACCACTAAACTCTAACCACCATTTTCACTTTTCTGCATCCTTTCGCGTGCCGTTAGATTCTCTGTGAAGTTGTGCACCAGCCTGTCGCTTTGCTTCTTCAGGGTAGTTGAGTAATAGAGGCCGAAGAGGACAGCCACTATTCCGAACATGCCAAGCAAACTGGTCCAGGGTACAGCATAGTCTATGAAGCAACTGACAAAGAATATGGTGACAACGAGACGCAGCACTCCGTATGCCGTCAGCCTTACACGCCAACGGGGACCGCTCGTCCACAACCTCTCGGCATCCGGACCGTCGGCACCTCTGCGCAACAGCATCCAAAGGTAAGGAGAGCACAAGATGAGTGCAACCAGAGCCGTAACAGGACGAACCCACGACTTAGGAACCATATTGGCTATAATCGGCTGGCCAAAGTAAAGCATGACGGACATAATGGCGATGCACAACACGCTGTTGATGAGCATAATGACGAAGTAACGCTTGACGTAGCCTTTGTATATCTCCTGCAACTCATCCGTAGCCTTTTCTTCACCCTCGTTCTCGTGACGCTCCAGCCTGGCTATCAACTTGGCAGGCAACATACGCGCCACCACATTGTACGCTGGTTCGGCAAAGCGAATCATATAAGGCGTGGTGAAAGTGGTGAACACCGAAACGGCCACGACGATAGGATACAGGAAGTCGCTGGTGACATGCAACGACGTGCCCAGCGTGGCGAGGATAAAGGCGAACTCACCAATCTGCGTCAGCGAGAAGGAACATTGCATGGAGGTCTTCAGCGACTGGCCTGCCAGCAGGAAGCCGCAAGTGCTCAGTATCGTCTGACCCAGCATGACGGCTGCTATGATGCTCACAATAGGTACGATGTATTCAACGATGAGGTGTACATCCACCATCATGCCGACCGACACGAAGAAGATGGCACCGAAAAGGTTCTTGACGGGAGCAACAAGGTGTTCTATCTTCTGAGCTTCAACCGTTTCGGCAAGGATGCTGCCCATGACGAAGGCGCCAAAGGCAGCAGAGAAACCTGCTGCAGAAGCTGCCACCACCATGCCGAAGCAGAGGGCGAGGGCAACGATGAGAAGGGTCTCGTCGTTCATCAGAGGCTTTAGCTTGCGCAGCGCCATAGGGATGAAATAGAGGCCCACCGTGAACCAAAGCACAAGGTAGAGGCCAAGCGTCAAGATAGAGTTGACCATCTGAGAGCCTTCAAACTCCTTGCTGACAGCCAGGGTAGAAAGCATCACCATCAGCACGATGGCAAGAATGTCCTCGATGATGAGCACGCTCAGCACAAGGCCGCTGAAACGCTCGCGGCGAAGACCCATGTCATCAAAAGCCTTGAAGATGATAGTGGTCGATGACATGGCGAGCATTCCGCCAAGATAGATGCAGTCCATCTTGCCCCAGCCGAACAGCTCGCCCGTGCAAGCACCGACATACATCATGCAAAAGATGATGGCAAGAGCTGCAATAATCGGCGCGGCACCCATTTTCAGAATCTTCTTGAACGAGAACTCCAGCCCGAGCGAGAAGAGGAGGAAGATAACACCAATCTCGCTCCAGACATGGACGCTGTGGCCATCCGTCACGCTGGGCATGTAAGGCATGTTGGGCGAAGCAAGGAATCCTGCTACGATGTAACCGAGCACAATAGGCTGTTTGAGAGCCTTGAAGATTAAAGTCATCGCACCTGCGAAGATGAGTATCAGCGCAAGGTCGGCAATAAGTGGTTCTAATTGTGACATTTGCTTGTTCTTTTTGTTGTTTTTTATGGTTAGATTAAGAGCTCTACCCCCCTAAATCTCCCCGAGGGGAGACTTGCTGCCGCGAAAACTCACCCCCTCGGGGGAGATGGAGGGGGGGCTTTCAACTTTCAACTTTACACTTTCAACTTTCCATTTTCAACTTTATAAAGCCTCTCCCCTCCGATGGAGATTTAAGGAAGTTGAGGCAAAGTTACGAATTATTTTTGGAATACGGAGCATATTTAACCATAAAAGTGACAAAAACGCGCGAAAGAGTGTTCATAATTCGCGATTGAAGATGAAAAGACCCTCGGCCCTGACCCCTCTCCATGGAGAGGTTTTTATTTTGAATTTATTAATTGAGTCCACTTGAAAAAGTCCTGTAAGGACTAAAGCCCTTAGCCCAGGGCATCGCCCTGGGTAGTAATCAAGCAGTTATGTTCGCTCTGTAAGAGCAAAAGCAGACAACTGGACTTTTTCAAGTGAACTCTTAACTCAAGTTTCGCATGCTTTTACTTCGCATAAGCAATCATGTTTTCTCACGTGTGAGAAATCGATTTATCACTTGTGAGAAATTAATTTATCACGCATGAGAAATCAATTTATCACAGGTAAGAAAAAAGGAAGCGACGTGTGGCTATTGGATGGAACTCTGTCTATGCACAGGCCAAACTCCAGAGACTTTACCCGAAATCTGCCACGAATCTGCCACATTTTCCACAATCTGCAACAAATCTGCAACACATATATCCGTCTGTATATCATAGTGATAATGCATGTCTGTGGCAGATTGGCAGATTTTTCAGAGAAAAACCCTAGTGTACGTGCGCGCATGCGCGAAACGTTATGCGAAACTTGAATTATTAATTGTGAATTGGACTTTCCCCACTATACATTATATGAAAAACGCGCGCGAAGAGCCGAACTTCGCCTAAATAGTTGTACCTTTGCAGAGCTTTACCTTTTCAACTTTTTAATTTTTCAACTTTTTTATTATCTTCCGGCGTGACATTTCGTCCATTTGCGTCTATATAGGGTATAATGACAAACGACGACAACATCATCATAGAGCGCATACGAAGCGGCGAGACAAGTGAGTTCAGCCAGCTCGTGAAGCGTTACGGCCCATCGCTCATGGTGTTCGTCGGACGCATCGTGGGGGTGCAGGAGGACACGGAGGACGTAGTGCAGAACACTTTCGTTGCTGCCTATCAGCACATGAAGGACTTCGACTCGCAGAAGGCATCTGTCTCAACGTGGCTTCAACGCATTGCCTATCACGAAGCGCTCTACCATCTGCGGAAACGAAAACGGCAAGTCATGCTGCCGCTTAATATAAGTGATGACGTTCCCGACGAGCTGCCAGAAGACACGACAGCACAGCAACTCGACGAAGCCATACAGCAGCTCTCGCCCGAGGACCAGATGCTCCTGCAACTCTTCTACTACGACGGGCGCTCGCTCAAGGAGATTGCCTACATCACCAACCAGGCGGGCGAAGCCACAGCTCGCGAGGTGTCGCGCCTCAGCAGCCAGCTTCACCGCATCCGCCAAAGACTCAGAATCATCTTAACACACATACGAAACCATGAATAACGACAACCGCCTGCGCCTGAGCGAAGCAAAGAACCTTTTCCGCCAAGCCCTGCAGCGACAAAACGAAAGAGCAGCAGGCATGAAGATGCCCGACGACATGGAGCAAAGGGTGATGAAAAGCCTCAAACCCAAAGCCACCAAGCGCCGCTGGCTCTATCCCCTCTCGGCTCTTGCCATCGCTGCCAGCGTGCTACTGCTCATCATATTTAATATAGAGAAGCCTCAGCCTGAGCAACAGCCTCCTGTCATAGCAGAAGTAGTGACGGTGCCGCAGCACATCGCTGAGGAAACACAAGCGACAATTCCGACGGAAGCTATAGAGCAACCTGTCGTGGCACAAGCAGAGAAGCCTCAGCCAGCTAAGAAACGCAGGAAAGTCCACAAGCCTATCTTCGAAGAACCTGTACCACAAGAAGCAGAGCCTGCGCAGGTAGAGCCAGAGCGAGAGAATGAATACCTGCCTCAACAACCCGACTTGTACCTGATGGCAATAGCAGATGCTCAGGACATCCGCTCTCGAGGCGAACGCCTTTACCAAGAAGTAGCTCAACTGATGAAAAACCATTAATAATATAGAAAGATGAAAAAGATTCTTACTTTTATGCTTTGTGCAGCCCTTACTGCAACAACTTATGGGCAGCAGCCAAACGTTCGCCTCACTCAGTTGGAACAATACCTGCCGACGCAATACATTAATGTCCACAAGCGACAGGACAATAGTGCAGGAAAAATCACTTACAGGATAGAGACTGGTGGCGTCAACAACACAGGTGGATGGAAATCCTATTTCAAGAAGGAACTGAGCGAAGAAGAAAGGCAACAGCGTGTCCTTACGGTTAATAGCCGCATTACTCAAGGGCGTCAGAAAATGGAGGGAGTCATTGATTACTTCCGCACAACTTTCGCCAGCTTAGGCAAGGATGCTGCAGAAAGCTACTTGTATGAGTTCCACAAGAACGGCTGGGACACCATCAAGTATTCCTATATGGGGCCTTCCAACGAATTTGCCAACTTTGAATACCACAATAAGCCCTATAAAAACAATGACAATGGGATTATTGACTATAGCGACTATTACTACTCTTACTATCACTCTTATACTGTTTCCACAGGCATCAAAGAGGACGACATGAAGCCCTTCGACGGCAAGGCTTTCTGCGAACACATCCAGCCTGTTCTGAAGAAGTTCATGAAGCTGAAGGGAGCGAAGGCTTATCCTGTGCATTGGCAGCACGACGAAGGATTTGAGAATGACAGAGATTTCTTTATGACACCCAAATATGGCCGTGACAAGCATGAGTTCGAAACGCATCCCGGCCTTGTTACTGGCACGCACTATATCATTCCCTCTCAAAACGAAGCCGATGCAAAAGAGCTATACAAGGAACTGGATGCGCTGGCTCACGAATACGTCAATAGTCATCCCGAACAGCCCTACGCCTATAAATTCACCACTGAATTCGCAGGATCAGATGATAGCCACATTATTCATGGACTCCCCGACATGGTGAAAGGGAGCATCTATAAAGGCAGCGACGAGTTCTATCTCTGCTGCAAACGCGAACAAGACGGCAATTACCACATCCTCACCCTCAACAGCAAAGGCGTATATTGGGTTCCCGTCGACTATGCCATCCTGAAGAGCTACATCAACGGAGAGAAGGTCTATCTCAAAGGTATGGAACCCAAAGGAGACAAGAAATAAACACAATTTGGTTTTTAGTTCCGCCCGAGCGGAGCGAAGAAGTTAATAAATCGGTGCGCCAACCAGCTCCTGCGTCGCGAGATGCGGGAGCTGTTTTTCACACACCATGGCATGACAATGAATTGTTGTATGCCTCCACTGCTCTTAGTATCTCCTCTTTCATCTCCTCCCAAGATACATCCACGAACATTTCCGGCATTGGGCTTTGTTCGGCATCCTCGAACCAGGTGAGGCTCAACATGGCACGGTATTCTGAATACTCAGGATACTTTGTCTTGTAGAACTGCATGACTTGATCAAGGCCATATTGACGAATAAGGAAATATATATCTACGAAGTCCTTGCGTGTCCCCCGTCCCTGGATGGCATTCACTTTCATGGCTGCAATGTCCTTAGATGAAGCCAGACGCAAGCCATCCTCCAGAACTGGAGAATCAATCCACGGATAGCGGTCGTAGCCTACAATGTCTATCTTTACGCCACAAACGCGGTACGTCTTGATGTGCATAGAACACTTGCCAGGGATTGTCGGGCCGATACGTTCCAGCACCTCTGTTGTCAAGTCTGTATCTTCTTCGATAGTTCCGAACAAATCCAAGTCTATGGAACTGCGATGTCCGAACTGCAAGGCCAATGCTGTCCCGCCGACCAACCTTGTTCCACCAAACAGAGGTTCAGCCATCAGCCGTTTCAGGAGTTCCAGAGTGTCGGGTCGGATTGTCTGATACGATAGCATCTGTAGTCTTCTTTTCGGGTATGAGAGATTGCACAAATGAATGAAAGACAGACTGGATCGAGAGTACGAAGCCCCTTGCAGACCTCCACGATTTTGGGAAGTCCATAGATGTGGTTGATGAGACGCCAGTCCTTCATCTCCCCATATTCCAGCACACGCTGAATCACATAGGCAGGGAACTCGTGCGGGTCCAGCTTCGAGACATCCGTATCCCAAAACAGGTTGTCGGTAAACTGCGATATATCTGTACCAGCCGTCATCTTTTTGTTAGTTTCCAACCGCAAAGGTACAACAATTAAATGAATAATGAAAAATGAATAATGAAAAATGACGAGAAAAAGAGAAAAAGAAAAGAAAAAAAGTCAGACAAGGAGCGGGATATTATCCGCTTTTTGTCGTATAACAAGTAGAACGAACCCATAAGGAAAGCTGGGAAGTGAAGACATACAAGCAGATAGCAGAAGCCGTGAAGAGCGGTCGGCGCGAGGGACAAGGCCTGATGGTCGGCCGCTACGGGCAGGAGGTCTTCGCCATGATTGCGAGGCAGGTACCCGACACGATGGATGCCGAGGAACTGACGCAAGACACTTTCCTGAAGGCTTTCGCTGCCATCGACAGCTACGACCCGCAGCGTGCATCACTCGGCACATGGCTCTGCCGCATCGCCTACCGCCTGACACTCGACTTCCTGAAGCGCCGCCGACAGTTCACCGTCTCGATAGAAGACACGGAGGTATGGCAGACAGACATCACGGACGAGCAACTGGAGGCAGAACTCTCAACAGGGAACGAAGAACGCATACAGAGGCTGGAACTACTGATTGACAGCTTGCCACCCGACGAGCGCCTGCTGCTCACGCTCCATTACTTCGAGAACCGCACCCTGGAGGAATGTTCATTCATCATGGATGCCACGCCTCATGCCCTGGCCAACCGCCTCTACCGAATACGCAAGAAACTATACAAGCAACTCAAACAACTATGAAAACACCGAAAGATACTGACCTGCGCGAAGCACTCCGACGCAAATATGCCCGCGAGCCGCAGCTTCCGGCTAACTTCACAAGCAGGATGATGAGTCAAAAGAAGCGCCGCTGGCTGCTCCCTGCATCGGCTCTTTCCATCGCAGCCAGCGTGCTACTGCTCATCATGCTCAATATAGAAAAGCCGAAGCCTGAGCAACAGACGCCTGTCATAGCAGAAAAGGTGATGCTGCCTGTGCCTGCTATCTCCGACGAACCTATTGAACACGCCAAACCTACCAGGTCTATTAAACCCGTCAAGGTCGCCAAAGCAGCTACGCCTAAGAAGCGACCCATCGAGGCAGAGCTTCCCGATACGCTCGGGCAAAGCATCTTCGAGTCGGAGGAGAATGTGCGGATTGCCATGCAGATACTTTGCGAGTGCGAAGCCACCATTCGTCAAGAGAAGCAACAAACGCGCAACTACATCATAGAAGCAACGTTCAATGCCTTGCCACAAGCTGAGAATGCCTTGCTTGTCACCAACGAGAACGGCGACTTCGAAGTGATAGAAGTCAGCGAACAAACTGCCA
>CACYQI010000039.1 GCA_902776455.1 uncultured Bacteroidales bacterium | reverse complement strand
AGAGATTTGTGTTACCACTTTTCATTCAGTATGGAAAAAGTGTTGTTGGTAACACATTTTGTGAAAATTCGGTATCACAAATTATCACCAATTTGTCCAATCATGTCTAAATCAGAGGGTTTCAGCAGTTAGTGATTTCCCCGCAAGTTAAACACTTATTCGGGTACAAAAAGGATAAAAAATACTCACTAACTACTTGTGTATCAGTACATCTTCTCGTTAAAGAATAAAACCTCAGTTTGTGGACTGAGGTTTCATTCGCCATGATTTTGTACTTTTTCGCGGTGCGGACGGGACTCGAACCCGCGACCCCTAGCGTGACAGGCTAGTATTCTAACCAGCTGAACTACCGCACCATTTTCTTTTTTCTAAGCGGAAATCGAGACTTGATGCTTTTGTCATCTTGACCTCTTTTTCCTTGGCGGAAGACGAGACTCGCTGTTTTTGTCAGTTTGAAGTGCTCTACCAACTGAGCTATTTCCGCATTATCGTGGGCAGGGACAGATTCGAACTGCCGAAGCCGTGAGGCAACAGATTTACAGTCTGCCCGTTTTAACCACTTACCTACCTACCCAGTCCACTGACTTTCGCCAGAATGGTGACTCCTGCGGGATTCAAACCCACAACCTTTTGATCCGTAGTCAAATGCTCTATTCAGTTGAGCTAAGGAGCCATAACCATCATCTTGGGTGGGCGCTGAGGGATTCGAACCCCCGACCCTCTGCTTGTAAGGCAGACGCTCTGAACCAGCTGAGCTAAGCGCCCAATTCGTCTTTCCGAGGGCCTCGCTTGGCCCTCATTTGCGAATTGCGATGCAAAGATACGGCAATTTATTGAACTGGCCAAACTTTTTCAGGTTTTTTTTCGTGCAGAACATACTTTTTGTACCAACAATACATTATATTATATATAAGTGGGGTGGTTTCATGCCATTTCGCTCCATCATGCCTTGGATGAAGCCTGAACTTCGCGCCTTCGGGAACGGGGAAATCATCGCGTGCCAAGATGTCAGTCCCACCATGGGAGGACTGGAGTTTTCCCGTGGTGGGACTGGCGATGCTGCACGCTGTGTGAAGTTTACCAGATGGTGACGCGTTTTGCCTTGGGCACGAACATCGGGTCGGATTCCGTGATGCCGAAGGCTTCGTACCAGGCGTCGATGTGTGGCATCTGGCCGTTTACGCGCCACATGCCCAGCTGATGCGGGTCGCTCTTGACGCGCTTCTGTATCTCTTCGTCGCGGATGTTTTGCCCCCAGACGTTGGCATAGGCCAGGAAGAAGCGCTGCTCGGGGGTGAAGCCGTCGATGTCGGGCAGCGGAGCGTCCTTGGTGGCATTCTTGAAGGCTTGGAAGGCAACCATCAGTCCGCCGTGGTCGGCCATGTTCTCGCCAAGGGTGAGGGAGCCGTTGGCATGCAGTCCGGGCAGGACTTCGATGCTGTCGTGGAAGGCGCGCATCACTTGGATGCGTTCTTCGAATTGCTTCGTGTCTTCTTCGCTCCACCAGGTAACGAGGTTGCCGTTCTTGTCGTACTTGCTGCCTTGGTCGTCGAAGCCGTGCGTCATCTCGTGGCCGATGACAACACCGATGGCTCCGTAGTTGAAGGCATCGTCGGCCTGCATGTCGAAGAATGGTGGCTGCAGGATGCCTGCGGGGAAGCAGATTTCGTTGGTTGTGGGGTTGTAGTAGGCGTTGACCGTCTGCGGGGTCATGTACCATTCGTCGCGGTCAACGGGCTTGTTGAACTTCGTACGTATCATGTCCTTTATCTCCCATTCGCCCACGGCAAGCATGTTGAGGAGGTAGCTGTCGCCAATCTCGAGGTCGCTGTAGTCTTTCCATTTGTCGGGATAGCCTACTTTGACGTAGAAGGCATCGAGCTTCTCGCGAGCCACCTTCTTTGTCTCGTCGCTCATCCATTCCTGCACGTCGATGCGCTCACCGAGAGCCACTTGCAGGTTGCTGATGAGCTTCTCCATGCGGGCCTTAGCTTCGGGCGGGAAGTACTTGGCAACATAGAGCTGACCAAGAGCTTCGCCAAGGCCGCCTTCGACAGCAGCGACGGCACGTTTCCAGCGCGGACGGTCCTCCTCCTTGCCGCTCAGCACCTTTCCGTAGAAGCCGAAGTTGAGGGCTCGGCTTTCGTCGTCGAGGTAGGACGACACCATGTCCATGGCGTGCCAGAGGTAGATGTTCTGCAGAGCTTCGGGCGTTTCTTCCTTCAAGACCTTCTCCACTTCGTGAATGCTGGCAGGCTGGCCGAGGCACACTTTCTTCACGCCTTCCATGCCGAGGTTGCTGAAGAAGCCGTCCCAGTCGATGCCGGGGAACTGCTCTTTCAGTTCTGCGTAGGAAATTTTATTGTAGTTGGCCTCCGGGTCGCGAAGCTCTGTTTGGCTCTTGCTTGCCTCTGCAATCCGTGTCTCGATGCGGAGCACGTCCTCGCTGATGCGTTTTGCGTCCTCCTCGCCAAAGCCCGAATGCTGGCTGAGGTCAACGATGTACTTCTGGTAGGCCTTTCGAATCTCCTCCGACCTTGCGTCCTTGTCAACGTAGTAGTCCTTCTGTCCGAGCGTCAGACCACCTTGAACGATGGTCACGAGGTTGTTCTTCGAGTCCTTCTCGTCGGCAGAGATGTACATGGCGAACAGGCCGGGCACGCCTTGCCTCTGCATGCGCGGCCAGACTTCCTTGAGCCATTGGTTCGTGATTTCGCGGGTGTTCTGATAGCCGTCGCAGAGGAGGAAGCCTTCGAGGTCGTACCAATAGTATTCGCCGTTCAGCTTCGTGCTGTCCATCGCCGAGTTGTAGAGGTCGGCAATCTTCTGCTCGATGGATCCCTTCTCGTTCTCCTTCGCAGAAACTTCCTCGATGAGCGAGCGCAGACGCTCGTTGTTGTTCTCCTGCAAAACGTCGAAAGAGCCGAAGCGGCTGTACTCGGCCGTGAGGGGATGAGCCTTTTGCCAGCCGCCCGTGGCGTACATGTAGAAGTCCGTACCAGGCTTGTAGGATGTGTCGAGATTGGCAAGGTTGATGCCCGATGCCAGTTGCTTGCCGCCAGGCGTGCAAGCCGTAGCCATTGCAGCAAGTGCAAAGGCCGTAAAGAGATGCTTCTTCATAGTTTTCTTTTCTTTATTTCGTGATTGCTTTATTACGTTATTACGATATTTCGTTATTTCGAGGTTTCGATGTCTCGTTATGACGATTCATCTTTTCATTCTTTCATTTCTTCATTCTTTCATTCTTAAATCAGGGCTTCCCATTCCTCTTCGGCTTGTTTGAGCTGTGCTTTCAGGCGGCCGTGCTTCTCGTAGAGAGCGACGTCCTGACAGCCTTCGGGCGTTGACATCTGGTCTTCGAGGATGCGGATGGCAGCTTCGAGTTGCGTCACCTTTTCCTCGGCCTCTTGCAGAGCCTTCTCCTTTCGCTTCTGTTCGCGTGCAAGGGCTTTCTGTTCGGCGTAAAGCCCCCTCCCCGCTCCCCCTTTGGGGGAGGGCTTCATTCCCGTTGTTTCGCTGTTTGTCAGGCACTCCCCCAGAGGGAGAGCGGGGAGGGGGCTGGTGGCTAAGTAGTCGTAAATGCCTCCCAGGTGCTCCCTGACTTTGCCTCCGCCGAACTCATAGACCTTCGTCACAAGGCCGTCGAGGAACTCGCGGTCGTGGCTCACCACGATGACTGTGCCGTCGAAGTCGCGGATGGCAGCCTTCAGCACGTCCTTCGAGCGCATGTCGAGATGGTTCGTCGGCTCGTCGAGGATGAGGCAGTTGACGGGTTCGAGCAGGAGCTTAATCATGGCCAGACGGGTTCGTTCGCCGCCGGAGAGGAACTTCACCTTCTTCTCGCTGGCCTCTCCGCCAAACATGAAGGCGCCGAGGATGTCGCGTATCTTGGTGCGTATGTCGCCCTTTGCCACGCGGTCGATGGTGTCGAAGACGGTCAGTTCGCCGTCGAGCAGTTGTGCCTGATTCTGTGCGAAGTAGCCTATCTGCACGTTGTGCCCGACCTTGAGCATGCCGTCGAAGGGAATCTCGCCCATGATGCACTTCACGAGCGTTGTCTTGCCTTCGCCGTTTCGCCCGACGAAAGCCACCTTCTCGCCTCGCCTGATGGTCAGGTTGATGCCGCGGAAGACGCAATGGTCGCCGTACGACTTGCCCACCTCGTCGCAGATGACGGGGAAGTCGCCGCTGCGCATCGAGCACGTGAACTTGAGGCGAAGGGCGCTGTTATCGACCTCATCGACCTCAATCGGCACGATCTTCTCGAGCTGCCTTATCTTCTGCTGCACCTGAATGGCCTTCGTGGCCTGATAGCGGAAGCGTTCGATGAAGGCTTTGGCATCAGCTATCTCTTTCTGTTGGTTCTCGAGGGCGCGCAGTTGTTGCTCGCGACGCTCGGCATGAAGGGTGACGTACTCGTCGTACTTCACCTTGTAGTCGTATATCTTTCCGCAGCTGATTTCGATGGTTCGGTTCGTCACGTTGTTGATAAACGCACGGTCGTGGCTGACGAGCACTACGGCATTGGCGCTGGTAGTGAGGAAGTTCTCGAGCCATTGTATGCTCTCTATGTCGAGGTGGTTCGTGGGTTCGTCGAGCAGCAGGACATCGGGGTGCTGCAGCAGAAGCTTCGCCAGCTCGATGCGCATGCGCCATCCGCCGCTGAACTCGCTCGTCGGGCGGTCGAGGTCTTCGCGGCGGAAACCCAGTCCCTGCAAGGTGCGTTCCAGCTCGGCCTGATAGTGCGTGCCTCCCATCATCTGGAAGTGCTCGTTGAGGTGGGAGAAACGTTCCACGAGAGCCATGTAAGCCTCGCTCTCGTAGTCGGTTCGCTCAGCAAGCTGACGATTGAGGCGGTCGAGTTCCTCCTCCATCTCTGTGATGTTCTCGAAGGCTCGTTCAGCCTCCTCCCTAACGGTGCGTTCGTCGGTGAGCACCATCACTTGCGGCAGGTAGGCGATGGTGGCGTCCTTTGGCACGCTGACAGTTCCGCTTGTGGGCTGTTGCAAACCGGCGATGACCTTCAGCATCGTGCTCTTTCCGGCCCCGTTCTTGCCGACGAGGGCAATGCGTTCGTGGTCGTTGATGACGTAGCTGATGTTATTGAAGAGCGGCTTCGCGCTGAACTCTACGCATAGGTTGTCAATTGAGACGGCATTCATTCTGTTTGTTTTTCGCATGCAAAGGTACGAAATTATTCATAATTCCTGGTTCATTAGGCCTAATTATTTTGGAAGTTGAGGCATAAATAGCTTAACTTCGGCGTGCTTCAGTCGCGCAAAGACGATGAGGTTGCCGAAGTTTCTGAAGCTAAAGTGGAAACAGCCCCGCTACGTTAGCAGAAGTTATAGAAAGGTAGGCTGAAAACTGCGGGGAATAGTACCCCAGCCAGAACAACGTGGAGTGTAAGCCGATGCTCCGTGGAGTGTGAGCCGATGCTCCGTGGAGTGTAGGCCGATGCTCCGTGGAGTGTGAACCGATGCTTAAAGTCCTTCCCTTTAGGGGAGGATTTAGGAGAGGCCTTAGGGGAGGCTTCAGGAGAGTCTTCCCCTTGCTCCATAGAAAAAACGCCGCCCGAGGGATGCTCAGGCGGCGCGTGCTTCCCCAAGGTTCAGGGGAAGGCGGAACTTATTTAAATTAAAGGAAGAAGTTGAGTCCGACGCCGAAGGTTTGGTTCTTTCGGTCGTAGTGGTCGGTCTTGGGACCTGCTACTGTCATCGTGGTGACGTTGCGGCTGTTGTAGAAGGTACACATGTAGCCGAGGTCGATGTTGAACCTCTTCGTGGCGTTGATGCGGATGCCGCCGCCTACCATGTGGTTAGAGAGGTTGAACGAGAGGTCGTTCATGAACTCGTCGGCAAGACCGTAGCGCGTGATTTCCCAAGAAGCAGAGACGGTGATGAGCTTGCAAATGTCGTACTCAGCGCCAACGAGGAACTCGTGGGTGTTGTGGTTGATGTACTTCTGCTTGCCGTTGTACTTCTTGGAAGCTTTGTCGAAGAATTGGTGGTAGCCGGCGCTGAGGCGTACCTCCTCGATGGGGGAGTACTGCACGCCGAGAGCCAGCATGGCAGGCACGTCCTCACGAACCTTCGTTCCGTCCTCGAACTGGCCGAGAACCGGAGCTGCGGCTGCCTTCACCTCATCGCTTGCTATGTTTATCTCGCTCTTGTTTTTCAGACTGAGACGTGTAGGAGCTTCGTACTTACCTGCAACATTCCAATGTTCGTTAATCTTCCAGTCGATGCCCACGATGCCCGAGATGCCGAAACCTGTCTGGTCGCAGTTCAGTTCGATACCGTAGTTGTTGAGGGCAACGGTATTGCTCTTTATGCCGGCTGCAGGAAGACCATAAGCAATGGAGGGGTTGACAGCGCCGTTGTAGTTGTTAGTAGCAAAGATGCCACGGATGCCTACATAGCCGGCAAGGTTCTCTGTGAACTTATAGGTGCCGCCCAGTTGAAGGCCGAAGTTGTAGGAGCGTCCCTTCATGAAGCTGTTGAGCTTATAGCCCTGATACTTTCCTGTAGCAGCCAAAGCAGATGCCTTTACAGGATCTATTCCTTGTGCCATGAGCCCCTGGGTCAGCAGCAGAGGCAGGACGCCGGGAACCCTCTGTTCGAGGACGCCGGCATAGGCAGCCTCGAAGGAACCAAGGCCATTGTCGAACTCACACTTGCCGCCGCCGCCGTTGAGGCCGAAGTGGGCAGAGACGCTCCACTTCTCGCGGTTGTAGGAGACAGTAACCGAAGGAATGGCAGGAGCTGTAGCAACACCCTTAAAGTAATGTGTAGTGGACGGGTTGTCGAGGTTTCTTTGGAAGAGGGGGAAACTTGTATCGATGTTTCGCCGCTGGAAAGCCGTCTGGTTGTTGAGGCTCAGGTGCCATCCTTTCGAGAGGAAGGCTCCGCCGGCGGGGTTGGCGTAGATACTTGTGATGTCAATCTTGCCTTCTTGCGCAAAGTTACGGTTGAAGGCTGCATTCTGGTTTGTGTTGGTCAAGAGACCGCCGGCAAATGCGCTGCTGCCGCAGGCAAGTGCCATCATAAGAAGTGTTGTTTTTTTCATATTTTACCTTAAATTGGTTAAAATCGGCCGCAAAGGTAACACAATTATCTAAACTGTGCAAGTTTTTTAAAAGAAAATGCACATTAAGGCGGTATTTTGTGCAATCATCATCGCCCAGCGAGGGCATAGATTGTCTTTTGCCCCTTAATCTTGAGGCCTTTGATGCGAGCGAGTAAATCGCGTGCTGCGGCACGCTCGACGGCGACGTACGACCAATGGGGCAGCACGTCGATGCGGCCGATTTGGCTGGCTTCGAGGCCGCCTTGCTTCGTGAGAAAGCCCACGATGTCGCCGCGGCTGAGCTTGTCCTTCTTGCCTTTACCTATATATAATGTAACCCAAAGCGGCAAAGGCGGAGTGGTCTCTCGTGAATCCTCCAGCCTCTCTCCATTCTCCCTCCGAGGAGAGAGACTTTCTTCGATAAGTTGGCAGCTTCCTTTCCTCCCTTCCTCCCTGGAGGAGGGGTAGGGGGAGAGGGCTGAGGGGAAGAGGGAAGGATTCAGTTGTTCCTCGGGGCCGAGGATGAAATAGGCTGAGCCTTGCATGTCCCACCTTGCCGTGCGGCCGTTGCGATGCGTGCAGACTTCCTCGTTGAGGGGCAGGTGGTAGTGGATGATGTTATCGACTGCTTCGATGTCAAGCCCGCGGGAAGCGAGGTCGGTGCTGACAAGAACGTTCGACGAGCCGTTCATGAAGCGGTAGAGCGCCCTTTCGCGGTCGCGTTGCTCCATGCCTCCGTGGAAGCCGTCGGCCATGATGCCTTGTTTCTCAAGGAAGCCGGCCACGCGTTCTACGCTCTCCCTGTAGCCCACGAAGACGAGGCTCTTCTGCGTTCCCAGCTTGCAGAGGAGGCGAAAGAGCGTCTGAAGTTTGTCCTTTTCGGGCGACTTGACGATGCGGAGACTGATGCGGTCGTCGCGCTCATGGTCGAGGAAGTCGAGGCGGACATAGTCTTTTGTTCCCACGAAAGCCGGGATTTCTTCGGCATCGGTGGCAGAGAGGAGGATGCGTTGGCTGAGGCGTGGCAGGAGGGAGAGGATGCTTTGCATCTGTTCGCGGAAGCCCAGTTCGAGCGACTTGTCGAACTCATCGATGACGAGCGTGCTGACGTCTTGCGTCGGCAGGTTGTCTTTCTGCAGGTGGTCGAGCAGTCGGCCGGGTGTCGCAGCCACGAGGTGAGGCTTGAGACTGCGCATCTGCTGGTGCTCCTCCATAGCAGGGCGTCCGCCATAGCAAGCGCAGACGCGTAGCTCGGAGCAAAGCCTTCGGGCCACGTCGGCTGTCTGCATCGCCAGTTCGCGCGAGGGGACGATGATGAGGGCCTGCAGGGCGTCGCTCTTGGCATCGAGTTTCTGGAGCAAGGGCAACAGGTAGGCAAGCGTCTTGCCGGAGCCGGTAGGGCTGAGAAGTACTACCGACGCGCCCTTTCGCGCCGTGGCGAGCATGTCCTGCTGCATGGCGGTGAGGGCTGAAATGCCGAGCTTGCTCAATTCATAATTCATAATTCTCAATTCATAATAACGGCATCTGTAGCTCCCCTCTCCTCGGAGAGGAGGAGGGGGTGAGGCTTTATCTGAGGAAATAGTCCACGAGGAAATAGATGCCCAGGGCGCAGAACCAGCCGACGAACACCTTCCACGTGATGTTCTTCAGATACCACCAGATGCTGACGTCCTCTGCCTTCATGAGCGCATAGCCGGCGGTGTTGCCGATGGGCAGCAGGCATCCGCCTACGCATCCGCTCAGCGTGATGAGGTGCCAGTACTGTCCGTTTTCTACGAAGCTCTGCATGTATTCGGTCAGGGGGGCAGCTGTGCCGTCGAGGACGGGATAGATGGAGATGCCGCTGATGACGAGGGCTACGTTGTCCATGAATGCGCTGACGGCTCCGAGGACGAGCGACAATATATATATATTATGTATATAGGCGTCGCACCAAAGTGCCACCTGGTTCATGGCGCCCACCTCGATGAGGATGTCCACCGAGAGACCTATGCCGAGGAAGAACATAATCATCTGTATCACCTCGTATTGCAGGCTACGGTTCATGCCGGCCTGTAGGGGCTGGTCGCTGAGGATGCGTTTGCGGTTGACTATCTCGTTCACCACCCAGAGCACGCCGAGCACGCAGAGAGCGCCAAGGAAGGGCGGCAGATTGGTGAGGCGATAGAATGTCGGCACGAACCAGAGGCCAACCATTCCGATGATGAACATCAGGATTTGCTGCCAGAGCTTCACGTCTTCGTCGTTGCCTCGGAACATCATCGCTCCGCTCCGTTTCAGGTCGAGGTGCGAGGGCAGTTTCCTGCCGATGAGGTAGGTGGGGATGGCTGTGGCAAAGAGGGCTGGCAGCACGAGAGCGGCGGTATAGTTCGTAGGGGTAACGGCGCCTCGCGTCCAGACGAGCAGCGACGTGACGTCGCCAATGACGGTGAAGCAGCCGCCGCAGTTTGTGGCGATGACGATGATGGTGCCCAGCAGCATCCGTTGCCTGTGGTTGACGACGAGACGGTTCAGCATGGTCAGCATCACGACAGCTGTGGTCAGGTTGTCGAGGTTGGCACTCAGCAGGAAACTGCACAGGGCGAGCATCCATACGGTAGCCCACGTGCTTCGCTGGCGGCAGAGCTTCGGCACGAAGTCGAAGCATCCGTTGTTGGACAGCACATCGACTATCGCCATCGTTGTCAGCAGGTACATCACGATGTTCGTCAGCTGAGCGACGTGTCCGGCAAAGACATTCTGTCGGATGTACTCGTTGACCGCCTTGATGCTGAAGTCCTCGTTGCCGAGGAACTCCTGGAATCCGGCGTCGTGAAGGGTTTCAACATAATAGGGGCCTACGCAGACGTAGAGCACCCATCCACATACGCCGCAGAAGACGGCCACGGTGGCCTTGTTGATGTGGGTGATGTGCTCCGTGCAGATAAGCAGGTAGCCGAGTATCATCAGAGTGACGATTGCAATGGTCATGGCTGTAGTTCGTTAAGTGTTAAGACTTCGCTCTTTGACGTGCAAAGTTAGTTAAAATTCCTCAAAACAGCAAGCATTTCATGGCTATTTCTTGTAAAACATGTAATTTTGTGGTGAAAAGATAGTTAATGATAACAAAATGCAGAGATGTTCTTATCGTTTTTTTGACATGAAGTACATTTTCATTATGATGTTTATGCTCTGTGCCTTGATGATGAAGGCGCAGAAGGTGGAGATTTCCGTTAGCGGGAACTGGGCTGAGATACCTGTCCAGCAGACGCAAAGCGAACTGAAGCCCGGTTGGAAAATCGTTGACTATCAGATGAAAAGCCGTCTGACGCGCTACCTCTCAGGCGGTCATGCCAGCCAGTTGGCCGAAGGCAATCGCCCCGTCTTCCGTATCACGCCGGGCGAAAACGAAGTGCTTGCCAGCTATGCCATCATCCGCCTGAACGACTCGAAGTACTACAGGAAGATGTTCAAGCCGTTGCCCATCGAGAACAACTACAAGCGGCTGGACCTCAATCTCTTCGACATCAAGGCCGACGGCGACAGCTTCGTCTGTCAGCCCTTGCAGCCCTTGCAGGCCGGAGAGTACATACTGGTCAACCTTCAGGGCAAAACCATCGGCGAACTCGGCGACCTGCTCGTCTATCCATTCTGTATAGCAAAAGAGTAGATTCGCTTTCATTTTGTCACTTGCAAAACGTGGCATCTCGGGACGCAAATAGAAGAAAAGGGTCTCGTAGCAGGCCGTATTTGCCGACATCACATGGAGTGTTGGCCGATGCTCCACGTTGAGTGAGCCGACACAGCACGTTGTGTTGAGCAATTCTCCACGTTGCATGATTCGTTTTTCCGCGTCAAATTCAGCCGAAAAGCCTGCTTTTTTCCCTCATTTTGCAAGGAGAAGATGTCAATTCAACCCCCTCATTTTGCCCTGCCGAATAGCAATTGCCAAGCTTTCAGACGGTTGCGAAAAATCGACGAGAATGCGTTATTTTGAGCCTCAACAAGTCGCGGCCGATTTTATCGCATTCTCGGCAAGTGAAGAAGATTCAAGATGTCAGCAAATTCGCCATTATCCGAGCATTGTGTCAGAATGGGAGGAGGAGTTTTGGTTCGTTATTCAGATTTCTTCACCCGCTCTTCAATCGCTTCAATAAGCCTTTTTGCCGGTTCAATTCTTCCTTTCAATTCTTCTGCCTCTACTTCATATACGCAATTATAGTCGCTTTCTTCGCGCATAGTCTGCAACTGGTTGTAGAGGCGACCGAACTCAATCGGAAGGATTCCAGTCTTGATATAATTGAGATTGAAGACAGCGTGTGAGCCTTTATGGGTGTTCGTGATGTGACCATCATGAATGAGGAGTGCGTTAATAGCATGGAATACAGCATAATAAAGACGATTGGCTGCTCCGCTCCATTTGCAGGCATCGGCGAGGATAGCTATCTCTTCGAAAGTCTCATGGGCTTTCTTCAACTCCAATGTTACTAAAGTGTTGCGTTCGTCGTTGCTCAGACTCATTGCAGTATAAACTTGTCTTGTTCTACATTTTTATGAAAGGGAAGAAATGTCCATTCGTTCCATTGCTTCTGGGTGTAAAGTGAAGGATTGATTTCTTCGCCTATGTCCCAGCCAAGTTCACGGAAGGGATAGGCTACATCATAGTCGCTTGCTTCCAGTTTGGGCTTATTCAAAAGAATCAATATGTCCCAGTCCGAACCTTCATGGGCATTGCCGCGGGCACGGGAACCATAAAGCCAAACCTGTCCGTCTGGCGGTACAACCTTATGGCTGGTCTCTTTGATTTTCCGGATTACTTCTTCTTCCTTTGCAGTCATAATATATCGCTAAGCACCTGCAAAGTTAGTAAATTATCCTATTCCGGCAAAGGAAACGGCGGGAAATGTTCGTCGAATGAATTATTTTTCGTAACTTTGCAAAACAAAACAAGAAGAAGATGGACGTAATCATACAAGAATCAAAGCTCCTGGAGGCTGCAGCGAAGGGGACGGATGCCTTCCTTTCGGCAGTTCACGATGCAATCCTCGAAGCTGTCGGAGGCGAGGTGAATGGCGAGACTCTGCCGCTTCTTAGTGGCGAGCAGACGACTTTGCTGGCCTATTTCATCCTGAGGGAAGAGGTGATGGACGGAGGCTTCATCCAGCTCATACACAACGGCTACGGCCCTTTCATCTTCCTCAATCCTTTTGCCAAGGCGATGCGGCTGTGGGGCGCTCACGAGTTCAGCAAGCTCGTCTATAAGGGGCGCAAGCTCTTCGAGCGGTATGGCGATGAGCTTACGGCCGACTGTACCGACGAGGAGTTCATGGCGCTCTTCGAGAAGTACCCCGAGTTCGACGACCTCGACGACGCCTTCATCGAGATGGAAGAAGAGGTGACAGACACCATCGCACACTATGTCGATGACCACTTAGTTGAGTTCATAAGACCCCAAAGCAAAATTGCTAAATCGTAAATAAATCATAAATCGTAAATCGTCAAATCGTAAATAAATCAGGGATGTCAAAGACACTCATTCCCAACAAAGGGGCAAAGATAAACATCAAGAACAAGCGTGCTGAGTTCGAATACTTGCTCATGGACCAGTACACGGCAGGCATCGTTCTGACCGGCACGGAGATAAAGAGCATCCGGAAGGGCAAGGCAAGCCTCGTCGATACCTATTGCTACATCATAGGCGGCGAGGTTTGGGTGAAGAACATGTACATAGCGCACTACGAGCAAGGCTCCTACAACAACCACGTAGAGCGGCGCGACCGCAAACTTCTGCTCAACCGAAGGGAGATACGCAAGATGCAGCAGACGGTCAAGTCGCCTGGCTTCAGCATCGTGCCTACACTTCTCTTCATCGACGAGAACGGACGAGCCAAACTCGACATCTACATAGCACGAGGCAAGAAGGAATACGACAAGCGCGAGACGCTCAAGGAAAAAGAAGACCGACGTGCTATCGACCGCCAGTTTAAGAAGAATTATTGAAGCACGGGCAGCGGAAATGTGTCTTTTGAAACATTTTCTTCATGGGTTCGGACTGTTAATTCGGGAAATTTAGCTATCTTTGCACGCGAATTTCCAAAACCCCACATATACAGACATTTCATACATCGATATGCAAAGCATCAGGAACATAGCCATCATAGCACACGTTGACCACGGCAAGACAACTCTCGTAGATAAAATGCTCTTGGCAGGTAATCTCTTCCGCGAGAACCAGCAGACGGGCGAACTCATGCTCGACAACAACGAGCTGGAGCGCGAGCGAGGCATCACCATCCTCTCGAAGAACGTCAGCATCAACTACAAGGACACGAAGATAAACATCATCGACACGCCGGGCCACTCGGACTTCGGCGGCGAGGTGGAGCGCGTCCTGAACATGGCCGACGGCTGCCTGCTGCTCGTCGATGCCTTCGAAGGACCGATGCCGCAGACGCGCTTCGTGCTGCAGAAAGCCTTGCAGATTGGCTTGAAGCCTGTCGTCGTCATCAACAAAGTCGATAAGCCCAACTGCCGCCCCGAAGAGGTGTATGAGATGGTGTTCGACCTCATGTGCGACCTCGATGCAACGGAGGATCAGCTCGACTTCCCCGTTATCTACGGCTCGGCAAAGCAGGGCTGGATGTCCGAGGACTGGCAGAAGCCGACAACAGACATCACCTATCTGCTCGACTGCATCCTCAAGTACATCCCCGCTCCCGAGGTACTCGAAGGCTCGCCGCAGATGCTCATCACGAGTCTCGACTACAGCAACTATACAGGTCGCATAGCGGTGGGCCGCGTGCATCGTGGCACGTTGAAGGAGGGCATGAACATCACCATTGCCCATCGTAGCGGACAGATGGAAAAGACGAAGATAAAGGAGCTCCACACCTTCACGGGTATGGGCCGACAGAAGACGCAGGAAGTGGGTTCGGGCGACATCTGTGCGATTGTCGGCTTGGAACGCTTCGAGATAGGCGACACGCTTTGCGACTTCGAGAACCCCGAACCGTTGCCTCCCATCAGCATCGACGAGCCTACGATGTCCATGCTCTTCACCATCAACGACTCGCCCTTCTTCGGCAAGGAAGGCAAGTACTGCACCAGCCGCCACATAGGTGAACGCCTCGAGCGCGAGTTGGAGAAGAACCTCGCCCTTCGCGTAGAAGTGCCCGAAGGCTATACCGACCGCTGGATAGTGTCGGGTAGGGGAGTGTTGCATCTGTCCGTGCTCATTGAGACCATGCGTCGAGAGGGCTACGAACTGCAGGTCGGTCAGCCGCAGGTCATATATAAATGGGGGCCAGGAGCAAGTGGTAAGGGGCAAGAGGATACCAGTGGCTCCAGCAAATCTCTTGCCCCTTGCCCCTCGCCCCTCGCCCCTGAAAGGTACGAGCCTATCGAGGAAATGACCATCAACGTGCCGGAAGAGTTCGCGTCGAAGATGATTGACATGGTGACGCGCCGCAAAGGCGAGATGACGAGCATGGAGAGTCAGGGCGAACGCGTCAACATCGAGTTCCTCATCCCTTCTCGCGGCATCATCGGCCTTCGCACCAACATGTTGACGGCCAGTCAGGGCGAAGCCATCATAGCCCATCGCTTCAAGGAATACCAGCCTTATAAGGGCGACATCAACCGCCGCGTCAACGGCTCACTCATCGCGCTCGAAACAGGCAATGCCTACGCATACGCCATCGACCACTTGCAAGACCGCGGACGCTTCTTCATCGAGCCGCAGGACCAAGTCTATGCAGGCCAAGTGGTAGGCGAACACGTCCACGAGAACGACATCGTCATCAACGTCTGCAAGGCCAAGCAGCTCACCAATGTTCGCGCCAGCGGAACCGACGAAAAGGCACACATCATCCCTGCCACTATCTTCTCGCTCGAAGAAGCCTTGGAGTACATCAAAGCCGACGAATACGTGGAGGTGACGCCAAAGAGCATGCGTATGCGAAAGGTTATCCTCGACCATCTGGAGAGGAAGAGGGCGAATAAGGAGTAAAGACCCCCCTGCCCCCTTTAGGGGGAGTTCTTTTATGTTACAACTATGAAGAAGTATCTTTTCGCGTTCCTGTTGTCTGTCAGTTCCTCTATATGCTGCGGCGAAATACTCCCCCTAAAGGGGGATGGGGGGTCTTCTCTTGTTGCCACCGACGGCTTGGGTCGCACCTTGCCCACCGCCGAGGAGTGCCCGCTTAAGACAGACAAACAGCGGACTGTAGGCATCTTCTACATCACTTGGCACACACAAAATCTTCATAACGGACAGCCCTATACCTTCGACGTGACGAAGTTGCTCGACGAGAATCCGATGCGAGCGAAAGGCAATCCCGATTTCCCCTACGCCACCTATCATTGGGGCGAACCCGAATACGGCTACTTCCTCAGCCAAGACAAATACGTCTGCTTCCACGACCTCTCGATGCTGGCCGATGCGGGCGTCGATGTCCTCATCATGGACGTGACGAATGCCGTCTGCTATTGGGACGAATGGGAAGTGCTCTTCACCACCATGCAGGAGATGAAAGCCCTCGGAAACAAGGTGCCGAAGTTCTGCTTCTGGGCCTTCAACGGCAACGTGGTCGATGTGGTTCAGAGCCTCTACGAGCGCTTCTACAAGACGCCTCGCTACGAGGACTGCTGGTTCTATTGGGACGGCAAGCCGCTGCTCCTCTACAACGCCACGCCTTCTGTCGATGCCAATCCGAATGGAGGACAAAAGGACAAGGACTACAGCCCGGAGGTCAAGGCCTTCTTTACCTTGCGGAACATGTGGTGGGGCTACCATCAATGGGCAGGCGAACCGTATGTGGGAGGCGAGGACAAATGGAGCTTCGGCTACGAGATGAACGACAAGAAGGTCTCAGCCCTCAAGCCCGAAGAGCTTTGCGCCAAACATCAAGGTCGCTTGGAGGAGATGGCCGTCACGCCTGCCCAGCATCCCATCAGCATTACCGGAAAGAGTTGGCGACGCGAGACATTGGAGCCCGAGCTTGACGGGAAGGACATGCCAGCAAAGGCCTTTGTGCCATGGCTTGAAGAGGAAAAGGAGAATCCGACGCAGTATGGCATATACTTCCAGGACCGTTGGGACGAGGCCCTGCAGGTCGATCCCGACTTCATCTACCTCAACGACTGGAACGAATGGACGGCTGGCAAGTACCGCAACGGCAAAGACCCCAGCGGACAGGCCGACATGCACATCGACTTCCTCGGCCGCAAGGACAACCCCTTCTACTTCGTGGACCAGTACAATGCCGAGTTCAACCGCACCATCGCGCCCATGAAAGGTGGATACACCGACAACTACTACATGCAGATGGTTCAGAACATCCGCCGTTATAAAGGCGTTCCGCCCATGCCCGTGCATCGCGGTTATCAGCACATCGTGCTCGACGGCAAACTCGACGAGTGGCAGCCCGACAGCAGTTTCCTCGACACCCGAGGCGACGTCCTTCATCGCGACCACAACGGCTATGGCGACCTGCACTACATCGACAATACCGGCCGCAACGATATAACACGTTGCCTTGTTGCAGTCGATAAGAAGAACATCTATTTTGCAGCCGAGACAGCCGAGCCGCTTACGCCCAGCACAGACCCGAATTGGATGCTGCTCTATATCGACACCGACGAGGACGGAAAATATGACATCGGAATCCAAGATTTAAGACTGGTAAGTCTGAAGTTCGAGAAAGACTGGGATGTTGCAGTAGGGGAGAAGTGTGTCGAAGTGGCCATTCCGCGCAAGTTGCTTGGTAAGAAGGGAAAGCGTTTCAGTTTGTCTTTCAAGTGGGCCGACAATCCCACCTATCCCGGCGACATCATCTCCGTCTCCACCACCGGCGACACCGCCCCCAACCGCCGCTTCGCCTACCGCTTCGTTTGGGAACGATAAATAATTTACAATTTGACCATTTACTATTTATGTACTATTTAGCAATTTAATTATTTACAGACTCCTTCCAAACCCTTCGGGCCTCCGTCGCTTACACTCCCCAATTGCTCCGCTTTTAACGGGCAATTGCCCCGAGGGGAGGCTTCCTGCCGTGAAACTCTCCCCCCTCGGGGGAGATGGAGGGGGGTCTTAGTAATTTAACTATTTACAGGGCGGCAGGTAACTTTGATTTTTCACTTTTCACTTTTCACTTGCGACAGCGCGGTAGCAAATTCTTCACTCTTCACTCCACCATGGATTATCCGATAATTTTTTTTGCATTTTGCTTTTTACTTTACGTTTTTTTTCGTAACTTTGCGAAAACATTTGAGCTATGGGAAAGAAGAAAACGGGCAGCATAGGTCTGCGAAAAGTCGATTTGGAACGCGTGGTGATTGATTTTTTTCAGGAGAATCCGTCCGTGACGTTCCCTTTGAAGAGTATCTGCAAACAGCTTCATCTGCGCACGAGCGGCGCCAAGATGCTTCTCGTCGATGTGCTCGACGGGCTTCTCATGGATGACTTCATCAAGGAGCAGCCGCGCGGACACTACACGCTGAACATGCCTTCGCAGGTGATGACCGGCACGTTCCACCGCAAAGCAAATGGCAAGAACACCTTCGAGCCGGAAGATGGCGGCGAACCCATCCTTGTGGCCGAGCGCAACAGCCAGCACGCTATGGACGGCGACACGGTGCGTGTGACGCTCTTCGCCCGCCGCAGGCACCACGTCCGCGAGGCTTCCGTCACCGAAATCATCAAGCGCAGTGACAAGACTTTCGTGGGAACCCTACAGGTGCAGAAGGGCTATGCCTACCTCTTGACCGAGGACAGGACGCTCGCCAACGACATCTTCATCCCGAAGGAGAACCTCAAGAAGGGCAAGACGGGCGACAAAGCCGTGGTGCGCATCGTGGAGTGGCCCGAGAGAGCGAAGAACCCGATAGGCAAGGTGGTTGACATTCTGGGCAAGACGGGCGAGAACAATGCCGAGATGCATGCTATTCTGGCCGAATACGGACTGCCCTATGTCTATCCCGCAGCCGTGGAGAAAGCTGCCGAGAAGCTCACGCCCGGCATCACCGAAGAGGAGGTGGCCCGACGGCTCGACATGCGCGACGTGCTGACGTTCACCATCGACCCTGCCGACGCCAAGGACTTCGACGATGCACTCAGCTTCCGAGAAATAAAACCGTCAAACGGTAAATCGTCAAATAGTAAATTATATGAGGTGGGTGTCCACATAGCCGACGTCAGCCATTACGTCAAGGAAGGCTCTATTATAGATAAGGAAGCCTACAAGCGTGCCACGAGCGTCTATCTTGTGGACCGCACGGTACCGATGCTGCCGGAGCGCCTTTGCAACTACATCTGCTCGCTTCGTCCCGATGAGGACAAGCTGACCTTCTCCGTCATCTTCCTGATGAACGAGAAGGCGGAAGTGAAGAACTGGAAGCTCGTCCATACGGTAACGCGCAGCGACCGCCGCTTCTCATACGAAGAGGTGCAGGAGATTTTCGAGGAGCGCGGCGAGGCAAGTCCGGAAGATTATAAGGAGCAAGGAGCAAGGGGCAAGGGGCAAGAGAGCACCTCCTACCCCAACAATTCTCCTGCCCCCTGCCCCTTGCCCCTTGCCCCTGAAATGGAAAACTCTTTGATTATCCTGAACCGCATGGCCAAGCAGTTGCGTCAGAGGCGTTTTGCTGCGGGGGCTGTCGATTTCGACAGATGCGAGGTGCGCTTCAATATCGACGACGACGGACACCCGACCAGCGTCTATTTCAAGGTGGCGACGGACGCCACCAAGCTCATCGAGGAGTTCATGCTGTTGGCAAACAGAACGGTGGCCGAAAGCGTCGGCAAGGTTCCTAAGAACCAAAAGCCCAAAGTTCTGCCCTATCGCATCCATGAGAATCCCGACCCGGAAAAGCTTCTGAACCTCGCTAACTTCGTCACGAAGTTCGGGCACAAGCTCAAGACCACGGGCAGCAGGACCGACATCAGCCGCAACCTGAACCGCCTCTTGAGCGACGTCAAAGGCAAGCGCGAGCAGAATGTCATCGAGATGATAACGCTCCGGGCCATGATGAAGGCCAAGTACAGCACGTTCAACGTGGGCCACTACGGTCTCGCCTTCGACTACTACACCCATTTCACTTCGCCCATCCGTCGCTATCCCGACCTCATGGTTCACCGCTTGCTCACCCGCTATGCAGAAGGCGGCCGTAACGTCAACCAAACGAAATACGAGGAATACTGCGACCATTGTAGCGACATGGAACAGACTGCTGCTCAGGCCGAAAGGTCGAGCATCAAGTACAAGCAGGTGGAGTACATGAGCGACCACTTGGGCGAAACCTTCCAGGGCACCATATCGGGCGTCACGGAGTTCGGGCTTTATGTGGAAATCGACGAGAACAAGTGCGAAGGCATGATACCTCTGCGCGACTTGGAGGGCGACTACTACGACTTCGACGAGAAGAACTATTGTCTGAAAGGCCGCCGCTATCACCATTGCTACAACCTCGGCGACAGCGTCAAAGTGCAGGTCAGCCGTGCCGACCTCTACCGCAAACAGCTCGATTTCAAACTCATCCGCCCCGATTGACCTCATGAAGTCAGCTCTCTTGTTGCTCGTTGCCATTCTCTTAAGCTTCAGCATGGCAGCGTTTTGCAGTAGCAAAGAACAGCCGAAGGGCATCGATACGACCGTGCTCATCGAGTGGCAGGTGGGCAAGACCGTCAGCGCAGAGGCTGTAGCGGCTTTCGGCGGGATAGAGAAATGCTTCGCAGCAGAACCGATTCCCGATGCGGTTTGGCAGCGCATGCAAGGGAAGACCTATAAGGAGAACCCATACATCGGGCGCAACGACCTTCGCCACATTCGCGCTCTGCATTGGGACTACGACCAGCAGATGCACGTCGGGGAGATGGTAGTGGGAGCCGAGATAGCCGACCGCGTGGTGCGCATTCTCCGCCAGCTTTTCGATGCCAAGTACCCCATTCAGCGCATGCTCCTGCCCGATGTCTATGATGCCGACGACGAAGCTCAGATGCGCGACAACAATTCGTCGTCGTTCTGCTACCGCGTCGTAGCCGGCTCTGCCAAGCTCTCGAAGCATGCCCGCGGACTGGCCGTTGACATCAACACCCTCTACAACCCGTACTTCAAGATTCGTGCCGACGGCTCCCGCTTCGTTCAGCCAGCAACAGCAGAGAAATACCTCGAGCGCTCGAAGGAGTTCCCCTATAAGATAGACCACCGCGACCTCTGCTACCGTCTCTTCATAGAAGCAGGCTTCGAGTGGGGCGGCGACTGGAAATCGTGCAAGGACTACCAGCACTTCGAACTAATCGAAACGGGGCAGAATAAGGAGAGGGGTAAGAAGTAGGAGGTAGGAGGTTAGGGGTTAGAGAATACCTTTGCCCTTAATCAGCATCCCCAACTATCCTCTAACCCCTAACCTCTAACACCTAACCCCTAATCAGTATCCCCCACTATCCTCTAACCCCTAACCTCTAACCCCTAACCCCTAAATACGCCGCTTTTCTGCCCGAAAGTTGGGCTTGAAAACTTTTTTGCGCCTCATTGCAGAAAAAGAAAAGAAAAAAGTTGCAGAAAAGCACGTTTTGCAGTACTTTTGTACGCGGAAAAAGGAGCAAGGAGAAAGACCCTCCCCATCCCTCCCGTAAGGGAAGGGGTTCTCCCCCTTAGGGGGAGTTAGAGTGGATCTGGATTTAGAGGAGGCTCTTCAACTTTCAATTTTCAACTTTCAGTTTTCAATTTTCAATTTTCATAATATGGGCGGTTTCTTCGGTACGGTACAGAAACAAAAGTGTGCAAACGACCTCTTTTACGGCACAGACTATCAGTCGCATCTCGGCACGAAACGCGGTGGCATAGCCACTTTGAACGAATCGGGCGAGTTCCTGCGAAGCATCCACAACCTCGAAAGCACATACTTTCGGACACGCTTCGAGCCGGAACTCGACAAGTTTCAGGGCAACTCCGGCATAGGCGTCATCAGCGACACCGATGCTCAGCCCATGCTCATGAACAGCCATCTGGGACGCTTTGCCATCGTCACCGTAGCAAAAATCAAGAATCAGGAGGAATTGGCACAGCAGTTGCTCGATGAAGGCGGACATCTCAGCGAGTTCAGCAGCGGCAAAATCAATCAGACGGAACTCATCGCTCTCCTCATCATAAAGGGCAAGGACTTTGTAGATGGCATAGAGAAGTTGTTCCTCCACATCAAAGGCTCGTGCTCCATGCTGCTGCTCACCGAAGACGGCATCATAGCAGCCCGCGATTCATGGGGCCGCACGCCCATCGTCGTTGGCAAGAAGGAAGGCGCATTGGCCGTGACAAGCGAGACGTCGGCTTTCCCCAATCTCGGCTTCGAGACCTCCCATTACCTCGGTCCCGGAGAGATAGTCCGCATCGATGCCGAGCAGATGACGGTACTCAGAAAGCCTAATCCCGGCATGCAGATCTGTTCGTTCCTATGGGTTTACTATGGTTTCCCTACCAGCAGCTACGAAGGTCGCAACACCGAAATAGTGCGCAACGAGTGCGGACGGGTCATGGGACAAGAGGACAAGACGGAAGTGGATTGTGCCTGCGGCATTCCCGATAGCGGCGTAGGCATGGCCGTGGGCTATGCTCAGGGTCACGGATGCCCCTATATGCGTGCCATCAGTAAATACACACCCACTTGGCCGCGTTCCTTCACACCCAGCAATCAGGAGATGCGCAACCTCGTGGCCAAGATGAAACTCATCGCCAACAAGGACGTGCTCCAGGGCAAACGGGTGCTTTTCTGCGACGACAGCATCGTTCGTGGCACACAGCTTCGCGACAACACGAAAGTGCTCCACGAGTTGGGAGCCAAGGAGGTACACATGCGCATCGGTTGTCCGCCGCTCGTCTATAGCTGTCCCTTCGTCAACTACAGCGCAAGCAAGAGCGACTTGGAACTGCTCACCCGTCGCATCATCAAGGACTTTGAGGGCGACGACAGCAAGAACCTTGAAGCCTACACCCGTACCGACAGCCCCGAGTACAAGCGCATGGTCGATGAGATAGCCCGCCGCCTGAACCTCGACTCGCTGCGTTTCTCCAAGCTCGAGACACTCGTCAAGGCCATCGGACTGCCCAAGGACCGCATCTGCACCCACTGTTTCGACGGAAGCTCCGCATATACCCTTGAGGAAGAGAACAAGGTAATTGAGAGTTAAGAGTTGATAATCGGAAGTTGAAAGCTGCAGCCACCCGCTTTTCCACCTACAAAAAGAAGTGAAAGGGAATTGGCCTGCACCCATTGCTTAATTCGCCTATGACCAAAGCCCCACTCTACCTCCTTGCAGGCATTGCTGCAAATCTTTCCGCACAGGAAGCCAAGCGGTGGAACATCGTCCACATCATGAGCGACGACCACAGCTATCAAGCCATTAGTGCTTACGGACATGCCCTGAGCCGGCAGGCAAGGACAGACAACATCGACCGCCTGGCCGAGCAAGGCACCCTGTTCCGACGCGCTTATGTCGAGAACTCTTTAAGCACGCCGAGTCGCGCCTGTCTGATGACCGGCTTGTATAGTCACCAAAATGGGCAGAGGCGGCTGGACGAAGGCATCGACAGCACCATCACCTTCGTGAGCGAGATGCTCCAAACCGCAGGCTACGAGACTGCTATCATGGGCAAATGGCACATGCGATGCGAGCCGAAAGGCTTCGACCAGTACCACATTCTTGAGGATCAAGGCGAGTACTATCGTCCGCGTTTCCGTTCGCCGGAGTCCGGAGTCAAGTATATTCCCGAGGAAGGTTACGTGACAGATCTCATCACCGACCATGCCATCCAGTTCCTCGAGCAGCGCGACAAGAGCCGACCCTTTGCCCTCTTCGTCCATCACAAAGCGCCTCATCGCAACTGGATGCCGCCCACGCGCTTCCTCGACCTCTACGAAGACGTGGAGTTCCCACTGCCTGCGACATTCTACGACCGCTACGAGACGCGCGGCAACGCTGCCCATGCGCAGGAGATGAGCATAGAGAAGAACATGAAGCTGCACTACGACCTGAAGACCGACGTCCGTCGAGGCGAGCAGAACCACCTGGGGCGAATGACAGAGGAGCAGAAGAAAAAGTGGTGGGACACAGTGGCACCGCGCAACGAAGCCTTTGAGAAACAGAACCCGACGGGCGACGAACTGGTGCGATGGAAGTTCCAACGCTACATTCGCGACTATATGCGATGCATTCATGCCATCGACGAACAGGTGGGACGTCTGCTCGACTATCTCGAGAAGAACGGGCTGATGGACAACACGCTCATCGTCTATACCAGCGACCAAGGCTTCTACATGGGCGAACACGGCTGGTTCGACAAGCGCTTCATGTACGAGGAGTCGTTCCGTACCCCGCTCATCGTCTATGCCCCCGACGCTCGTCGAGCCCGCGAGAGCCAGGCATTGGTGCAAAACATCGACTTCGCCCCAACCTATCTCGACATTGCAGGCATCGAGAAGCCGCAGGAGATGGTGGGCCGCTCGCTGCTGCCTGTCCTGCAGAAAGGCAAGCAGCCCAAGGACTGGCGCAAGTACATCTACTATCACTACTACGACTTCCCGGCCGTCCACCACGTGTCGCGTCACGACGGAGTGAGCGACGGACGCTACAAACTCATTCACTTCTATGGCCCGGAGGGAACGTACGACGAGCTTTATGACCTCAGGAAAGACCCCAACGAGCTGAACAATGTCATCTCGGAGGACAAGTATCGAGGGCACAGGGAGCGTTTGCAAAAACAGCTCGTCGCCTTCCGCGCGGAGCAAAATGTCGATGAATGGTAGGAGGAATCCCTGACGACAAAGCCTTTCTTCTCCGCCTGATTCGTGAAGGCGAGCACCAGAGGCAGGACTTCAAGTACCGCGTGGCCGATGCCTGCAAGCTTGCCAAGTCGGTTTCGGCATTTGCCAATACCGATGGCGGACGGCTGCTTATCGGGGTTCGCGACGATGGCTTCCTCTCGGGTGTCCGCTCGGAAGAGGAGATTTTCATGATGCATCAGGCCGCTTACAAGTACTGCAAACCCGAGCCAAGCATCCAGTTCGACACCTATCATGCCGAGGGTCGCACCATCGTCGTTGCCACCGTTCCGCCTTCTCCCCGCCGTCCCGTCCTTGCACGAAACGAGGAAGGGCGCATGATAGCCTACATCCGCATCAAGGACGAGAACATCGTAGCTTCGCCCGTCCACCTTGCCCTTTGGCGTGAAGGACAGAAACTACAAGGTTCCGTTACCCGTTTGGACGGCGACATCCGCCAACTGCTCGACGCCATGAAGGGCACTCTGACGCTCAGTCAGATAGTCCGCCTCTCCCGTCTTCCTCGCCACAAAGTTGTCAGCCTCCTTGCCCGCCTCGTCCGCTTCGGCAACGTCCGCTGGGAATACACCGCCCAACAGTTCCTCTTTAGCTTGACTTGAGGCCATCGCAACCGCCTCCAGCATGGGCTGCGGCCGCTCATGCTCCTTCTACTCAGCCAACAGTCTTCCAGCTTCGAAGGCTTTCTGCAGGTCCTCTTCCCAATGCTCGTCGCGCCATTGACGCTTTGCCTCTTCGGAAAAACCAGCAAGTTCGTAGCGGTCGTAGTTCTTCACCTGATAGGTGTTGTAGGCAATAAGACGCTCGGGCTTGCCAAGTGCTGTCTCGATGCAATACTCTATCGAACCGTAGCCTTGACTGTTGTTTCTCTCTGGTGTTCCGTTCATGGTCTCTATGAGCAGAACAGGCATCTTCTTGGGAGCCTTCATGCTGTAGTCGTTGTATGAGAGCCAGGGAAGCGTCTTGCCGTCTCACTTGTCGGCAGGTTCCTTGCTGGCGAGCAACGTGTAGATGGCATCTATCTGCTCTGGTGCGGGTTCGGCTGTCAGACTGGCCACCAAAGCCCTTGCTGTAGTCTTCTCTTCGGCTGTCAGTTCCACCTCGTCGATGAGCGCGCCAAAGAATGTCTTCAGATACTCGCCTCGATTCACCTCATGGCTTATGCTGTACTTCCCGCCCGTAATCATCTCCAGGTCGAGGGCCAGGTAGATGTTTTCGAAGCCGTCGAAGTTGTGTATGCCATCTCCTGTTGGGAAGCTTGTGCTCACAGGATTGGGCTTTGTGCCCCATTTCGTCAACGTCTCCTCGTAGAAGAAGGCTATCTTGTCGTCGGCTTGGAGTTCGATGCTGCTATAGGCCGAAGCCGTAGTGCTCACTTGGTAGAAGCCGTCCCATCCGGCAGAGAAGGCCGTCAGATTGCGGATGTCGCTGATGTCGGCCAGTTCTTTGAAGAAGATGCCCACGTTGCTGCGACCGCCACCTGTCGGCACGGACTGCAAGGCGACGTATAGCATTCGGCTGTCGCTCAGACGCTTGGCAGGCACGATGAGCATCTCGCCGTTTGTGGGGTTGCTGCTGGGGCTTGCGCTCAGGCCGCTCATGGTTGCCTTGGTCTCCACCTCCCACTTGCCTGCTCCGGTACGGGTGTTGGTATAGGTGTAGATGTTCAGCAGACGGCCTCCACCGGTGCGGCTGCTGATGATGACACGTCCGTCGGGCAGTTCCTCGCATTTAGGTTCGTCGCCATTGGGGACAGGTGTTGCGCTGGCACCACCGAGTGCTTTCCACGTCCGACCGAAGTCGTCCGAGTAGATGACGCGGTTGCCGTTGGGACGAGCAGCCAGGGCAGCATAGATGCGGTAGTAGTCGCCCACCTTCACGATGCGGCTCTGGAAGATTCGTCCGCCTCCCACGAAAGCGGCTGCCATCGGGTTGCCCTTGTCGAAGAGGCCGTAGATGTCTTCCGTTTGGTCAACGGGTTGCTGCCATGTCGCTCCGCCATCGAGACTGCGGATAGTGGCTATCATGTTGGGGTTCTGTCGGTTGGTCGAGCCGTAGGTGTAAACGGTACATCCGGCCACAGCCATCACCAGCACCTCGTTGTGCTCGCGGTCCATCACGACGGCCGGGTCGCCGTAGGCTGCTTCCATCGGAGTCTTCACATTATTTATCAACGAAGCATCGCCTACAGCCACGTCTATCTCCTTGTCGCTCCACGTCAAGCCGTTGTCGTCGCTTATCTTCACCACGCAATCCACTTGTCCGTATCCCGGATCGGTACCGCAGACGAGACGTGCCGCGCTGGCTATGAGTCGGCCGTTCTTACCGCAGGTGATGCCCGGAATGCGGTAGGGGGGGATGTCCATGCCGCCCTTCAGGGTGCTGAATAGGGTCGTGCGTTGCGGCATCTTCGCGTATCCCGAGGTGCGGGCATCATTCCCTTCCGCGTCTCCTGCCCAAGCCGAGACAGCCATCAGCAGCATCAGAGTGAATAGGTAGAGTCGTGTCTTCATAGTTGTTTAGTCTTATCTTTTCTTACTGAGCTTTCGGAAGTAAAAATGGAAGTAAATTCGCTACACTCATGGAAGTTAAAATGGACAATAGTAAACGATCCAAGGCTATCGTCCAGCACGAAGTGCTTTACTTCCAGCCAGCAACGCTGGCGTAACTTCCTATTTAACTTCATTTTATAACTCCCGAAACTAAAATTTTCTTATATTTAACGCTTTGCAGTAGGAGCCGACGCTTCCGAGCGTCGGTACGATTGACTGCCGGATTCCGACGCTTGGAAGCGTCGGCTCCTATGGGATGCTGCAAAGTTATAAAAAAAAAGAATACATTCTTCGAAATCCCCTTTATTTCTGTAATTATGAGTCAAAGTTAAGCATTTTTGTTTGAAATTCCGAGCGGAAAGTTACGGAATAGATAGGTTTGAGGACACAAAATCAATTATAATGTAGAGAAATTCCCTCTGCGCTTTCTGATTATAACGGAAATTTGCTAACTTTGTACCCGATGAAGATAGAAGAAGGTAAAAGAAGATAAAGATAGAAGAAGGTAAAAGAAGATAGAAGAAGATAAAAGACGATACAACTAGGTTCCGGAGCTATTGTCCTTTATCTTCGTGGCGAAGCCACATATCTTCTTCTATCTCCCTCTAACTCCTTCTATCTACATGGCAAGCGGAGCTTGCGAAAGTTGAGTATATAATAGGATACAAATGGCAAAAAAGGACAATACTACCTCGATTGGGTTCGAGGATGCGATATGGAGGGCTGCTGATAAGTTGCGCGGCAATCTGAACGCTTCGGAGTACGAAGGTGTGGTGCTTGGACTCATCTTCCTGAAGTACATCAGCGACAAGTTCGAGGCGAAGTTCCAAGAACTGCTCAAGGACGAATATGCCGACGTGGAGGACAAGGACGAATACGAAGCAGATGGCGTCTTCTTCGTGCCTCAGGATGCGCGTTGGAGCGTCATCAGCCTTGCTGCGCATACGCCTGAAATAGGCAAAGTCATAGACGATGCCCTCGAAGCCATCGAGCGCGAGAACCCCAAGTTGAAGGGCGTTCTGCCTGGCAATTATGCCCGCCCCGAACTCGACAAACGCCGTCTGGGCGATGTGGTGGACCTCTTCACGAACATCCACATGCTGGCCAGCGGCGACGAGAAGGACCTGCTGGGTCGCGTCTATGAATACTGCCTGCAGAAGTTCGCCTCGATGGAAGGCAAGAACGCTGGCGAGTTCTATACGCCCTCGTGCATCGTTCGTACCATAGTCGAGATTCTGCAACCCTATCAGGGCCGCGTTTACGACCCTTGCTGCGGCTCGGGAGGTATGTTTGTGCAGAGTGCGAAGTTCATCGAGAACCACCAGAAAGACATCAACTGCATCAGCGTCTATGGTCAGGAAGCGAACCCCTCCACCTGGAAGATGGCACACATGAATGTCGCCATTCGCGGACTGGAAGCCAACCTGGGACAGTCGTATGCCGACACCTTCTTCAACGACCAGCACCCAACGCTCAAGGCCGACTTCATTATGGCCAATCCGCCCTTCAACCTGAGCGATTGGGGCGCAGACAAACTGGAGAAAGACCCGCGCTGGAAGTACGGATTGCCCCCAGCAGGCAACGCCAACTTCGCCTGGATGCAGCACATGATTCACCACCTCTCGCCCATTGGTCGCATCGGCCTTGTGTTGGCGAATGGCGCACTCAGCAGCCAGACAGGAGGCGAGGGAACGATACGCCAGAAGATAGTCGAAGCCGACCTTGTGGAAGGCATCATCGCTCTGCCCTCGCAACTCTTCTACTCAACAGGCATTCCCGTCTCGCTTTGGTTCCTCTCGCGCCATAAGGAACAGCCGGGCAAGGTGCTTTTCATCGATGCACGAAACATGGGCACAATGGTGACCCGAGCCGTCCGCGAACTGATGCAGGAGGACATCCAGAAGATAGCAGCGACCTTCGAGGCCTACAGGAAAGGCACCCTCGAGGACGAGGCAGGCTACTGTGCCGTGAAGACCTTGCAGGACATCCAGGCTCAGGACTTCATCCTCACACCTGGTCGCTATGTGGGCATCGCCGAGCAGGAAGACGATGGAGAGCCTTTCGCAGAGAAGATGCAGCGGCTGACCAGCGAACTCTCAGGCCTCTTCAAGGAAAGTCATCGCCTGGAAGAGGAGATAAAGAAACAACTCGGCAGCATAGGATTTGAAATTCAATAGAAATGGAAAATAAAGTTACACCATTACTCGCAGCACTCCGTGAGCAGAAGAAGGGGGGGATGAAAGGCGGCATCTATCACAAGACGCAGATAGACCTGACCTACAATTCGAACCATATCGAGGGCAGTCGTTTGACGCACGACCAGACACGATACATCTTCGAGACAAACACCATTGGCCTCTCTGCCGACCAAACGGTAAATGTCGATGATATTGTAGAGACGATGAATCATTTCCGTTGCATCGACCTGATAATAGACAGGGCTGCAGAAGCGCTTTCGGAAGAACTGGCCAAGACGTTGCACGGCATCCTGAAATCAGGCACATCGGACAGCCGCAAGGATTGGTTTGCCGTAGGCGACTACAAGCGTTTGCCTAATGAGGTAGGTGGAGAAAAGACCTGCGAGCCAGAGCTGGTTCATGAGAGCATGGAGCGACTCATTGATGGCTACAATGCCAAGGAACAACACACCTTGGAAGACATCCTCGACTTTCATGTACGCTTCGAGAAGATACACCCGTTCCAGGATGGTAACGGTCGCGTAGGGCGTCTCATCATGTTCAAGGAATGTTTGCGCAGCGGCATTGTCCCCTTCATCATCACCGACGAGTTGAAGATGTTCTACTATCGTGGCCTGCGCGAATGGGGACATCTTGACGGCTATCTGACCGACACATGCCTTTCGGCACAGGACGAATATAAAGCAACGCTTGACTATTTCAGAATCAAGTATTAATGAAGAATAAAAGGAATAGAGTATTGGATTTGAAGTAAGATGAGTATGGAAGCAATCATAACTTGGGCAAAGGAGAATTACGACCTGATAAGTCTTGGGTTTGGAGTCCTTGGTGTCTTGATTGGCATCATATCGGTCATTCAGGCTAAGAAAGAACAGAAAAAGCAATAGTAGTATGGAAGAGTGGAAGGAATATAAGTTGGGGGATGTCTGTTCTCGTTTAAGGAGTGGCAAAGGCATTAAAGCAGACTCCGTTTTCAATACAGGAAAATATCCTGTTATTGGTGGTAATGGAGTTCGAGGCTATGCCGATGAATCTAACTTTGAAGGACAAGCAGCTGTTATAGGCCGTCAAGGGGCATATTGCGGGAATGTACGCTTTTTTGAGGGGAAAGCTTACATGACAGAACATGCTGTAGTTGCTGTCGGTAATGAATATGCTGACACTCGCTTTCTTGCTTGCCTCCTTTCTTTAATGCACTTAGGCAATCTTTCTGCTCAATCAGCACAACCTGGCATTTCTGTGCAAACATTATCCAAGCAGCATGTTTGCTTACCATCCGTCTTCTATCAGAGGAAGGTTTCTGCAATCATAAAATCTCTTGATGACAAGATAGAGTTGAACAGGAAGATAAATGCGAATTTAGAGGCTCAGGCTCAGGCTTTGTTCAATGAAATGTTAATGAATGAAGTATTCCCTCGTGATAGACTTCTAAAAGATTATGCATTTATTAATCCAACTAGAACTTTGAAAAAGGGTGAATTGGCAAGATATATTGATATGACTTCTTTGCCTACAAAAGGTAGTTTCCCTTCAGATTGGGTTGATAAACTATATAATGGAGGAATGAAGTTTCAAAATGGTGATACATTAATGGCTCGTATTACTCCTTGTCTTGAAAATGGTAAAACTGCGTATATAAATTTTCTGAAAAAAGATGAAATAGCCTTTGGCTCAACGGAGTATATTATTATGGCTCCTCATGAAGGAATGCCTTCTGAGATGTTTTATTTTTTAGCGAGGAATGAAGATTTTGTATCCTATGCTGTTGCACATATGAATGGAAGTAGTGGTAGGCAGAGAGTTTCAGCATCTGATATTGAGAACTATATTATGCCTGATATACCAATCCATCTTATAGAGCAATTTGGCATGAGAGCAAATGTAATAATGGAAACTATAAAGACGAATTCTATAGAATCCCGTCGCCTTGCTTCTCTTCGCGATACTCTTTTGCCTCGCTTGATGAGTGGAGAACTGAACGTTTTCGATAAGCCAAATGACCAAAGCTAAACTTGTTTATGCTTTGGCATGGCGAGAAAAGGTCGAATGAAATTCAAAGTAAATGAAATTGTATTGTAAGTTATGAAAGATAATATTATACCAATACAAGATGAGATAGTCCTTTACCAATCGGAAGATGGTAATGTGAAAGTTGACGTACTGTTTCAGGACGAAACAGTATGGCTAACACAAGAACAAATGGCTCAACTATTTGGTAAAGGAAGAACGACTATCACAGAGCATATCGGCAATATTTTCAAAGAAGGAGAACTGAAAGAAGAGAAGGTATGTCGGAAATTCCGACATACCACTCAGCACGGTGCCATTGAGGGACTTTTCCAAACCCAAGAAGTGAAATATTACAACCTTGACGTTATCATTTCCGTCGGCTACCGTGTGAAGTCTCGTCAGGGTACGATGTTCCGTATTTGGAAGAAAAATGCTTCCCTTCGCGATGCTCTTTTGCCTCGCTTGATGAGTGGAGAACTGAAAGTAAATGAAGTCATTTAGGATTTCTTAGGATTTCATAGGATTTCATAGGAGAACCTAAGAAGACCTACGATTAAAAGAAAAAAAGAAAACAGAAAGATGGATTACGATACCAAAGGAAAAGTGCTGAAGAAAGCGGTTGTCTGGAATGAACTCTATTTCTACCGCAAGAGTGATGCCATCTACCAACTGACGGTAGAGTTCTGCAAGCGCTTCCTTCCTGCTCACGGCGACCGAACAGTAGATCAGATGGTACAGGCTGCCCGAAGTGGTAAGCAGAACATCGTGGAAGGAAGCGAGGACGGACAGACCAGCTCTGAGATGGAAATAAAACTGCTAAACGTGGCACGTGGCAGTCTGCAGGAACTGCGCCTGGACTATCAGGACTACCTCAACACGCATCATCTGCCGATGTGGCCAGCAGACAGCGAACGGCAGCAACGGCTTCGTGAATTCTGTCATTCTCACAACGACTACAGCGACTATGCTCCCTTTGTAGTGAAGATGAGCGACGAGGAAATGGCGAATCTGCTGCTTACCCTCTGCCACCAGACAGACAAGATGATGTGCTCCTATATAGAGAAACTGGAACATCGCTTTGTGACCGAGGGAGGAATCAAGGAGCGCATGTATGCAGCCCGCACCGGCTACCGCCAGACAGTAGATGCCCATGTGCAGGCGCTGGAAGCAGAAAACCAACAACTGAAAACAAAGGTCAAAGCCTTGGAGGAAGAACTGAAGAAGGCTTTAGAGAGACTAGGAGATTCTAGGAAATTCTAGGAGATCCTAGGAAATCCTAGGAAGCCCTAGGAAATCCTAGGAAGCCCTAGGAAACCCTAGGAAATCCTATCAAAAAAAGAAAAGCTATGAGCACCATTCAACTCACAGAGGAAGGCTACGAGAGAACACTTATTGAGTTGTTCCAAGAGCTGGGCTACGAGTACGAGTGCGGCTACGATGTGGAGCGCGACTTCCGCAATCCGTACTACGAGGCTGACCTGAAGGCCGCCCTTCGCCGTCAGAACCCCATGCTGGCAGACGATGTGCTGGAGGAAGCCTTCCGCATCGTCACGCATGTGAACGAGGGCATTCTGGAGCAAAGGAACGAAACGCTGACAGACTACCTGCAGAACGGCATAGAGGTGAAGCATAACGAAGACGGGCGCCCAAAGACGGCTCTGGTGCGACTCATCAACTACGACGACCCTCTGCAGAACCAGTTCAAGGTCTGCAACCAATGGACTGTGGTCGAGCACGAGAAGATTCGCTGCGACCTGGTGGTCTTCGTGAACGGTTTGCCCCTGGTGGTGATTGAACTCAAATCGCCTACAAGGGAAGAAACGGACGAAGAGGACGCTTATCTGCAAATCAAGCAGTATCAGCAGAAGTGCCCCACATTGTTCGTCTATAACGCTTTCTCTGTGACGAGCGACTTGCTCACCTCGAAGGCTGGCACTATCACCTCGAAGGCGAATCGCTATATGGACTGGAAGAGCACAGACGGTGTGAATGTGACCAACGAAGCCATTCACTACGACACCTTCTTCCAGGGGATTTTCGAGAAGAGACGGCTCATCGACATCTTGCAGAACTTCGTCTGCTTCGACCATAAAGACGGACGAACCGCAAAGATAATGGGCGCTTACCACCAGTATTTTGCTGTGAACAAAGCCCTCAGAAACACGAATGCCGCCATTGCAGGAGACGGCAAGATAGGCGTATTCTGGCACACTCAGGGCTCAGGCAAGAGTCTCTCGATGGTCTTCTATGTGCATCAACTCGTACAGAAGTTCCCGGAATGCACCATCGTGGTTGTGACAGACCGCAACGACCTGGACCAGCAACTCTACGAACAGTTTGCAGGATGCCAGAAGTTCCTCCGCATGGAACCCCAGCGCGTGGGCTTCGACCTGAACGAGAAGGGCAAACTCACCAAGACTGGCGGGCGCGAGGACCTGAAGCGAAAGCTGAAAGACCTCAGGACAGGCGGCATCATCTTCACTACCATCCAGAAGTTCGAGGAAGGCACAGGTCTGCTCTCGGAAAGGGAGAACATCATCGTCATCACTGACGAAGCCCACCGTTCGCAATATGGCGACGAATACTGGGATGTGAAGGCGCAGAAGATGAAGAAAGGCTTTGCTCTGCTCATGCGCGAGGCTTTGCCCCATGCATCCTTCATCGGCTTCACAGGCACACCCATCTCCGAACGCGACCGCGATACGAAGGAAGTGTTTGGCCAGTACATCGACATCTACGATATGACGCAGGCTGTGGCCGATAAGGCTACAAGGCCAGTCTACTACGAGAGTCGCGTCATCAAACTGAACCTGAACAAAGAAGCCCTGAAACGCTTGGACGACGAGTTCGACCTCCTGAAGGGCGAAGGGGCAACAGACGAACAAATCCAAAAAGCCCGTCAGGACAATAGCGGACTGAAAGAGATACTTTGCCACCCAGACACCATAGCGAGCCTCTGCAAGGACATTGTGGAGCACTACGAAAAGTACCGCCAGAACGAACTGACTGGCAAAGCTATGATTGTGGCCTACAACAAGGAAGCGGCAGTCAGGATATATCGTCAGATTCTGGAACTCCGACCGGACTGGACAGAGAAGATGCATGTTGTGGCAAGTGCGGCCAATCAGGACAAAGAAGAGTGGCACGATGTGATAGACGCACGCAGGAACAAGGAATATGCAGCCCTCTTCAAGGACGACGAAAGCCCCATGAAGATAGCCATCGTGGTGGATATGTGGCTGACGGGCTTCGATGTGCCCAGTCTGGCTACGATGTATGTCTATAAGCCCATGCGCGACCACAACCTGATGCAAGCCATCGCCCGTGTGAATCGCGTATTCCCAGACAAAGAGGGCGGACTCATCGTCGATTATGTGGGCATCGCCCAAGCCCTGAAGCAAGCCATGCACGACTACACCAGCCGCGACCGTCAGCAGTTTGGCGACCCGGACATCGAGAAGACGGCTTTGGTGAAGTTCCAGGAGAAGCTGGAAGTGTGTCGAGGCTTGCTTTATGGCTTCAACTACGAAGGCTGGTACGAAGGCTCAGACTCAGAACGCAGCCAATTGATAAAGGGAGGCGTGAACTTCATGCTGGAGCCTAGAGAGGCTAGAGATTCTAGAAATCCTAGAGATTCTAGAGATTCTAGGGCTTCTAGCCAGCTCCAAACCCTCTTCGTGAAGGAAAGCCAACTCCTGCATAACGCTCAAACGCTCTGCAAATCGCTTATCTCCGTAAGGGAAAGGCAGGAAGTCGCCTACCTGGATGCTGTGAGAGTCATGTTGATCAGGCTGGATGCGAAAGGCACACGAATCACCAAGCACGACATCAACCAGCGCATCGCCCATCTGCTGGAACAAAGTCTGCAAAGCGAGGGTGTGGAAGTGCTGAATCCAGGTGTGGAGTTCAACCTCTTCGACGAGAAGTTCCTAGAGGAACTCAAGAAGATGAAGGAAAGGAACCTCGCCATGAAACTGCTGGAAGAACTGATGGTGGAACGCATACGCAAATACGAACGCACCAACATCGTGCAGAGCCTGAAGTTCAGCGAAATGATGAACAACGCCCTCTCGAACTACCTGAAAGGTCTGCTCACCAACGAAGAGGTGATAGAGGAACTGCTTAGGATAGCTGCCGAAATAAAGCGAACGGAAGAGGAAGAGGACGAACTGGGGCTGACAGCAGAAGAGAAAGCCTTCTACGACGCTCTGTCAACACCAGAAGGGGTTCGTGAAGCCTATACGAGCGAAGAGTTCATAGAACTGACAAAGGAACTGACAGAACAGCTTCGCAAGAACCGCACCATCGACTGGAACCATAAGGAAACGGCAAGAGCCAAAATGCGCGTCATGGTGAAGCGATTGCTCAAGAAGTACCATTATCCCCCAGAAGGGCAGGAACAGGCTCTGCAGACCGTAATGGCACAATGCAACAAATGGGCCGACGACGAAGAGAACTTCTACGATGAACCTGAAATCCAAGATAACGAACAAGTCATTCGTGTCTATTCCAAAGAAGAAGATTCTCTGCCAATGGCAGCAGAAGATTTATCTCATTCATACTAAAAAATAATAAATAATAATTTAAAATTCAATTATATGGGAAGTGCTTCAACTATAGCTGTATGTGTATTTATTGCTTTTGTGTTCATCCTGTGTATGGATGGGGTTTTTAAAACTTACAAGGCAAAGAATGTGATAAAGGCTATTAGCGATTCGGATAACATTCCTGAAGCCTTTAAGAATTCAAAGCTTAAAGAATTATGGGAGATGTTTTATAAATCCGTAAGTTTTAACACGCTTAATGGTTTAAAATCAAACACTCCATCCTCATTCTATTTCAACGGCAATAGTGTATCTAAAATTTTTAAAGTAAACTTTAGATTTTTAGATTCTGCATCTGGTGTTTTGGTAGGTCTAGGTCTCTTAGGAACATTTTGGGGATTAACAATGGGCGTTAGAGATTTTGACAGCTCTAACTCGGATAATATCCAACAAAGCATTCAGAACCTGCTAAACGGTATGAGTACTGCATTTATTACGTCTCTCGTTGGCATGATTTGCTCGCTCATATTTACATTCTTTGATAAAATTGTTAGAAACAAATTACATAGGAATATTCATGCTTTGACAGGAAAGCTTGATGACACATACTATGTTGACGACACTATTCTGCAAGAACAATATCAAGCGGCATTAGTAGATAAATTAATTGGTATAGTTCGTTCTGAACTTGATAGCAAGCTCATGTATACTAATGAGGCTGGAGAAAATGTAACGGCTGGAAATGCTATCCGTGAGATTCTGACAGAAAACATGGAACAGTCTAAAGCACTAAAATCATTCTCTACTGATTTGGCTATAGAACTGAATAACGGATTTGACGAGGTTCTATCAAGACAGATGCAACAAAGGATATTACCTCTTATGGAAAGCGTCGATAATACGACTAAGTCTGTAATTGAACACATCGACAAAATGGCCGATACTGTCGCTTCACCAGCATCTGGTATGATGGATAGTGTAGTTGAAGAACTGAAGAAAAGCATGTCTGCCATCATTGATGAGTTCAAAACAAGTCTTTCTAGCTCTGCTACGTCACAACTTGAAACACTTGCTCAGCAACTTGGCACTGCGTCTCAGGCGATGGGTGACTTCCCGCATAACATGGAGAATATTTCTAATACTCTTCAGGTTACAATTGAAGAGGTTAAGAATGCTATTTCCGAAATCAGCAAGACTTCTGCTAATGCCAATTCCACTGCTATGCAACAGATGCAAGAACAAATCGCTTTTGCTACAAGTTCTATAAGCAATGCCATCTCAGAAGTGAAAGAAGTAATGAATGGTATCACACAAAGCTCTCAGGAACAAAGCAACCAAATGATTGCTAAGCTTTCTGATGCGGCAGAAAAGATGGGATCATTCCTGGATAATACTATTTCAAGTTTGTCCTCTTCTGTACAGAATTCCGTAAAATCTATTACAGATGATGTTACGTCTAAACAAGCTGACCTAATCGCATTACAAGAAGACACAACATCACAAACAAAGAAACTGCTTGAAGCATTTAACGTAGGACTTGAACGTCTTGAAAAGATGAACGAGTATGTCACTAATACCATGGATGGCTTCAAGCAAGCACAAGGCGAAATAAGCATCAGTACGGGCAATCTTAGAACTATCAGCGGTGACATGAAGTTGGCTACTGAATTATTTAACAAGATTCAAAGTGAATATACAGAAAAACTTAATCAATTACAGTTGTCTAGTCAACGTGGCATAGACCAAATAGCTGAACTTTTAAGAAGTTCGGGTAAAATGACTGATGATTACGCCCAGAAGTTTGAGCTTATTAAGCAGGGACTTGGTGGAATATTCAGCCAACTTCAAAGCGGTCTGACTGAATACAGCAATACTGTGAAAGCTACCACACAAAAGTATCTTGACCAATATAGTTCAAGTCTGACACAAACAACGGATGCTTTATCTAGTACAATTCAACAACAAGGTGAAATTGTAGAGATGCTTACCGAAACGCTTTCTAAAAATCGATAAATGAAAAAGCAGATTACCGAATATACTGAGAAAGAGGAAAATGCTTTCTCTCTTTCGACTGGCGATTTAATGGCAGGCTTACTGTTCATCTTCATCTTGCTACTCATGGGTGCTCTACTGCAAGTGCAGGAGAAAGCAGAGCAAGATGAAGAAATAGTAAAGCGATATGACCAGATAAAGACCCAACTATATATTGACCTTCAAGAGGAGTTCAAAGAGGATCTCACTGTGTGGAGAGCTACAATAGACTCTACACTTTGTATCAGATTCCAAGAGCCATCGATGTTGTTTGACGAAGGAAAAGATATTCTTAAACCTAAATTTAAAGATATTCTTGACGACTTCTTCCCTCGTTATATTGCTGTTCTTAGCAGGCCACAATATAAGGACAATATAGAAGAAATCCGTATTGAAGGACATACCAATACGAATGGTGGCTATTATTCAAATATGAAGTTATCCCAGGACAGAACTAGAGCTGTACTGCAGTACTGTTTCGGTTTAATGGATGTAAATGATATTATCTGGCTGAAAGGCTTGGTAACTGCAAATGGGTTGTCTTCCAGTCACCTCATTTTAACAAAGGATGGTGAAGAGAATAAAGACCTCTCTCGACGTGTAGAATTTAGAGTAAGGACAAATGCCGAAAAGCAACTCGAAGATATAGCTGATAAACGTTTCAATAGGAAAAAACATGAATGACGCTTATACACTTCTTGGCTTAAACAAAGATGTGCTAACGGATTTTCATTTGTTGGCAAAATTGGTTGATGACTATCAAACGGAAAAAGTCATCAATACAAACTTGCGCCAATTGAAATCCATCGAAGAACGAATGTTAGCCGATGGAGGTATTAATGTGTCTAAACATTCTATTGATGAAGTTTTGTATAAGGTTGTAAAAGCAGCTTTGAAAAAAGAAATTGTTATGGAGGATTGGACAATGCGTGAACTACGTATTGTTTCATACTACATGATGAAGCTCCAAGATGAAGAGCTTGCTTTTGATTACGCATTGAAGTTGTTAGAAAAGGGATGGAAAAATATCTATTTTAATGGCTTGATATTTTACTTGATGAATTCCTGGTGTCTGATTAAACCACACCAGAGGGTGAGCACTTCTCAACTTATCATAGAAAAACTTCAGGAATATGAAGACAACAATCAGAGATATAATACGCTGAAAAATCATGCAAATATGTTTGAAGAAGCCGGACCTGAAAGGTTGGCATATCTTCTCATAAGCAAAAAAATAGACGTCCGTGAAGCTCCCAAATTACTTGGCTTCAAAAATTCAGCTATTTCCCAGTCATATTTCTCTGATGTTATAATCAAATATAATGCAAAAAAAACGCTGGATGAGAACACTCTAGAAGAGCTTTTTCGCATTCACAATAATCAAAGAACTAAACAGCTTGTATTTGCTGATCTTGTAAAGAAAGCTGACGATGAAGCTGACCCCATGAAACAAACTCAGCTCAGCAACTTCATCAATCGCACTTTGGGTGACGTTACTCTAACGAAAACATGGGCTCCTTTCATTGGTGCAACTGCAGATGAAGCACTGAAATTAAAAGAAACCATGCAAAAAGTGAACTTATGGTTTACGCGAAGGATTATTGAAACATTCTTCGAAATTTGTGTGCAAGATAGAGAACGAAAGAAATTCTGGTTGGACTATGTCCAATACGTTAGAGGTTTTAGGATTGCTGGCTCGGATATAACAAAGCACATCCTTCAGAATGATTCGAGAATAGGATCTTTGTTCAGGAGGCATTTCATTGAAACTAATTCCAGGATTTCTCAAACCTCTGCCTTAATATTGAACATTAAAGATTATATTCTTATAGAATTCTCGGATACTGGCTGTCTTTATGCCTACAAGCAAGACAATCGAAAGATAAAGTTCCTTAAACAAGGAGCTAGGACCATTTCTTCTATCAGTGAGCTAAAAGAGCCATCGATGGACATGCTTGTAAAAAGTGATTATTGGTACAACAATTATAATGATGAAGGACGATTGTATCATAAAGGAAATTGGAAAGATAGATTGAAATCTTGGCTGGAATTCAATGTTATAACAAGTTCTAGTTATGGCTCTCCTTTCTTTGATGCATTATACGATGACATCTTTACAGCTCAACCTCTACCCCAACAAGAACAAATAAGAAAACCTCAGCCTGAAGTTAAAGTTGCGTTGAACAAATCCGAAAGGACAACTAATCCCATGCAATTAGACCTTTTTGGTGAACCTGTTAAGGCTTCATCTCAGCAAAGATATCATTCCCCTTCGAACGCTCTATCACAAACAAGGCAAGAGCCAAAACAGGAATATAAATCAGAACCAAAGCCTGAACTTCAGCTTACTACCCTTCCAATAACCGAAACCAAGTATAAAGGTAATATCAATTACTCTAGAACTAGCAAGTATTTCTTCTTTGATATTTGCAGAGTCGTGGCAAATGATGATGGCTTTTATGTCCACATATATAAGACTAAGAGATTTGTGAAAGTAAGAGGCATCAATGGCAACAACTTGCCATTTGGAAATATCTGGATAAAAGGGACTAATTCGGACGGATGGAATACTATCGTTTACGCATTGGCCTCAAAACAAGAGTTTATAGTAGGTTATATCAAACAAGCAGGTGGTGGTCTCTTGTTCAAACAAGACTTAGCATTATCCTCATATATGACTATCAATATTAAATAGGATGTTAAAACGTAGCATTGGATCAAATGGGTTGCTTTTCTCTGTTATTTACAATGGTCAAAAGCTTTACTTCTCCGACTGGAAAGAGATAGATGATTGTATCTATTACCTTCCATTGGCAACTCTTGTTGACAACGGATATGCCGAGGTTTTAGATGCGGGATGTCTTGTCCCTTTTGAAAACATTTATCTTCTTGATGAAGAAGAACAATTCATTCTTGGTATTCCCAAGAAATATGATAAGGCAATGAGACTTAGAGGCGAAGGAATGTTGAATACTCCTGAGTTCAAATATCGTCTAGAATTTCTTACACATGTACCAGATGGAGATTTGCTCGTTTGCGAAAATCAAGGGAATATAATCTCTTATGCCGATAATGACTATCTTCTTTCTGAAGAACAATTTGAATTGTTAAGAAAAGTCGAAGAGTTTAATGGCAATGACATTGAAACGAAAACTGCCGACTTTAATTTGCGTAGTTTCGCTGAAATAAAAGAGTTGGCAATCCAAGCTGGGTGTGAACTTGACAGTTACCTCAGTAATGAGAATGTTTATGTTCCTGGTAAAATTAAAATAGAGGTAGGAGCTGACGAAGAAGGTTTTACTGTTGACCCATCGATAGATATTGAGGAAAATGACAAATTCCAGCGAACCTTCGATAGAATGAGGAAGGTTCAAGGTCAGTATCCATTGCAGAGAGAAAATGGTGAAAGAGTCCGTGTTGTACTGAACCCAGAACAAAAATCTAATCTTGAAAAGCTCAAACAGGATGGAGGCCGACACAAAACACGAGTTCAAATTAAAGAATTGACAGATCATCCTACAGAGTTCTTTGACCCGGATGTTTTTGACCTTTCTGAACTATATAGTGATAGAGTAATAGAAATTGGCGTATATAAGCCTAAATTTTATCCGTTTATCAGTCCATACAAATCTTGTTGGATTGTTGGGGCCACAGTTGAAACGCCTGAAAACGGAACTACTAAGATTAACATCAGCAATGAAGATGAGTTGGAGAATTTGAGACACTGTATAAAAGAAGCAGAGAATAAAAATAATTCTCTTGTGGACTTCAAAGATACTCAAATTGACATAGAAGATGCACGCTTCCTTGCTGATACAGCTGAGAGACAGCTTAAGAATCCTAATAAGCCTGTAGAAACAGAAGGAAGTGGTCGAAAGGTGTTGATTATAGAAGAAAATGCCGAACAGGTAGGATTTTCTGCTCAAAACCAGTTAATTGAAAAGGAAGATAGGTACATATTATATAAAAACAACTTCCTTCAAGATGACTTCTCTCTAAAAAAACATCAAGAGGAAGGCGTTGCCTGGCTTCAACATTTATATATCAGCAAAGCTAGCGGATGTTTGATGGCAGACGATATGGGATTAGGTAAGACTCTACAAATCCTATATTTCATAGACTGGCATTCTAGACAATATCCCAATCACAAACCATATTTGATTGTTGCACCTGTTTCTCTACTTGAAAACTGGGAGAATGAGTACTCTCGCTTCTTTAAGATGCCTCGTATGCGTATCAGTAGGCTTACATCTAAGGAAGTATCTCGTCAATTTAATAGGCGTGTTGTTGACGCGATGCAGAATATGGACATTATTCTGACTAGCTACGAATCACTTAGAATTTCACAGCTTAATTTTTGTGCGGTTGAATTTGATATCGTAATACTGGACGAAGCTCAAAAAATTAAAACTCCTGGCACCCTTGTTACAAATGCATCTAAAGCTTTGAAAAGCAATTTTAAAGTCGCGATGACTGGTACACCTGTAGAAAATTCATTATTAGACCTATGGTGTATTATGGACTTCTGTGTGCCTGGTTTATTGGGTAATGCTAAAGCTTTTTCTGCTAAATACCAGAGTCCACTCAAAAATGAAGATACAGATTTAATAGCTCTCGGAAACGAGGTGCATGAAAAGCTCGGCGCATTCTTCATGAGGCGATTGAAGAAAGATGCGGCGAAAGATCTTCCTGAAAAATACGAAATAAAAGAGCGTATTGAAATGCCTTCTATACAAGATGATACGTATCGAAATGTTATAAACAAATATGTTACTGGAATACAGCCTAACATGTTGGTGACTATTATGGATATGCGAGAAATCTCCGAGCATCCATACCTTTACGACAGATCTCTTCATGAACACAAATACGACGAACTTGTTGAGTCTTCGGCCAGATTACTTGCTACAATCCTTATTTTGGATAAGATAAAAGCTAATAATGAAAAGGTTATAATTTTTGCAGAACACAAGGAAACCCAAAAGATGCTGCAAAGAGTATGTCTTGAGAAATATGGTGTAGTTGCAAAAATCATCAATGGAGACACGCCATCTGTCGTTTCCCGCCAAGCATCAGGAAGACAATCTCGTCAAGCAAGTATTGATGATTTCCAATCTGAATATGGTTTTAATGTTATCATCATGTCACCTATAGCAGCTGGCATGGGATTAAATGTTACAGCCGCTAACCATGTCATTCATTACAGTCGCCATTGGAATCCTGCAAAAGAAAGTCAGGCTACCGACAGAGCCTATAGAATCGGACAGAAAAAAGATGTCTATGTTTATTATCCTATGGCTGTGAATAAGGAATTTAAGGCTTTTGACGAAACCCTTGATGAGCTGCTTTCTAGAAAGACATCACTTGCCACTTCTACCATATTCCCAACAGAAAGAGTTGAAGTTAAAACAGAGGAACTTGGGCGTATGTTATTCAATAACGAGTCATGATATTTTAGCTCTATCATCGTTATATCAAAAACTGCTTCGGGAATTATCCTGGCATGGTTTGTGTTCTACCCTGACACCGCCTATGGATTTGCTTACTTGTGTGAACATCTCCGTTGATTGAGGTTGTCAGTAAGCATTCGAACAATACCCCGTTGTAGCAGTTGTATTTTCGTCGTACCTTTGCAGTCGCAATAGTGCAACCCGACTACAATTGTTAGATTTATGGTAAGCATTCGACCAAGTACAGGTCCTGTACTTGGTCGAATGCTTACGAATGTGGAGGTGTGTGTGTGAATGTTGCATAATTACTGTCACTCCGTCACCTTTCCACTTATTGCATTGTGATTCAATAGGATGCGAGGTGACGAAGGGGTGACAGTAGGGTGACAGTACTGTCACCCTACTATTAGCTTATTTTCACGCTGTTAGGGCAAAAAGTGACGGGTGACGGTAGAAATCTTCATGGAAAGTTGAAAATGGAAAGTTGAAAATGGAAAATGGAAAGTGGAAACAGGTGGTTAAAGTTGAGGCGCGTGCTGTGTAGGGCGATGCTGCTGGCAGGAAGTTGGTGGATAACATGCGCTTTTAGTCCTTATAGGACTTTATCATGTTGATTCAGTCAGATTTAGTCTTGATTACTCGCTAAACTCCATCAAAGCACAAACGTCTGCTCCGGCTGAGAGGGCCACGACGATACCTGCATCCGTATTGTAGATGGTGGGAGTCAGCATGTCGCCCAACTTGGCCGGTACGCGATATTCCACGCGAAGACCTCGAACCACAAACCCTTCGGGCAGCAGTTCCATAGCCATGCGGATGTAGTTGGCGTTGTTCAGATGGCGGTTGTAGTCGATGTCGGCACGCAACACTTTGACAGGCTCCAGCACCTCACCCTCCATCTTGGGCAGGATGATACGGCGGTTCTTGTAGTTCATCTCCAACTGCGGCTCCAGCTTCATCGAGGCGATGGTGGCATCATCCACCCGTTTCAGCTTGCCTGTAGTCTTGTCCACGAAGGCTCCCATGCTCCAAGTCTTGTAGCAGGGATTGCCCTGAGCGTCGTAGATGAACGTATTGCGGAAGCCAAACATAGGCTTCATGCCATATACCGTACTCGTTACCGTCAGCTCTTCTTTGTATTCGGGGACACGGACGACCTCCACTTGTCGGGTTGCCAACAACTGGGCCATGTTCTGCTCTTCGAAATACTGCTTGACGCCTGGCTCTGAGTCTATCCACATCTCCGAGCAGTCCTGCATCATCTGGAGGGCCGAATAGAGCTTCAGCCGTCCTTCGCTGTCGCAGGTGCTTGTCGTTACTTTATATTGTAGGCTATACATGTTTTCCTTTTTTACAGTTCAATAACATGCGGTTTGACGTCTGTATCGTGGGTGGCAAACGAGGCGATGCAGTCGGGCGACATGCTTTGCTCCCGTATCCATTGGAGAGAACGTCGCTGCATCTGCTTGTCGAGCGTGATGCCGCTCGTAATCATTTCCTTCCACGACTTTGTGGCATAGCCGCCATCGGCAAAGAGAAGGACATACTTGCCTTCAGCATTTCTTATCTTCAGCGCACAAAGTCCTTCGCTGTGGCCCGGGATGTTCACCATCACAAGGCTGCCATCGCCCAGCACGTCGTACGACTTGCCGACTGGTCCTTCTGTGCCGTTCCAGTCGAATGTTTTCAGGTCAACGCCTTTCCACCATCGCTTCTGAAAACGGATGCAGATCTGGAAGTTCTTTCTCGTGGTGCCCACCATCTCGGCTTCGGAGACAAGGATATGCTTGGCATCCTTCACCTGTCGCAATCCGTTGGCATGGTCGCAGTCAAGATGCGAGAGAAGCACATAGTCGATATCCGATGGCTTCAGTCCCATCTGCTCCAAATGCTCGTTGATGGCCTCGCCTTTGGTGATTCGGCCCTGGTTGATCTGATAAAGCAAGAACGAACCAAGCGATTTGATTTGGGCTTTCCTGTCGTATTCTCCTTCGGGCGACATGTCTCTGTGCCACCCCGTATCGAAGAGTATCTTGCCCTTCGGATGTTCAATCAGGTAGCTGAACACAGGGAGCCATATCCACTTCGATTTCGGGGTTGTTATACCGGATGCTTTGATGATGCTGCAATCGTCGCCGCCAAAGGGCAAATAAGGCGATACTCGTACCTCGCCTGTCCTCAAAATGTGTACCTTTATCTTTTCCATGATTTCAGATTTCTCCTGCAAAGGTACAAAAATAATTTTGAATAATCATGCCTCCACCTTGTTAATCTGTCTTTTCGCGTTTAATTTTCTGTCCGTACCTTTGCGGAAAACTTTTACTAAAGTTGTTGAACTGAATTCGGCTCGCCTGCCAAGATTAGTGAGAACAGTGGTTACGGTTTCGACAAAATGCTGGTCTGGAAAGAGAAAACTGGGATGGATGTAGTATTCCATACGGATTTGTTACTTTCCGATGTTACTTTCTACCGACAACTTGGCGAGAGAAATGGCGAGAGAAATGGCGAGCAAAACAAGGCTGTTTCTGTTGAAGAAAGACAGACGCTCACAGAACGCCAGTCAGTCATCTTACGGGCACTTGAGGAAAATGATAAACATACCGACAAATCCCTAGCATCAAAACTGAATATCGCACAACGAACCATTGAACGCGAAATCTCATTGCTTCGAAAAAATGGTTTTATTGAAAAACAAGGTGCAACAAAAACCGGAATCTGGGTAATTCTCAAATAGCCTAGCGTCTCTTTCTGCTCCTATTATAATAGTGTACTTTCGTGCCGGAAATTCAGTACATCTTCTCGTTAAAGAATAAAACCTCAGCTTGTGGACTGAGGTTTCATTCGCCATGATTTTGTACTTTTTCGCGGTGCGGACGAGAGTCGGGCCTCCGAGCCGCTTTCTGCATCTTCCGCACTTACCGCGACAAATACAAACTGGTATGCATCGAAGACATCATCACGCGCTGGGCACCGCCCACGGAAAACGACACCCGAAGGTACATCTGCGACTGCTGCAAGCTCACAGGCTTCGGCGGCAAAGAAAGGCTCACCGAAAACGACTGGCCGCGGCTCGTGGGGGCCATGGCAAGGCTGGAAAGCGGCATGAACCTCACCGAAGAAACACTCAACCAAAGTTATCAACTCTACAAAAACGAAAAGCTATGAAAAAGAACAACGTCTGGGAAATCATCCTGAAGGTCATCGTCGCCGCCATCACAGCCGCCCTGACCGTCATCACAACCACCTCCTGCATGGGCCACGGACCTTTATAAAGGTGAAAAGGTGAAAAACTATTTCTCCCTTATCTCTTTGCAGGTAAGGGAGATTTTTCGTCGGTTAAGAATGGCGGATTCGCTCGGAAGACAATTTCAGGGCATAATTGCTGAAGCGCTGGACGGAAAGAAGTTTGGCAGAAAGTATTAGAAATACAAATCTTTTTTTACCTTTTTACCTTTTCACTTTTTCACCTTTACTTTAGTCTTCTTGCTCGTAATAGTACGAATAGTCGATACCCTTCATAAAGGTCTCGCGGTCGTCTATCTTGTCGGTTAATGCATTGCGGAGTAAAGCTCGTATCCTGTCGCTGTTC
>CACYQI010000038.1 GCA_902776455.1 uncultured Bacteroidales bacterium | reverse complement strand
CGTTCATATCTGATATGGTTGGGGAACCACAAAGATAATGAATTGGCGGCTTTTTCTATACTACTATATAAACTTGCCAACGCAATTCGGGGATGAACCTTTCTTTATCGGACAAAGCAAAGGTATGTTTGTCAGTATATATACAATGGGTAGATGACGTTGACGAGCACGAGGCAGACGATGAGTAGCACGATGTGCATGATGGTGCCGAGGCGTACGAAATCGGTAAACCGGAACGACCCGGGACCATAGATGAGTATGTGCGTGCTGGAGCCTATTGGGGAGGCATAACTGATTGCGACAGAGAGCATCAGCGAAATGACGAATGGCATGGGGTTGCAGTCGAGCATCTGTGCCTGCTGCCATATGATGGGAAAGAAGACTGCTGCGCTGCCGACATCGCTCACAAACTCCGTGACTACGGAGGCAAGCAGACACGTTACCGCCATCACGACGTAGGGATTGGTGCCGCAGAGGTCGAGTATGCCGTTGGCTACGGCATCGGTGATGCCCGTCTTTGCTATGGCCGTTGAGAACACAACCGTAGAGCCTAATATGAGCAGCATGTCCCATTCGATGTACTTGACCACGCGGTCCATGCGGCAGCAGCGGAACAACAGCATGGCTCCGGCAGCGAGCATGGTGGTAGCCATCAGCGGCATGACGTGGAAGGAGGAGAGCAGGAACATCATCACGAGCACGATGGAGGCAACGAGTGTGCGCGGCCCTGTCTGCGGGACGAAATGGGAGTCGAAGAAGGTGATGCGGCGACGGTTGTCCTGCTCCAGCTGTCTGTCGTTACCCGGCGGGCACTCGAGCAGCAGCGTGTCGCCTGCTTGGAGCTGGATTTCGCGCGGCTGTCCCTCCACTCGTTTCCCGCTGCGAGCCACGGCCACAAGGACTACGTCGTTTTCCTTTTCGAAGTCGCTTTCCGTCATCTTTGTGTCGATAAGGTCGCTTCCGAAGTCAACGTAGGCAGTACGCATCTTTCGCCGCGAGTCTATCTCGTTGATGTTCCAGACGTGATGGTCGGCTGCTACGAGGCCATGACTGCGTTTCAGTTCGAGTATCTCGTTGATTTGGCCCGCATAGACCAGTCGGTCGCCGCCCATCAGAGGCTCGTCGGGGCTGACAGGCATGATGATTTCCTTGTCGAAGCGCACAATTTCCACGAGCGAACCGCCTTTGATGCTGTACAATCCCGCCTCTTCTACGGATTCGGCAATGGAAGGATGGGAGGTTGGCACGAGCAGCTCGGCCGTATAGTCGGATGTTGTCTCGAAGGACAACTCGGGCGATTCGCGTGGAGGAATAAGACGCTGAAAGACAGTAACCAACATAATGCCAACTATGGTGAGCACCATTCCAGGCAGCAAAGGCTCGAAGATGTTGAGTTGCTCTCCTGTCTGCTTGGCGTAAAGACCGGCAATGAGGAGGTTCGACGAGCTTCCCAGCAGCGTACACATGCCTCCCAGCGAAGCCGCATAGCTCAGCGGCATCAGCAGTTTCGAAGCAGGAACGTCGAGCTTCCGTGCCCAAATCTTGACGGTATCGATGAACAGAGCCACGACGTTCACAGAGTTGAGCAAAGCGGCCAGCAGGCTGATAGGGGTCATCAGTCGCAACACGGCATTCTTGAAGCTCTTGGGAGAGCCAAGCACGTTCTTCGTAAGCCAATAGAGCACGCCCGTCTGCATCAGTCCTGCTATGACGACATAGAAGGCGGCATGAACGACAACGGGTTCCGAACCGAATCCGGCCATACCTTCGTCCTCTGTCACCACTCCCGTGACAAGCAAAATGGTGAGCGCTGAGAGGAACGTCACCTCGGCTGGTACGCGGGTACGTGCCATCACAAGGAAGATGCCAAGCAAGGTAAACAAGGTAATCCAAGCGTTGACGTGAAGACCTAACATCGTGATGCTTTCCATCTCACATTTATTATTTTACTGAAGTTTCTGAAGTTAAAGTGGAAGTAAAAGCCTCTCCCCATCCCTCTCTTAAAGGAAAGGGTATGTAAATGGTTAAATGGCTAAATTGTACATAAATTGTCAAATTGTAAATTAATTTAGCTTCTTCCTGAGCGTGAGCACGTTTTTGTCGTTGATTCTCTCGTAGTTGATGGAATCCATTATTGTCCGAACAAGATGTATTCCCAGCCCGCCTATCGGGCGTTCTTCGGCTGGTAGCGTTGTGTCGGCAGCAGCATGTGCTGTGGGGTCGAAGGGTATGCCGCTGTCGCTAATGACAAACTTAAGTCGGACGTTGCTGGCACGAGCCGAAATGTTGATGTTGCCGACTACGCCCAGAGGATAGGCGTATTTCATGCAGTTGACAACAGCCTCTTCGAGGGCGAGGTTCATCTGCATGGCGGTGGCGGAAGGGAGTCCGATGCTCTCGCAAACCTCATCGACAAATTGTGTCAGAAGGGGCACTTGCTCTATGTCGTTCTGGAGGGTGAGGTCGCGCGAGAACAGCAGGTCGAGCTGTTCCTTGGTGTAGCAGACGGCAAGCATGGTGAGGTCGTCGCTCTGTCTGAAGGAGCCAACGAAGGAGCGTACGGCTTCTGTCATGGAGGTGACGATGGCCAGAGGGGAATTTGTGTCCATCTGCTGCAGCACTTGCTTCATCCTTTCCTCCCCGAACTGGGCATGCATGGCGTTTTCGGCTTCCGTCAAGCCGTCGGTATAGAGGAACACGGTGCTTCGCGGACTGACGAGCAGTTCCTCGGAAACGTACTTATAGCCGGGCAGGATGCCGAGAGGAAGGTTGGGGAGGCATGGTATGGGGGTAGGCTGTTTCTCCTCTGCGGGAGGTGCTATGAGCAATGGGGAGCAGTGGCCTGCGTTGCAGTAACGCAGACGGCCTGTAGGGAGGTCGAGTACGCCGAGGAACATAGTGACGAACATGTTGGTGTCGTTGGTCTGTGCCATCGAGTCGTTCATCTGTGCCACGATGCGTTCGGGGCTGGAGAGATGTGCAGAGAGAGTGCGGAAGAGGCTGCGGGTGACGGCCATGACGAGGGATGCGGGTACGCCTTTTCCGCTGACATCACCAATGCAAAAGAAGAGTTTCTCGTCGCGTATGTAGAAGTCGAAGAGGTCGCCGCCTACTTCCTTGGCAGGCTCCTGCGAGCCGTATATCTCTACGTCGTCGCGTTCGGGATAGGGCGGGAAGCTCTTGGGCAGCATGCTCTTCTGTATCTCGCTGGCTATGCGGAGTTCGCTGCCTATGCGCTCTTTCTCGCTATTTACAATCTGTAGGTTTATGGCATTCTTGGCAGAACGGAGAATGATGTATCCCATGAGTATCATGCCTATGACCATGAGCAGAAAGAGGTTGAAGCTAACTTGTCGCAAGTTGCCGTAAATCTCTCTGTCGGAGCAAACTATGGCCATCGACCAGCCAGTGCCGTCGTCCATTTGGTCGTAGAACACGTAGCGCTTGTCGCCGTCTTCGGTGGCGATGGTTGCCTGTCCGCTATGTCCGGCCATCATCTCGCGATTGACGTAACCCACAGTCGTGTCCTTCAAGTCGGCCGTCACCTGCTCAATGTTCTTGAGCAAGACGAGGCTATCTACGGTACAAGCCATAATCTGTCCTGTACGGGAAATGAGAAGGTTGAAGCTCGAAGGTGATACTTGTCGGTCGCTAATAAGCTCGGACAGCCAATCGAGCGACACGTCGGCTCCAAGCAACGCCACGGTCTTTCCGCTTTGGTCGTGAACGGGTACGAAGTAGGAACAGAGCATCATTCGCGCTCCCTTCTCGTCGTAATAAGGTTCGCTCCAATAGCCTTTATTGGAGGCAACAGCTTCTTGGAACCATTTCGATTGGAGATAATCGTGGTCGGGGCCGCCTATCTGTGCCGACTCGATTTTCCCTTCTTCGCGACGAGTGATGTAGAGTTCGCACCAACGACCATATTGCGGATAGTAGTCGGCTACGAATGCCACGCCAAAGCCTATGATTTGCGGGTTCTGCTCCAGCAGTCTGAGAGTGACGTTTGGAATGTTTTCGGGATGTGAAAGTTCTGCCTCGACTGCCCACACCATATTGTCGATGGCTACTTCAACAGCGGTCGTGACTTTCTCTATCTCCAAGCCTTTCGCTTCCAACTCGCCCTTTGCACGAGACTCGACTCCCGACTGAATAACCTTCTTTGAATACCAGTATTGCACACCGCTTGTTACCTCCACGAGTATGGCAGCGATGAGGATGATGCCCATACTTGATTTGGAGCGAAATTCCCTTGGTATTATTTTCAGTATGTTTGTCATTTACAGAAGACTTTGTCAATTAGTTCAACAAATTCTTTATAGGCAAAGGTATCGCTCAAATCGCTGAAAGCTTCTGCAAGTTTCCTGTAACGCCATTCGTGGGCGGATTTATCTGTGACATGGAAGATTTGCCAAAGCGAATCACCTTTTGTCACGTAATCACGGTAGATGGCACGCATGTTGCTGAGTTTATCGCCCAAGGCAACAATTTTGGCATCGCGGGAGGCTTTACTCAACTTATCAATAGACGCTTGTTTCCTTTCGTGCCATGATTCTGCTTCGTGCAAGTCTTCGGCGGGCTGGTCGCTCTCCGTCTCGACAAGAGAGGCTACCCGATTGCCGAAATCACGGCGAATATCTTCAAGTGTAACGTCGGTGTCCTCGATGGTATCGTGCAAGACTGCTGCGGCCAGCAATTCCTGGTCGGGGGTGATAGTGGCAACTATCTCAACGGCTTCCATCAGATGGACTATATACGGAAAGCCTTTGCCTCGACGTTCGGTGTTATGATGTGCTTTCACCGCGAAAATTATGGCACGGTCGAGCAGGTCTGTATCCATGTATTTGTTTGCCATACTGTATAGATAATTATATGGTTCCTCAGTAAACAGTTCCTTCGAGCATGGCACGGAACTGTGGCATGGGCCGATGGGCGTCGCGCTCGACGATAATGGTTTTCAGTCCAGCATAAATCTTCACTTCACGCATGACAGCTTCCATATCGGCTTCCGGCCCGAAATATTCAAGTGCAAAAGCATCCCAGAAACGTGCGGCTGTGGCATTGGACATGTGGTTGACCTCCATGGTCCAATCTTCGTCGTTCAAGCAGCAGCAGAGATAAACCATGCCGATATCGAACATTGGGTAGCCATAGCAGAAGTCGCCAAGGTCGATAAAATAGGAGGTGCGGACGCCGTCCTTCTCTGTGAATATGCCATTACCGAACTGTAAGTCGCCATGTATGGCAGTATCGGCATCGGGCGCATCGGCAATGAAATGGCAGATTTTCTTCTTCTGTTCGGGCGTGAAATAGGGATTGGCTTCGAGCATGGCATATAGGCGGTCCTTGACATTCTCGAACTGCGAGACATCGACATGTGTGGCATGTAAGCGCTTGCACATCTGAGCAAATTCGCGTGCATACTCTTCTGTGCGTTCAGGATTGTCGCCGCAAGCACGCGAGTAGGAAATCTTGCCCACCACTCTCTTGAAGCAAATGCCAATGCGCTTGCCGTCCGTCACGAGTATGCCAGGTTCGGGAGTAGGAATGCCTATCTGATAGACTTTCTTAGCCAATTCGTACTCCTTGCGGGCTGCTTCGAAATTCTTGACGTAGAGTTTAAGCATGATGTTTGGGTCATGCTTGTGGTTGTAACTTTCGCCATTCGCACCCTCTCCGGTGTGGACAAAATCGTTAAGGTCAATCAATACGGGTTCCATACGCAATCGACTAACTTTTCATAAATGGTAGATTCTTTGCTTGTTCGTAGGTAATGGCAGCAAGTGTGGCATTTGGGGTATTCGTGCCATTAAGCATATCGAAAAGATGCTCCAAGCCAATCTTCCCGCCACCTGTGGAAAGTATGCATACGATACATATATTCTGCAATCCGATGGCAGAGGAGATGATGTCCAAGTCGGTATTTCCGAGCTGATGTCGCGCCAGCAGATAGGCATCTTCTTCGTAGCGTTTGATGAGCCGGCTCACATCGCCAAGTGTCTTGCATTTGAGCGACTTGAGGACTTGCAGATAGTTGTCGAGCGGCGTGTCCTGTATTTCCGCTTGGTTAATGGCTGCGATGTGCCTGTTGAGCCTGTTGAGCGGTCCTGCTTGTAGGAAGGAGCGGAAGGCATCGCCATCGAGCATCACATCGTCGAGCTTGCCGTTTCTGACCAAAGTCTGCACGCGACGACGATAGTCTGTAAGTTCCATGCGGATGCGGCTGAACTCGTCGTCTGCCATCTCCAACATGCCTGCCAGCCGGTTCATGCGGCGAAGATATTCTTTGGGAATCTCGATGTCGGACTTGTAGCCGTTGTCGTGATTGATAGCTGCCCAAGCATGCTGGAGCGTAGTGCGCAGCTGAAGTTCGAAGCGAAAGTCGTAACCGGGCAAACGGCAGATGTAATGGAGCGAGTTGTAGCCGAAGCTGTCGAGCTGGTGCAACTTGCGTTTATCCACGGAATTATCCCAGTCTATCTCGAACTGCTTCTCAGCCATCGAAGCTATGCGGTCAACATCATCGGTATAGAAGGTGATGACCCGTGCTCCCACCAGATCTGTGATGTCCTTCAGCGAGGCGTACTTGGTACCCTTAAGTGCCAGTTTGCCAGCCAACGACTCCTCTTTCTTTATCCTTGCTTCAATAGCTGTCAGAAAGAGTCCGCTGTTATCCAGCATCTCATGCAATGACTGGAGCACAGCATCTTTCAACTGCACAAGTGTGGGTAAAGCCTCCCGATATTCTCGAAGAAGCATTTTCTGGTGAAAGTCGGATGCATTCATCATTGAATCTCAAAAAGGCTGGAGAAGCCAGTCATTACGAACACCTGATGGACTTCGGGATTTATGTTTCGTACGATCACCTTACATCCGTGTGCTGCCGCTTCTTTGCGGATAGAGAGAAAGATGCGGAGGCCGGAAGACGAGATGTAGTCCAGATTGGTACAATCCAGTATCACTTCCTTGTTGCAAACTTCCAGAAGTGGTTTGATTGCTATTGTGGTCTTAACGGCAGCAGCTGTATCGAGACGGCCTTCAAAGGAGGCTATCACTTGGTTTTCGTTTTCTTGAATCGTTGTTCTCATATAATTTTATTTCGTTATTTGCACTTTGAGCTTAGGCTTGCTTTTCGTTCACATATTGCATGATGATGTCTGCCAGCTCATCTTCTGTCTTTCCATCGGCACGAAGGACAAGGTCGTAGTTTCGGGTATCATAGCGCGAAGTGCCGCAGTATTTCTTCACATAGTTCTCGCGCATCTTGTCTATCTTTTCTATTGTTTTGTGTGCCTCTTCCGGAGTCATGTTCTGCTTGCGTACAAGACGCTCCAAGCGAAAGTCCGTGGATGCCTGTATGAACACGCTCACATGGTTGGGATGGTGACGCAACACAAAGAAGCCGCAACGGCCGGCAATCACGCACGACTCGTCGTCTGCGATGCCTTGCAGCAGTTCCTTCTCTACGCGGAACATCATGTCCGATGTAGGCTGACCTAACTCACCTCCATACGTCTCTGTAAACTGAATGGGAATCAAGCCCATACCGATAGTTCCTGCGTATTTGAAGTCGTGCCACCAGTGACGGCTCTTCCCCTTCATCTCTTCTATTGCTTCTTCGCTCAGTTGGAATTTCTCGCTAAGAGTCCTTATAATGGCCTTATCGTAGAATTGAACTCCCAGTCTCTCAGCCACTTTGCGACCAACGGTACGTCCGCCGCTGCCTACTTCACGGTTAATTGTGATGACAAAGTTCTCGTTTCTATTCATGGTTGTTGCTTTTATGGTTCATTTTGTTTCAACTGTAGTCCCGTTCCCCCCTTTCTTAAGGAAGGACGCGGTCTATTATGTTCTCTTCTTTATTCAAGGGACTTGACAGTCGCTTCGAGAGCGGCAATCTTGCTCTGTGCATCGGCCAGCTTCTTGCGTTCCAACTCGACGACCTGAGCAGGAGCGTTCTGCACGAAGCGTTCGTTCTGCAGCTTCTTCTCGATGCCTGCCATGAAGCCTTGCAGACGCTTGATTTCTGCTTCTGCTTTCGAGCGCTCGGCTTCGGCATCAATCAGGCTGCCAAGAGGTACGGCATATTCCTCCGTACCGACCAGGAAGGCTTGCGTTCCCTCGCCCTTCTCGCCTACATTCTCTATCTGGCTAAGCCCGGCAAGCTTTGCTATGATGGAAGCAAAGGCGGGAATGCGTGTCACGCCATTCTTTGCCTCTCCGATGACTTGCAGCACCAAAGGTTCGCGCGGCGAGATGTTCTTGCTCTGACGGACGGCACGGACGCCGCTCACGATCTGCTTCAGCTCCTCAACTTCCTTGATGAGCTGGGTGTCTTCCTTCGTTGGCTCAGCTGTCTTGAATACCGATACCATGAGCGATTCGCCGTCCTTGCGGTCAGCTATGTGCTGCCAGAGTTCCTCGGTGATGAAGGGCATGAAGGGATGGATGATGTGCAGGAGTTGGTCGAAGATGTCGAGTGTGGCAGCAAGCGTCTCGCTATCAATGGGAGCCTGATAAGCGGGCTTAATCATTTCGAGGTACCAGCCGCTGAACTCATCGGTGAAGAGCTTGAAGGCAGCCATCAGCGCTTCGTTCAGACGATACTTGCTGTAGAGGTCGTTTATCTCGGCATAGGTGGCCTTGAGCTTAGCCTGCATCCACTGGACTGCTTCGCGATTTGATTGACCATTGACCATTGACCATTGACCATTGCTGTCCGCTGTGTTTTCGGGCGTAACCGAATGGTCAATGGTTTTCCAGCCTTTGACGAGGCGGAAGGCGTTCCACATCTTGTTGCAGAAAGCCATGCCTTGGGCACAGAGGGCATCGTCGTAGAGGATGTCGTTGCCGGCGGGAGCGGCCAGCATCATGCCCATGCGGACGCCATCGGCACCATATCTCTCGATGAGTTCAAGCGGGTCGGGCGAGTTGCCAAGGCTCTTGCTCATCTTGCGGCCCAGCTTGTCGCGCACGATACCTGTGAAATAGACGTTCCTGAAAGGTATGTCGCCCATGTATTCCTCGCCTGCCATAATCATACGAGCCACCCAGAAGAAGATGATGTCGGGACCTGTTACAAGGTCGCTCGTTGGGTAGTAGTAGCGTATCTCCTCGTTGCCGGGATTGTTGATGCCGTCGAAGAGGGAGATGGGCCAAAGCCAAGAGGAGAACCAGGTGTCGAGGGCATCCTCATCGCGATGAAGTATAAAAGCCCCCTCCCCGCTCCCCCTTTGGGGGAGTGCCTTTAACTCTGGGTACTTTTCAATGGCTTTCTTGTAAGCCTCCTCTTCAGTTAGAGCGACTACGAAACGCTCTTCCTCCTCCTCTCCTTTGGGGGAGGTCGGGAGAGGGGCCTCTATGAAGTAAGCCGGAATCCTGTGTCCCCACCAAAGCTGACGGCTGATGCACCAGTCCTGGATGTTCTCAAGCCAGTTGCGATAGGTCGTGACGTATTTCGTGGGATGGAATTTCAGTTTGCCTTCGAGCACGGGAGGCAGGGCGATGTCGGCCATGTGCTTCATGGAGAGGAACCACTGCTTGCAGAGTCGTGGCTCGACGGCTGTGTCCTGGTTGCGCTCCGAGTAGCCCACCTTGTTCTCATAGTCTTCCACTTTCTCGAGAAGGCCTGCTGCTTCGAGGTCCTTGACTATCTGCTTGCGGACGTCCATGCGGTCCATGCCCACATAAAGGGGCGATTGGTCGGAGATGGTGCCGTCGGGATTGAAGATGTCTATCGTGTCGAGGTTGTGCGTCTTGCCCAGCTGGTAGTCGTTCACGTCGTGAGCTGGCGTTACCTTCAGGCAACCCGTTCCGAACTCGATGTCCACGTAGCGGTCCTCGATGACGGGGATGACGCGGCCCACCAGCGGCACGATGACTTTCTTGCCGCGAAGCCATTGGTTCTTCGGGTCTTTAGGGTTGATGCACATCGCCGTGTCGCCCATGATGGTCTCGGGGCGTGTAGTGGCAACGACGGCGTAGTAGCCGCGCTCGTCCTTATGGATGATGTTGCCCTCGGCCTCTAGTTTAACTAGTTCTTCTAGTTTAACTAGTTCTTCTAGTTTAACTAGTTCCTCTAGTTTAACTAGTTCCTCCACATAGTACTTCAGGTAGAAGAGCTTCGACTTCTCGTCGCGGTAGATGACCTCCTCTGTGGAGAGCACGGTCTGCGCCTTGGGGTCCCAGTTGACCATGCGGAGGCCGCGATAGATGAGGCCTTTGTCGTAGAGGTCGCAGAAGACTTTGAGCACGCTTTCCGAGCGCTTTTCGTCCATGGTGAAGGCTGTGCGGTCCCAGTCGCAACTTGCTCCGAGTTTGCGCAACTGCTTGAGGATGATGCCGCCGTGCTCTTCGGTCCAAGCCCAAGCGTGCTTCAGGAACTCCTCGCGAGTGAGGTCGCGCTTCTTGATGCCTTGCTCAGCCAGCCGGTTCACCACCTTAGCTTCGGTTGCAATCGAGGCGTGGTCGGTGCCGGGCACCCAGCAGGCGTTCTTTCCGTCGAGGCGAGCCTTGCGGATAAGGATGTCCTGAATGGTATTGTTGAGCATGTGCCCCATGTGGAGCACACCCGTCACGTTTGGCGGAGGTATGACGATGGTATAGGGTTCACGCGCGTCGGGTTTGCTTGCAAAGAGCTTATGGTCGCTCCAATACTTGTACCACTTCGCCTCGACTTCAGCGGGGCTGTATTTCGTAGCTAATTCCATTTATTGTTACATTATATATTATTAATATAAAATTCGGCTGCAAAGATACGACATTTTATTCAAAATTCAAAATTATTAAATTCAAAATGTTTCTTTAATCGCCTATGAGCAAACAAAGAGGCCACAGCCTGCGCTAAATAAACACATAAGCCTCCTCTAAATCTCCCCCTAAAGGGAGAGACTTCAGGACACCATCTCCCTTTGGGGGAGTACAACGACAAAGAAAGCCCTCCCTTTATGGAGAGGGTTAGCAGAGGCTGCTTATTACGCGTCAGCAAAGAGTTTTCCGTCGGCAAGGGTTACTTGGAGCGGGGTGTATTCGCTATGGAAATCGTGCTTGAGACGGTCGAGGTAGCGCCGGCTCTCCCATTTGCACATGGGCAGGTCGTGCAACAAGTAGTTGCCGCAGGTCTGTGGCTCCGTGGCGGGCACAACGTCCTGAGCGAGAATCCATTCAAGGCAGTCGATGGTAAGCCTGCGCATATCCTCGACGGAATACGTGCCGGTCATGATGACATACATGCCTGTGAGGCAGCCCATAGGCCCCACATACACCACGTCGTCCTTGGCTTTGCTGTTGCGGAACCACGTTGCCATGAGGTGCTCCAGGCTGTGCATCGCGGCCGGAGCAACGGCTGGTTCCTTGTTAGGCTCTGTGATGCGCAGGTCGAAGGTGGTGAAGCCTTTGTCTTCGCGCGAGACGTAAATGCCCGGCTTCAAGTTCGTATGGTCGATGGTAAAACTTTTGATGACTTCCATAAGCTCTATTGTTTCTTCATTCCACAGCACTTAAAATTAATGTTCTTAATAAGTTACGGAGCAACGCCATATTGCTCAGCAATCTGTCAAGCCTGTTGTTTCGCTCCTCTTGGTGCTGCGATTCAAGACGAGCGGCATTCCTCTTTGACAAGGCAAAGGTAAGCAAAAAAACTGAGAAAAACGCTCCTTTGGGAGGATTATTTCGCTTGAGGGAGCTTTTTCACGTCCTACGGCTTCTGTTACGGGCAAGGCGGCGGGGCTTCGACGTGCTTCTGCCATGCATTTTCTCCATAAATCTACGGAAATCCGCTTTTTCCGAAGCTTTCTTTAGCGTGTATCGGATTATATTAGTAACTTTGCAGAGCAAATGGAAAACATTGGGGCGAAAGGCCCCGAAAGTATTGCGAACAGAAACTAAAACCACAAGAAACATGATTTACGACAACATCAAAAACATCGAAACATACGCCGGAATCTCCTCGGACATCCTGGCGGGACTCTCTTTCCTGAAGGAAGCGAAAGCCGACATGGAGAACGGCGTCTATCAGATCAACCCGCGAGTGAAGGCCATCGTCTCTGAGTACACGACCAAGCCCGTGAACGAAAACGGCTACGAGGCCCACCGGCAGTACATCGACATTCAGTTTGTCCTCAAGGGCCGCGAGCGCGTCTGCTGTCTGCCCCTCGAGAAGCTGAAGGTGACGAAGCCCTACAGCGAGGCCGACGACGCTGCCCTCTACGACGTGAGCGAAACGACGGACAGCCCCGAGCAGCAGATGGTTATCGGCGAAGGCTACTTTGCCGTCTTCTATCCCCAAGACGGCCACATGCCCCAGCTTTGCGTAGCAGCACCCGAGGCGGTCAAGAAGGTGGTCGTGAAGGTCAAGCTCTGAAATCTTCGGCGGAACAGGAAGCGGAAGCGAAGAACTGGGAGAAGTTACGGAAAATTCACGACATCATTTTCGACGTTTCGTGGAGAAAATCCCGATGCCGCGCGTCGAGTTTTTCAACACTCCACGTTGTGTTGGCCAACTCTCCACGTTGTGTTGAGTTTTTCTCCACGTTAACTTTCCCCTTCCTCCACGTCATTTTCCCCTCCATTCTTTGTTCTGTTTGTCGTCATTTTATGACGACCACATACTTTCTTAACTCTCCCCGTCAAAACGCCCCTTTCTAACTCGTTGATTCCCAGCTGCCATTCAAAATAAGCCCTTCTTTTGCTTTTTGTGGACCAAAGTGCCACAGAAGCGAAAAAATGCCGTCAGAACGAGGCGTACTGCGAAAAGAATTTACAAAACACGTTGCGTTCGGACGCGCATGCTCTTTCGGGGAGAAACCGACGAAACACACAGAAACATCTCTTTTTACGCACGAAAGGGAAATTATTGGCACAAAAATTTGGCGCATTCGGAAAATAGTCGTACCTTTGCAGCCGCTTTAAAGTATTAACCAGCCCCTTATCCACTCCGCCACACACGGAACTCGGGGGCACAAAAGAAAAAGGAGAAACAAGAAATGAAACAAGGACTTCATCCCGAAAACTACCGTCCCGTCGTATTCAAAGACATGAGCAACGGCGACATGTTCCTGAGCCGTTCAACTGCCAAGACGACCGAAACCATCGAGTTCGAAGGCGAGACTTATCCCCTCTTCAAGCTCGAAATCAGTAACACCTCTCACCCCTTCTACACAGGTAAGAGCAAGCTCGTCGATACAGCCGGTCGCGTCGATAAGTTCATGAGCCGCTACGCTCGCATGAAGAAATAATAGCATCAGGCTTCAAAGAACTGAGCATCGAGACTTGGGATAATAGGTTATGGAATAATATGTCCCGATTGACAACATACAAGAGGTGCAGAAGCATTTGGCTCTCTGCACCTCTTTTTCTTTCCTGCCTGCTGATGGGGTGTGGCGACGACGACGAAAACACGTCCGTCTCCTCGGCTCCCAACACGAATGCCAACAAGACGCTCGTGCTGCCCCTCTACACCGAGGTAACCACTCCCGACCGCATCAAGGCGCAAGCTCCGCACGGCTTGGAGATTCCTTCCCTCTCGTCGGGCACAGCCAACGCGCTCATCGTCCACACGCTCCCCGACGGCAGACTCAACTTCTGCATCGGCTACAACACGATGCTCAAGGCAAACGCATGGACGGCCTACAAGTGGTACAGCGGCTTCTCGTCGAACTACAACGACCGCAACTGGAACCGCAACAGGTGGCGAAACGGCGAGACCTTCAACGGCTACGGCGGAACGGGCGACCCCTTCCAGCCCGACCCGGTGCTTCCACCTGCTCTGCGGATAGAACTCAGCGACTTCGAAGGCGAATGGCTCTATCAGCGCGGACACATCCTCGGCAGCGCAGACCGCCTCAACACGAGGGAAGCCAACGGACAGACCTTCTACATGAGCAACATCATGCCGCAGCTGAGTTCGTTCAACGAACAGGGCATCTGGTGGAACCTCGAGAACTTCCTGCGCAGCAACTACGACACATCCACCATCCGCGACACGCTCTATGTGGTGAAGGGCGGCACCATTTCCGAAGGGAACTACACGCGGGTTGGAACCGGCCGGCAGCTTGTCTGCCCCAGATACTTCTACATGGCCATCCTTTCCTACGCCAAGAAGTACGCCAAGACCAACGGAGGCTATTCGGCCATAGCCTTCTGGATGGAGCACAAGGGCAATAGCGACGATGTCAGCGCGAAGTATGCCATCACCATCGACGAACTCGAGCGACACACAGGCATCGACTTCTTCTGCAACCTGCCCGACGATATAGAGAACGCCGTCGAGAAGAGCTTCTACCGCTCCGACTGGAAGTTGAAATGACTCCCCTGCAACGTTCCGCCGCCTCAGGCACAGAGGGTTCCGAAGATTAACTTAAACAAACTATTCAATCACTATGAGGTCAGTATTTTTTCTCTTGCTTCTGCAATTCTCTTCTCTTCTGTCAGTCGTAGCCGGAAGCACATCGGCCCTCGCTCAGACCCGTATTCGCGACATTTATGCCGAAGCGCCCGACAGCATCTTCCCGCTTCTGACGAAGAACAACCGGCTCGACCAGATTGACTTCAGCGAGAACAACATGAAGGCAGAAGTAAAGAACAAGTTCGAAAGCCACGCAGAACTGCTTGTCCTCACCGACCGCTACCTGAAGCTTCAGCTCTCAGAACGTTGCGTTGTCGAAATGCGTCTGTTCTCCGACAGCACCTTTTGCATGGTGGAAACCTTCTGCGCTCCAGCTCCCGACAGCCACATCCGACTCTTCGATACCCAATGGCACGAGTTGCCGCAGAGCATAGAGAAACCCTCGGTCGATGAGTTTCTTAGCGACGACATCGACACAGACACTCGCCTCGCGCTTCAAGCCCTGCCACTCATCAAAGCCTCCCTCTCCGAGAACGACAACACGATTACCTTCGAATTGCAAACCTCCGAATTGACCCGCGAACAACTAAAGGCCATCGAAGGAAAGACACATACGATAACCAAAGAGTGAAGGGGAATCACCCACAAAACAAGGAAAGGCACTTCACAACTATTGTCGCCCTCCCCTCAGGAACATAAGATGTAATATGACAACTGCGGTTCGCTTTGGCCCGACAGCCGAAAGAGCCGTTAGTGTATGAACAGCATTTCGCGGTACTTGGGCAGAGGCCAAAGTTCATCATCCACGATGAGTTCCAGATGGTCAACATGGTAGCGTATTTTCTCAATGAGGGGCGCAACGTTGTCGTGGTAGGCGATGGCCCTCTGACGGCCGTCTTTGATGCGGTTGGCTACACGGCGGGCTTCGATGAGCCGCTCGACGTTCTCGATGATGAAGGCATTGTGTTCGCCCATCTGAGCTATGAGGCTGAGGTTGGTGCGGTTAAGGCGCTCGGCTTCTTCGGCTGGGAAGAGGTTCTTGATGCCTGCAACGTTCTTGATGAGTTGCGTCTGGTAGCGCGTGCTGGTGGGTATGATGTGGTTCATACAAAGGTCGCCGAAGATGCGAGCCTCTATCTGTATCTTCTTGATGTAGGTGTCGAGCTTTATCTCGTTACGCGCCTCAAGCTCGGCTTTTGTCAGCACGTTCATGCGCGAGAACATTTCTACGGTTGAGGGAGCAAGGTACTGGTCGAGAATGATCGGTGCGCTGGTCTCCACGTCGAGGCCGCGGTTGGCAGCCTCTTGCTTCCATGCTTCGCTGTAACCGTTGCCGTCGAAGCGAATGGGCTTGCACGTGCGGATGTCCTCTCGAACGATGCGTAGGATGGCTTTCACTGGCTCCAGACCTTCGGCGATGAGTGCATCGACACGCATGGCGAAGTCGGTCAGAGCCTCGGCCATCGCCGTGTTGAGGACTATCATGGCAGCGGCACAGTTCTGCTGACTGCCTACTGCACGGAACTCGAAGCGGTTGCCGGTGAAGGCGAAGGGCGAGGTGCGGTTGCGGTCGGTATTGTCCTGGGTCAGAGAAGGTATCTGGGGGATGTCGAGGCTCAAAGTGGGCTTCTCCCCTACCCTCTCGAAAGGCGAAGGCGTTCCCTCGGCACTTCCCTCTCCTCCAAAGGGGAAGGGAGAGTCGATGCCTTTCTCCAAGTGCTCGAGCAGGTTGCTGATTTCTTTGCCGAGGAAGCTGGAAACAATGGCTGGCGGCGCTTCGGCAGCTCCCAAGCGATGGACGTTGGTGGCGCTGATGATAGAGGCTTTCAGCAAGCCATTATGGCGATAGACTGCCATCAGCGACTCGACGATGAAGGTGACGAAGCGCAGGTTGTCAAGCGGCGTCTTGCCTGGACCGTGAAGCAGTATGCCGGTATTGGTGGAGAGGCTCCAGTTGCAGTGCTTGCCGCTGCCGTTAATGCCTGCAAAGGGCTTTTCGTGGAGGAGCAGACGGAAGCCGTGCTTGCGTGCCACTTTCTTCATCAGGCTCATGATGAGCATGTTGTGATCGACGGCAAGGTTCGTCTCTTCGTAGATAGGCGCAAGCTCGAACTGATTGGGAGCCACCTCGTTGTGGCGCGTTTTGCAGGGAATGCCAAGCTCCAAGGCTTCCACTTCCAGATCCTTCATAAAGGCGGCGACGCGCATAGGGATGGAGCCAAAGTAGTGGTCGTCCATCTGCTGGTTCTTCGCACTATCGTGACCGAGGAGTGTGCGCCCTGTCATAAGCAAATCGGGGCGTGCTGCATAGAGTCCTTCATCGACAAGGAAGTATTCCTGCTCCCAGCCGAGATTGCTGACGACCTTCTTGACGTCGGGATAGAAATAACGTGCCACCTTCGTTGCCGCCTTATCGACGGCCTTGAGCGACTTCTTGAGGGGCGCCTTGTAGTCAAGGGCTTCGCCGGTATAAGAAATGAAGATGGTGGGAATCATCAAGGTGTCGCCGAAGACGAAGACAGGGCTTGCAGGATCCCATGCACTATAGCCACGCGCCTCAAACGTGGAGCGTATGCCTCCGCTGGGGAACGAACTGGCATCAGGCTCCTGTTGCACGAGTTGCTTGCCGGTAAACTCTTCTATCATGCCACCCTTGCCATCGTGCTCTACAAAACCGTCGTGCTTCTCGGCCGTGCCTTCGGTGAGAGGTTGGAACCAATGAGTGCAATGCGTTGCCCCCAGTTCCATCGCCCACTTCTTCATGCCAGCAGCCACGGCATCGGCAGTAGCCATGTCGAGCATCGCCTCGCCCTCGACGACGTCGCACATCTTCTTATAAACATCAGCAGGCAGGTACTTTTGCATCTTCTGCCTGTTGAAAACGTATTTGGCAAAGAATTCGCTGGGACGTTCCTTGCGGGCTGGCACTTCGACGGCCTTCTTGCTGAAAGCCTCGCCTACTATCTGAAACCTGAGCGTACTGGACATCTTTTCTATTTACGGTTTGACGATTTTCGATTTACTGTTTACGTTATTTCGTGATGGCTCGATGATATGATGACGACGTTTCGTTATGATGTGACAACGACGGCTTGCTGTGACGAAGCATTTCCTAATCGATGAAGCGGCGAGCAAGGTCGCCGAAGTCGTCGATGCGGCGGTCGCGCAGGAAGGGCCACCATTGGCGGACGCTTTCTGTGCGCTGAAGGTCAACATCAACGACGACAGCCTCTTGCTTCGTCTCGCTTGCCTGATAGAGCAGTTCGCCCTGCTGGCCTGCCACAAAGCTGCTGCCCCAGAACTTGATGCCGCCAGTCGCTCCGCTTGGGTCGGGTTCAAAGCCGACGCGATTGACTGCGACCACAGGAATGCCGTTGGCAATAGCGTGGCTTCGTTGGATGGTCGTCCATGCATCGCGTTGCCGTTGTTGCTCCGCTTTGGTGTCCGTGCTCTCGTAGCCAATGGCGGTAGGGTAGATAAGGAGGTCTGCTCCCTGCAACGCCATGAGTCGCGCCCCTTCGGGATACCATTGGTCCCAGCATACTTGAACGCCCAACTTGCCCACACTTGTCTTTATGGGATGGAAGCCGAGATCACCCGGAGTGAAGTAGAACTTCTCGTAGTAGGCAGGGTCGTCGGGGATGTGCATCTTCCTGTGCATACCTGCGATGCTGCCGTCGCTCTCGAAGACGACTGCCGTGTTGTGGTAAAGCCCTGCGGCACGCCTTTCAAAGAGACTCGTGACGAGCACGACATGGTTCTTTTTTGCCACCTTCGCGTAGAACTCTGTCGCTTCGCCCGGAATGGGGAGAGCAAAACGGAAGTTTGCCACATCTTCCGTCTGGCAGAAGTATGGACTGTCGTGCAATTCTTGCAGAACGACGAGCTGTGCGCCTTGCTTAGCCAGCAGGGCGATGCTTGCAGCAAGTTTCTTCCTATTCTCGGCGACGCTGGCCGTACAGCTCTGCTGAACGATTCCTATCTTCATCGGTTATTCTTTTAGTTTATCCGTATTACAGCATTGACATAATTCCACAGGGAATTGCATGGCGCAGCAATGCAGGCTGCCATGCTGAGTAGCGAGGACGCGGCAGTCGATGCCTATTATCTCGCGTTGTGGAAAGGCCTTTCGGATTTGCTCTTCGGCTTGGCGGTCGATGGCGGGGTCTCCGTAAGTGGGCATCAGCACGGCACCATTGGTGATTAAGAAGTTGGCATAGGTGGCAGGCAAACGCGAGCCGTCCTCGTCGTAGATGGCCGTAGCCATGGGCAAGGGAATGAGGCGATAAGGCTTTCCCTCTAACGTTCGGAACGACTTGAGCTGCTCTTCCATGCGGTGCAACTCTGCATAGTGTTCGTCGCCCGGGTCGAGGCACTGGACGTAGGCAATCGTGTCGTCGGGACAGAAACGCGCCAGCGTGTCGATGTGGCCGTCTGTGTCGTCGCCCGCAAGATAGCCGTAGTCGAGCCAGAGCACACGTTCTGCATGAAGGTACTCGAGCAGGCGGGCTTCTATCTCCGCTTGCGTCAGCGGCTGGTTGCGGTTCGGAGCAAGCAGGCAACGGCTTGTGGTGAGGATGGTTCCCTTGCCGTCGCTCTCGATGCTTCCACCCTCAAGCACGAAGTTGAGATGGTTCTCGTAGTACCTCTTCAGATTGATTTGTTCCACTATTCTGCGGCAGATGCAGTTGTCGAACTTGGAAGGGAATTTCTCACCCCACCCGTTGAACTTGAAGTCGAGCAGACGCGGACCTTTCGGGCCAAGAAGTGTGAGAAGGCTGTGGTCGCGTGCCCAAGTGTCGTTGATCGGGGCTTTGCAGATAGTGATGTGGGAGCGTATGCTGGCAGATAAGGTGTTAAGTATTGCGATATGGACTTGTGTAGGTTCGGGCGTGACTATAAGAAGGTGGGTGTGAGCTGTGATTGCCTTCACCATTTCAAGATAGCAGCGGGTAACATCCTCTAAGACAGGATACCAGTCGGTAGAGGCATGTGGCCAAGTAAGTTGCACGGCTCCTTGTTCGTGCCACTCAGCAGGCAGGAATGTGGGGTCTGTATTCATAGTCATTGCTGTCATTAGGGCTACAAAGTTACGAAAACTTTAGAATTAAGAGTTCCGCGTTGAGAGAAAAAGAAGAAAAAACAGCTAAAAAGCAAAAAAAAACTTTGCTCTTCGCTCATTATTCTTCTTTTTTTTGTATCTTTGCGGGCGAAAAAGCGTAATATCTATGAGCGTAAGAGTTCAAGACGTTGTCAACGCCCTTGAAGATTTCGCGCCTCTGCCCTTGCAGGAAAGCTATGATAATGCTGGCTTGCAAGTCGGATTGACAGAGGCGGAAGTGTCAGGGGTTTTATTATGCCTTGACGTCACCGAAGAAGTGATACGCGAGGCATTGGAGCTGGGCTGCAACATGATTGTTTCGCACCACCCGCTCATCTTCCACGGGCTGAAGCATCTGACGGATAGCGACACGGTGCAGCGGTGTGTCCGCCTGGCATTGCAGAACGACATTGCCATCTATTCCGCCCACACCAACCTGGATGCAGCCGTGGACGGCGTCAACTACATGATGGCCGAACGACTCGGGCTGGTGGACGTCGTGCTGCTCAATCCGAGGCAAGTGCCCGTGGGCATTGGTGGCAAAGCGCATTCCGTGGAAGGCGGCAGCGGCGTGATAGGCTATCTGCCCGAGGGAGAAGACTCGCTCGCCTTCCTGCAAAGAGTGAAGCAAGCCTTCGGGGTGGAGTGCTTGATGCACAACGAGTTGCTGACACGTCCCGTGCAGAGCGTAGCCATCTGCGGCGGAGCCGGCGACTTCCTGCTCGACGAAGCGCTACGTGTGCAAGCCGATGCCTTCCTCACCGGCGAGATGCACTACCACCAGTACTTCGGACACGACGGACAGATACAAATAGGCGTATTGGGACACTATCAGAGCGAACAATACACAGTGGACATTTTCCAGTCGGTCATCGAAGGAAGATGCCCCCGGCTCCCGCTCTTCAAGACTACGGTCTGCACTAACCCAATAAAGTATCTCTAACAGAACTCCGGCCAACAGCCCCTTAACCTACCTCTCACTCCTCTTAGAGGGTGAATATAATAGCTACATTATTGAATAATACATAATTAGTAAACAACAAATCGTCAAATAGTAATTCAGAAAGATGGCAAAAGAAAAAGCAAAAGACCCCGCTGATTACAGCGTAGAAGAGAAACTCAAGAACCTGTATGCCCTGCAGAGCATGCTCTCCGAAATCGACGGCATCAAAACCCTTCGCGGCGAACTTCCCCTCGAAGTGCAAGACCTCGAGGACGAAATAGAAGGCATGACGACTCGCATCGAGAAGATAGGTGCCGAGGTGGCAGAACTGAAGCGCGAAATCAACGAGCGCAACGGCAAGATAGCAGAGAACAACGCAAGCATCGCCCGCTACAACGCACAGATGGACAGCGTTCGCAACAACCGCGAATACGACAGCCTGACAAAACAAGTGGAGTATGCCGAACTCGACAACCAGCTCCACGAAAAGAAGATTCGCGAAGCTAAGGAGGTCGTCGATGCAAAGACTACCGAAATAACTCGCTGCAACCTCGAAGTGAACGACCGTCGCGTCATGCTTGAGACGAAGAAAGAAGAGCTGGAGGAAATCGTCAGCGAGACAAAAGCCGAAGAGGACAAGCTCCGCGAACGTGCCAAGAACCTCGAGATAACCATCGAGCCGCGTCTGCTCAACGCCTTCAAGCGCATCCGTCGCAACAGCCGCAACGGACTGGGCATCGTCTCCGTGCAGCGCGACGCCTGCTGCGGCTGCTTCAACAAGATACCGCCACAGCGTCAGCTCGACATCCGCAGCCGTAAGAAAATCATCGTCTGCGAGTACTGCGGACGCATCATGATTGACCGCGAACTGGCCGGACTGCCCTCTGAAACTCAAGAAGCAACACCGAAGAAAAGCTCGCGCAAGTCAAAAGCAAAAAAGGCTGAAAGCTGAAAAGCGGACCTAAGTTCGACGAAAGATTAAAGGACATATATTAGATAATAATCCATGGGGCATTGATGGAAATTAGTGTTTGTCTGTAACTAATTGCCATGCAATGCCCCATGTGTTTATCCTTATTGATTTATATTTCGGATGTACCGTTTCCTATGTACCTCGTAGGCAACGTCATCCTGTTCCGTCGGGTTTCAAAACCGCCCAAACAGCGTAATCCTTTCGCAGAAGGCAAAGGCTTCGCGTCCGAAAAACCACGACACATTTTCTCTCCTCTCCATAGGGAAATCCCCTACCCTGCACGCTGTCTTTTTCGACACTCCACGTTGTGTAAGCCAATTCTCCACGTTGTGTCGCTTTTTCCTCCACGTTAACTTTCCCCTCTCAACTCTCAATTTTCAACTTAAATCTTTGTTCCGTTTGTCGGCATTTCATGCCGACCTGACACTTTCTTAACTTTCCTCGACAAAACGCCCCTTTCCAACCTACTGATTCTCAGCGGTAATTCAAAATAAGCCCATTTCCCGTCTTCGGTGGACCAAAGTGCCACAGATGCAAAAAGATGCCGTCAGAACGCGCCTCATTGCGAAAACTTCTGACATTTCTCCACCGCCTCCATTCCCCTCCCCTCCAAGGGGAGGGGTTAGGGGTGGGGTCTATCTCACACGGAAAGCACAGAACTGAGGTCGACGGCCCGAAGGGGAAAGTCAAAGCACAGAAAAGCTACACCAGCGGTTCCCCTCCCCCTAGGGGGAGGACGGGAGGGGACTTTTCCCTTTAGGGGAGGATTTAGGAGAGGCTTGGGAGGGATTAGGGGTGGGGTCTATCTCACACGGAAAGCACAGAAAGCACAGAAAAGCTACACCAGCGGTTCCCCTCCCCATTGGCGTTCATGTGCAGAAATGTACTCTTCCTTGCACACAAAAATGTTCGAAATGCGTCAAAAGCCTCGTTTTTATGTAGGCTTTATGTAGGCTTTATGTAGGCTTTATGTAGGCTTTATGTAGGCTGAGCATTGTATAATTTCCTTTGTTCATCGGTGTTTCAAGCTGTTTTATGTAGGCATGTAGGCTGTTCTTTTCATTTTGATTTTCTAAAAGTGAATCAACACAAGGACACGAAGTAGTACCCATCGCAGAAGACACCAAGGACTGGGAACGTGCAATTCTTCGGCAAAGGCGCAGACGGAACGTGCTTAGGAACCATCAAGCTTGTTTCACTCTCCGAAGATTTCGGCAAGCTTCGCTATCAGTTGCTTCCGCTCGTCATCAACAAATCCATGCTCTTCGTAAGGTGAGAAGATGACCTGTCCGTCGGGGTCGAGCAGGACAAACGTCGGGAAGTATTCTATGGCATACAAGTCAGATGCGGAAGTGCGCTTCTTTTGCGAGTCGGTCGTCTCGCGCATCATGGGCCAGGGACATGCGTGCTGACCGAGCGCATAGTGCCAGGCATTGGGGTTCCTGTCTGCGGAGATGCCGATGATGAGCAGGCCTCGGTCGTGATACTTCTCATGGAATTCCTTCAGCATGGGGAAAGAGCGGATGCAGGGACCGCACCACGATGCCCAGAAGTCGAGCAGGACATACTTCCCCTTGCCTGCATATTCGGACAGACGATGCACGGTACTGTCGGGCAGCTCGGCCTCGAAGTCGATGAACGGCTTGCCGATGACGGTCAGCTGCGGCTTTGGCTTAAAGTTGAGCTCGCGCCATTTCTGGCCGACCTTGTCCCATGCAAATATTGAAATAAACGCAAGCACAAGAATGAGCAAGGTGTAGAGAATGACCTTCACTATCTTTTTGAGAATCCGCTTCATGCTTTTCTTCATTCTTTCAACAGTTCTTCCACTGTTGTGTTGTCCCTTTGGTTGCCTTTTTTGTCAAAGAGCACGACAAAAGGGATGGATGTGAACCGGAACTTGGCTTGCAGGTAGCCCCATTCTGATTTAGTGATGAAGATATGCTCGCCCTTGATGTTGTTGGGCTCCAGAAAGTGGCGGCACATTACTTCCGGGTCGTCGGTAATGTAGAGGAACTTCACGGGCTTGTCTTTGTTTGCCTCCACCTCGTCGCGCATCTCGAGCATCTTTGCCCGGCAAGGACCACAATGCTCTTCCCAGAAGTCAACGTAGAGCACGTTGCCCTTGTACGGTTCGATGATGCGCTGGAAGATGGAGTCACCTTTCGTCACAGGCCTCGCTTCACCTACAGGCAACTCGTTCTTCTTGACGTAATTGTGATATAAAAGCACAGCCTGACGCGTCAACTCGGGATGAGTAATGTCGGACAATGTGTTTGCCACGACCTCGGCAGCTTGATTTGCAACCATCTCGACCTCATTATCCTTCGCCGTGTCCGAAGCCCTGCCAAAGAAGTCGAGCATCGTATTGAGGAAGCGAAGCACGCTGACCTGCAGGCTGAAATCCGTAGTGCTGAGGTTCAGCTTGTCGTGCAAGCCGTTCAATATCACCTTACTGAAGTTCGTGGGGGACAAAGAAGTCATCAAGGGACTCATCAGGCATATTTCCACCCTATTGAAGAAAAACTCGTCAGCGGCAATCATCATCAGCGGATTGTCGAGCATGTAACGTTCCCTGGGGACAAGGAAATCGACGTACGACTTCCAGACGGCTTCATCGTCAGGAACGTCAGCGAAGATGGCATCTAAGATTCGTTCCGTGTTCTCGGAAATGATGCGTGTGCGCAGGATGTCCGATGCCATAGGCGAACAGCCCTCCAGTTCGGGCAGACCGGCATTCATTTTGCGCACGAGGTCATCCATTTGAGCCACCTGAATGTCTTTCCATTTCAGGATTTCTTCCTCGTCTTCGATTTCATAATATCCAAAGTCCTTGTCGTAGTAGGCTTTCCTTATCTGTTCGTAGCGTTCGCTCACCTCGCCGCTGATGCCTGTGCCGCTAACGCTGACACCTTCGTCCTGCCATGAAGGTTTGGTGGTGTCAATCGTTAACTCCAGCGTGTCGCCCGGACAGGCATATATATCAGTTAAAGGATAGACTTCCACGAACATGGGGTATGGCACCTGCAGATTGAGCGAGAACGTGCCATCGGACTTGAAGTCAATGAGAATGGTTTCCTCGTTTGCGACGAGATAATTGCGCAGAAGTACATAAACAGAACCGTTGAGTTCATCAATGTTCTTGGCGTCTTCGGCCACGACATGACCCTTTATCACGACCTCGCCGCCATGCAAGGGAAGCGTGCTCATATCCGCACTCGGATAGTTCAAGAGCTGAGGCACTTTTTGGTCCTTTACATTTTTCTTTGCTTGCCCCGCTAGACAGACGAGAGCAAGCAGGATGGCGATGACTGTCCTGTTCATGACTTTATACCTTATATATTTATATAGTGCCACTCTCACTCCCCGAAGATTTCGGCGAGTTTCTCTTCAAGCATATTGTCGCGAAGGTCGATGTCGATAATGTTGCCTTCGCCGTCAAGAAGGATATTGGCAGGGATGCCCTTGATGTCGTAAGTCTTCGCGCCAAGGCTGTTCCAGCCTGCCAAGTCGCTCAGATGCACCCACGGCATCTCCATCGTATTGATGGCACGAAGCCAAGCTTCTTTGTTCGTGTCGAACGAGATGGCAACGATGTCGAGTCCCTTTGCGTGATACTTCTCGTAGCAGGCGGTCACGTTAGGCATCTCGGCACGACAGGGGCCGCACCACGATGCCCAAAAGTCGATGAGCACATACCGGCCTTTGCCGCACCATTCGCTCAGGCGGCGCTCACGGCCTGTGGTGTCGTTCATGGCGATGTCCGTGAATTTGTTCCCGATGGCACGCGCTGTCTGGCTTTGACGCTCTTTTTGATACTCTTCTTGCATTTGGGACATGTGTTCCTTCGCTTCCTTCATGGCGGGATGGTTCTCGTATGGCGCTCCCGGACGGAATATCTTTTGCAGCTCAGGGTACGTCAGTCCTTTGTACATCATCGGGACGAACACGACGGGCAGCATCGAGTCGGTATTGTCCAATACAGCTTTGCGCATCTGCTGAACCGCTGCCAGCTTCGCTGCCTGTTGGTTGTCGCTCTTCATCGAAGCAAGCAATCCCTTCCAGGTGGCGTTCATTGCCTCGGAAGCCTTCGAACCTTTGACGGTGCCTGTGGTCAAGTCAATTTCCGTCGGAATGCTGTCTGCCATAACCGTTATGAAGTCATCCTTCTTGTCCTGCTTTTCCATTACGTCGGAGATAAAGGAAAGCGTATAGACATCAGCTGGCAGTTCTTTCATGTATTCCCATTTGCCGTCCCTGACGCTGACGCTGTCTGCGCCGCCGCTGCCATCCATATTCTTACAAATACCGATGTATTTTGCATCTGGCTCACAGATACCGTGAATGTTGACTTTCGTCTGTGCCTGACTTGCCACGCTGACAAGAGCAAGCAAGATAGTGATAATGTCCCTTTTCATAATCCTTATACCTTATATATTATTATATTAGTATCGCTTTCACTCTCCGAAGATTTTCGCCAAAGTCTTTTCAATACCATCGCCGCGCAAGCCTCGCTTGAGGATGGTGCCATCGGGGGCGAAGAGGATGATGTGGGGAATGCCTTTGATGCCATAGAGGTCTGTGGCGACCTCCTGCGAGTTGATGATTTGCGGATAGGGAATCTTATCTTCCTCGATAGCTTTCAGCGTAGCTTCGGGCTTGTCCCATGCCGCAATGCCGAGAACTTGCAGGCCTCGGTCTTTATACTTGTTGTAAGCGGCGATGAGGTTGGGAATCTCGGCACGACACGGACCGCACCAGGATGCCCAGAAGTCAACGAGCACATACTGTCCCTTGCCCACATAGTCGCTGAGGCGAGTCGTCTTGCCCTCGTAATCCACAGTGAAGTCCACGAACATACTGCCGACGCTGGTCACGGGTTGTGCTTTCAGTTTGTCGTATGTCCGTCTCAAATCGTCAGAGAGATAAGGTGTCTTGCTGATGTATTCGCCATTGTCGCGCATCATCTTGTCGTAAAGTTCAATCCATCGGGCGGCATCCAAATACCTGCGTCCTTCGTTGACAAGGAGGATAATGCCATAGACATCACCCGTGTGACGAGAGATAGCATCATAGACGACTGCCGCCTCATCCTCCGTCTCGTCCATACGCCGGTTGAAAGCGGCTATTTCGTTGCTGATGGGTGTGCCGCTCTGCTGCAACCAGTTTCCTTTCAATCCTTCCACCCGAGTAGTTCCCTTGTCAATGAACAACCAGCTCAACGACAATTTGCTTGCCGTATATGGCACAGAGTCTGTCTGCACGAGGATAGTCGTCGTATCCTTTAGGTTGCACAATGTCATTTCTGGCAAGTCACCCTCTTTCGGCGTGATGTTGCCGTTCACAACTTCAATAGTGTCGATGTACTGCGCCTTCAGTATATCCACCATATACATGATGCCCGTGAACTCAGGATGCCCGATGTTACCCTCAAGACGGTAATGTATTTGTGCTTGCCCCGCTAGACAGACGAGAGCAAGCAGGATGGCGATGATTGTCCTGCTCATGACTTTATACCTTATATATTATTATATATAGTGCTGCTTTCACTCCCCGAAGATTTTCGCCAGAGCCTTTTCGATGCCATCGCCACGCAAGCCTCGCTTGAGGATAGTGCCGTCGGGGGCAAAGAGGATGATGTGCGGAATGCCGTTGATGCCGTAGGAAGCTATCTGTTCGAAGGTGATGCCGAATATCTGCGGATACGGGATGCCCATCTGTTCTATGGCCTTGTCAGCATCTTTCTTGTCGTCATTGACTATCAAGCCGAGCACCTGCAAGCCGCGCTCTTTGTACTTCTCATGGGCGGCAACGATGCCCGGTATCTCTTCCCTGCAAGGCGGACACCAGCTTGCCCAGAAATCCACCAGAACATACTTCCCTTTGCCCACATAGTCGGAGAGACGCTTGCCGTCGAAAGCACTCTGGATGTCCAGCATCTTCTTGCCTTCACTGGTGGCTTCGTATTTGGCCCAC
>CACYQI010000037.1 GCA_902776455.1 uncultured Bacteroidales bacterium | reverse complement strand
GCTCCTTGGCTCCGTAGAGATTATTATTCTAAGGAGTATATGGAGCCTATGGAGTCCCCACCCCTTGCCCCCTCCCCTTCGAGGGGCGGGGAAAAGCCGCTGCCACATGGTCTATCGTCCCTTCGGGACTTTAGATAATCCAACGAAAGCTTTGGCCGCAGGCGGGACGCCTGCGTACCAATCATTCCCCCTCACTTACAAGGGGAGGGGAACCGCGGCCGACTGGATTGGTTGGTACGCAGGCGTCTCGCCTGCGGTCAAAGCCACAGGCGTCTCGCCTGCGGCCGTTGGCTCCTTGGCTCCGTAGAGATTATTATTCTAAGGAGTATATGGAGCCTATGGAGTCCCCACCCCTTGCCCCCTCCCCTTCGAGGGGCGGGGAAAAGCCGTTGCCCCCTTCGAGCGGACAGCAACTGCCGCATGGAGCGTAGCCCGATTCTCCGTGGAGAGTAAATCCGTTTAATCCGTTTAATCCGTGGTCCTAAATCAATTCATAATTCATAATTATTTTGTGTCTTTCGTGGTTTTAGATGTAGAAAAAATCTTTCTGGTGTGTTCTATTTATTAACGTGAGCTCGATGAAAACGAAAGACATATAATTCATGGGGTATTCACAGCACGCATCTCCATTTTCAGCTCTTCCATTTTTCCTGTCACTCGTCACCTTTTGCACTAACAGAGTGAAATTGAGGTGGTTGCAGGGTGACAGTACCGTCACCCTCTCGTCACCCTCTCATCACCTCGCATCCTGTTGAATCACAGTGCAATAAGTGGAAAGGTGACGAGGTGACGAGAAAAATGAAAACTTTTCAGTCAGCAAATTATGGATTATGAATTATGGATTATGAATTATGAATTGTGAATTATGGATTGTGAATTATGTATTATTGAAGTATCGGATGTTTATATCAACCACAGATTAATCGGATTAAGCAGATATATGTTGCTGAGAGGAAATTTATGAAACTATTTAACGGATTGGGGCGATGCCCTTAATCTGATAAATCTGAATATAATCTGAACATGAATAAATATATAATCCGTTAAATCAGCTAAATCCGTGGTTTAATATACTCCCGAAACTGGGATGAATTATGAATTGCAAGAAGTGAATTGTAAGTAGTGATTGTCAGTCCTTCGTGTCAATTCCTGCACTTAAGCAAATATATATGCCCTAACTCTTTGTGGTAAGTGCAAAAAGATATATCTTTGTGCGCGAAAATGATAAATAGGTAAAAAGGCTAACAAAGACAGACTGCAAGAATGCTCTGCAAGACGATAGAGGGACCTTTCGTCCAATTCACGTAAGACATAACAAACCCGACAAACGCTCAAATAACCATTAAAGATGTCGAAGAAGTTGCTTGATAAGGTAGAATATCTCATCCTGCTGATAGCAGAGTTTGCTGTTCGTAGCAAGGTGACAGAAGCAAAAGCCTACCGCTACCTCAATCAGTATGGTGCTTTGGCATTATGCGACAAGCACTACGACATCATGCACACGCTCTCTGTTGAGGAGAATGTCGAAACCCTGCAATCCTATTGCCGACGGAAAGGAGGTACATTATGATACTCTATCACGGCTCAACTTAAAAACAAATATGAAAGTCTCTCAGGCAGAATTTCAGAACATGAAGGAGGAGATAGTGAAAGACCTCATCGCCCGCCTCATGGAAGAGCAAGGACTCACAATGCAAGAAGCCTTTGAAAAGGTCTATGCCTCACGTCTGTTCGAGAAACTCAGCGACCCAAAGACGGGATTGTACTTCCAATCGTCCGGCTATGCCTATAGCTACTTAGAAGAAGAACTTAACTCATAATACAAACTCAAAACAACCCTCAAGCCAAACCACATTAGCTTCCAAAGCATTCGTCTTTAACTCCTTTGACTCCCTTAACTCCCTTAACTCCCAAATAAAATATTATCCAACTCAATAAACCTCAAACCAACATGACAACAACAGATAGCCGCAACGTAAAGGCCGTGGAGAATGACATCGCCGCCGCACATAAGCCAGAGGCTAAGTTCACACGACTGGAAACGAAGCAGGACATCATGCAAATGATAAATGCTCTGTAAGACAATGACCAACTCATAAACCCTCCAACCATGAAGAAAGAAGCGGAACTGGTCTTGAATGACACGAAGAATGTTGAAGCCAAGATTGCTGTGATTCGCGAGACAAAGGTGATTGCCGATGCTGACGTGGCAGCACTCTATGGCGTAGAAACAAAGCGCGTAAATGAGGCAGTGCGGAATAACCGAGACAAGTTCCCCGCCGACTATATGTTCGAGCTGAGTAAGAGTGAGTTACGGGATTTGATGTCGAAAATTTCGTCCACAAATGTATCGTTGATGAACCGCAATTCGACAAAAGTCTTCACAGAGAAGGGACTATATGATAATGGACGACCAGTACTTCTCCTTCGAAGCACTAAGCCGCATCTATTCAGTCAAAGACCTGCTGCGAGTATAATGAGTCACAATATGACCGGTTTGCACCCCCAACTATCGTCTTTGACTCCTTTCTCCGCACCTTAGGGGGGCGCCTTGGTGCTAAAGCAGCCAAGAACTCCATTAACTTCATTAACTCCCAAATAAAATATTATCCAACTCAATAAACCCTCAAACCAACATGACGACAATAGCACTTAACAATCTTTGGAGGTATCTGCAAGGCCTGGCACTTACGGAGAAAGATCGTAAGTGGCTGGCAGGGAAGCTGCAAGAACCGACATATCATGTGGACCCCTATACCATAAGCCCTTCCGGCGACAAGTTCTTTGCAGATAGTCGCAACGTGAAGGCCGTGGAGAATGACATCGCCGCCGCACATAAGCCAGAGGCTAAGTTCACACGACTGGAAACGAAGGAAGATATCATGCAAATGATAAATGCTCTGTAAGACGATGGCATACATAGTATATCTTTCAGAAGCAGCCAAAACAGAAATGTCACTCATCAATCGCAGCGGGGACAAGGCGACAATACGCAAGATAGCAAAGATGTTGGCAGAACTGCAAGAGCATCCGCGCACAGGAACAGGCCAGGTTGAACATCTGAGACATTTTGTCTATTCCGAGACATGGTCGCGACGCATCAATAAACACTACCGAATGATATATGAAATCCACGACACAGAAGTTTACGTCAACGTCGTGTCCTTGCGTTCACATTACGGAGACAAATAACATCAAACAAACAACCACCAATAACAAACATCAAAAAACCGATATGGCAATACCAGTAACAAACATACCAGTGCTGACTGGCGAGGTGGCCGAGCGCTTCATCAAGCAGTGCGACTACAATGCCAAGCATCTTCGTGGCTCGCAGTGGAAAGGAGATTTCGAGGATGTTTACAAGGAAATTATTGCACGTTCACCCATACTACAGAGATGAAAGTAGCAGACTTGGGCTTAAACGATGAACAAGCTTAACACGGAAAGAATGAACGAAATCGTACCCATACAACGCCTTATCTTCGAGATACGTGGACAGCAAGTCATGCTCGACCGTGACCTTGCTATGTTATATGGCGTGGAGACAAAAGTCCTAAATCAGGCTGTGAGAAGAAACCTTAACCGCTTCCCGCCAGACTTCATGTTTACATTGAAACTGTCTGAGTATCAGGAGGTGGTCACAAATTGTGACCGGTTTGCATCGCTGAAATACTCCTCTGTCATGCCTCACGCTTTTACTGAGCACGGCATCATCATGCTGGCAAGCGTGTTGCGTAGCGAAGTCGCCATACAGATGAGTGTTCAGATTACGCGCGCGTTTGTTGCAATGAGGCAGTATATAAGCCTGCCGCCACAAGAGCGTTTGAAGCAATTGGAACAGAAGGTGGATAGTATAAAAGAATACATTGAGGAAATCCTTTCAGACCAAAACGACATCAACGAAGAAACACAAGCACAGTTGGAACTTATAAATAAGGCACTTGCAGGGCTGCTCGTCCAGCAAAAGCCAACAAAAAAGACTATCAAGCCTATTGGCTTCGCAACATACGATACAGACAAATAACTCAAACAAACCAAAATAACAAACTCAAAAAACTTAATTTATTATGAAACAAAAGCTGCTCTATTCATATGAAGAAGCTCTGGAGCGATGGAAACATTCGCTTGAGGTTAAGCGTAATGCCGAGAAGCGCATGGCCGAAGAATGGGGTCGCAGAGGTATAACCGGAACAATAGTGTCACTATGAATCAGCTGTCCCTCGAAAAAATCAATGAGCGAGCACCTTATTATGTTATGTTCTCTCCCACTGCTGGCAAACCCCAAGAATAAGAACAAACAAACTCAAACAAACCAAAATAACAAACTTAAAAAACTTAATTTATTATGAAACAAAAATTACTAAACAAACTATGGCTGCGAGTCGGGATGATCGTAGCCATCATGACAACAGCCTTGACTGGAACAGTGAAGGCAACAGATGTTGTGGTAACTCTAGACAATATTGGCGCAGGGTTGACATCAACTGCCAATGCAACAGCTACAACCACAAACATAACAGCAACGGGAACATCAGATGTTTATGCCTTAAATTACTATCAATGTAAAAAGCAGGGCAGTGCAATGTTAATGACTAAATCTGTTAGTCCCTATATCTCCAACCATACTGCTATGCCAGGAAATATCAAGTCTGTTGAAGTCTTTATCAATTCAGGAGCATCTGGCAAAACTACATATGATTGCGCATTTTCGACAACAGAATGCACCTCTGCAACATCAGGTATTGGTGCAGTGAATATTACAGGTGGTAATAGTCACACCTTTACAAATTCCTCTGTACAAGGAAAGTATTTTTGTATTACGTTAGGAAATGCCAACAATGGTCAGGTTTTGAAATTAGTAATCACCTGCGAGGAATCTGGTGGCACTCCCTCTCCCTCTATTTCTGCATCCAATATAGACATCCTCTATAGTGCTACAGGTGGTAACATCTCTTATTCTGTTGAAAACAGCGTTGAAGGTGGCGCAGTAAGTGCGCTTGTTACTTCTGGCAATTGGCTCACTCTTGGCAATGAGACTACCAGCCCCATTTCATTCACTTGCTCTGCTAATAACACTGCAGCAGAACGCACAGCCACAGTTCAACTGACCTATACCTACAACACCAACGAAACTGTTACAAAGGATGTCACCGTTACACAAGCAGGTAATCCCAATATTGTTGACGAGATCTCGGACATTACAGCATCTAACACAGAATATGCTGTAAAAGGAACTATTGTTGCCATGAGCGCCAGAGGCTTTGTCGTTGGTGACGGTACAGGATATGTTTATTACTACTACGGTAGTGAATTTAGCACGACTTATAACATAGGTGATGATGTGAAGTTGTCGGGTACTACAGGTTCTTACGGAAATGTAATCCAGTTCCCAGCAGCTACAACTGTAACAAGCGCTACAGATTCCAATTACGACGACACTCCTGCGGTGCTGGTACTTGATGCTACCGCAATTGCTGCTTACAGCAGTGGCCTTCATTTGAGCGACTATGTCCAACTCGAAGGAACGCTGATAAAGAGCGGTAATTATTATAACCTCCAAGTTGCAAACCTTGCAACCGATGCAAGCATTTCATATCCCACAACTGCACAGACAAATGCTATGGATGATTTGTTAAACAAGAGTGTCATTGTAAAGGGTTACTTTGCAGGTATGTCGAGCGGGCACTTCAATGTTATGCTTGAGAGTGTTGAAGAAGTTGTAAGCACTACACCAACTATTACAGTAAGTTCAGCATCTCTTTCTGGCTTTACTTATGAAGAAGGCAATGGTTCAAGTGCAGCACAAACTTTCACCGTCTCTGGTGAAAACCTCACAGCTAATATTTCTTTGAGCTTGGGCGGAAGCGATTATGAAATGTCACTTACTGAGAATGGTACCTACACAAGTTCTCTTACTCTGAATCAGTCCTCTGGCGAAGTTTCTTCAACAACTGTTTATGTGCGTCTGAAAGCAGGTTTGACTGCAAATAGCTACAATGACAACATTACAATCTCTTCAACAGGTGCAACATCTCAAACAGTAAGTCTTTCTGGTAGCGTGACAGCCCCTGAAGCCCCCAATGTAACTTGGAACTTAAGTATAAACGAGACCGCAACTGCAACTACATCAGAAATGACGTGGACAAGTACTTATGCAACAATGGCTGTTGCTAAGGGTTCTGCAAGTACTAATACCAACAACTACTATCCTGGTACCAGTGGACAAAATTACACAAGCACACGCTTTTATAAGAATAGCGTTTTGACAATCACCCCTGCTTCTGGTTACGCCATTACATCCGTAGTATTTACTGCAACAACAGCAGGCTATGCTAGTGCTTTAGCGACTAGTACATGGACAAATGCTACGGCAACAGCTTCAGGATCGGCGGTTACAGTAACTCCAACAGATGGTTCAACAGCTATCTCTGCTGCCATTGGTGGTACTTGTGGTTTCACAGAAGTTAAGGTTTACTATGAAACATATGTGGCACCCGCTACTGCACCTGTTTGGTCAACTCTCCCGACGCCAATTATTTTTACTGGTGCAGAATATGAACTTGACCTGACCGCTTATGTGACAGGTAATCCTGACCCAAGTATAACTCTTTCCACAAGCGTTTCCAATAGCTTATATGAATATGAAAATGGTGTCTTGATTTTCCAGCCCACAGCAGCTGGTACTTATACATTCTCTTTCACGGCTACAAATGCAGAAGGTTCTGCAAACGCTACGCTTACTGTCACAGCTGAGAGTCCAGAGGGAACACCATATACATTGGCTACAACTATCACTTCTGGCAAACATTATGTAATAGCTGCTACTACTGATGCGGGAACACATGCAATGGCTGGAAAGCATGTAGATAAGAGCTACTATGACGCTGTTGATGCTACATTAAGTGGAAATACACTCTATGTTACTATTTCTTCTGGTGCACGTGAGTTTATCATCTATGGTCCAGATGCAGATGGCAACTATTCTATCTATGATCCTGTTGAAGAGGGTTATCTTTGTGCTTCTTCTTCCAGCTCGAATGACATGTCTGTACAAACAACCAATGATGCTAATGGTAAGTGGAAGATTGACTTTGAAAACGAGACTGTAATAGCACAAGGAACGTATACTCGCAACGAAATGCGATACAATAGTGGCAGCCCTCGTTTCAGTTGCTATGCTAGTGGTCAGACTGCTGTCAAGTTCTACGAGAAGGCTGGCGAGGCTACGCCCACAGAATCTGTTACTGTTAGCTCTGCTGGCTATGCAACCTTTGCAAGTGACAATGCTCTTGACTTTACAGGCTCCAGCATCAAGGCTTTCTATGCAACAGAAAGTGCAGGTACTCTGTCGTTCACTCAGGTTACTAAGGTGCCTGCTGGTACAGGTGTGCTGCTCTATAAGGATGGTGGTGCAACAGAAAGTGTGCCCGCACTCACTGGTGCAGCTGATGCTGTGACAGGCAATGTATTTAAGCGTGGTGCAGATGCTGCAGTAACCTATGAAGACGATAACCAGAACTACATCCTCTTCAACGGAGCAGATGGCATTGGCTTCTACAAGGCCAATAACAACAACGTTGCTAAGAACCGCGCTTACATCCACGTGACCAGTAGTAACCCTGTGAAGAGCTTCGCCATCGACCTCGAGGATGATGCTACTGGAATAGAAGAGACCCTCTCTAACTCTCCCTTAAAGGGCGAGAATATTTACAACCTTGCCGGTCAAATGGTAAATGGTAAATCTGTAAATGGTAAATTGCCCAAGGGCATTTACATTGTGAACGGAAAGAAAGTAATGGTAAAATAAGAAATGTAGAAAATAAGATAATAAGAAAGGGCTGCGTATGCAGCTTGTGAAATAGCGGTACGCATCCTTTTCTTATTTTCTAATTCTCTTAATATCTAAATTTCAAATTATGAAAAAGACATATATCACACCCGAGACGCTCACAGTAGCGCTCTCGATGAACAACATTATTGCTGCATCACCCCTGAATATCAAGTCAACAGGTGATACAGCACCCCTGAGCGACAATTCTGCCACTAGTGGCGCAGACGCCATGGTGAAAGGCACCAACGTCTGGGACGAGGAATGGTAAGATCATTGACCATTGACCATTGATCATTGACCATTGTTCCGCCTGCGCCTGAGCAAAGCGAAGAACATTTGTGTTTGGGCAATGCGGAAATGAAACGAAGATTTTGAATCCACGCTTTTCCCTCCCCTCGCCATGAGGGGAGGGAAAATAACTTAGAAAGGAATATGACAACAATTGTTGAGAGAACGCCAAGAAGAGTAACCGTCAGCATGAGCATGCGGCGGTGGAACAGGATGCTTCAGCTGGAGGAGACATACAAACTGGCTCGCATTATCAAGCGCAGCATGAAGCAGGTGGAGAACGAGCCAAGCATGACTCCGGAGGAAGCAATCTCAGCACTTAGGGCTCTATGAATGTCAGGATATCGGAAGACTTCCGTATTGCATTCAAACGCCTGAAGAAGCGGCACCGTTCGCTTGAAACTGACTTCGAGCGGCTATTGGCGTCGTTGCTTGCCAATCCGTTTCAGGGTGTGGAACTGGAAGACGGTGTCCGCAAAGTACGCCTTGCCATATCTTCGAAAGGTCGTGGCAAGAGTGGCGGTGCAAGGGTCATCATCCGAGTACGGCTTGTGGCAGACGAACTGCAACTCCTATACATCTATGATAAGGCAGACTATGAAAATGTAAGTGAAGCCTATCTTCGCGATGTGTTGAGTCGTATGGAGACTATCGCATAAGATGCGACAGTCCAGTGAAAGCAAATGATTTGCTAAGAAGATTATAAAAAAGAAACTTGTCCTTTCTTCCTCCTTTCTGCAGAATCGCAGTATTTTTGTGCCTGATATTTGGAGAATGTTTACTAATTAGTTACCTTTGCAACTGAAATCAAGCAAAATGGCGAGGAGGGAATATATACGAACAATTGTTGCATACAAGGAATACTTTAAGGATTTCAAAAGGACGGTGTCGCAGCAGGTGATTGACAAGTTCTATGAGATTTTCCTCTATATCATGACCATGGAGGTTATTCCAAGTATCTACTTCCGTTCTGTAGAAGGCGTTAAGGGATTGTTTGAGATTCGTGTTGAGGAAGGCGGAAATATCTATAGGGTATTCTGTTGTCTGGACGAGGGAAATCTGGTAATCTTATTTAATGCTTTCCAAAAGAAATCCCAAAAGACGCCACAAAGCGAGATAGATAAAGCTAAACGGATAATGAAAGCATATTTTCAAGAAAAGAAAGGATTATAAGTATGTCAAACGAAGAAATGAAAAAGCTGCAGCTTACACCTATTACGGATTATATAGCTGAGGATTATGGTGAAGAAGGTACACCATCAAGGGTGGAGTTCGATTCGAAGGTAGATGCTTTCATCTTAGGTGAGCGGCTCAAGGCAGAGCGGCTCAAGGCAGGTTTTACCCAGGAACAGTTGGCGGAGCGCATCGGAACACGGAAGAGTTATATTTCGCGAGTGGAAAACGGACGTGCTGACATTCAGGTTTCTACGTTGTTCAAGATTTTCAATGGACTTGGCCGTCGGCTAAGCTTGACGGTGCTATAGCATATAATATAAAGGAAATAATTAGCATGAAACGAATATCATTATTTGTATTGGTTGCAGCGATGACGGTGTGCACTTTTGCTGCTGCACCGAACGAGTCGGGAATATACTACAGTCCTGCGAATGGGAAGAAGGGCGCAGAACTGAAGACGGCGCTCTGCGGCATCATATACAACCGCACGGAACAGACTTATGGCAGCCTTTGGACGGCATTCTATTCGACTGATGTTCGCGCGGGGGGCGAGAACAAGTTGTGGGATATGTACTCGAACAAAACTCCATACCTCACTCTCGGCACGAATCAGGATACAGGCTCTGGCAATGCAGAAGCGCAGTATTATAACCGTGAGCACTCGTTCCCGCAGAGTTGGTTCGGTGGAGAGAAAAAAGCGCCTATGTACACGGATTTGCACCATATCTACCCCACAGACAAGTTCGTGAATGGCAAGCGTGCTAACTATCCTTTCGGCGAGACCAATGGCAATACATACAAGTCTGCTAACGATTTCAGCAAGCTCGGCACTTGCACTGTCAGTGGCTACTCAGGCACGGTGTTCGAGCCGGCTGACGAGTACAAGGGTGACTTCGCGCGTACCTATTTCTATATGGTGACTTGTTACGAGGAGAAGCTTCACGACTGGGTGATGAACTATGGCGGCGAAACCGATGTGGACGAAGTGCTGGACGGCAGCACCTATCCCGCCTTCCAGACTTGGCAGCTGAACATGCTGATGGAGTGGGCAACTAATGACCCTGTAAGCGAGAAAGAGATAAACCGCAACAATGCCGTCTATGGGATTCAGAACAACCGCAATCCTTTCATCGACTATCCCGGCCTGGAGCAATACATCTGGGGCAGCAAGAAGAACGATGCCTTTGATTATGATGACTACGACGGCAGCTCCTCAGGCAGTGGCGGTGAAGGTGGCGGTGAAGGCAGCGGAAGTGACTTGGCAGGAACATACAAGTTGACAATCACTAAGGATGATTTCAACACAACAAGCTATAATGCCAACAACAACGAGAAGACTTCGCAGGCTGTCTGCACCACAGATGCTTCGAAGACCTTCGAAGTGAAGTGGACATCCAATCAAATATATCAGTATTCAAGTAAGATGCAATGGCAAAAGAGCTATGGCTACATCTACAACAGTACCGATTTAGGTACGATAGAAAGTGTGACCATCTCTTCTACGAGCGGCACCTTTACTACCTACTATGGAATAGAAGAGGCTCCGTCGGAATCAACAGAAGTGGGAGGCGGATATTTCAAGACTGTAGTCGGAAGTGATGTCTTGGGCTTAACTACAAAAGTGGAGGTTGTCTTTACTATTGCAGGAGGAAGCACCCCGGTTGATGATCCAGAAGAAGGAGGCTATTTCACTAAGATTACCTCCATGGATGATTTTAAGGATGGAGGTACTTACTTGATTGTGTATGAGACAGGAAGCAAGGCCTTCAATGGAGCTTTGGACACTCTGGATGTCGCCAATAACTGCATTTCTGTGACAATCGAAGACTCTAAAATTGCAGCCACTCCTGACGTTATGTCTGCAACCTTCACCATTGCATCAAAGACAGGAGGGTATAGCATAAAGAGTGCTTCGGAGAGGTACATTGGCAATACATTGGATGCTAATGGCCTTAGGCGTAGTGCTGAGGATAAATATACGAATGACCTGTATTTCGGTAAAGCAGACGGCAATGTATATATTCAAAGCAGTTCCTCATATCTTCGTTATAACAGTGGGGCTTCGGAAAATCGTTTCCGCTACTTTAAGTCTTCTTCCTACACCCAACAAAAAGCAATCCAGCTATATAAGTACATTGCTCCAGCTGTGGCACCACAAACAGTAGTGGTGTCAAGTGCAGGTTACGCCACAATGGTTGCAGCTGTGGATGTGGAGATACCCGCAGGTGTGGAGGCTTTTGCTGTTCAGATTAGCAATGAAAACACCTATGCTCACCTTGAATCTATCACGAATGCTATTCCAGCGGGTGAGGCGGTTCTCATCAGGGCAGCAGAAGGTACGTACAACTTTGCAACTGCTTCCGGACAAGTGAATGCAATCGAGGGTAACGACCTCGTACCGGCAAAGACGGATAAAGTTGCCGACGGCTTGCAGTATTGCCTCGCTCACAGGAATGATGCGGTAGGTTTCTATCAGGTAGAAGCGGGCGTAACCATTCCTGCAGGCAAAGCTTATCTTGTGGTTCCTTCCAGTAGCGGGCTGGTCAAGCCCTTCATAGGCTTCGAGGACGAGGAGACTGGCATTAAGGACCTTAAGGACCTTAAGGACTTTAAGGACTTTAGGGACTCTAAGGTCATTTACAACCTTGCTGGGCAAATGGTAAATGGTAAATTGCCGAAGGGCATTTACATCGTGAACGGAAAGAAAGTATTAAAATAGAATGACCTTAAGGACTTTAGGGACTCTAAGAAAATTAAAAAAACTTCAGTATAATGACAAATAGTATTATCGGCATTACTGGCAACTTCGGCGACAAGGGCTGCGAGCTGGCTCAGGGCTATTACCTCTCCGTGCTCAAGGCTGGTGGCACGCCTGTTGTCATCCCTCCTCATCACGACAAGGAGGCTCTCATTTCATTGCTCGATAAGCTCGATGGCATCATCTTCTCCGGAGGCGGCGACATCAATCCGCTGCTTCTCGGCGAGGAGCCTCTGCCTCAGCTGCATAGCGTTTGTCCGGAGCGCGACGAACAGGAGCTTTTCCTTGCCCGCGAAGCCTTCCACAGACAGATTCCCATGCTGGGCATCTGTCGCGGCATACAGGTGATGGCAGCTGCCCTGGGAGGCAAAGTCTTTCAGGACATCTATGCTCAATATGAGGGGCAAGGGGCAAGGGGCAAGGAGCAAGAGAAATGTGCTGCTATAGAGGGGCAAGGTGCAAGGAGCAAGGAGCAAGAGAAATGTGCTGCTATAGAGGGGCAAGGGGCAAGGGGCAAGGAGCAAGAAAAATGTGCTGCTATAGAGGGGCAAGATGTAAGGGGCAAGGAGCAAGAGAAATGTGCTGCCCTTTGCCCTCTCATTAAGCATTCGCAGGATATGCCCCGGCATTTTGCTTCCCATACCGTCTGCATCGAGGAGGAAAGCCTGCTGCACAGCATCTTCGGAGGCAGGCAGACGCTTCCTGTCAACTCCTTCCACCACCAAGCAGTAAGCGAGCCAGGGCCGCATCTGAAGGTATCGGCAAAGAGTCCCGACGGCATCATCGAGGCTGTGGAGAGCACAGAGCACAAGGCATTGCTCGGTGTGCAGTGGCATCCCGAATGCTTCATCCTGAATGGCGACGAGAGCATGATGGCCGTGTTCCGCTGGCTCATCAGCGAGGCACGCACCTTCGCTCAGGCTAAGCACATCCACGATACATCTATTATATTAGACAGCCATTGCGACACGCCGATGTTCTTCACGGACGACAGCAAGGAGAACATCGCCATGTTCGGCACACGCTCCGACCGCGTGCTCGTCAACCTGCCGAAGATGACCGAGGGACGCCTCGATGCGTCCGTCATGGTGGCCTATCTGCCGCAAGGAGAACGCTCGCCCGAAGGCTACAAGGCTGCTAAGGAAATGGCCGACCGTCTGCTTACGCAGATGGAAGTGATGGTGCGGGCGAACAACGACCGTGTAGGCTTTGCCGAGACGAAGGACGACATCCTGCAACTCAAGGCACAAGGCAAGAAGGCAATCCTGCGAGGCATCGAGAACGGCTATGCCATCGGCAAGGACCTCAGCCTGCTCGAATACTTCAAGCAACGCGGCATCATCTACATGACACTCTGTCACAATGGCGACAACGACATCTGCGACTCGGCCCGTGGCAACGCAGAGCACGGTGGCCTGAGTGCCTTCGGACAGGAAGTAGTAGCAGAGATGAACCGCCTGGGCATCCTGGTGGATATGAGCCATGCCTCAGAGAAGAGCTTTTTTGATGCTCTGGAGCTGAGCAAAGTTCCCATCGTGTGCAGCCACAGCTCAGCAAGGGCTTTGTGCGACCATCCCCGCAACCTGACCGACGACCAGATGCGTGCTCTCGCCAAGGCTGGCGGTGTGGCGCAGACAACCGTCTATGGCGGCTTCCTTCGCACTGACGGCCAAGCCACCGTCCTCGATGCCGTGGAGCACCTCTGCCATGCGGCAAAGGTGATGGGCGTAGAGCATGTCGGCCTCGGCACCGACTTCGATGGCGACGGCGGTGTGCCCGGCCTCGCCGATGCCTCAGAGATAATCAACTTCACGCGCCACCTCCTGCGTCGCCAGTTCTCGGAGGAGGACATCCGCCTCATCATGGGCGGCAACTTCCTCAGAGTAATGGCAGCAGCAAGAACAGCGTTATAACGAAATAACGTGATAACGAAATAAAGGATAAAAAGGAAATGAATAGAATCGTCTTCTGGTTTCCAGCCATCGTCATCCTTCTGCTTGCATCCTGCGGCGGACAGTCAAAGGGAAGGTCAACCAAAGCCGACACGATAGCTTTGGCTCCCTGTCCGAGCTTCGTTGCAGGCAATGCCATGAAGTACATCAACGAGCAATGCGAGTTTGGGCCGCGTGTGACGGGAAGCGCTGCGGCACGCCTTTGCGGAGACTACATCGCGGAGCAATTCCGCCTGCTGGGTGCAGAGGTGGAGGAGCAGACGTCCACCGTGACCACCTGGGACGGCACTAAGCTGTCTGCCCGCAACATCATTGCCCGCATCAATCCCAGCAACCCTGACCGCATCCTGCTGTGTGCACATTGGGACTCTCGTCCCTGGGCCGACAATGACCCCGACGAGGCCAACCACCACACGCCCATCCTTGCGGCCAACGATGCTGCCAGCGGCGTGGCCGTCATGCTGGAGATATGTCGTCTGCTGCAAGAGAACCCTGTACAGACAGGCATCGACATGATTTGCTTCGATGCCGAGGATCTGGGCACTCCGCAGTGGGCAGAGGACCGTCTTGGATCGGGCAACACCTGGTGCCTCGGTTCGAAGTTCTGGGCACAACGCGCCAGTGCCGACGGATACAAAGCCCGCTACGGCATCCTGCTCGACATGGTAGGCGGCCGCGGTGCAACCTTCTCGCGAGAAGGTATCAGCATGCAGATGGCTGCACCCATTGTCAATCTCGTCTGGCAGCTTGCTGGTCAGCTCGGCTATCGCCAGTTCTTCCCGCTCGAAGACGGTGGCTACATCACCGACGACCACGTCAACGTGAACGACATCGGTGTGCCGTGCATCGACATTATACCTTATTACAAAGACGGACCAAGCAGCTTCGGCCCGACGTGGCACACCGTGAATGACACGCCGGAGAACATCGACCCCAACGTCCTCGAAGCCGTCGGACAGACAATAACCCAACTCATCTACAACGAGAAGCCTTAAGGTCCCTAAAGTCCTTAAGGTCCCTAAAGTCCTTAAGGTCCTTAAAGTTCTTAAAGTCCCTATTATGACCATTAACGAGATACAAGAAGAAATCATCGCCGAGTTCAGCGACTTCGACGACTGGATGGATCGCTACCAGATGCTGATTGACATGGGTAGCGAGCAGGCTCCGCTTGACGAGAAGTACAAGACGGAGCAGAACCTCATCGACGGTTGCCAGAGCCGTGTCTGGCTGCAAGCCGACTTGATTGAGGGAAAAGTGCATTTCAGCGCGGAGAGCGACGCCCTGATAGTCAAGGGAATAGTTGCCTTGCTTGTCCGCGTCCTCTCCGATCATACGCCGCAGGAGATACTTGATGCCGACCTTTACTTCATCGACCGAATAGGCTTGCGCGAACACCTCTCGCCGACCCGCAGCAATGGACTGGGCGCGATGCTCAAGCAGATGAAGATGTACGCCTTGGCATTTAAGTCAATTCATAATTCATAATTCTCAATTCATAATTAGGCTACACCCTGCAACAAAGCGAAAGAAACCATTATGAATTATGAATTAAGAATTATGAATTGTCTCGGCGAGCGTCCTGTCCTTCTGGCACCGATGGAGGACGTCACGGACATAGGCTTCCGTCTGCTTTGTCGGCAGATGGGAGCCGCGATGGTCTATTCGGAGTTCGTTTCGAGCGACGCCCTCATTCGGCTGGTGAACAAGAGCCTGCTCAAGTTGCAGATCTGTCCCGAGGAACGCCCCGTTGCCATACAGATATATGGAAAAGATGTGGATGCTATGCGCGAGGCAGCACGCATCGTTGTGGACCAGGCCCACCCGGATGTGCTCGACATCAACTTCGGCTGTCCTGTCAAGAAAGTAGCGGGCAAAGGTGCCGGAGCCGGCATGCTGCAGAACGTGCCGGGCATGCTCGACATCGCAAAGGCAGTTGTAGAGGCCGTTCCCGATACGCCCGTCACCGTCAAGACCCGTTTGGCTTGGGACGAAAAGCACTTGCTTCTGCCCGACGGCACACCGTTTATCGTCGATTTGGCAGAGCGTCTGCAGGACTGCGGCATACAGGCTCTGACCATTCACGGCAGGACGCGTTCGCAGATGTACACAGGTTCGGCCGACTGGACCTATATCGGTCAAGTCAAGGCCAACCCGCGCATTCACATCCCCATCATCGGCAACGGAGACATCACCTCTGCCGAAGAAGGCCAGCAAGCCTTCGACCGTTACCATGTGGATGCTGTGATGATAGGTCGCGCCACGTTTGGCCGTCCCTGGATCTTCCACGAGATAACCCATCCGGAGCAACCCCTTTCGCTCGACGACAAAGTAGATATTCTGAAACGTCAGGTGGAGATAAGCATCGACCATGCTGCCCAGAACCCCATCAACCTCAAGTTTGGCAAGAATACGGAGCTGTGTGGCATCCGTCACGTCCGCCGTCATCTTGCCGCCACGCCCTTGTTCAAAGGCATTCCGAACTACAGAGAAACCCGCATCGCGATGCTTCGTGCAGAGACCAAGGCCGAAGTGTTTGAACTTATAGAGAAGACGAGGGAGATGCTAAAGTCTTGTTAAGGACTTCGTCGCTCCTCGGGGCTTCTTTTGTTGTCGCACTACTACCATGGGCTTGCACTCTCGTCTGTGATCTTTCGTCTCTTCAAGACTTAAGACAAGCTCCCATGAGCTGCTTTTCGTCAGCAAAGCCGAATAATACGCGAATAAGTAGAGGTGCTCTTGATTTTCATCGGACATCAAGGCCTTCTACAGTTTCTTTGCGGCCGTTTCGATGTTTAACATCCAGTCGGAACCAGAGGCGAGGATGCGTCCGTCGGGTGCGACGAGGATGAAATAAGGCAGTTCCGTGATGCCCCACTTCTGTACGAGGGGGCTGGAGAAGCTGAGGTAGTCGCAGTAGCTGGGGAAGTCGATGCTGTCGCGCTCCTCGGTTCTGTAGAGTTGCCTTTCGTCGGCATTGAGCGAATAGCTGAGGAGTTCTATTTCCTTCCCCCTTCCTTTCATTTCGCGTCGCAAGCGTCGGGAGCGATAGATAGCGCTCTTGCTGCCGCTCTTCCAGTCGGCCCAGAAGGCGATAAGCAGCGGTTTTCCCTTGTAGTCGTCGCGTCGGATGGTGCGTTTCTCCGTGCCGTTGCCGCCATGACCGGGCTTGAGGTCGAGGGAGAAATCGGGTAGGGGATTGCCCGCCTGCAGTTTTCCGATGGCACGGACATGCGTGGAGAGTTTCGAGAGTGCAAGGTCGTCGGGGCAAGCGCGGCACAGACTGTCGTAGAGTTCCGTTACCTCTCCGGCGGAAGACGTCTCGTCGCAGATGAAATAGGTGGTGAGCAAGTAGCGGCTCATGGCGAGCGTCGGGTTCTGGAGGATATAGTCGTGTGCGATGCTTTTCTGCTCTTTGGCCGACTTCCCTATGATTTCTTTTCGGAAGAGCGTATAGCACTCGTTGTCCTCCGAGCCTGATACCTCCACCTCGCTGAGGTTCAGCGCGTCGCCTTTGATAAGGAGGTCTGTGCCGGGATTGGCAAAGACGACAAGCTCCGAGAGGTTCGGGTAGAGGATGTGCAACGTGGCGGTCTGGAGGGCAGGCAACGTGTAGGAGAAGCGTCCGTCCTGCAGTCGCAGCGTGTCGAGGCGGTCGAGTTCCTCGTCGGTGCTGTAGATGAGGAACACTCCTTGCTCCAGGTGTTCGAATTCCCCTTTGAGGCGCACCTCACCGGGATGACCAGTGCAGGAGAGAAGAAGGAAAAGAAGAGACCCCCCGACCCCCTTTAGGGGGAGGAGGAGTCTGTTCTTTATGCTCATTCCCATTGTTTCACCTATTGATTATTCCCCCTAAAGGGGATTAGGGGGTGCTTACTTCAGCAGGCTCTTTACCGCGTTGGCGTACTTTTCAAACTCAAGGTCGTTGGCAGCACGTGCGGCGAGAGAAGCATCCTGCTTGATGGCGTTAGCCAGAGCGGTGGTCAGCGTGTTGGCATCGCCTGTACGGGCAGCGAGGATGGCCTGCAGGTAGCTGGTGATGGCGTCGGCATTCTTGATGCTTGCCAGCGTAGCCTTTGCGCTTGTGTAGTCCTTGGCGAGAATCTGTGCGAGGGCGGCGCTGTTGCTCTTGACGCCTGCGAGGTCGCTGGCAGCCTGTGTGTAGTTGCCCTTAGCGATGTTGAGGTTGCCCATCACCTCCTTGAAGGTGTCGGAGCCGCTACCCTTGGCGAGATAGCTCTCGGCGGCAGCCACGTCGCCGTCCTTGAGGGCGAGCAGAGCCATGTTCGTATTGACTTCTGCAGCGTTCCTGTTGATGCTGGCAGCCTGCTTGAGGTAGCTCTGTGCGAGTTCTGCCTGACCGTTTGTGATGGCAATCTGTGCCATGTTGTTGAGTGCGCGGTAGTCGCTGGGGTACTGGCGAGCGATGGTCTCGTTCCATTGGCGGCGTGTCTCTTCGTCCGTTACGAGTTTGTTGGCACCATACACCAGTTCTTCTACGCTGAGCTTGCTGGGGTCTTGCTTGTACTGGTCGAGTATTTGGTCGTCGCTGCGGCCGATGATTTCGTAGTTGACGATGAGACGTGCGCGGCGCAGTTCAGGCAGGATGCTTTCCTTGATGTCGGTGAAGACCTCGCTCATGTTGCGGATCTGCTGTTCGCGCTCCTCGGGGTCCTTGTACATAGAGAGCACGCGGAGGATGATTTCCTTGTCCTGGAGGTTGCTCTTGCTAATGAGTTCCTGGAAGCCGTCCCAGTCCTCGGCGGTGAACTTCGTATCGACATCGGCCTTCATCTGTATTTTCTTCAGCTCTCCCTTGAGGTAGTCGGCGCTGACGTCCTGACGCTTCTCGGCGAGTTTCTCGTTGATGTTGTAGCTTCCGTCGGGGCTTGCGTAGGCGCTCACCTCGATGTTCTGCAGGGCGCGTGTCTCTTCGTTGTCGTTAATCTCGCGAAGGATTTTGCCCAGGTCCTTGATGCTGACCGTGTTGAGTTCGCTGGCACGGAGAGTAGCCTGGTTGATGAGGAACTTGATGTTAGCCTCTTGCTTCTGAGCGATGATGCGCTGATAGGCGTCGGGAGCTGTAGCGCCCGTCATGCCGCAGCGGCTGAGGAGTTGGCTGGTGGCGATAACGCCGTAGCCAATCTTCACTTCGGGTATGCTAACGGTCTTCTTGCCGAGTTTGGCATCGAAGCGTGCATAGAGGTCGCTCTTGAGCATGGGTTCCTCGTAGGTGAAGTTGCTCTTCATGGTATAGACGCCGCCAGCCTTGTACTGGATGGTAGTGCCATTGCCTTCCACCTTCTCGCCCTGGAAGGTTGCGCTCTGTCCTACAGCCTCGCCGCCCTGGTACTTCAGCACGGGAGTAACCGTTACGACGGCCTTCTTCTTCATGTACTTGACGGGGAACGTGCCGTTGATAGTGAGGGGCACTTCGCTGCCGACGGCCTCGAGGGGTGTGGGTGTTACGTTGAAGTTGTCGCTGGAGAGTTTGCCCAGCTTGCTGCACGAAGACAGCACGATGGCAGCAGAAGCTGCCACGAAGAGGAGTTTTGTTGTTTTCATTGTGTGTTGTTATTTATGTGTTCTTATGTATTCCTTAAGTTTTTCGGGCGCAAAGGTACGACAAAAAAATGAAGTATGATGAATGAATAAAGAATAATTTTCGGTTTTTCTGTAAATTTTCTTGCGTGTCTTAGCGGCGGGTGAGTCTTTGGTCGGAGAAAGGTGCATGAAGCGTTGTGCCGTAGCTAAACGAGTGCAAGCACGTTCTGCGGTTTTTCGGCCATTACGGTAGCTCCGTGTGCGATGAGAAATTCGCGGGTTCGGAATCCCCAGAGGACAGAGATGCACGGCAGTCCGGCATTGGCTGCAGTCTGCAGGTCAACGTCCGAATCGCCCACATAGACAGCCTCTTCAGCCGTGACGCCGAGTTCGTTGAGTGCTGCCTGCACCATGTCGGGTGCTGGTTTGCGGGGTATGCCCGGCTGTTCGCCGATGGCCACGTCTATCACGCCGAGGAAGAAGGTTCGCGCCAGTTTCGTCACGCCCAGCTGCATCTTGTTGCTCACCACGGCCATGCGGTAGCCTTTGGCATGCAGGGTTGTGAGCAGGGTAGCCACGCCGGGATAGAGGCGTGTATGGTCGTGACAGTGAATGACATAGTGTGAGCGGAAGGCATCGAAGCATTGTTCGAGAACCATTGTTTCCGTGTCTTCGGGTACGGCCCGCTCGATGAGCGTCCTGACGCCGTTGCCCACGAAGCGGCGCACCTCGTCGAGTTGGCGTTCCGGAAGGCCGCAGCTGCGCAGAGCATAGTTCGTGCTGAGATAGAGGTCTTCGAGTGTGTCGGTCAGAGTCCCGTCGAGGTCAAATATGATAGCCTTGTATTTCATTTTTCGTTTTTGCGGTGCAAAGGTACGACAAAAAAATGAAGAATGAAGAATGAAGAATGAAGAATTTTCCGTTATAACTGCATAATGTAGCCAAGCCCTGCTAAATCGAGCCGACAGCCTCTCCTAAATCGACCCAACAGCCTCTCCTAAATCCTCCCCTAAAGGGAAGGACTTTTAATTACTGCTGCCCCGTGGAAATCAAAAAGCATCTCTACTAATGCGCCTATCTTTCGCTTTCCTGGTGAAAAGCACTCAACGGGGGCTTACGCTAAAGTCTCGAAGAGACGAAAGAACATAGACGGGGGTGTGAACCCCCGGTAGCGGTGCAACGACAGAGAAAGCCCCGAGGGGGCGACAGAGACCTAAGTAATTTATTACCAAGCAAGTTAAGTGTTCTGTCGCCCTTTCAGGGCTTAGTTTTGTTGATGCACTCGTTCCGGGGGTTGGCACCCCCGTCTGTAGTCTCTCGCGCCTTCGGCGCTTAGTCTCCGAAAAGCGATCGCTTTAAATACATGCCGTTCTGACATTTTGCTACTAAAACGTGCTTTTTGCTTACACACGCCATTTTGGAAAACGCGTCAGAATCGCTTGAAATCGTCTCGGCGGCACTTTTCTACTCCTGAGCAAAAAGATGGCCGTAGCGCGAGCGGAGTTTTGCATCGTGCTGATACTCAGCCGATAACTTTCCACTTTCCATTTTCCACTTTCCATTCCAAAGTGTTCTTTTGCCACATACACTTAGCAAAACAGCCCGTTTTTGCCCGTTTTTGCACACTTTTTCGCGAGCGGAAAGCACACACACTCCACAGAGAAAATCCAAACACTCCACGTTAAGTTGGCCGACACTCCACGTAGTGTTGGCCGACGCTCCGTGCAGCATCGCCCAAAACCCCGTGTTTCGGCCCCTTTTTCGCCACTTTGGGAAGTGTGCAAAAACTGACGTTATGACATCACGTCACATGGATCCGTTTACACTTTGTCAAGTTCCTCTGAAGGAGTCACAACGAGGGATTTCAGCTCGGAAAACAGAAAAAAATGATTTTTAGCCTAAATTTTTGCGCTATTTTGCTTGTTATATCAATTCTTTTTGCTAATTTTGTCAAGCGTTAACCATAATAATTAAGTTTTCTGACCCATGAAACACCGAATCGTCCGCTATATAACCCTCTTTCTCCTTGCCTTTGCAGGAACCTTGCCATCCGTGGCCGACCTGACCTTCTCGCAGGCAGTAGGCGGTTTCCCCATCGTGGCTGGCGACGCAAACGCCGTGTTCATCGTCGGCGAGAACGATGCCGAGGTGGTCAGGACCGTTGCCCGTTGTGTCATACAGGACATTAAGAGCGTGACGGGACAGAACCTCTCGCTCAGCAATACAAAAAGTCTCCCCCGTCCCCTCCAAAGGAGGGGGGAACCGACAGGTAATGGCTCCTTCTCTCTTGGAGAGGGTTGGGGTGAGAATGTCATTATAGCAGGAACCATCGGACAGTCAGCTGTTTTGGACGACCTTATTGCCGCTGGCAAGGTCGATACCACGGGTCTGACGGGCGTCTGGGAAGCCTACGCGCTCCAGCTCGTGCAGAACCCGGCCGAAGGCATCAGCCAAGCCCTCGTCGTCATGGGCGGAACCCCGCGCGGCACAGCCTACGGGCTCTTCGAAATAAGCCGCCGCATCGGCGTCTCGCCCTACGTTTGGTGGGCCGACGTCGCACCCGCCCCCATGTCCGCCATCTATGTCCAGGGCGACCGAACCCCCGTAGAGAAACCTTCTGTGCAGTACCGCGGACTCTTCATCAACGACGAAGACTGGGCCATGCTCCCTTGGGCGAGGAAGACCATCGATGCTACATATAATAATATAGGCCCGGGCACGTACGAGAAAGTCATGGAGCTTCTGCTCCGCCTGCGTGCCAACTGCCTCTGGCCTGCTAAGCACGGCAGCTCGAAAGCCTTTTGGTCGCTGGAGGAGAACAAGCGATTGGCGAAAGCATGGGCGATAGTCATGAGTTCGGGCGACAGCATGCTGCGCGACAACCTCTGGGAGTGGCCGCGCTTCAAGTCGGGCAACAACAGCAGCAACTTCACGTTTGCCACCAATCCGCAGGGTTGCTACGACTATTGGGCCAAACGCGCCGGCGAGGCGCGCGGCTACGAGGGCATCTACGACATCGGCATGCGCGGACTGCAGGACGTTGCCTTGCTCGGCTACAACGGACAGGCGGCTCAGCTGCAAGGACTCGCCGACATCATCGCCGCCCAACGCGAAATCATCACCGACTCCCTGGGCGGCGACCCCACGAAAGTGCCACAAATCTACATCCCCTACAAGGAAGCCCTCACCCTCTACAATGCGGGACTGCGGATTCCCGACGACGTGACGATGTGCTGGGTGGACGACAACTACGCCTTCATCCGCCAGTTGCCAACGGCACAGGAAAGGAAACGGAGCGGCGGACACGGCATCTACTACCATCTCAGCTACCTGGGCAACCCCTGTTCCTACATCTGGCTCAGCACCATCTCGCCCTCCCTCGTCAGCTACGAACTGTCGAAAGCCTACGAGAACGGCATGACGCGCTTCTGGATGGTCAACGTCGGCGACATCAAGCCCGCAGAGGTCGAGTTCGAGTTCTGCATGGAGCTGGCCTGGAACGTCAGCAGCTGGACGCCCGACAAAGCGTGGCAGTTCAGCCGATGGTGGGCAGCAAAGACCTTCGGCGAAGACCTTGCCGACGAGATGGCCGAGATACGTCTCGAACACTACCGCCTTGCAGCCGCCAGCAAGCCCGAGACCGTCTATCACGTCACCTTCACGATGCAGGAGATGGAACAGCGCATCCGCGACTATCAGGCACTTGCCGCCCGCGTACAAGCCCTTGAGCCGAGCATCCCGGACAGGCTGAAGGATGCCTACTTCGAACTGATGACCTATCCCATCCTTGCGACGGCCGGACAGAACCTCAAGGCCTACGGAGCCAAACTCAGCTACTGGTATGCCGGCATCGGCGACCGGAATCGCGCCATGCAGTACGCAGCCCTGGCCCGTCAAGCCTTTAGCGACATCCTCTATCTCACGAACATCTTCAACACGCAGACCGCCGGAGGGAAGTGGAACGGCATGATGAACCGCTCGCCCAACGCAAGCAACACGGGGTCGCAGTTCGGCATGCCCTATGCCGCCACAGCAAGCGACGTGGTCGATGCCCAGGGAGAACTCCCCGATGAGGGTTATGTCTATGTCGCCAGCGACAGCTACACCAATAGCCGCGGCACGTGGCAGACCCTCCAGAACCTCGGCGTAGGCGGCAACAGCATTACCGTCTGGCCCATCGACTACACCACCTATACGACCTCCACGGCACGCGGCAACGCCCCTTACGTCGAATATGCCTTGCCCCTGGAGAAGGGGACGTACCAGATCATCGTGCGCTGCCTGCCCACCTTCCCCATCACGACCGCCCACGACCTCTGCGTCGGTATGGGCATCGGCACGGGCAACGTCACCTCGCAGAGCATCAAGTGCAACGCCGAGACAAACGTCTGGAGCGACAACGTCATGCACGGCTTTGCCGAAGCCCGCTTCTCCTATAAGGCCGCGACGGCAAGGGATGTCAGCTTCCGCTTCTATGCCATGAACCCCGCCCTCGTGATAAGTCAAATCGTCTATCGCCGCACGGACAGCGAAGACCTCAGCCTCACCGACCAGCTCCTCGTCAATTCCGACTTCGAACTCTACAGGAGCAGCAACGGCTCCATACTCACTAACCCCGCAGGCGGCCTGCAGCGAGGCGTGCCCTACGGCTGGAAGCTCGAAGGCACCATGAGCGGCAACTCCTACGGCATCTCGAACAACGACGGCTCCATCAACTGGAACGACGGCGGCTCCGTCTGCTGGTTCAAGGCAAAACCCATGCCCGAAGACTTCCGGCTCTACCAGACCATCCCCGCCAGCAAACTCCAGCCAGGCGTCTATGAAGTGGGCTGCTGGCTCTTCAACCAGTCGGGCAAGCGCGGCCCTTGCCGCCTCTTTGCCAACAACCATGTACAGTACTATGCCCATAAGAGCGACTACGACCAGATACTCAAAGCCGACGAGGTGAGCACCTTCGCAGGACATAAGGCCGGATACGAGACGCACACCGTCATGCACCCCATGCGGGTCGTGCTCAAAGTGCATGAGGGAGAAGACCTTACCGTAGGCATCAAGACCAGCTGCATCAGCAATGACGGCAAGCAGACCGACGAGACGGGATGGTTCAAAGTGGACCATTTTACCGTGCGCCGCCTGTCCGACTTGCCGAAAGAACATACAGACTCCCTGACTGCCGAACTCATCGTGAACAGCGACTTCGAGTACGCTTCGGCCGAAGAACTTGCCAACGGAGCTACCGTGAAAGGCGTTCCCTACGGCTGGAGCCTGTCTTATTCAGACACTTACAGCATGACCAACTCCGGCATCTACGGCAGGGGCGAAGGCATGCACGGGCTGAACTACTGCGCCTTCACGCCAGCCGGCTACAAGCCCATGCCCAACGACTTCTGCCTCTACCAGACCATTCCAGCCTCGAAGCTGCAGGCAGGCACCTACCGCGTGAGCTGCCTCTTCTGGAGCGAAGCAGGGCTGGAAGGCATGGGACGCCTCTTCGCGAACAACGAAGTGCAGTACTACGGCTCGTCCCACACCTATGAGCAGAACCAGACGGCAGGCGAGCGCCCCTCCTTCGCCTCCTACATCAGCGAAGCCGTCGATGGGAAATCGATGCAGGAACTCAGCGTCTGCGTCACCGTCGAACAGGGCGAAGACCTCACCATCGGCGTCCGTTCCGGCTCCCTCAAAGGCGATGGCACTCAGCCTGTTGGCGCCAACCGCACAGGCAAGTTCAGGGTCGATTACTTCCGCATAGAACGTATCTCCGCAGACGACCCCGATGCCATCCGTCTCCCCTTGGCATCTTATGAGACCCTTAAGCCCTATGAGGCCCATGACACCTACGACCTCAGCGGCCGTAGAGTGCCGGACAGCCATCTGCCAAAGGGCATATATATAAGGAACGCGCGAAAGATAGTCGTGCGCTAAAGCCCTCATAACTCAGAATACTCAGGACATTCAGAACACTCCGAGCACTCCGAAACCTCCGATAACTCAGAACACTCAGTTTAACCAACTAAATTATCTCAACATGAAACGTAAACTTTACTCTTTGGCCCTTGCCTGCACGTTGTTGCTCGCAGGGCAGACTGCATGGGCAGACCTGCAGCAGAACGAGAACGGTGCGTACCTCATCGGCAGCAAGTCCGACCTCCAAGCCTGGACAGAAATGGCAGGCTACGAGAGTACGGACGTCGTGCTGACCAACGACATCGAGGGCCTCGACTTCATGCTCTGTACGAACACCACGTCGTACAGCGGCACCTTCGATGGCGCAGGGCACGCCATCACGCTCAACTACGACTTCCAAGGGAAGCAGACCGGCATGTTCTACAACTTCGCCGGCACCGTGAAGAACCTCATCGTGGGCGGCAGCATCCGCGCCTCATTCAAGAACTGCGCCGCACTTGCCGCATGGAACTGGAGCGACAACGCGAAGTTTGAGAACGTGGTAAGCATTGTCAACATCGATGTGGACTACGACGCCAATGCCTCCAACGCAGGCTTCATCGGCTACGCTTCACGCAACGCCACCTTCCTTAACTGCATCTCCGCCATCAAGGTGAAGGGCAATCAAGGCTACAACCACGGCTTCGTGGGATGGGTGACAGGCGGAAAGTCCGTCTCTTACACTAACTGCATCTCCATTGAGGAAGCAGAAACGATGAACACCTTCTCGTGGGGCAACCCCGCAGACCGTGCCTCATTCACCAATTGCTACTGCCTGCAACAGGATGCTGATGCGGCTTCTGCACCAAGCGGCTGCACCTATATCACTTATGACCAGGTGGCAAGCGGCGAACTCTGCTTCAAGGCAAACGGAGACCAGAGCACCATCAACTGGTATCAGACGCTGGGCACAGACAACATCCCCTTGCCCTTCAGTACACACGGGCAGGTCTATGCCGTGGGCGAAGTGAACTGCGCAGGCGTTGCCATAGGCGACGTTTCCTACAGCAACAGCAACACGACACCGGCTCCCAAGCACAACGACGTCGATGGCTGGTGCTCCGTCTGCGGCAACCTCATGACGGACCACCTCACGCCCAATGCCGACGGCTTCTACGAGCTGGGCAGCGTGGCTGACGTCGAGTGGTTCGCTGCAATGGTCAACGATGCGCATATGGTCACTATCAAAGGAATGTTGACAGCCGACATTGACTATCAAGGCACAGTAAATGCTCATACACCCATCGGCCTCAACACTACTTACAAATACAACGGCACCTTCGACGGACAAGGCCACCGCATCAAAGGCATGATTATTGACGGCACCAGTAACTTCCAAGGCTTCTTCGGTGTCATTCGCGGCGCAACAGTCATCCGCAACCTCATCATCGACAGCAGTTGTTCTGTGACCGGTCCGTCCGGCATCGGCGGCCTTGTTGGTGCAGCACAGGTTGATGCAGGCTCACCTCTCATTATCGAAAACTGTGTGAACGAAGCAACTGTTACAGCCACCACAGGTTCTGCTGCCGGCATCCTCGGCGTGGGCCAGAGTGGCTATCCTACGATTCAACTGAAGAACTGCCTTAACACAGGCGAGATTACAGGCGCACCCGCCACAGCTTTCTGCTCGTGGATTAACAAGGGAGGCAGTTCTATGACGAATTGTATCAACCTCGGCACCATTAATGGCGCTGATATGGCTGGCAACAAGTTCAGTTGGTACTGCCAGCTCATCCGCTTCGAACCTAATACATTGACGATGACGAACTGCTACGACTTCAGTGAGTTCGACGATCAGGGCGCAGGCCACCAAGGCACAGATGGTGACTGGCTGACCGACGAGCCTCTCGAAGGCGGTGAGCTTTGCTTCTTGCTCAATGGCGACCAGACAAACATCACATGGTATCAACGCCTTGACACCGATGCTTATCCTGTACCTTATTATATAGAGGGAGGTCAGGTTTATGCAGGTGGAGAACTCAACTGCGACGGTACACCTCTTGAAGTCAGTGGCTACAGCAACTCTCCGAGCGGCACAATTCCTCCTCATGAGTTCGAGGACGGCTTCTGCATCAATTGTGGCAACCCGCAGCTCGACTATGCTCCCCTCGAGGGTACTGGTTCTCTCGCATGGTCAACGAGTTCGGTAAGGCTGACTGGAATGCACGCCTTGCCAACGATATTGACATGACCGACTACAGCGACATGTTCGAGCCTATCGGCAACGGCACCAATCCCTATCGCGGACACTTCGACGGCCAGCAGCATCGCATCAGCGAACTGCACGTCAATTACTACGGCAACTATGTAGGCTTCATCGGACGTTGCGGCAATGGCGCACTCATCGAGAATCTCTTGCTCGACGAGACCTGCTCCATCAGCGCGCAGGGTGAATGTGTAGCCTTCGTGGGCGGCGCCTACCAGATGGCAGGCAACGTCACGCTTCGCAACCTTGGCAACATGGGCAATGTCTATGCCACTGGTGTTCAAGCAGCAGGCATCTTCGGCGGTAACACTGGCAGCCAGACGACGCTCCTCATCGAGAACTGCTTCTCGACAGGTGCCATCGAAGGCAGCAGCGATGCAGCAGCTCTCGTCGGATGGGGTGGCGGCGGTGGCAAGGCTACCATCAACAACTGCTGGAGCTGCAGCGAAGTAAGCGGCTACAGCGAAAGCAAAGGCCTTTACTTCGCACGCGTCACCGACGGACATCTCTCTAACAACTATTGCACCAGCGAGGTTGAGCAGCAGGTGGCTCTCATCTCTTACGATGAGATTATGGACGGCACGCTCTGCTACAAGCTCAACGGCGACCAGACGAGCATCGCGTGGTATCAGAACCTCGACAATGGTTCTGAGGTGGACGACCAACCCTTGCCTTTCTCCAACGGACATGCACAGGTCTTCCCCAAGGGCAAGATGCTTTGCGACGGCACAGTTGACCCGTCGGGCATGACCTATTCCAATAACAACGAGGTCGTCATTCCTGACCATAAGTTCGTTGACGGCTTCTGCTCCGTCTGCGGGCAGGAGGATCCAAGCTACACTGGCTTCCTTGCCATCATCAAGAACGCCAACTTCACCAACGACAGCAACTTCTGGACAGGCAACGAGTTTGCTGTAAGCAATGGCGTAGCAGAGCAGGCAGGCAAGACCTTCGACACGCATCAGGACATCACCGACCTTGAGAACGGCGTCTATAAGCTCCGTTTGCAAGGATTCAGTCGTGCAGCCGCTCTCGACAGCGAAGACTATGAGAACTACGAAGAGGACATGATGCGCAACACCTACTATTATGCCGAGAGTGCTGGTAAGCGACAGGCCCGCCGACTCGTGGACATTACGGCCGACGGCAAGGACGTGCCGATGAACGGCGGCGTGGGCGAAGTGCAGCTTCCCTCCGACGAATATGTTCCCGCTACGACTGCCGGCGCTGCTGTCTATATGGGCAAGGGTCACTACTGGAACAGCCCGCTCTATCTGGCCGTTACCGACGGCACATTGCGCATAGGTCTTACCAATCAGATCAACACCGCCAAAGCCTGGAGCGTCATCGACCGCGTCCGCATCGAGTACGTGGGCAACGATGCCGCTGCCTACGCCCTTATTGCAAAGCAGATAGAGGACGATGCACAGGACTTGAGCGAAGTGCTTGGTCTGGAAACACTGAAGGAAGCTTACCGCAAAGTAGTGGAGGATGCAGCGAAGCTCACTGAGGTTGAGGCCATTCTCGATGCTGCCGACCAGGCCAGCCGCCTGCCCGACCAGATTAAGCTCAGCGTAGCTGCCTACGAAACCTTCTTTGCTGCCATCGATGCCATCAATGAGGAGTGGGCAAGCCGCGACGACCTTCAAGGCGAGGATGCCGACAAGCTGGAGACTTACTTGACGCAAGATGAAGAGCCGTCCGACGACTTCCCCAACGGTACGTATCTTTATATCAAGGAGAACCGCCTGCTCGATGCCGACCAGCTTGCTGCCGAGGCCGTCTTTGCACGCCAGTTGCTGCAGCAGGCCATACTGAACAGTGCTGCAGAAGGTTCCGACCTGACTTCCCTCATAGTCAATCCCAAGTTCAACGACGCAACGCCCTGGAACGGCTGGACCGTCACTGAAGGACGCACCGGGGACGGCTACAATATGGTTCACAACGGCGGCTTCACCGACATTGTTCCCGTGGCTGCTGCCTACAACATGGCGTTCGACGTCAGCCAAGAGCTTACAGGCCTCTCCGACGGCATCTATGCCCTTACGGCTCAGGCCTTCTATCGTCCCGGTGCAGGCCACGAAGGTCTCTTCGACGGCACCGACATCATTCCGGCACAGCTCTTTGTGGGCGAGTTCGCGGCTCCCGTGCTGAGCGTCTATGCCGACCAGGTAAGCTACGCCACAGCTCAGAACGGCGTGAACTGCCGCTACGATGCTACCGAGGACGAGACGGCTCCGCATAACGGCGAGCAGACAGGCAGCGTCGATATAGACACCGAGGAAGGTTTCGTGCCCGACAACGTCTATACCGCCAGCTTCGCCTTCAATGGCGGGCGCTACGAGCAGACTGTCTATGGCATCGTCAAGGGCGGCAAGCTCAGCATCGGCATCCGAAGCACCGGTACGCCTTGGCACAACAAGAACCTGACCATTTGGAGCAACTTCCGCCTTACTTTCCTCGGACAGAGCAGCAAAGCCATCGAAGAAATCCTCAACCAGTACAGCGAGCGCATAGAGCTTATCGACCTGCAGCGCGTAGAACAGGAATACTACATCAGCCAGTCGCATCTCGATGCCATTCGGGGTAAGATAGCCGAAGCAAAGACTGCAGACAAGGACAAGCAGATGCAGCTCATCGAGGAAATCAACGCCGAGTTTGCCGCCATTCCTGCCAGTGCCGACGTCTATAAGCGTCTGCTCGAGTTGGCACAGTTTGCTGCCGACATGGCCGAAGGCCTCGAAGGCGGTCAGCTTCAGGACGATATGTATGCCATCTACGACGAACTGGAACCCGCCATTGTCGATGGCACCCTGACCGACGAACAGGCAGAGCAGAAGATTGCCGACTTGATGGAGAATCCCATCATCGGCGGCGTTGTCTATGTCCAGGGCGACCTTTACGACGAGAACAGCATGAACGGCGAATGGCAGTACAACCAGATGTGTTCGCTCTATCCGCTCGTGAAGAATGCCGACGGCAAGTTCGTGGGCACCGTCACCTTGCAGGACCGTAGCCGTCGCACCAATGCCGACCAGCGTGCCGGCCTCTACTTCCGTCGCATCAACACTATCTATAAGAGTGCCAACCCGAACCGCAACTTCATCACTCCCGGCCGTCAGCACTTCGACGTGCAGGAGGGTGGCAGCGACTTCCAGGCACTGAACGGCACCTACAACATCGTGCTCGACCTCGACGCGATGACTGTTGACTTCGACCTTCAGGACGAATACATGTGGGACAATGCCGTCTTCGTGACGGGTACGCTCAACAACCGTCAAGGCAGCCTGATGCGCTGGAAGAACGACGAGCAAGTGCCCTTGCAGCACGTAGGAGGCGGCAAGTATGTCGGCGTGGTTGACCTCGTGAACGACAACTCCAATTCCTTCTCCTCCTTCGGCATCATGGCTTGCCGCAGTACCGACGAGATGGTGAACTTCAGCCAAACGACGCGTGGCAGCTGGACGGAAGCCCGCTACGGCAGCGAGGAACAGTATCTCGAAATCAAGAGCGGGGAGGAAGTGACCGACCTCGTGCGTGGACTGGACCGCACTTGGCGCATCTCGCCTGCCGGCAAGTACCTCATCGAGTTCGACATGGACAAGGCTTCCATGAAGGCTACCTTGCTCGAGACGAAGGGCAACGGCACCGAGAGCAACCCCTTGCAGATAGCCAACAAACAGGACCTGCAGAGCCTTCGCGACCGCATGGCCGACGGCAGTACCACCTACGCTAAGCTCATGGCCGACATCGACATGAAGGGCGAAGGCTGGTGGCCACTCAACAGTACCTTCTACTGCAACAGCTACGACGAAGGCTACGGCAAGGCCATCGTGCTGGACGGCAACAAACACATCATCAAGAACCTGAGCGTAGAGGCGGCCAATGAGTATGAGACAGGCTTCTTCGGCACGCTTGTGGGCGAGGTGAAGAACCTTGGCTTCTTTGGCGCACAGGTGGATGGCAGCAAGTCACAGAGTGCAGGCATCCTGGCTGGTCAGCTTGGCTCGGAAGACGGCGCAGCCATCGTGGACGGATGCTATGTGAACGGCAAGCTTGTGGCTAACGGCTACGGCGGTGCCCTTGCAGGCATCACGGCCGAAGCTACTGTCACCAACGTCTATGCCAACGCAGCTGTCAGCGGCGAAGGCACGCTGGGCGACTTCATCGGCATGGGCAACCCGGCTCTCACCATCATCAACAGCTACTCCGCAGGCAAGGCTAACGGCAGCACAGCTACGATGGCCATTGCCGACACGCAAGGTTGCAGCACGCAGAACTTCCTCTTCTACGGCATACAGAACCAGGCCGAAATCAGCGACATCGCCTGGAAGTGGGAAGGCTGGCACGAGGACGGTACCATCGGTCTCGGTTGGCCTCTGCTCCAATGGCAAGTGGAGCGCGGCGACTACGCCCAGTTCTGCGGCTTCGGCATCGACGGCGACCTGAACCGCGACGGCAAGGTTGACATCGCCGATGCTGTGGCTGTACTCGAAGTCATGGCTCGCGACGGAAATGATGCCGAGGCAGACCTCAACGGCGACGGCAAGGTTGACATCGCCGACTTCGTAGCCGTGCTGGAAATCATGGCTAAGCAATAAGCACAGCTTCCTATGTTATTGTCCGCCCTCTGCTGCACCTCGTGGCAGGGGGCGGAGTGTTCTTACGCACCTTCCGGAAGCGACTGTGTCCTCTCCCTTGCGGCTGGGGCTACCTGAAGAAAGAAGCGGAAAGTTCTTGTGAAACTATTAGTGTCCGGAAATCACCCCCGTCTGTGGTCTTTCGTCTCTTCGAGACTTAAGATAAGCCCCCATGAGTTGCTTTTCGTTAGGAAAGCTGAATAATAGGCGCATAAGCAGAGGCGCTCTGGATTTTCCATGGACACCAATATTGTGAAACCCATTCCTCGAAGGGGAGGAAAAGGGTGGTTGAAACACCTCCCTGCAAGGGGTCGTTTTACGCTCCGTGGAGTGTAGCCCGATGCTCCGTGGAGTGTAGCCCGATGCTCCGTGGAGTGTAAGCCGATGCTCCGTGGAGTGTGAGCCGATTCTCCGTGGAGTGTGAAATGGTGCCCTGTGGCGCCTCTTGCTCTTCCCGCAGTCGCTTTGTTTTTGTCTCCACATATCTCACTGCCTCTAAGAAGGTTAAACTTCGCCCGCTCAGAGCCGTGCGAACAAAGATTGCCGTAGGGGACGGGGTTCATGCGTTCTTCATGCAAAATCGCAAGGTACAGCGGGAAAAACTGCCCGACTGCGACTGCCAACGACTGCGGAAATGACACTTTTACAACAAATAACGGCCTTTTTCCTTGCATCGTATGCAGAAATTCGCTATTTTTGCATCGGGTAACATAACATTTTGCTTTATGAAAAAGGTATTCCTACTTTTGACTCTTCTTGTTTCTTCACCTTTTTGCCGTTTGATGGCACAGGTGAGTGACTATGAGAACTGGATGTCGCAGCTCGACGACAACGCTTTCGTCTGCCAGCTCTCCATCCCCGGCGCCCACGATGCCTGCACAAGTTCGTTCTCGGGCACAAGCGCCATTGCCGCGATGGTTTCGGGTAAAGACCAGACCAAATCGGTGCAGCAGATGTTGCCCCTGGGAGCAAGGCTCTTCGACCTGCGTCCTGCCGTGAAGAACGGCAAGCTGACCATCTGTCACGGCATCCTTGTCACAAGCTTCGACTTCAACACCGTGATGGGACAACTCCGCGACTACGTCACGGCGCACCCCACCGAGTTCTGCGTCGTGCTCATCCGGCATGAGGTGGAAGCCGACGACAGCAACTCGAGCTTCGGTTCCATGTTGCAGACAAGCCTTGCCTCCTTCAAGGACTACCTCGTGAACTTCCGTCCTAACCTCACTGTCGGCGAGGCGCGCGGCAAGATACTCTTCATCAGCCGCGACGCTTACAACGAACCCATATACGGCGGCCGGACCGTTGACTTGAGCAACAATCGCTCCAACATCAACGACATGCTTGGCGGCCATTGCTTCGGTCCCGGCACGTACAAGTGCCCGTGGTGGGTGCAGGACCACTATGAGTATTCCGACATCAACACGAAGAAGCAAGCTATACGCGACATGCTGACTCGCAGTAGCCAACTCGCTGGCGGGTACAGCTATACGTGGGTCGTCAACGAAACCTCCGGCTATAGTGGCACTGCCACCAACTCTGCCTGTCAGAACAACGCTAAGACTACCAACCCCTACCTGCAGCAGCTTCTCGCCTCGGGCAACTACAACGGCCCCGCCGGACTGGTCTTCATGGACTTCTGCTGCGATGGCGACGGCAGCGGCTACTACGGTCTGAGCCTCACCAAAGAGATTATCAACCACAACTTCCGCTATACGATGTCCAAGCAGGGCGACCCCATCTACGATGCTTCCGGCAACCTCTACGTCGCTCCCCGCGGACGGGAGATGATGTGGGAGGCTAAGTTCCTGCGCAGAGAAGGACCCTCTCAGCCCGGCGGCGAAGACAGCAATGCCGCTTCGCAGCTCGACGGTGTGGTGGGTCCAGCAGGTTGGAACACCGAAAAGTACAACGACTCGAAATGGGAGACGAAGCAGTTCCCCACAGCTTCGGCAGGCACCGGCGCTCCCTACTACTCGCAGTGGGACGGCACGTACAACGTCCTCTTCATTCGTCGCGAGTTCACCATCGACCACGACCCCACTATCGACAATTACAGGTTCTACTATTACCACGACGACGACTTCAAGGTCTATCTCAACGGCTCCCTGCTGACGAGCGCCAATGGATGGAGCTCAGACTTCAACAACTACGGCGTCACAAGCATTGCTTCAAGCAAGCTGAAGGTGGGACGTAACGTTCTGGCCATCATGATACAGCAGAACTGGGGCGGTGCCTACTTCGACTGCGGCATCCTTCGCACCGAGGGCACAAGCGCTCCCTGCAAGCTCACGAGCGACAAATGGCATACCTTCGTGGCTCCAGGGCACAACGTCGATTTCAGCTCGACCAACGTCAAAGCCTATAAGATAGTGGGAATTGTGGAAGGCAACGCGTCGTTTGCACATGCCGAGGAAGTGACCGTCGTGCCGGCCGACGAGGCTGTCGTCGTCCGCTCCGATGGAGGAGCAGGCACCTATCAGATACCTGTCACGCAAACCGCTGCATCCCTCGAAGGCAACATGCTGAAGGCTACCACAGCCTCCTTGTCCGTAACGCAGGAGAACAGCATTTACTGCATAGCCGAGCAGGACGGCGTGTCGGGCTTCTTCCCTGTTAAAGCAGGCACTTCTATCGCAAAGGGCAAGGGCTATCTCGACTTGAGCGGCAGCAACATCAAACCCGCCGGCATCTACCTCGACATTGACGAAGAAGCCACAGGCATCGAAGCCATTGACCATTCCCTATTCCCCATTGACCATTCAATCTGCAACCTTGCCGGTCAAAAGGTAAATGCTAAACCAGTTAATGGTAAATTGCCAAAAGGCATCTACATTGTGAACGGAAAGAAAGTGCTGTTTTAGACCCTAAATGACCTTAAGGTCTCTAAGGTCTTTAAAGTCCTTAAGGTCCTTAGGGTCCCTAAAGTCCTTAAGGTCCCTAAAGTCTTTAAAGTCCCTAAGGTCCTTAAGGTCCCTAAAGTCCTTAAGCTATTTTGACAAGGCGTGACTCGTCGTCGCGCACTTCGATGCTAACGTTGACTGTGTTCTCGGGCAGGAGTTCCTCTACGAGCTCTGGCCACTCGATGAAGCAAGGGCAGCCGCTGTAGAAGTATTCTTCGCAGCCGATGTCGTAAGCCTCCCGCAAGTTCTTGATGCGGTAGAAGTCGAAGTGATAAACCCTATCGAATGCTCCGTCCGCTCCATACTCGTTGACAATGGCAAAGGTGGGGGATGTTACGACATCCTCCACACCCAGCGCTTCGCAAATGGCCTTGATGAAGGTGGTCTTGCCGGCACCCATTTTGCCATAGAAAGCAAAGATGCGTCGCTCGCCCATTGCCTCGACAAACTGCCGCGCGGCTGCTGCAAGGCCTTCGGTATTCTCAATTGTTATCTCCATAGCTTACCTTTTGCCAATGACTCTCTTCTTGCCATCGACGATGTAGATGCCCTTGGGTAATGTACCCTTTACTGATTGGCCGTTAACCATTTGTTGTCCGGCAAGGTTGAAAACAGTTCCCTTCCTCTGAGAGCGAATGAGTGTGAGGCCGTCTTCGTCTTGAGCGATGCGCTTGTAGAACTTGATGGTCGTCTCTTTAAGGACGCTCTTGATGTATCCGCGCCATTCCAATCCGCAATATACACAAGCATAGCGGGGGGTATAGGAGTCGCGGGTCACGAGGTAGCCTTCTTCGCTTATCTCGAACACCCTTCTGCTTCCAGTCCCGACGCGCAGGTTCTCGTTGTCTGAGCTGCTGGCTGTCGTGTTGCAGAACAGCCATTTTGTCGTGCTGCCATTCGGGTAGAATATGTAGCCGCCGGCATCGTTGGAACCGATGTTCCACAGCAGGTTGTCCGTCACCTCGCTTGTCAGTTTGCTGTCTTCTATCGTGACAGGCACGGCTTCCGGCTTCGATTTCCCCTCATTGGGAAGGGCGAATGTCCCTTGAGAATGTGTTCCGACGATGACGAAGACGTCCGTAGCCGTGATGTTGCCTATGGGAGTTTCCACCCATCCGTATGTGTCGGGCGTCGGGTCGGGACCAGGGTCGGGACCAGGGCCGGGACCGGGACCAGGGCCGGGCGTGTCGCCTCCTGCTATGGTGAAGACTATCTCTATCTTCGATGTCTTGCCCGTAGCGCTGCCAACCTTGATTTGGAAGAAGCCGCCGCCGGCCGTCATCGAAGACGATGGCCTTGCCGACGTCCCGTAGTAGGTGGTGAAAGTGCCTGCGGAAGAGGTTATCGTCACGTTTCCTATCGTGCCCAAGTCTGTGGTGTTGTAGATGCAGCCGGCGTTCTTCTGCCACTGCATGCCACCACTCTTAAATACCTGATATGAGGTCCATTTCACTTCGAAGGTCTTTGTCTCGTCGGTCGTACAGAAGGCCGTGGAGGTCTTCTCGTTGTTGTTGGCGGCATAGCTCGTCGTGTTGAAGTCGTCTGCCGTTATCGTCAGTCGGTAGGTTCCGGCTGTTGTCTGGTCGCCAATGGGGTCTGGGTCGTCGCCATTGTCTTCGCCGCTGCCGCTACTGCTGCCGTCGGGCTGCACGTAGTTGTCGTAGCTGAAGGCGTCGGCCTTCTTGCTGCCCCAGATGTACTGCTCCAGTCCGGGATAGTCGATGAAGGGGTTGCGATTGCCTTGAAGCGTCTTGACTGCGTTGTTGCGGGCTACTTCTTTCTGGCTTACAGGGTCGGCTGCGGCCCATTCCAGCAGCATCTTCAGCTGCCAGGAGGTAAAGGCAGGATAGGCGCTGCCGTCGATTGTGGCTCTCGACTCGCTGTTCTTCTGATACCAGTCGGAGAGCTTCTCCTCGTAGCGCGTCACCATATAGAAGTATGTACGCGCGAAGTCGCCCTTGTATTCGTCGTTAGGCTCGAACACTTTGCCCGTGTAGCCGCTGTAGGAGCAGTAGCCTACTTTGCTGAATCCGCCTGCTGAGGAGTACGTCGGGCTTGCCACTTCGCCGAAGGGCAGGTTGCCTCGCTGGTTGTTCACGAAGCCGTCGGTCGGGTACATGTGGTGCAGGTCGGTGTACATCGGCTTGATGCTTCCGCCGAACCAGCTCTGCGGGAACGAGTGCTCGCGGTTGTAGCTGTCGCCTTCGCCCGAGTAGTTGGCGCCTTGGGCCGAGCTTCCGAACACATAGTTGGTCTTGTTCGAGTACATGTCCCACACCTTGCCGTCGCTGCGCTTGTCTGTTGTCCTGAAGCACTCCCACAGTTCGCCGTAGTTCAGCTCCGTTGTGGTCTGGACGATGTCGCGCAGGGCGGACTTCAGGGCAGCTCCTTTCTTTCCGTCGGCAGCCTTGTAGTACGTCCCCGTCCCGGCTGGTGCGGCAGCGCTCATGCAAAGCACCGCCATAGCAGACAGGATGAGCAAATAGGTTCTTCTCATAGTCTTCTCCTTAAAACTTGGCTATAAAGTCCTTAAGGTCTTTAAGGTCCTTAGGGTCCTTAGGGTCTTTAGAGTCCTTATGCTTCTTCGAGGGAAATGGGCTTGGTTTCGGGGTGTTGGGCGCCGATGGGCACTTCCTTCTTGATGCTCTGCTTGAGGGAGATGAGTGTTTCGGTAGAGACTACGCCGTCGATCTCCTGCAGGTAGTCGTTGAGCAACGTCATGAGGTGGGCGTTGTCGCGTGCATAGAGCTTGACGAGCATGGTGTAGGGGCCGGTCGTGAAGTGGCATTCCACAATCTCGGGTATCTTCTCGAATTCCTCCACGACGCGTTTGTACATGGAGCCTTTCTCGAGCGTGATGCCGACGTAGGTGCAGGTGCTGTAGCCGAGGCTGGCAGGGTTGACGTGGAAGCCGGAGCCGACGATGACGCCTGCATCGATGAGGTGTTGCACGCGCTGGTGTACGGCGGCACGGCTCACGCCACATTCGTTGGCCACATCCTTGAAGGGCAGTCGGGCGTTGCAGGAAATCATTTCAAGAATCTGTTTGTCTAATTCATCTACTTTTAACATGGTATGTTTCTTTATATGTTGTTAAATTGACAACAAAATTAGCAATTATTTTTCAAAGTGCAATGAAAAGTAACGAAAAAAAGTGTGTGTGGGCACATTTTTCTTTCAATATGCAACAATCGGGAAGTATCTGAGGCGTAAGAAAGTGGAAAAGCATGTCTTCTGCGACGCAAAAGCGGGGTGCAGTCCGCGGCGGGCAAAGAGGGTGACAAAAATCAGAGGTGCGAGAGCCTATAGACACGGGTGTTGACGCCTGTTCTGGCGGATTTGCAATCCGCCAGATGCGGGTTTAGGCATTTGTAATGCCTGCATTATGAGCGTTAGGGGATTGCAAATCCCTTTTCTCCTTACGGTCGGATTGCAAATCCGACCGTACTGGGACGATAGAACACCCCCGTCTGTGGTCTGTCGCGCCTTCGGCGCTTTTCCCCCGACAGCAATAAATCATTTCATAGCTTGCCGGGTTGGAAATTACCTTCATCCCAGCAGTATCTGTAAAAACTTTTCGCATTCCGACGCGCTCTGACGGCCTTTTTTCGCGTCTGTGGCACTTTGGTCCACTTGATGCGGAAAATGGCCGTATTTTTAATCGCTGCTGATAATCAACGGGTTGGAAAGGGACGTTTTGCCAAGGGGAGTTAAGAAAGTGGTAGGACGGCACTCAGTGCCGTCAAACGGTACATAGTTTTGGCGAAAAAACTGCATGCCGAGGCGGTGAAGACAGCAGGGAGTGTGAGACGATACAACGTGGAGAGTTGGCTTACTCAACGTGGAGTGTCGGAAATCAAGGCGTGCAGCATCGGGTTTCTCTCCCTGCTGAGGTTCAAAATCATGTCAGGATTTTTCGGGCTTAGACCATGCCTCGCGAACCTTACTCCTGGCTTTTGATGTTTCGCGGATGATGCTCCAGAATTTCCTGCCGCAGGTGGCTCTTGTCGATGTGCATGTAGATTTCGGTGGTGCCGATGTCCTCGTGGCCGAGCATCGCCTGTATGGCTCGCAGGTTGGCACCGCCCTCCAGGAGCTGCGTGGCGAAGCTGTGGCGGAAGGTGTGCGGGCTGATGTTTTTCCTGATGCCTGCCTTCTCGGCGTAGTCCTTGATATAGACGAAGAGCGAGATGCGGCTCAGACGCTTGCCGCGCCTCAGCGAGACGAAGACGAAGTCCTCCTCGCCCGGCTTGACCGTAATGCCTTGGCGCACCACGAACCATTGGCGCAGCCGCTCGATGGCGTTCTCGCCGATGGGCACCAGCCGCTCCTTTCGCCCCTTGCCGTGAACACGGATGTAGCCTTCCTCCAGGTACAACTCGCTCAGCTTCAGGCCCGTCAGCTCGCTGATGCGCAGTCCGCAGCTGAACAGCACCTCGATGATGGCGAGGTCGCGCACGCCTTCGGGCTTGCTCAGGTCGATGGCAGCCTCGATGGCATCAATCTCCGGCAGGCTCAGCACCTCGGGCAAGTGCTTGCCTATCTTCGGACTCTCGAGCAGCTCGGTAGGGTCGGTCTCCACCTCCTTCTCGAGGGTCAGGAAGCGATAGAAGGAGCGGACGCCGCTCAGGATGCGTGCCACCGAGCGCGGCCCGATGCCCACCTCCTGCAAGGTCTTTGCAAAGCGGTCCAGCTGCTCCAGCGTCACGCTGCGGAAGTCGATGCCCTCGTCGGCATAGTAGTTCAGCAGCTTCTGCAAGTCCTTGAGGTAGGCATCCAGCGTGTTGGGTGTGTACGAGCGCTCCATGCGCAAGTATTGGAAGTAGCGTCGCAAGATGGCGTTGCCTACAACGCCCGTATTGGTCAGTTCGTATTTCATAGTTCCCATTCCGAGCCTTGAACTGGAAAAATCGCCAGTTAAGGAAAAAAACTTTAATCTTTAATCTTTAATCTTTAATCTTTTTACTACCTTTGTAGCAGAAACCAACGCTTTTCGAGCACAAAGATACAGTTTTATTATGAGAATCCAAATTATCAACGGCCCAAATCTTAACCTTTTGGGCGTTCGCGAGCCTGAAATCTACGGCAAGCGGGCATGGGAAGACTACCTGAAGGAACTGCGCGCACGCTTTCCGAAGGTACGCATCGACTACTTCCAGAGCAACCTGGAGGGCGAAATCATCAACAAAATTCACGAGGTAGGTTTCGACCGCGACGGCATCGTCCTCAATGCCGGTGCCTACACGCACACCAGCATCGCCATCCTCGACGCCCTCCGCAGCGTCAGCACCCCCACCGTCGAGGTGCACATCAGCAACGTCTATCAGCGCGAAGAGTTCCGTCGCCGCTCCATCATCAGCCCGGGTTGCATGGGCTTCGTGGGCGGGTTCGGACTCGACAGCTACCGCCTCGCCATCGAGGCCCTCATAGACAACGCCGCCCGTAGCAAGGCAGAATGACCATCGACGAGTACATCCTCCGTCATATCGATGCCGAGGGTGACTATCTCCACGCTCTCTGGCGCGACACACAATTGAGGCTCTCCTACGGACAGATGGCAAGCGGCCACCTGCAAGGACGTGTGCTCAAGATGCTCATCGAAATGGCTAAGCCGCTGAAAGTGCTCGAACTGGGCACCTTCAGCGGCTATTCCACGTTGTGCATGGCTGAAGGCCTCGCCCCGAATGCCGAGCTGCACACCTTCGAGATATTCGACGAAAACGAAGACTTCCTGCGCCAATGGATTGGCGGAAGCCCGTATCGCGACAGGATTCACCTGCACTTGGGCGACGCTCTCCAGCTCGTGCCGCAGATGGACGGGCCGTGGGACTTTGCCTACATCGATGCCGACAAGCGCGAGTATGTGGCTTATTATCAGATGCTTCTGCCCTTGATGCGGCCCGGAGGATTCATCGTGGCCGACAATACCCTGTGGTACGGCCGCGTCCTCGACCAGCCGCGAGAGAGCGACTTGCAGACGCGCGGCGTACAAGCCTTCAACGACCTCGTCGCAGCCGACCAGCGGGTAGAGAAAGTCATCCTCCCCCTTCGCGACGGCCTCACCATCCTCCGCGTGAAACCCGACACCCCGTAGGTCTTCGCCCCGCAAACCACAAGAACCCCAAGAGCGATTGCTGTCAGCTGCTTATTTAGCGGATAACAATATACAAAGCGATTGCTGTCAGTAAAGTAAGCGCCCGATGCGCGACAGACCACAACGGGGGTACTCCGCCTCGCCGCTAAAGAGCGGCACATCTTCCTTTATCTTCTTATATCTTCCTTACATGCGAAACTTGAGTTTCGTTACTTTTTCTCATTCGTATTTTCCGTTTTGCCCATACGCCTCTACGCCATCAGTCCCTACACGCTGATATACAGAGAAATACTTAGGTGTATGGAGACTTCACAGCCCACACCAGCTATACACCCATTGAAAGCTGACCAAAATCTCCACTTTTTCACGTCGTTCAGCGGCTTGTAAACTGTGGTTTGACAAAGGCCTGTACGTATTGGCAATTTGTTTCGCTGGCGAAACAAACTGTTTCACAAGCTGAAACAATCCGTTTCAACCGCTGAAACAAAGTGTTTCAGTATTTTGTGTTATAGTGAAACAAATTGACATTCAGCAGAATAAACTCAATTAAAGGCGTTTTGTCTCCATAAAAAGTGGGGACGGCTGTATAGCTGAATGAAGATTTGTATGCTCTATACATCCTCGAAACCCCTTCCAGTAAAGGGTTTGCAGGCATTAATGTATAGATGTATAGTGTTTTCGAACTTTTTCTTCAAGGAAAAATATTGTAGTTCCGAAAATGGTTAATCCTTTCACGAAAACGATGTCCGCCTGGCGAGCAGGCTCATTTCAAAATTATTGCTGTCCGGGGAAAAGCGCCGAAGGCGCGACAGACCACAGACGGGGGTGATGTCCGCCTGCGCCTGAGCGAAGCGAAGAACCCCCGGGACAAGTGGATTAACAAAACTAAGCCCAGAATGGGCGACAGAACACATAATTTATTTAATACAACATTGCATATATCTCTGTCGTCCCTTCGGGACTATTTGTGTTGTTGCGCAATTACCGGGGGTTCTTCGCTTCGCTCAGGCGCAGGCGGACATCACCCCCGTCTGTGGTCTGTCGTCTCTTCGAGACTATAGAGTAAGCTCCTGTTCGGTCGGATTTGCAATCCGACCGTAAGGAGAAAAGGGATTTGCAATCCCCTAACGCTCATAATGCAGGCATTACAAATGCCTATACCCGCATCTGGCGGATTGCAAATCCGCCAGAACAGGCGTCAACACCCGTGTCTATAGGCTCTCGCACCTTGACTTCGTCGACCTTTGGTTCGGCGCTTATTTAGCGGACAACAAGAGTAAAAATTAGCCCCAAGGAAACAGTTTCCTGCTCCTTGGGGCTTTCTAATCCTTAAAGGTCTTTAAGGTCCTTAAAGTCCTTAGAGTCCCTAAAGTCCTTAAGGTCCTTAAGGTCCCTAAAGTCCCTAAGGTTTCGAAATAACAATCTTCTTGCCTCCATTGATGTAGAGACCGGCCTTCGTGGGCTTGCCTGCCGAAGAATGCTTTCTCCTCGATGCGCGAGAACCACTCCGTCCAGGGCTGTACGTTGTAGTTTGCCAGAGCGCCGGTCGGCACGAAGAGGACTGCGTCGGAAGCCACGCTCTGGAAGGCGCCCGTCATCGAGATGTCGTTGCCGTTCTGACCCGTCGGGGGCGTGAAGCTCTTGATGTTGACCTCGCGGATGAAGTTGCGGCCGGAGGGGTGACCGCTTGTCACGTAGTCGCTCGTGTGTGCCGAGAAGCAGTAGTAGCCCAGTTCCTTGATGGTGGAAGGCAGCGTGACGCGCTCCAGGCTGAAGAGGCGGCGGTAGCAGGCTTCGTCGCCGATGGTCTCGATGCCCTCGGAGAACTCGATGTCAGTCAGGCCGCTACACTTCTGGAAGGCACGGTCCTTGACCGCCGTCACCCAGTAGCCGTTGGCCCTTGCAGGCACGGTGAGCTTGCCCGTTGCGGTGACATCGACAGCAGGAGTGACGAGGGGTGCGCCGGCGAGGTCCGGGTCAGGTTCGGAGGCCCACTCGTTGTAGATGGGATATACCTCGCAGGTCTTGTCGTTGATGTCCGTGACGTGATAGGTGATGTTGATGTCTTCGGGCGATGCCTCGGCGAAGATGATGGGAGCGAGGACGTGGATGGTAATCGTGTCCCTCGGCTCTTCCCAGATGCCCATCGCGTTGAGTTTCTCCCAATCCACGGCGCTGGGCCTTATCACCCACTTCATGTCGCCGAACTGCTCAGACCATTCTTGGCTACGGATGTAGATGCTGGTCTGGTTGGTGCTCCAGTCCCACTCTTCGCGTACTTCGGCAATGCTGATGTCGCCCTCCAGGGGTTCCATCATAACGTTCTCCGTGTAGTTGGCAGGTTCGATGGTGACGCCAATGCGTGCCTCTTCGCCTCTCATCAGGGTCACTTCTTTTTCTGTAATGCTTATGCCCGTGGCATAGACAGGTTCTGGCAGTGTTGACGGGTCGATGGCTGTGATGGATTGCCTTGCTGTGATGCGCGAGCCGTCGGTGGTTGTGGCGGTAATCTCACAGTCGCCCCAGCCCACGATAGTGACGAAGCCGTTCTCATCGACAGTAGCGACGCTCTCGTTGGTTGAATACCATACCAGTTGCTGGTTCGTCACGTCCTCGGGCGTAAAGTCAGGTGTCATAATGAGCCTCTCGCCCAGCGAGTAGAAGGGCGATGAGCTGGAGGGAGAAAGCTTCAGACCGGTTGCGATGACAGGCGTTGCCGGTATCTCGACGTTGATGCGTACTTCGCCCGGTGCCCACTGCTGTCCGTCGTAGCAAGCCCAGCATTCCACGACAGCCGAACCGTTGCGCAGAGCCGTGACGGTGCCGTCGCTGGTCAGGCTGATGGCTCCGCCATGGAGGCTCCAGGTGAAGCTCAGCTTCTCGCAGTTCTCGGGTGTCACAATGGGTTCAAGTTTAAGCTGTTCGCCTACTTCTGTAAGGGTGTAGGTGCGCTTTGCGAACTCTACGGTCTGAGGCGTGATGGGGTAGTGAACCGTCACGTTGCAGCTGGCGGAGAGTCCGTTGGCTGTCTTGACCGTGATGGTAGCCTGTCCTTCGTCGCCTACGCGGCGGACGAGAGCCGACTTTCCGCTGCCTGGGATGACTTGAACGAGCGTCTCGTCGCTGCTCTCCCAAGTATATTCCGTCTCGGCATTGCTGGGCGTCAGGTTAGCCGTAAGATAGAAGCCGCCGACGCTCTCGCGGTCGATGAGGACATCCGTCTCGCTGAGCGTAACAGCAGTAGGTTTGGGGAATTCCACGGTGACGAGGCAAGCGCTTAAGAAAGAGTTGGGGTTTTCCATTTCCTCAGATATGGCAGCAACCATTGTCAAGCCTTTTCCTACGACCGTTACTTTGCCATTCTGATCGACCTTCGCCACTTTCTCGTCAGCGCTTCTCCAGAAAACTTTCTTGTTCGTAGCGTTATCGGGCAGGACTGTAGCCCTGAGCTGTGCCGTCTGCCCCTTCGCGTCGAATTTCAGTTCGTGTATGTCAACGTGGACTTCGTCAACAGGGATGTAGCCTTCGCCTTTCTTCACGAACTTAACCTGTCCGGTGTAGAACTGGTCTTCGAGGTAGATGCCGTCGTTGCCGATGCGGACGAGGTCGTCCCTACAGTCGAGTTCAGCCCTGCCCGTTGGCAGTTCAACGCTGATGTTTGCCACAGAGCCTGATTCATTGGCGCCCACGGTGAGATAGGGGTCGTTGATGATGAGCTTCGACGAAGTGCCTTGGCCTACGATGCGAGGCAGGTAAACCTCTTGTGTATTCTCATCATCTTTGTCTCCGATGATGAGTTTGCCGTTAGCGGGCACTATGATTTCACCACCACCGGGTCTGCCGTCGGCACTGGGACCGCCTTCGCCATGGACGGTGAGGCTTGACTCAACACCAAAATTGGTTAGAATAACTGTTTCCTCCACGTTGCTTGTTATAAATGGAGATCCCTGCCTACACCAGAATTCAATATCACCAATTCCTGTGTATAGCCTAACCTTCTTAATCTTTGGGTTATTGATTTCAAACACGGGGTATCTTGAGTCATTGTCGCACTGGAAGCCATAATCCATATAAATGTCAACTGCTAAGTTGCCATCCTCTTCGTAGATACCTGGCAATAAGTACCCGCGCTTGATGGATTTGTTTGCTGTAGTGTAACCATCATACAATTCCTGACCGCAGAACTTCACGCCCTCAATTTGAGTTAGGCCAAACGATGGTATGGCACGAACATGACCATTACATACTAATTTCTTGGTCTCGCTGTCATAATAGGAAAAAGAGGTAGAGGAGAGATCATCAATATCATTTTGTACGATAACTTCATTGAGTGTTGCCGGAACAGAGGAGCTGCCGTCCTGATAGTTCTTCATCTGGTCAGCATAAAATTGGCTGTTATCTATGTAGATTGATGAAACGGTGACGTTATCTGCTGCATATAAGCTTATGAAGCGTCGTACAGCCAGTTCCCCTTTCACATCGAGGTCGCCAGATATGTCAAAAGAGCCAACACCAAGAATTTCTAGATTCTTCGGGCTATAGATGGTCTTGTTTCCATTCTTATTATAGATACTGGTGTCATCAGTAACACGGATTTTGTATTCGCTGAATGAATTCGAGGTCCATCGTATCAATGGGTTGCTGCTTATGCCATTGTATTCAATTTTGGCACCAACCATTGTCAAGGTGTTGTTGCCGGGTCTGTAATAGCAATAACCACTCACGAAGTACTCGTTGACGATACGATTCATGTTGAGCTCGTTTACCTGATGGTCGCATATATAGATGTCGTACCATTCCAAGCCGTACTCCGTGCTGAGCGTCACGCTGCCTGTAGCCAACTGCTCCTGGCTTTCGTACACGCCGGGCACACGGGCAGCGTTCCAGATGAAGCGGGGTTCGTCATAAATGGCCCCCTTGGACCCCACGGCTACTTCGGGGTAATGGGACTGGTTGACGACGTTGATAGAGCGCACTGTGCCCTCGCTGCTGCCGGAAGCATTTATCCTGATGTAATCAGAAAGGATCAATTCGGAGTTTCGGTTGCCGCCTTCTATCCAGGGCACGTTAAGGAAGAAACCGTCATCGGTATGACTCTTGACGGTCAGCTTTTTGTTCGGTCTCACATAGATGCCTGCGAAGCTTTCGTCGATGTTGAGCGACGTGTGGGTATTCGACCAGGCGTTGCAGAGTAGAGTTGTATTCTCCCGCAGGCGCATCGCTTCGCGCTCCCTGTCGCCTTCAAACGTGAAACGGCATGTCCCCCTGAATCCTATTGTCAGCCCCTTATTGCTGTGGTTGTCGATGGTGGGATAGATGCTGGGGTTGCACAAGGTAACTTCATACAGAGAAAGTTCATTATCAATGGGATCATACTTGACTTGGCCGCTCTGGACGCTGTTGAATGTACTGATGAGGTCGTAGTTGTTCTCGGTAATATCGGTGCCGTTGATGGCGAAGCCGTAGTACTCGATTGGGCCGAAGTCGATACTTCCCTTTCCGGTAATCTCGTTGCCGTCCTTGTCCACCATGCAATGCCTTGATAGATTGAACATAGCGCCGTGGTTTTTCTTCACGCCCATGCCGTAGTTAAATATGACCGAGCTGAGGTCTTTCACTATTTTCCCTTTGACCTGTCCTTCCACATAGCCGGCCTTCATGTGGAATGTGCCGGTGTTGCTCACTCCTCGGATACCGTCGTTTTTGCTGTCGAGCTTTAGGGACGGTCCGTTCAGGGTGACGGTCAGGTTCTTCTCCTTCAAGTTGATGCAGGGTTTTGCGTCATCATAGTCCGAGAGTAGCAGCTTGCCGTCGCCCGTGAAGGTCGTGTTGCCGTGCAGCGCCAATGTCTGTCCTTCCAGTGTTGATAATTCGCAATTGCCCTTCACCTCGATGGTGATGTCTTGCTTGGATTCGATGTTGATGCAGTCTCTTGAGGTGTGGAGGTTAAGTTCCCAGCCTCTCCAAGTCTTGAAGTTGTCGAGCGTCAGCGTGTGGGTCGAAGCGTTCCAGCTGACCGTGCCTCTGCTGCTGTCTTTGAAGTAGGTGTAGTCATGGGACCACGAACTGTTGAACGGCATCTCTTTGCCGCTTACCCAAATGTAATCGTCGGCCAGGGCCGTCAGTGTCCCCGCTATAGCGGCGAACACGAAAAACAATAAACGTTTTTTCATAATGTTAATAATTAAAGTTATTAATAATGTAGAAGGTAGGGTTCCGGTTCAGGCGGATTTGCAAATCCCTTTACTCCTTGCGGTCGGATTGCAAATCCTACCGAGGGAGCGGCCTTGCAGGCCGTTCAGAGGTTTCATTACCGGTGGAACTATATATATAATGTATAGAACTTGTCTTCTGAAGGCGGGGTCTCAGGGTGCCGCTGGGGGTGGGGTTTTACGCTCCGTGGAGTGTGGGCTTATGCTCCGTGGAGTGTGAGGCTTTTCTCCGTGGAGCATCGGGCTTTTCTCCGTGGAGCGTAAAACGATGCCCTGCGAGACACTCTGAGGCCCTCCTTGCGAGAGGGGTTATTTCACTACGATCTTCTTGCCTCCATTGATGTAGAGACCGGCCTTCGCTGGCTTGCCTGCGAGCTTGCGTCCCGAAGAATGCTTTCTCCTCGATGCGCGAGAACCACTCCGTCCAGGGCTGTACGTTGTAGTTTGCCAGAGCGCCGGTCGGCACGAAGAGGACTGCGTCGGCAGCCACGCTCCAGAAGGCGCCGGTCATCGAGATGTCGTTGCCGTTCTGACCCGTCGGGGGCGTGAAGCTCTTGATGTTCACCTCGCGGATGAAGTTGCGGCCGGAGGGGTCTTCGCTTGTAGCATAGTCGCTCGGGTTGGCGGAGAAGCAGCTGTAGCCCAGTTCCTTGATGGTGGAAGGCAGCGTGACGCGCTCCAGACTGAAGAGGGCGCTGTAGCAGGCATAGTCGCCGATGCTCTCGATGCCCTCGGAGAACTCGATGTCGGTCAGGCCGGTGCAATGGTTGAAGGCGCACGGCATGACGTTCGTCACCCAGTAGCCGTTGGCTCTTGCAGGCACGGTGAGCTTGCCCGTAGCGGTAGTGCTGACGGCCGGAACGAGGTCGGGATCAAGCGGATCAAACGGCATGCCGGGTCTGCTCTGGGTGTAAACCTCGCAAGTCTTGTCGTTGATGTCCGTGACGTGATAGGTGATATTGATGTCCTCGGGCGATGCCTCGGCGAAGATGATGGGAGCGAGGACGTGGATGGTAATCGTGTCCTTCGGTTCTTCCCAGATGCCCATGGCGTTAAGCTTCTCCCAATCCACAGCGTTGGGACGTACTACATACTTCACGTCGCCGAACTGCTCCGACATCATGTCGCTACGGATGTAGATGCTCGTCTGGTTGGTGTTCCAGTCCCACTCCTCGCGAGCTTCAGCGATGCTGAGGTCGCCCTCAAGGAGTTCCACCATGACGCTCTCCGTGTAGTTGGCAGGTTCGATGGTGACGCCAATACGTGCCTCCTCGCCTCTCATCAGGGTCACTTCGTTGTCGGTAAGCTTGATGCCCGTGGCATAGACAGGTTCCGGCAGCGTTGACGGGTCGATGGCGTTGATGGTGTGGCTTGCCTTGAGGTTCGAGCCGTCGGTGGTTGTGGCGGTGATGTCGCAGTCGCCCCAGCCCACGATAGTGACGAAGCCGTTCTCATCGACAGTAGCGACGTTCTCGTTGCTCGACTTCCACGTCAGTTCCTCGCTCGTCACGTCTTCGGGCGTAAAGACAGGTGTAAGAATGAGCCTCTCGCCCAGCGAGTAGAAGATGGGTGAGCTGGCGGGAGAGAGCGTCAGGCCGGTGGCGATGACAGGCGTGGGAGGAATATCGACGTTGATGCGCACCTCGCCCGGTGCCCACTGCTGTCCGTCGTAGCAAGCCCAGCATTCCACGACGGCCGAACCGTTGCGCAGAGCCGTTACCGTACCGTCGTTGCTCAGGCTGATAGCTTCGCCGTAGCAGTTCCAGACGAAGCTCAGCTTCTCGCAGTTCTCGGGTGTCACAATGGGTTCGAGTTTAAGCTGTTCGCCCACCTCTGTGAGGGTATAAGTGCGTTGTGCGAACTGCACGGTTATCGGGGTGATGGGGTAGTGGACCGTCACGTTGCAGCTGGCGGAGAGTCCGTTGGCCGTCTTGACTGTGATGGTAGCCTGTCCTTCGTCGCCCACGCGGCGGACGAGAGCCGTCTTGCCGCTATTGCGTAGCACGGTCACGAGCGTCTCGTCGCTGCTCTCCCATTCGAAGTAGTCCGTCTCGGCATTGTCTGGCGTCAGGTTAGCCGTAAGATAGAAGCCGCCGACGCTCTCGCGGTCGATGAGGACATCCGTCTCGCTGAGCGTAATGTCGTAAGGATCGGGGATGATCACGTGGACAACGCAGGCGTTGGTGTAAGTGCTGGGATTCTCTATATCAAAGACAGTATCTTCAGAATAGGCAAAGATTATTGCCTGGCCTTTTCCTACGGCCGTGACTTTACCTTTTTGATCAACTTTAGCCACAGTCTCGTCGTTGCTTACCCAGACAACGTTCCTGTTCGTAGCATCTTCGGGATAGACATCAGCCTTGAGCTGTCCCGTCTGCCCCTTCCTTTCGAACATCAGCATAGGTGGGAAAAGCCTGATATCGTCAACAGGGACGTAGCTCTCGCCCTTGCCCACGAACTTCACCTGTCCGGTGTAGATTACGTAGTCCAGGTAGATGCCGCCGTTGTCGATGAATAGGTGGTTTGAGCGGTCGAGTTCAGCCCTGCCCGTTGGCAGTTCAACGTTGACGTCGTTCACCGTCCCTTGGCTGTTTCCGTTCAGTGTGACGTATGGGTCCTGAATGACGAGGGTTGATGTGCGGCCCATGCCATAGATGCGCGGCAAGACGGCATTGAAGCTGCCACCCGAGTTGACATAGCGGTTGCTAAACTTGAGCGAGCTGTTGTTTCCCACCAGTATGGCACCGGCATTGGTCGTGGTGCTTCCCATTACTCCAAGGAAGTTCTCCCTCTCGGTGTCGGCATATATGTTGACGCTCTCCGAGTATCCTGTAATGAAATGTGCTTGGGGACCGGCTTTCATTAAATTGAATACGTTCCAGTCTTTGACGTCGATGTTCATGCGGTCAGTAGAGGTGAAATTGAACATAGGGTACTCCCCATCGTACGAGACGACTAAGTTGTCCATGACGATGTTGTACGCATCGCTCGTCTTCTTGACAGACAATGATCCCGACGTGATGTGCTTGTTCATTATGCAGGAAGCATTGGCGGAGGTCACTTGCTCTCCAAGGAAGAAGATAGGATATTCAGTGACGCTACTCTTTGGCACGATGCTTACAGGGCCTTTGGGAGCCACTATCTGTTGCTCTTCGCTGTCGTAGTAAGCAGGGGCTTCAGGCGTGGAGACAACCATTTCCGTTTCCGTGTCCAGGCTAACCTTGTCGGCTTCCAGCTTTCGGGTGACGTTGAGCCAGGAACCATATACATCGAGTTCCGACGCAGAGATTTCCGGAGCGGTAACTTTGGTATCGAGCAATTTCAGCGTGCCCGATGTGTTCACCCTTGCGTCTCTGCCTTCGATGATCAGCGAAGCACCGGACGCGTCGTTTTGTATTGTTAAGTCTCTGAGTGCCTTGATGGCTTCGATATTATTGCACTTAATTTTATTGGTGCCTTCAAGGAAAATGGTTTTGCTCCATTTAAATTCCAAGGTTGGATCATCTTGACCTTCGTCGTCCAAATCTACATTGCAGAGGTGAAGGCCTTCGTCGTCGTAGTAGATACGGCCGCTCTTGATGTATTGGTTGACGATATTATCCCTGTTGAGTGCAATCACCCGTTGGCCGCATATTGTTACGCAATCCCAATCATTGTTTGTTTCAATATGCACAGGCCCCTTTGCAAACTCATTGCGGTTCTCATAAACGCCGGAGGCTCTGTTGTCATCGCGATTCCAAATGAAGCGTGGCTGACTCGCTGTGGACTCTACAGCGGCTTGGTATGGGATGAAACCATCTAAACTGTAATAGTTGCTGTTTGTCATTCTGAGCCAACTCAAAGTGCCGAGTTTGTCGTTGCCAGTTGCGTTTATAGTCACCCCCCAGTCTATGTGGAGTTCAGAATTGATGTTGCCGCCCTTCAAATAGGGAATGTTGAGCGTTACACCATCTAGTCTTAGACACTTGTTTGCACCCACATGGATGCCGGCATAGTCTGCATCTATGACATGCAGAAAGTCTTCGTCATTGAATTTACCCTTAATTTGGGTGTTTTCTTTCAGACTCATTGCCCAACGCTCTTTCTCTCCTTCGAACTTGAATATATTGTTTTCTTTGAGTTTAATGTCAAGGCCATCGTTGCTTGCGTTCTCGATGGTTGGAACATTGCTGTTGTTGACGATGGTGGCATTGTCCAAGAAAAGCGTGTTTGAGCTTGGGTCATAATGAACATCGCCACTCTTTACGAAGACTATTTTATCGATGAGGTCGCAGTTGTTCTCGGTAATCTCAACGCCGCAGATGCTGAAGCCGTAGTACTTGATTTCTCCGAGTACAACAGCACTGCCTTTGACATCGTTGCCGTCAGGGTCAACCATGATATGTTGTTGCGGGCTGAACTCGGCGCCATGAGGCTGCTGCACGCCATAGCCGTAGTCGAAGGTCACGCTTTTCATTCCCTGGAACAGATAGCCCACGCTGCCTTTCACTAAGCCTCTCTCCAAGTGGAAGGAACCTGTGTTGTTCTTGCCGCGGATGCCTTTGCTACCATACCAGAATTCTAATGTAGGGCCGTCCACGGTTACATTCAAGTTCTCCTCCATAAGCTCGATGTTGAATTTATCGCCGTCTCTGCTCCAGAAGGACAGTTTGCCGTCGCCCGTGAAGGTCGTGTTGCCGTGCAGAGCAAGCACTTTCCCTCTGCCGACGCCAAGATAGGATCTGCCTTTCAGTTCGATGGTAACATCTTGTCTCGAATTAATCTCGAGGCAGGTCAGTTGGCTATTCCCCCAACTTAGGTCGTTAAACCTGTCTATCTCGAAGTTATGCATTGTCAGCGTGCGGGTCGAAGCGTCCCAGCTGATGGTGCCATCACTCTCGGAGTCATTGAAGTAACTACATTTCTTGCTCCACGACTCGTTGAACGGCATATCTCGGTTGCTCACTTTGATGTAGTCGTCGGCCAGGGCCGTCAGTGTCCCCGCTATAGCGGCGAACACGAACAGAAGTAATCGTCTTTTCATTGTAGTTGTTGTTTAATTGTTATGAATATAAGGATTTATTTATTATAATGTGCTTTGCTGTTGGTCGTCTTCTGTCTCGTATTTAGCCCGAAGGTCGGAGGGCATCAAGTCAAAGTAGTTCTTGAAAGCCCGGGTGAAGTTGGAGATTTGCGTGTATCCGCACTTCTCTGCCACTTCGGCAACGGAGAGGCTTGGGGCGTTAATCAAGAGGTTTTTTGCTTTGTCCATGCGGATGTCCAGGATGAAAACCTTGGGGGTGGTTTTGAGGCTCTCTCCTACGCGGCGTCGGATGGTAGCGACGCTGACGCGCATCTCCTTTGCTATACTCTTGATGTCGGTGTTGCCTTTTTCTACTTCCTTGCTCGTGCAATCGGCCAGCTCCAGCAGGAACTTCCTGTCCTTTTCGCTCAGATTGTTGACATTGAGGAGCTTTTCGCGCATCATATGCTTGTAACCTTTGTGTATCCTGCTGTACTTGCCCTCTATCGTATTGATGTGTTCCTCGTAGTTCTGTTCCTTGCGCTTGTGACGTTGGTTGTTTGAGAAGTAGGCCAAGCTAAAGAGGATGAGCAACAGAGCAATGGAGGCGACAAGAGTCGTCAGAAAAGTACGGTTCCTTTGCTCCATGCGCTCATTCTCTTTTTGCAGTATGTCGTTGCCGTAGAGGGCATTGTACTTGGCTATGGCCTCTGAGGTGGTGTTCTGGTAGATGGAGTCTTTCAGCTGTTGTGCCCGTTCTAAGTGCATCATGGCCTCGTTGGGGGCGGATTCCTTCGTCGTTTTGTAGAGTCCCTTGCGAGCATGGAGTTCGTTGTACATGTCTCCCTGTTTGAGGAAGAGCATGGCAGCGTCGAGGTAGCAGGCCGCCGCCTCGTCGTTCTTTCCTTCGTTGGCCAGGATGTCGCCCAGCTGGTTCTTGCAGATGCCCCATGAGTGCAAGTTTCCGCTGTTGTAGAGCAAGGGAATGGCTTCGAAGAGCGACTGGCGGGCTTCCTTGAACTTGGAAAGCCCCATCTGCGCACTTGCCAGCTGCGAGAGCCGCACGCCTATCTTGGCGTTATCGCCAACCATCCGCTCCGCTTCGAGGGCTTTCTGGGCATACTCCAATGCTTCGTCCTTCTCGTCCAAGGAGCGATATAGCTCGGACGCTGTGCCGAAGAGGACGGCTCTGCGCGTGATGTTGTTGGTGAGGCTGTTGGCAGCAATGGCTTCCAGGACGTACTTCTCGGCCTCCTGCGACTTGCCGGAGGCGACGAAGACGCTGGCGATGCTGTTCAGGGTGGAACTCATGCGGTCGAAGTCGTTTGCCTTCTTGTCCAGCTCGTAGCAGCGGTTCAGCGCCTCGACTGCCTTTTCATAGGCACTCATGCGGAAATAGACGGCTCCGAGCAGACCATAGACATCGCTCTTCGAGGCATCGTCCACCTCGCCCATGCAGCGGGTGGCCTGCAGGCAGTAGTCAGCGGCAGTCTGATAGTTGCCCTCGTTGTAGTGCCACTCTGCCACGTAGTAATAGACATTCACGTCCACCGAGTCGATGTGCGACCCGGCAGGGAACTGGATGGGCTGGTCGATGTAGTCCGCCTCGAGCAAGTAGGAAAAGAACTTGTTGGCAAGTTGCAATCGCTTGCCGGCCTCTTTGCATTGGCTGTATTCCTCGGCATAATTTTTCATCTGATCGCTCATGTCCTGCTGTGCCCGCAAGGGCAAAACGAGGAGAAGAAAGAGGAGCGAAAGTATGTGTCGCGAAGTATTCATTTTGAGTTGATATGGTGAAATGATGGTTGATGGATACTCTTTTTCTTTATATGTGCTGCACAAATTTACGGCTTTTGATGCAATCCAACCTCATCAATTTGCGTCAAAAATTTATCATTTCGTGCAGAACCGTCATTTTGTACCGAAATTTTATGTCGGTACCGAATGTTTTACCCTTAAAAGTATAACGAAATGATAAAAGCGTCAGCAAAAAAGTTCAAAAAAAAAGAGGGTGTGTCGCAAATGACACACCCTCTTTGATGCTTTTGCGGAGATGTTCCGCTGAGTGGTTGTACCGTTTTTTATGAAACTTCTATGGCTTTGCCGAGTTTCTTCTGCTCCTTGACCATCTTCGGCATCGTAACGGTGAGGATGCCGTCCTCGACCTTAGCAGAGATCTTGTCGCGCTCCACATCGTCGGGAAGCGAGTAGTTCTGTTCGTAGTTGGAGTACGAGAACTCGCGGCGCAGATAGTGGTGGCTCTTGTCCTCATGCTTGTGTTCCACTTTGTTTTCGATAGCGATGGCCAGGTTGCCCTCGTCGTTGATGCTTACGCGGCAGTACTCCTTCTTGATGCCAGGAGCTGCAAGTTCCATCGTGTAGGCGTTTTCGCTTTCCTTCACGTTGACTGCAGGTGCCGTGCAATTGGCACGAGGCATGAAATCGGTGTTCAGGAAATCTTCAAACAATGTCGGCATCCAACTGTTCTTAAACATTACTGGTAACATAATCAATACCTCCTAATTATATTTTAGTTAAACATTTCTTTTTAAACATCGTCCGCTTTCTTTCGTCTTCGTCCGCTGTTCACTAACAAGATAGACAACAAGCGTGCCAAACGCGGAAGCTGGCCATTTTGAGGACAAAGAGCGACAAAGATGGACAAAGGAGGACAAGTTGTCAGTCAACGCGAACCGGCAAATGGCCCCTCGGCTCAGGGAGCGGCAATCGATAGAGCAGCCGATGTTCCTTCCTGCATCACGAAGTCGCGTCTGCATCTACACGTTGCCTTCATTGCTCCTACATGAAGGAGCAATCGCTTCTACATGTAGGAGCAATTGCTCTTACATGAAGGAGCAATCAACATGGCACAAGGAGTCAGTCAGCCCTTGCCGTCAGCCAGGCTGTTTCAGCCTTTGCCGATGGTTTTTTGTAGGTGTAGGATTACCGGAAGGGAAGCGGGAGAAAAATCTTTTCCGCGGCAATAATCATTCTCTCGGAACGCCCATAATGGCTTTCCTGCCGAAGAAGAAGCGCGCGATGCCTGTGCGATCCATCGCCCAAGCTATGGCGAGGCTGCCTGCGACGCAGATTGTCAGAGAGATAACGAGGAAGAGGAGTCCCGTCGTGTCAAACTGGAGAAGAGGCACAAGTCGCTTGCAAAGAACCGTGAAGATAGGGGAGAAGACGTAGAGCATCAGGCTGTTGCGGCCCAAGAAGAGGAGGGCCTGGAGAGGCCCTCTCTTTTTAGGGGCAAGGGGCAAGGGGCAAGAGGCAAGAGGATTGCTCTGGTAGTTGGTATTCTCTTGCCCCTTGCTCCTTGCCCCTTGCTCCTCTTTCTCTTGCCCCTTGCTCCTTGCCCCTTGCTCCTCTTTCTCTTGCCCCTTGCTCCTTGCCCCTTGCTCCTTGGGAAGATTGAGGAGAGGCCAGGCCAGCAGGGAGGAAATGGCGAAATAGGCAATCAAGGCTCCGTTCATGCTTGCTTGGGTTGGTTTGTACGAAAGGCAGGCAAGCAGGAAGAAGACTACGACGGAGAGCTTCGTCGGCCGGAAGAACGTCACGAAGTCTGTGCCGCTCAGGCGAAGGGCTGCTCCCGCAAGGAAGTAAAGGGCTGAGGAAAAGGACAGGATGCCCAAGCCGTCGGCCAGAATGTAATAGGCGATGCCAGTCAATATGACTCGGCAGATAGGGGCATGGGGCGTGGGGCAAGGGGCAAGAGAAATGTCAGGGCAGAATGTCTTCTCCTGCTCCTTGCTCCTTTCCCCTATTATATATATAATAATGTAATAGGCGGCTTCGCACAGCATCAAGGCGTGGAGGAACCAGGGCGGGCCGAGGGGATGGAGCAGAAGGCGGTCGAAGAAGACCGATGAGGTGAGGCAGTCGATGTGGTCGTTGATGGGCAGAAGCGAAGCCATCACGATGTATCCGCTCTCCATGAAGAGGTACGGCACCGCCAGCCACAGGAGCGTCCGCAAGAAGTCGCGTGGAGCTTTGCCCACGTTCATCAGGTAGCCCGCGATGAAGAGGAAGCCGGGCATGTGGAAACAATACACCACCTGCTTGATGTCGGGGTGCAACTGTTCGAACCAGACCAAGTGGAACGTGATGACGAGCAGTATGAGCACGCCCTTCAGATAGTCGAGTTCAGGGATGCGCCGCATGTCGTCTTACATCTTTCGAGGCATCCTGTCGATGGCCTTCCTCAGCGTCGGGACGATGGTCGGAATGCCGTGGGAGGTGGCATATTCCTCCAGCCGGTCGAGCGGGAGTGGCGTCTTGTACTTCTTCTTCAGTTCGTCCTTCTTCGCCTTGAACTGCTTCTTATCCATGTAGCCACGTTCCGCCGCATAAGTCTCGATGATGAGTTTGTTCCTTCCCTTTGAGCCGTTCCACTCCCAATGGTTCGAATACATCACGAGGTCCGTGATGTCCGAGTTCCCCTCGTCGTCGTGGCTGAAGACTTCAACGTACTGATAGTAGAGATCCTTCTTTTCGCGAAGCTTCATTATCTGCTTATGTCCGGTCGTTTTGTCGAGGTATATCTGCAGCTTTGCCGCGTCAAGGGTGAGCATGGTCTGCTCTTCGTCTGTGTAGATGTAACCTGCCGTTCCCTCGGGATAGCTGACGCGCTGCTTGCCTCCGCCTTCGTCGGTGAGCGTCGTGAAGTACCGGGCAGCAGCATCTCCGCCGGGGCGCAGCCTCATGGCACCGCTCTGGTAAACCTTCCCGGCATTGAGTGCCTCCACACGAGCCCCCCATGTGATGGAGATGCCCTCGGTCAGGTAGGCCTCTGCCTTGCAATTGAGATAACTTCCTGTCAGCAGTTTCTTCTTCCCCACATCATAGGCGTTGGGCAAGATGCCAGCCTTGAAGTAGCGGAGCGAGTCGTTAATAAAGCCATAGGCCCTGTAGTAAGTCTCGACATAGGCATACGGCTTGGGCACCACCTCCACTTCGGCCAGACTGTAGTCGGCATCCTCCATCATGACTTTGCCACCCTGCACTTTCGCCACCTCCACGAGCAGTGGCTTGTAGGCAACGTGGGTGAGGACCACTTTCTTTGCCCCCTTCACGTCGGCTATCACGCCTTCCAGACTGGTCAGGCCTATCATGTTGCCGTCCTCCGTCAGCACCGTCACCAAGTGAATGCCGTTGCCATCGTTATCGACGACAGTTATCTTCTGCGCTTCTGCGCTTCTTGCAATCAAAAGAATGATTGCAAGAAAAAGAATCTTTTTCATCTCTTTACCTATTTATATATTATTATTTAATTGCAACCTTCCTTTTCCCATGGATGTAGATGCCTGGGATTGTTGGTTCGGCCTGTAGTCTGCGGCCGTCGAGGGTAAACCAGGAGTCGTTAATGTCCTTAAGGTCTTCAGAGTCCTTAAGGTCCTTAATGCCTGTGGGGGCATCCTTCTGGAAGACGCGAACCCAGTCGAACAGCGTCTCGTAGGTGAAGGCTGTGTCGGCAGTCTTCGCCCATGAGCCGTCGCCAACGCTCTGGTTCAGGATGAGATAGAAGTCGTGGAGGAACGGCCACTGGCCCTGCTCGAGGTCCGACGGGTTCTGCGACTTGGCATAGCTTCCCACGGGGTTGCCATCCACATAGAACGTAATGAGGTCCTCGGTCCAGAGTGCTGCGAAGATGTGCCACTCGCCTTGCGTCACGCTTTCGTTGAAGCTGTACTTCGGGTTGTTACGGTTGCCCAGAGTGGTTATCCAATGGGAGTGGAGGGTGTGGAAAGCAGTGTTCTGCGCATCGATGGCTTCGAAGATGTCAATCTCTCCGCCGCGCGGCCAGCCGTCTGTAGGCGGTTGCGGCATCATCCAGAAGGCGGGGAAGTTCCCCTTGTGCGGAGTCGTCTTGAGCCGCGCCTCTATCCATCCGTAGGTAAAAGAGAAGAGGCCGCGTGTCTCCACGGAGCCCGTGAGCATCGGCACAGGGTCGGATGACGTGTCGGGGTTGGGGATGGCACGGCAGACAAGGTAGCTGTCGCGGAGGAAAACGACATCCTCCGAGTTGCTGATATACTTGTTCCATGTGCTGCCGTAGCGCACGGAGCGTCTCCATTTCGCAGCGTCTGGCTGCGAACCGTTCGCTCCGTCGAACTCGTCGTGGAAGGCCATCGTGTAGAAACCCTCGCAGTGTTCGTCTTCGGGAAGCACCTGAAGGCGGATGTCGAGCACCGCCCCGCCGTTCTTAATGATGCCGTTAGCCTCGTCCATCCGCCCGGCAGGATTGATGTCGTTCCAGTCTATCTTGACGCGCATCATGTAGGTTCCCGGCCTCATGTTGCCTGGCAGGACGAAGGCAGGCGGCTGCACTTGCGAGAGGTTCGTCTGCTCCCCTGCGCTGTTCAGCGAGCCGCCGGGCAACGTCAAGCCCGAGAAGCTCACCAGTTCGTTGTCGTCCGTCAAGGTCCCCCCCGCTTCGGGAGGCAACACATCGAACGTCCCGCTGCCATCTTTATCGATGTAAATGTAGCCATTCATCCATCTTCCGCTGAAAGACAGCAACGGCGAGACGAGGTCTCCGGCGTGGGCGTAGAAGGTGGATCCAGTCAGGTCGTGGTACATCTTCATGGGGTTGCTCACCCGGAAGCTGTTGCCGTTCAGTACGATACCATTGAGCACACGGTCCGTTCGCGTGCGGTCGGCGTCCCGGTCGAAGGCTATAGGATAGCTCTCCTGCGCAAGCAGCGGCAGCGAGAGCAGCAGGCCAAACGACAGGCACATACCTTTATAAAGAATTGCTTTCATGGCTTCAGAATACTTGTTCCGTCTGCAAAGATACGAAAAAAACTTCATACATCTTCCTAATTTAGGATAAAAGTGCAGCAGAACCCATGTCGTGAGTCTTTTAACCCCAATCGGTCATTAGAATTTTAGTCAGCGTGCATTTCTTTTTATTGCTTTCCCCTAAAACGGCCTCTACCCTAAAGGGGATGGAGGTTCTCTGCCTTGCCGCCCCACGACTACTGCCTTGCAGCCCTGTAACTACTGCCTTCCGGGGCTACAACTACTGCCTTCCGGGGCTACAACTACTGCCTCAGCGAGAGGGAAGGTAATCGTTTGTTTTCCAACTATTGCTGTCCGACAGGGAAGACAGGAATACGTCAACGGGGTAATGAAAAGGCGACGCATCCGAAAAGGGGTGCGCCGCCTGGTTTCATAGAAGTTGTTACTTCTTTATTCTCACTTGATGGCAATCTTCCTGCCGCCTACGATGTTGATGCCTTTCTGCATCTTCTGCAGGCGCTGGCCGGCGAGGTTGTAGATTGAAGACTCTTCATTCTTCATTCCATCGATGGCTTTCTGAACGGAAGCCGGAAGGGGCGGAATGTTGTGCTGACGCTCGAACTGCTTGATGTTCTGCATGGTCATCTTCATTTTGTTTGCCTTCTTGCGTTGCTTCAACTCCTCTTTTGTCACGTATGCCCGCTCAATGGTATAGACCTGCATGCCGTTGATGTGGTGGACGTTCTTGCCGTCCTCCTCTTCGTCGTAGCTCGTCAGGTCCTCCAGCATGACGAAGTCCTCGGGGCCGTAGTTGCCGTTCTCGTCAATCTGATAGACGTAGTAGTCCGTCTCTGTGCGGTTCTTCTTTTTCTCGTCCTTCGTTTTCATCTTAGCCAGTTCTTTTTCCATTCCCTTTGCTTCCATGTAGTGCAAGATTATCTTGTGGAAGTCGTAGGAGAAGCGTCGCAGTCCTGCCTCCTTGTCGTCGGTGATGTATCCCAGGGTTCCCCACTTGTCGGCGATGCGCTTCTTGCCTGGAGCCAGGTCGGTGATGGTTAAGCCTATGTCCTTGCCTTTCTTCAGGATGCGTTCCTCGAGCTTCGTAGGCTTGATTTGACTCAGCTGGTCCAGGAGACCGCCAAACATTCCTACGATAGTCTTGATGTAGGCTTTCTTGGCCTTGGCTATGTGCGAGGTGCTGGCAGATACCTTGTTTGTCTGCGGGTTGTAGGCGTTGTCGGTCAGTCCGGCTCTGTAGTAGATGATGCCATCCTCCTCGCTATAGACGTACATGCGGAAGTACGTTTGCACATAGACCATCGGTTTTGGCTGCACGACAATCTCTTCGAGGTTGAAGTCGGCATCTTCGAGCGTGATGCGGATGTCCTTTCCGTTCAGCTTCACATCCTTGGGCTTGAAGGCCACATGGCTGATAGTGACGCTTTTAGCCCCCTTAGCGTCGGCCAGTACGCCCTCGAGGTCGGTGATGCCTATGTACTCGGCATCTGCCGTCAACACCGAAGCGTACGGCACGGCATTGCCGTCGCTATCCACTACTTCAATCTTTTGTGCCTTTGTGCTGATGGCAACCATGCAGGCTGCCATCCATAGTAATACCTTCTTCATGTTGGTGCGTTCTGATCATTTATAATCATTCCACGTTATTTTTCAAGCGTTCCTAAATGGTCAATGGTCAAAGAATTCCCTTCGTCCTGTCATGGGCGGACGTAAACCTTCCTGTTCTTGCTGATGTAGATACCTGGAGACAGTCTGTCGGTCTGCAATTCGCGTCCGCTGAGGTCGTACCATTTACTATTTAATGATTTACCGTTTACTGTTTTATCTCCCTCAAAGGAGGCTATGGGGGCTATGCCTGTGATGTCGTCGATGGGATGATAGAGGAGCACGAAGTCTGTGGCGCACCACCATCCTTCGCGGTTGTCGCTCGTGCCATTGGCGTTGCCAAAGGTGTGCCACTTGCCTGCCTCTGCTCCTTTCTTTGAGCCGACAAAGCCCACGACCAGCGAGCCTTTTGGCGCGACGTAGATGGGTGTCGAGGTCAGCGTGTCCCAATGGTTGGCGACGGGCATATCGAAGTATCCCCGGCTGATGACAGGCGTGACGGCTTCTGCGCCGCCGCTACGGAGAAAGCCGTGCTGGTCGGAGATGCAGAAGTGCTCCGTCATGGCTTTGCACTCCAGCAGGTAGTAGCCTTCGGGCAGGTTGGTGAGGGTCTGATGTATTTCCATCGTTGCATCCTGCCTCGTAGTGCTCCACCAAGCGTTCCAGCAGGTCTTGCCGAACTTGGTGGCGGTGCGTTGGTCGCCTTCCTTGAAGGTTCCTGCCTTCACTTGCCAGCCATCGGACTTCTCGCCTGCAAACGATGGGTTCGTGGGTTGCTTGCTGGAGCGGGTGAAGGCCAGGTTCTCTTGCATCAACGTCTGCAAGCAGTCGTATGCGTCTATCACGTCGCTGGAAGTCCGTGCCTCGTCCAAAGCGTTGAGCCAGCCGAGCATCTCGTCGTAATCGGGACAGGGCCGTTGCTCAATGGCTTTCAGCGTAGTGGCGATGATGGGCACTTCGGCTTTTCTGCGTATAGCAGCGAGGTGTTCGTCGAGGATGCTTTGGTTGGGACATTCCGGCAGGTCGTCGTTGAGGTAAGGATAATTGGTGTTGAAGGCTTTCTGTGCTTTGGCTCTGAGCCTTACCTCCTCGATGCTGTCGGCAAAGGCCTCTTCGCGGGTGGAAAAGAGCTTGCGGAGTTGCAGTCCATCTATCTGTGCCTTAGCGTCGAGCGTTCTGCAGGAGAGAATGCCTTTGTCGTAGGTATCGGCATTGAAAGTGAAGGTGTTGACGTGCCACTCGGCATCGTTGGTGGCTCTGGCTACGCTCTTGCTGAGCGCTGCTCCGTCGGAGGAGAGGAAGAAGGACAAGTAGTTTCCGCCGTTACGCGAAGCGATGCGGAAGACGTAGTTCTGTCCGGGGTCGAGGTTGACGACAGTCTTGACGGAAGCGGCAGTATTGGCTCCGCCGCTGCGATGTGACTGCAGGTAAGGCCCTTCGCTATAGCCTCCGTCGCCTACGACTTGGAACTCAGGCTCGGCAAGCGGCATGCCGGTTCCGCTTGTCCAGCCGGTGAAGCCGAGGTCGAAGTCGCCATCCGGAAACATGTTGCCGCCGGCAAAGAAGAGTTGGCCGTCTATCTCGAAGGCATCGCCCAGCAGCAGGTCGTTGGACGTGTAGTATTCCTTGCCGTTGAGGTCGATGAGGTGAAGGCGGTAAGGCACGTTCTCGTCGGCATTGTCTATGTCATAGGTGTAGTTTGCGGCAATCTCCTTTTGCGGAATCGTGTCGAGCACTACCCATCGGCCTATGCTGTCCTTCATCTGCACCTCCATGAGCTGGTTGTACTCGCCGTTGGCATCGTGCCACGTGAGCCGGGTCTTGCCCGTAGAGAGCACCTTCCGCGTGAACTGCGACGGCCCGTATTGCGGAGGCGTGGTAGGAATGAAGTCGTGCTTTCCGTTGTAGCCCAGCCCCGCGTTGATGCCGGCATAGTACCGTCCGGCTTCTGTGAGACTGCCGTTCTTGTAGAGCTTCGACGGGTCGCGTTCGAAGTTCCAATAGTAATAACGCTCGATGCAGTCGTTCCCGTTCAGCACGGGGCAGATGCGCTGGAGCACTTCTGCATTCTTTGCTTCGCTGATGCCGCTGGCAAAGGCCCCGTTGCTGTTCCACGAAGCGCCCCACACCCATTCGGAAATCCAGACGGGCCGTCCCGTTGAGCTCGTCCAGTTGCTGATGGTGCCGAAGTTGCCTTCGGGCCAGTAGCAATGGAGGTCGATGATGTCGCAACGCCATCCGCGGGCGTCGATGCTGTCGATGAAGCGCTTCAGGTAGCCTGTACCGTTGGTGTAGTCGCTGCCGTCCCACGACGAGGGGGAGCAAAGTCGCATGCCCGTTGCCATGAGGCTTTCCCAGTTGGCCAGCACGGCATCCACGTCTTCGGTCTGTCCCTTGGGGTCGTCAGCAGGGTTCATGGGTTCGTTGTTCGTCTTCATGTGCGGCGACGTGGTGCAGGCTCCCAGGTCGGAGGGCGAAGGGTAGTTCTCGTAGATGTGGTGGGGGACGTTCTCCACGTCGGGCGACATGTCGGTGGTCGTGCCCCAAGTGTAGGTGCTGGTGACGTTGAGGGCGGAGCAGGCGTCGAAGTTGTCTCCGGCAGCTGCCAGCTGAGGCTTGCCCGTATCGTACCACTTGAAGATGCGGTAGGAGGTAATCTTCTGGTCGAGTACTGGAGGGAGGGTAGGCACCTCGAGGTCCTTGTCGGCAGCAATGAAGCAACGGCTGTAGCCGCGGCCTCGGGCCAAGGTGGAGAACGTCACCATGTAGCCACGCTTCAGCTTGAAGGAGCGGATGCGGTTGTTCAGCTTGGCTGCGGTCAGCGTATTCATGAAGCCGCCCGAGTTCTCCGTGCCGAAAGTGTTGCACGACTCGCCTCCGTACTTCTGTTCCGAATAGACGGTAAGCGGCCTGAAGCTTGAATGATAGGGCATGATGATGCAGCCTCGGTCGTAGAGCTTCACTTGGCAGTTCCTGCCATCGACGGCTTTCTGCCCGTTAATCTGCACACGGGAAAGCCATTTCTTGATGCAGACGGAAGGCTTTATCCTTGTCAGAATGACCACCGAATGCTCTGTGCCGACCAGGTTCACCAGTCCTTCTTCGGCAAAAGGCGTCAAGCCTGTTATCTGATAATCTGTGTTCTCACCCACTGTGACGGGTTCTACAACCCTGCTCACCGTCTGCTTCCTGTTGGCCGCCATCGCGACGAAAGGAAGGAAGAAGAGCAGGAACAGGGTGGTGAAAGTGTTCTTTAAAGCGTTAGTCATTAGTTTTGTTCTTTATTGTATCTGTGTTAACTATTTGTGCTTTCCTCTCACGGCCTTAGCACTTTCCTGCCGGTTTGACCGTTGACCATGAGGCGTTGACCGTTTGACCACTTGCGGCCGCTGAGGTCGTACCAGGAGTTGCCGAGGACTTTAGGGTCTTTAAGGTCTTTAGGGTCTTTAAGGTCTTTGGGGCTGTTGATGCCGATGGGGTCTTCGGGTTCTACCCTTTCTATGCGGAAGTGGTCCACCTTGAACCATCCTGTCGGCTCGCTGCTGCCGGCTTGTGTGCCGTCGGGTTTGAGGCGGCTGGTGCGGATGCCGAGGGAAAGGCTTTCGCCTGCTTCGACGTCCGTTGTCACTTCCATCTCCTGCATGATGAAGCTTGCGCCGCTGGTGCCTTTGTGTCCTGCAAAAGTGGCTGTCTCGTCTGCCGGCATGTTATCGCCGTAGTCGCTTTCGCTTCCGTAGTACTGCACGTTGTTGCCTGCAAAGAGTCGGCACGTGCCGAACTGGCCTGTCTGGCACCAGAGCAGGCAGCGGACGCGGTAGGTTCCGGGCTTGAGCTTCGAGGCGGGAATGGTCTGATAGAGCTGGAAGTCGAGCGGGAAGGGTAGGGTGCGATACCAGCAGACGTTCTCGCCGTAGTGGTTGATGGCATCTTTGTTGATGCCGTAGCTGTTGCCGCTAAGGTTGCCCTGCACGCTCCATCCGTAGGGGAGGTACGTCTTCTTCTCCGTTCCGCCGCGGTTGACTTGCGTGGCAGACGTAAGTTCGAAGTCGGGATTGATGAGGAGCGAGTCGGTAAGCGTCTTCTCTTGCTTCCGCAGGGCATCGGGGAAGACGGTGACGCGCAACTTGGTCGCGCCGTATGGGACGAGCCTGAGGGTTCGTGCCGTGCCGGTGGGGTCAATATATTCCGATGCCGGAAGGATGGGGTTGTAGCGGTCCTTCTCCAAGTCCCATGTGATGGAGCGGACGCGCAAATCCACGGAAATCGGTGTGCCATCGAGGTCGAAGGGATAGGCTGTACGCAGCTTCTGCTCGTCGGTGTTGAGAGTCAGCGTCTCGGCATCGGTGTTGATGGCGTAGTTCCACGGGCCGCTGGGCTTCATGCTCCAGCACTTGAAGCCGTCACCCGGCACCTTGCCGTTCATGTTGCTATAGGTGTTTGTGTCCTCGGTGACGGTGGTTGGCACGGGGTAAGCCATGAGTAGCGGTCCGCACTCCACATACTTTCCCTGTCGGTCGGCTGCCTCCACGACCCTCGGCTCCATGTCGAGGGAGAGTGTCACCACGTCGCCGTCGTTCCAGTCGCGCTCTAAAGTATAGAAAGAGGGGCAGGGGGCAGGGGGCAAGGGGGAAGAGGATTGTTCGGTTCCATTGGTATTCTCTTGCTCCATGCTCCACGCCCCTTGCACCTCCTCTCCATTTATGGAGACGTTGCTTCTTTTGCACCATCCCGGTATGCGGAAGGAGAAGGGGAAGTGCGTCGTCGAGGGCAGGGAGAAGCGGAAGGTGATGACGCCGCTGAAGGGGTAGAAGGTTTCCTCCGCGATGCGGCAGTCGGTTTCGCCCACCTTGAAGTCAACCTCGCTGGGCGCATACATGGCGGCTACGATGGCATCGTTCTCCGTGCCGCGCATCCAGAGACGCGAAGCGAAGTTGGGCATCATGCGGTGCATGTTTCCGGCGCAGCACTCCGTCTCGTGCGTCGGGCGGTAGGCCATCCACGTCGAGCCGCGCTTGAAGACGTTGTTGTCCGACGTGCCCGTGCAGATGACTTGGTTGACCGACGAGAAGTACTGCACGGCGTCGAAGTTGGCCGTGACGGCTCCCGGAGCGGCATTGAAGATGGCTCGCTCTATGCGGTCGGCCCATTCTGCCTCGCCCGTGGCGGTAAGGAAGTAGCCGAGCGACCAGGTGTAGTCCGTTATGTCGCACGTCTCGTGGGCTATGTCGATGTCGCGTCCCAAAGTGTATTCCGCACTGGTAGGCACCCCGTCGGGCAGAAGGTGGTCGCGTTCCAGCTTCCGCTCCGCATTCATGGCGATGCGCAGGTACTCCTTGTTGCCCGTATAGGCATAGAGGAGCAGGGGCACTTTGAGCATCTCGCAGTAGGTGACACCGTGCAGATGGGTGAAGCTGGGGCTGCCAGCTTCGGCGGCATCGAACTCGAACCCGCCTGTCTTGTAGGCAGTCTCGGCTTTCGTCAGCAGCGATTTCGTGCCCGTCACGCCGTAGAGCCAGAGCAGGCCCTCGAGGTTGAGGATGTGCCGACGCCCGCCAGCGAGGTCGGCATTGGACATCGAGATGTAGTTTCTGCGCAGGGCAGCCTTGACGGTAGCCGGAGTGTCGTGAGCGTCGGCATAGGCCTTCATGGCTCGCCAGAAGACGGCTTGCGGCCACAGACTGCTGATGACCGACGAGCCGAGCCGTCCGTTCGACTGCGGATGGTTCAACGTGTACTTCACGCCTTGCTCGCCCTTCTGGATGAGTTCCTCGTCGTCGAGGAGGTAGCCCAGTCGGAGCAGTCCGTCGGTGTAGTAGGCGGTCTGTTCGTATCGCCACCAGTCCTGCCCGTAGTTGCCGTTGCGCGGTATCTCGCCCGCCCAGAGGCATGTGTTGTAGGGGTAGGAGAGCGCGTCGGGATGTCCCGTCAGCCCCGTCTTCTGCCGCTCGAGGAACTCCAGCAGCCAGCCCTTCGGCTTGATGTGGGCAATAAGGCCCTCTTGAAAGACGAACTCGGCTCGGCTGCAAAGGCAAACGGCCAGCGCTGCCAGCGAAAGAAAGAGTCTCTTCATAGTATAATATATTTTAAGTTTCGGGAGTTATAAGATGAAGTTAAATAGGGAGTTAAGCCTGCTTTGCAGGCTGGAAGTTCTTGGATGCTCTAGCACCAAGGGATGCTGACAGTCTATATGGTATTGTCCATTTTAACTTCCACGAGCGGAGCGAGTTTACTTCCATTTTAACTTCCATTTTAACTTCCGAAACTTCAGTAATATATAATAATGTAGGGTTTCGGCCACAAAGATACAAAGAAGCACAGACAAAACAAAGAAAAGCGCCGGAATGTTTGGCAGAAAGAAGGAAAAAGCACAGAATTGTCTCTTGCGTAGAGTTTAAAGTTGTGTTCTTTCGCGCCTCCGGCGCTTATTAAGCGGACTGCAATAATTCTCTATGAATTAGCTTTGTTTACTCTTATCTCTTTTCGGCATCTTCTAAGTGCAATTCAAGGATAATTATTAGAATTTACCTTATATATATACGCACTACTACCCGATTTTTTAACCCTTAGGGCAAGAAAAAAGTAGGATTCTTTGAAAAAAAGAGCAAAAACATGTAACTTTGCGCCAAATAGTAAACAATAATTAATTTCCGATGAAAGCAAAAAGCATCCTTGCAGCCCTGCTTCTTCTCTTTGCAGGCTTGCAGACAGCGTGGGCACAAGGTTTCCGCGTATATAAGAGTGACGGAACCATCATGCAGTTCAGCCTGCGCACGGACAGCATCGTGTTCTACGACGGCATCGGAACGGACGTGGAGTTCGGCCTCTTCACGCCTGTCAACCAGTGCATCGCAGGCACGTGGTACAAGACAAAGTACGATACGGTTACGTTCCGCGAGGACGGCACGACGGACTACATGGCTGAAGCAACCTACGAGTTCATGCCCTATCAGGGAACCATCGTCGTCAACAACGCTTCGGGTGTGCCAATGAACATTCTCAAAGTTCACAAGCTGACGGACGAGATGTTGGTTCTCAGCACCCTTGGCAGCAGCACTTTTGATGTGCTGACACGCACAAAGCCTGTGCAGCTTGTGGAGGGCATTACGTTGAGCAAGACGCAGCTTACCCTTTTCATAAACAGGATGCAGACGCTCACTTTCACAGTAAGTCCTTCGGATGCTGACAACAAGGAAGTTGAGTGGACAAGCAGCGACGAAAGCATTGCCAGCGTTGACCAGTCGGGCAAGGTGACAGCCAATGCCAAGGGTACCTGCACCATTACCTGTGCTGCTACGGACGGCAGCGGTGTGAAGGCAGAGTGCAAGGTGACGGTTGAGCATGAATGGGTTGACCTTGGCTTGCCGAGTGGCACGAAGTGGGCAACATGCAACGTGGGTGCCAGCAGCCCTGAGGAGTATGGCGACTACTTCGCCTGGGGAGAAGTGACACCAAAGAACACTTACAGTTTGAGCACCTATAAGTACTGCAAAGGCTCGTACGACACAATGACGAAGTACTGCACACAGAGCAACTACGGCTACAATCGCTTTACAGACAACTTGACTGAACTTCAGCCCGAGGACGATGCCGCAACGGCCAACTGGGGCAGCCCTTGGCGGATGCCGAGCTACGACCAGATGAAAGAACTGTGCAACAGCAGCTACACGACGTGGGAGTGGACGACGCTGAACGGCGTGAACGGCTGCAAGGTAACGAGTAAGAGCAACGGCAACTCAATTTTCCTCCCTGCCGCTGGCTACCGCTCGAACGACAAGCTCTACGACGCAGGCAGCGACGGCTACTACTGGTCGAGTTCGCTCGACGTGGGCCGCGACGCGTACAGCCTGTACTTCCATTCCGGCAACTGGGGCTGGGGCATCAACTTACGCGACTACGGACAATCCGTGCGGGGCGCGCTTTTAATGCGCGGAACAAGAATTAAGTCCCTCAGCCGAACAAACCCAACACATAAAATGTAACGCCCGAGGGTGTGTCAAAATACAATTAATTATGACACACCCTCTGAGTGTAACATTTGTAATGCTGTAGGCGAATGTTGGGATTACTTTCCCTCCGTCGTCGTAAGAGTTACGACTCCCCTCAGCAGGCCGTAATGACATTCAGTCATTACTCTAAAGACCTGCTTCGCCCTATACTCTATACGAGCGGATTGCAAATCCGCTCGAACGACAAGACAGAGACCCCACCCCTAACCCCTCCACAGCCTCTCCTAAATCTTCCCCTAAAGGGAACCGATAGGTCGACGGCCAAAGGGAAAGTCAAGGACTTCTTCCAGCCTCCCCTGCGGCGGAGAGTAGTAACTTAGATTTTTCACTCTTCACTCTTCACTTCGCCGAAGGCGACCATTATCACCCCACCCCTAACCCCTCCCCTTAAAAGGGAGGGGGACCGCGGCGGAGCTTTTTGTGTCTTTCGCATCTAACTACACGTTATTTGTCTTCTTTGCAGTAGGAGCCGACGCTTCCGAGCGTCGGTACGTTTCTTTGCCAGATACCGACGCTTGGAAGCGTCGGCTCCTATTAGGACGCTC
>CACYQI010000036.1 GCA_902776455.1 uncultured Bacteroidales bacterium | reverse complement strand
CTTCCAGGAAGCCAAGATTCTCTACTCTCCCGGTAAGGCCAGCAATGCAGGTGGTGTGAGCGTATCAGGTCTCGAGATGAGCCAGAACTCAGAGCGTCTCAGCTGGAGCGCCGAAGAGGTGGACGCTAAGTTGCTCTGGATCATGGAGAACATCCACGAGAACTGCGTGAAGTACGGCACACAGCCCGACGGCTATGTCAACTACGTGAAGGGTGCCAACGTGGCCGGCTTTATGAAGGTTGCCAAAGCTATGATGGCACAAGGAATAGTTTAAAGCCCCCTCCCCGCTCCCCCTTTGGGGGAGTGCTCTTAGGAAGATAATAAGGAAGCCTCCACATGTGCGGAGGCTTCCTTATTGATTATTGTTGTCTGGGCACCTCTACTTATGCGCCTATTATTCGGTTTTCCTGACGAAAAGCAGTTTAGGGGGGCTTGCCCAAAGTCTCGAAGTGACGACAGAACACAGACGGGGGCGCAAGCCCCCGGTAATTGCGCAACAACATGAAAAGTCCCGAAGGGACGACAGAGATATAAGCAATTTGATATTAAACAGGTTATGTACTCTGTCGCCCTTTTAGGGCTTAGTTTTGTTAATGCGCTTGTTCCGGGGGTTCTTCCCTTCGGTCAGGCGCAGACGGAGTACCCCCACGTCTGTGGTCTTTCGCGCCTTGACTTCGTCGACCTTTGGTTCGGCGCTTATTTACCGGACACCAATGATAAATTATATGTCCTTGGGGTTTCATCGAACTTGCGTTAATAATAACAAAAGCCCCTTGCAGATATTCTCCGCAAGGGGCTTGGTGCTGTTATGCTGTTTCTTCTTTAGTAGAAGATGTAGCGCTTGTCGCTGATGTTAGCTTTCTGGACAAGTTCGCTGATGAAGTTGCCGAGGCTGCGGCCTGTGCTCTGCTGGAGTCTCTGCTCTTCCTGTTTCTTGTCGAACTTAGCATCGTTCTTCTTCTGGTCGAGCACCTGATAAGCGTAGATAGCAGACTTACCCTTGATGCCAGCCTTGAAGTCGCCCTTCTTGGCCTTGCTTACGGAACCGCTCAGCACGGGTTCGCTTGCACCGACCTTGGAAACGAAGGCGTTGCCGGAGAAGGTGATGTGGCGAATGGTGTCGGTGACTGCGCCTTCGAGCTTGGCTACGTCGGCTATGCTCTTCACGCCGTTCATCTTATCCTGCAGGAGGACTGCCTTCTTGTCCTTCATCACTTCGGTGGTCAGGAAGGCACGAATCTGCTCGTCGTCCCAAGGAAGATACCCTTTCTTATGGATGCCGGTGAGCATGATGACAAGCAGGTGGTCGTTCTCGCCGCACTCGTAGAGGGGTGACACGTCGCCCACTTTGGTGTCCTCGTTGAAGATCCAACGCAAAGCATCGCGTGTGCTACGTACATTCACTACATTGTGTTCCGTGCTGCTCATGTTGTTGCGCGTCTGAACCGTGTAGCCGGCTTGTGCTGCATTGGCTTCGATGTCTTCGGCCTTGGCGTTGCCGGCCAGGAAGCTGCTGAAGTCGTTGTATGCCTTGCCGTAAGTATCCTTGCTGAAGTCAATCGAGCGCTTGATGACTGCGACGTCGTACTTGGTGACGATGTTGCGGCGGTCGGTGATCTGAGTGATGATGACGCCCTGTCCGTCGAGCACAATCTTGTTGTTGCTGCCTACAGCTGCGGTGCTGATGGTGCTGAGGAACTTGCGGTTGTTCTCATCGATGGCTCTGCCCTCGTACTGGTCGCTGGTGATCCATGTCTTGGTGGCAGGCTGGTCGTACTTTTTGGCGATGGTGTCGAAGTTGGCACCTGCTGCGAGTGCGGTCATGATGCTGTCAGCTGTCTTCTCGATGGCAGCCATGTCGCTACCGGGAGCTGCAATCTGGCGAACTTCGACAGAGTCGGGCAGGCTGACCTTCTCAATGAGGCGGACGATGTTGATGGTGTTGTCGTGTTCATGCACGAAGGGACCTACCTGCGAGCCTACGCTCAGCGAGTCGAGCTGCTCTGCAATGTCGTGGGGCAGTCCCTTGGCGCTGATGGGCAGTGTGCTGTAGGGCACCTGGCTTGCAGCCTCGCGGACTGTCTTGGCGGGGTCGGCACCTTCGGCCAGAGCCTGAGCGTAGCCTTCCATCTCCTTCATAAGGTTGGCCTTGTCGGCATCGCTGGCTGTGACGTGGATGTCGATGTACTTGATGTCGCGTGTCTCCTCTTCGGAGCGGAACAGTTCCTTCATCTCCTCGTACTTAGCCTTGATCTCGCTGTCTTCCACTTTGACGTCGTCGTCCTTGATGCTGGTGAAGGGAAGTGCTGCCATGTAGATGTCCGTCTCGTTGGTACGGCCGTCGAAGCTGGCCTGGGCACTGGTGGGGTTGCTGACCATCAAGCCGTTGAGCAGCGTCTGATACTTTTGGTTCAGTGTCTGCTGGCGGATGGTCTTCTCGATGAACTTCCAGTAGTTGTTCATCTGCTGGTACTGCTCCTTCACCTCGCTGCTAAGCTCTACGTTGTTCATCACCTCGTTGTACTGGTTGAGGAACTGCTTGAGGGCATTCACGTCGAAGGTGCCCTGAGCTGTGCGGAAAGGAGTCTGAGCCAACATCGGGTTGCGTCCGTTGTTGATGATGTCCTGCATCTCGGCATCGGTAACGGTGATGCCAAGCTTCTCGCACTCGTGCTGCATGACTTTCTCGTTGACGAGCGACTGCCATACCTGGTCGCGGAACATGGAGAGTTGGTCTTCAGACAAGGTGTTGACGCCTTGTGTGAATTTGACCACATCGGTATATTCCTCTACCAATGCATTGAACTCCTGAACGTTGATTTTCTCTCCATAGATTTCGCCTACACGCTGGCGGCTCTCGGTCTGAGTGTATGTGAGAGAGCGCACGAACTCTTCGGCGATGAAAGCGAACAGGGCAAGGCCTACTGTGGCAATGAGAATCTTGCCTCTGTTGCGGATTTTTTGTAATGTTGCCATTGTTGTTTATGTTTTGTTTATTATTATTGTCTTAAAAAGCGCACAAAGTTACGCATTTTTTTTCATATAACGTGTATTTACATGAAGAAAATGTTCGTTTCCTGTGCCGTTTTTGTTTTGGAAGCGTCACAGTGGCCTCTTTGCCGATGTGTTTAATCCTGTAGCAGTTGCTTTAGGAAGGCATCGAGGTCCTCTTCAAGTCCGTCGAGCAACGTGCTGTCGAGCACTACCGTTTCTTCGCGGTCGATGATGACCAGATCCTGCAATGTCTCGTGGTCTTCGTCGATGAGGACGAAGCTGAACGGCTGCATGATGCTCATCTTCTCGATGCTTGGGCGCAGGTTTTCGATGCAACTGCGCAAGATGGGTACGATGTCCTCGTAGAATTCCTCGTCGGAACTTTTTATCCATTCCTCCACGACGCAACGGTCGAGTTCCTCGTCGTCGTCGTCGTAGGTGCGAATCTCGCCAGTGTAGTTGCTCACGAGGAGGTGGATGTCTGTCATAACAGGCTCTGCCTCGGCAGGGAACTTGGCGATAACCTTGCGCAGTGTGCGCTCAATCTGCTGGATTGTCTGTTTGCTTGCTTCCATAAGATAGTCTTTTATAGTAGCGATAGTTCCTATAGTCTCTATAGTCTCTATAGCACCTATAGAGTTTTTGCTTTAAAGGTTCCTTCCGTGACACTGTTTGAACTTCTTGCCGCTGCCGCAGGGACAGGGGTCGTTGCGGCCGGGCAGGTTCTCGCGACGGATGGGCTGCACGGGCTGGCGGTCGCGAGTGTCCCGAGCTGCTGCCTGTTGCATTCCGGCATCGCCAAGCTCGCCTCTTGACTCCTGCAAACGAGGACGTTCGCGACGCGGTTCTTCCTGCTGCGGCGCTTCCTGAATCTGCAAATCAGGTATCATGGCTCGCATGATGATGCCTACCGTACGGTCGTTTATCTGGTTGATCATATCATCGAAGAGCTTGGCACTCTCCAACTTAAAGATGAGCAAGGGGTCCTTCTGCTCGTAGCTGGCGTTGTGAACGCTGTGCTTCAGTTCGTCGAGCAGTCGCAGGTTTTCCTTCCACGCATCGTCGATAATATGGAGGATGATGGCCTTATGGAAAGCGGTCACGACTGAGCGCGACTGACTCTCGTAAGCCTCTTTGAGGCTCGACGGGATGTTGTACTGGCGGTTGCCTGCGATGACGGGCACCATGATGTTCTCGTACATCGCACCCTGCGGACTCTCGTAGATGTGTGCCACCACCTTCTGCGCGTTGTTCATCATGATTTCCGTCTTCTGATGGAAGCGCTCCAGCACTTTCTGATAAACCAGCTCTGCCAGGTCGTCGAGCTTCATCGTCTCCATTTGCTCGGCGGTGAAGGGCACTTCCATCGCCATGATTTCGAGGAAACGCAGTCGGCAGCCCTCGTAGTCATTGTTCTCGAGGATGTTGCAGACGCGGTCCCATATCATATTGCTGATGTCCATGCCGAGACGCTCGCCGATGAGTGCATGGCGACGCTTCTCGTAGATGACCGTGCGCTGCTTGTTCATCACGTCGTCGTACTCGAGCAGGTTCTTTCGGATGCCGAAGTGGTTCTCCTCAACCTTCTTCTGTGCGTTCTCGATGCTACGGGTAATCATGCTGTGCTCTATCATCTCGCCGTCCTTGAAGCCGAGGCTGTCCATCACCTTTGCGATACGTTCGCTGGCGAAGAGGCGCATCAGCTTGTCCTCGATGCTGACGAAGAAGACGCTGCTGCCCGGGTCGCCCTGACGTCCGGAACGTCCTCGCAACTGACGATCGACGCGGCGGCTCTCGTGGCGTTCTGTGCCAACGATAGCCAGACCGCCTGCCTCCTTCACTTCTGGCGTGAGTTTAATATCAGTACCACGACCTGCCATGTTGGTGGCGATGGTCACGGTGCCCAGCAGACGTTCTTCGGTCTTTATGAGTCCTGCAGCATCTTGTGGCTCGCGTTTCCCTTTCTTGGCGGCTTCTGCCTCGATGAGTGTCTGGTAGCTTACGGCTGTACTCTTCTCGTTGAAGGCCCGTCCGTCGGTTGCCACATAGACGGTGCCCATAGCGCTCTGGCCTGCCAGAGCCACGATGTCGGCCTCCTTCTGGTGGAGCTTAGCGTTCAGCACCTGATGAGGAATCTTTCGCATCTGCAACATCTTGGAGAGCATCTCGGATATTTCGACGCTCGTTGTGCCGACCAGCACGGGACGACCGCTGGTGCGCATGAGTTCTACCTCTTCGATGACGGCCTTATACTTCTCACGCTGTGTACGATAGACGCGGTCGTTCAAGTCCTTGCGGATGACAGGACGGTTGGTTGGCACTTCAACCACATCGAGCTTATAGATGTCCCAGAACTCGCCAGCTTCGGTGACGGCGGTACCCGTCATGCCAGCCAGTTTGTGGTACATGCGGAAGTAGTTCTGCAGGGTAATAGTGGCGTAAGTCTGTGTGGCAGCCTGCACCTTGACGTGTTCCTTTGCCTCCACGGCCTGATGCAACCCGTCGCTCCAGCGGCGGCCTTCCATGATGCGGCCCGTCTGTTCATCGACAATCTTGATTTCGCCATCTTGGATGACGTATTCGTCGTTGAGGTTGAACATGGTGTAGGCCTTCAGCAGTTGCTGTATGGTGTGTACGCGTTCGCTCTTCGTAGCGTAGTCGCTGAAGATGCGGTCCTTTTCTTCGAGCTTCTCTTCGTCCGTCTTGCTTGAATGGTCAATCTGTGAAAGAATGGTGGCGATGTCGGGCAGGACGAAGAGTTCGGGGTCGTTGACCTGCGAAGCCAGCCATTCGTTGCCTTTATCGGTCAGTTCCACGCTGTTCATCTTCTCGTCCACCACGAAGAAGAGCGGGTCGGTAGCTTCGTGCATGCGACGGTTGTTGTTCTCCATGTAGATTTCTTCCGTGGAGAGCATGCCTGCCTTGATGCCCGGTTCGGAGAGGAACTTGATGAGCGGCTTGTTCTTGGGCAAGGCCTTGTGACTGCGGAAGAGGGCGAGGTAGCCTTCTGCTGTCTTCTGCTTGTCATTGGCTTCGATGCCTTCGGTAATCTGCTTCTTGGCATCGGCGAGGTACTGTGTGGCAAGTTGTCTCTGCACGCCTACAAGCCTTTCCACAAGAGGCTGGTACTGTTCGAACTGCTGGTCGTCGCCCTTAGGTACGGGGCCGGAGATGATAAGAGGTGTACGTGCGTCGTCGATGAGGACTGAGTCAACCTCGTCCACGATGGCATAGTTGTGGGAACGCTGTACGAGGTCTTCGGGGCGCTGTGCCATGTTGTCGCGAAGGTAGTCGAAGCCGAACTCGTTGTTCGTGCCAAAGGTGATGTCGGCGAGATATGCTTTGCGACGTGCCTCGCTGTTGGGCTGATGCTTGTCGATGCAATCGACGCTGAGGCCGTGGAACATGTAGATGGGTCCCATCCACTCCGAGTCGCGCTTTGCCAGATAGTCGTTGACGGTGACGACGTGTACGCCGTTGCCTGTCAGGGCGTTGAGGAAGACGGGGAGCGTGGCAGTAAGTGTCTTACCTTCACCCGTGAACATCTCGGCAATCTTGCCTTGATGGAGCACGGTGCCGCCGAAGAGCTGCACGTCGAAGTGTACCATGTCCCACTTCAAGTCGTTGCCGCCGGCCACCCAATGGTTGTAGTAGATGGCCTTGTCGCCTTCGATATCGACAAAGTCGTGTGTAGCTGCGAGGTCGCGGTCGAAGTCATTTGCTGTCACCTCCACCGTTTCGTTCTTTGCGAAGCGTTCTGCCGTGCTCTTGACGATAGCGAACACCTCGGCACGTGCCTCGTCGAGGGCTTTCTCGAGGGTGTCGAGCACCTCTTTCTCCAGCTTGTCTATCTGTGCGAAGATAGGGGCGCGGTCTTGTATGTCGGTAGAAGGAATCTTGTCCTTCAGCGTTTGTATCTCAGCCCGCAGATTGGCGGCGGAGTCCTGTATGCGTTGCCTGATGGCTTTCGAGCGGGCGCGAAGCTCGTCGTTCGAGAGGGCTTGTATCTCGGGATAGACCTTCAGCACGTCTTCTACCATAGGGCGATAGGCTTTCAGGTCGCGGCTTTTCTTGTCGCCGAACAGTTTTACCAAAAACTTGGATATGTCCATATATTATATATAATGTGTGTTTATAAATCGTGTTAATAGTTAAGCGGAGCCTGAGGGCATGCGTTGGGGGCACGGATGCGAAGGGTCTGTGCTATGGTGGGTGCTACGTGGTCGATGCTGACGGGTATGCGTACCTTTTCCGGCACGATGCCAGCACCCATGAAGAAAAGTGGGAAGTTCAGGTAAGACTCTCGGCTGAGCGACTGTTCGTGCGTGTCCTCGTTCTGGAGGAGCCAGCCGGGAGAGACCTGTATGAGTATGTCGCCCGAGCATTTCGGGTTGTATGCGTTGCGCAGATTGCTGATGCCCGGGGTCCAAGCGCCCAAGGCGAGTCGCTGGCTGGTATAGACATCTTTCACGCCGCTCAGCTGGATGAGGAAGGCGCTACAGCGGTCGAGCACTTCTGCCAGGTTGAGACTGCGGTTCTCTATGAGCTTGAGGTTGAGGTAGAGCTGATTGTCGATGGCAGTCTCCACGTAGTCGCCGGGGCCATAGACGGCGATGAGGTACATGCCCAGCAACGCTTTTGCCTTGGTGATGGAGAAGATGCCTGTGGGGATGCGATACTTGCTCAGGTCAATCATCTCCTCGGAGTCGAAGTAGCCGGTGCTTGTGACGATGAACAACGTCTTGTCCATGCCTACCTTTTCCTCCACGTAGTTGAAGAGTTCCTCCAGTTGTCGGTCGAGGCGGGCGTAGGTGTCCTGCATCTCCATGCCGTACTTCGAGGCGGACTGGTGGTCGTAGGCTCCGGCGTAGTAGCAAAGGGTGAGGAAGTCGGTGACGGCATCGTTGCCGAGTCCGGCCTTCTCGATGGCTTCCTTGGCGAAGAGGTTTATCTCGTCGTTGACGCAGGCTGTGGCTTTCAGCTCGCGGAACTTGCGGTTGCTGTTGAACTTGTGGTTGAAGGGCTTAGCCTTGGCTGTCTTGCCCGATGCCACGAAGTAGTGGAAGTCGGCCACCTCGTCGTTGAGGGGCTTCCAGTTGATGTTGTCGATGCGGCTCTCGAGCGAGGAGCGCACGTCGTACTCCGTTGCCCAGTCGGGATAGTCGTCGTAGTAGCAGGATGCTGCCCATTTGCCGGTCCAGTCATCGAGCCAAAAGGCTTCGTTCCCAGCATGTCCGGCGGCGAGGACTGCCATTTCGCGTGTCGGAGCGATGGAATAGACGATGCTCTTCCCTTCGGAGGAAATCTTCAGTTCGTCGCCGATGGTAGAAACGGCAAGATGCTTTGGCGAGGACTTCTCGCTGGTGTGTATGGCGGGATAGGTGTCGTCGTCCACGCAATAGACGGGCAGGAGTGTCTGCCTGTCGAGCCAATGCCGGCCCACGATGCCGTTGACGTAGGGGCTTGTGCCAGTCATGAGGCACGCCATCGCCGAAGCGGGGTCGGGCGAGCTGAACGGATATTCGGCTTGCGAATAGAAGCGTCCTTGTTCCTTGAGCCGTTGGAATCCTCCTTGTCCGTAGAGCGGAGCGAAGGCGTCCATGTAGTCGCTACGCAGCTGGTCGATGACGATGTTCACCACGAGCGACGGCACTTGAGGCGCATTCTGAGCCATGACCATGGACCATTGGCCGTTGACCATAGACCATTGGACAAGCACCAGAAGGGAATATAGGAAGCGTTGGCTCATCTTACGTTTACCATTTAATCATTTATCATTTACCATATTGGTCATTTACCTTTTACCTTTTAACAGTTCTCACCTGAGAGAAAGTTGGAAGGTTTTTTACTTTTTCACCTTTTCGCCTTTTCGCTTTTTCATCTTTTCCTCAAGTAGTAACTTACTGGCCTTGTGAGCAGACACAACGCCAAAGGTACGGTTATTTTCGCAAACACTTGTGGTATCCATTGGGAAAACAACAAAAAGAGTGCCAAAACCGTAAATTGGAAGGCGTACCAGAGTGTCGTTTCGTGCCGGATGGCAGCTTTTATGACTAACGGGATGCCGACGAAGGCGATGGGATTGAGTAGCCAAATCTGCCAGTTGGTGCCGACGGCGGGGTGTTCGGAAAAGAAGAACATGAAGACGAGCAACGTGCCTGTCGTGCCTTGAAGAAGCAGGAGCAGGACGTCCCAAAGCCAGAAGAGCCGCTTGGTCCAAGCCTCGAGCAGCATGATGAGCAGGCAGAGGGCGCCGAAGACCAGCATGGCTTGCCAAGGAGCGAACTCCTCTCCGGCCCTTTCCCAAAAGGTGGAGGGCGTTCCATCGCTGTTCGTTTCTCCTCCGACGCTTGCGGGAGAGGCTTCCAGAAGGACTGTCTTGCTCTTCACGAGAGGCTTCATGTCGCCGTTGGGGGCGCAGACAATAGCTCCGTCGAAAGCGTTCATCAGGTTCTCCGGCAGGAACATGTAGGCCCTGACGGACAGGATGGTATCTACCTCAGCGCCAAGCAGAAGGTCGTTGCCTTCCTGTGCCCAAGGGTGGTCGGCCGTGTAGTGGTGGAGCGCCTCGCGAGCCGTCTCGTGCGGCAGAGAGTCGGGGTACTGAATGTAGCCCCTGACGGCTTGCTCCACCATGTCGCGCACCTTGGTCGTGCAGTTGCCGTAGAGGAAGTTATAGTGGTAGTTGCGGTTCTCGGGCAAGCTGTTCTCGAGGAGCCGCCTTGTCAGCCTCAGCGCCTCGGCATGCGAGAGGTTCAGCTCCTGCTCGGTGATGCTCGAACCGCGTTCCTCGTATTCCTTGACGAAGATGTTCCAGGGGATGGGCAGCACCATGTACTCCGTCTGTCCCAGCACGAAATGCCAGGCGAAGTTGGGCCGCGACATGTCGAAGACGCCGTAGTTGAAGATGGCGTCCAATCCGCTGGTGGGCTGCTGGCAGCGGATAGCGGTATGTCCGTAGAGGGAATACACCTCCTGACCCGGCGAACAGGTGAGCAAAGTCACTCGGATGCTGTCCTTTGCACTCACTCCCAACGCGTCTTCTGCCGCGCCTTGAGCAAAGAGCAGGGAGCAGGGCAAGAGGAGTAAAAATATGACTAATTTCTTAAACACGGGCGCAAAGGTACAAAAAAAAAGTGAAAACAGGAGTATGAAAGGCGAAAAAAATGCGTTTGCGGCTGTATCTGCATGGGATTGGGTCTGAGTTGCCTCGTCGCGATAAACGTTTCGACTGGCATCGTCCGCCGACATCTGCTTTGACAAATTGTCAATAAACTGCCCATTTTGCTTTCTTCTTGATTTTTGGTAGCCTCTCAAAATTCGCTTCAAAAGGCTCCGGCCAAGGTTTTCTTCATTTTTTCGAAGAAATGCGCTTAAATCGAATGTGTGCTGATACAGAGAAGGTTACAATTCGTATCTGCGAAAATAACAAGCCGGAATGCCAACTCCACTTGGCAAAATAGCCTCGTTTTCCTGCATTTTTCGGCAATTTTGACGTGGGAAATCGGTAAACTTCACGTGGAGAATCGGCTCACACAACGTGGAGAATCGGCTTACACAACGTGCTGTTTCGGCCGAAAGTGCGTGTAGCATCTCCTGAAACGACGTTTTGGGTCGCGTTTTTCTCCGTTTTATGTCCGAAAACGACCCATGTCGAATGTGACAGATTGAAACGATATTCTTCAAATTGCTTACAGATTGTAATACACACATTCCGCATCATATCGCTTCTTCCAAACTGAAGCGAAGGCCGCTGCCGGCAGAAAATACTTCGCCAACAAAAGAATTTCCGCCTAAGGTTTGGTAGGTTCGCCGTTTTTCCTTAACTTTGCAGCAAAGTTCCGCCTGCACATGAGACAATACCCCAAGGCATTAAGCTCCAAGTTCGGTCGGATTTGCAATCCGACCGCAAGGAATATAGGGATTTATAATCCCGAAATGCTTGTGCGACGGCATTCCAAATGCCGATACTCACAACTGGCGGATTTCAAATCCGCCAGAACAGGGTGCAGCTCTCCTTTATGGCATAGTCCTTCTTAAATCCCATATTCGCAGCGAGTTCACTCTCCCTGCTTTCAACCCAAACGCAAGCAGAACCACTTTGACTTTGACCACAAAAACAAACAAAACATACAATAAAATGAAAGCAAAAATTCTTCTCCTGGGCCTTGCCTTAACTGCTACGGCTCAGGCTCAGAACAGCGTTGCACAAGCGCAAACAGATGTAAAAGCATCCGAGAACTTCGCAAGGTATGTGGACCCCAAAATCGGTACGGGCGACCACGGTCACGTCTTCATGGGCGCAAACGTGCCTTTCGGTATGGTAAATGCCGGTCCCACGCAAATCGAGATGGGCTGGGACTGGTGCTCAGGCTACCATGAGTCGGGCAAGAAAATCATCGGCTTCGGACAGATGCACCTCAGCGGAACCGGTTGCGGCGACTTGGGCGACATCGGACTCATGCCTGCTTACGGCGACCTTGAACTTACGCGCGAAGGCCTCGCCAGCGACTACCGTCACGAGACGGAGGTAGCTGTTCCGGGCTACTATCGCGTCATCCTCGACCGCTTCAGCATCACGGCAGAGATGACGGCCACAGAGCGCACAGCCCTCTACCGCTTTACTTTCCCCCGCGGAAGCAACAACGCACGCATCATCATCGACCTTGAAAACACCATCGGCGACGAGGCTCGCGACACCCGAGTCGTGCCCGTCGATGACTACACACTTATGGGATACCGCCGCAGTCACGGGTGGGCTAACGACCAAATCGTCTTCTTCTGCATGAAGTTCAGCCAGCCCATCCACAACTGGCTCAGCGAGGGACCGAACGCTAAGTACGGACAAGCGACCTTCGAGGTGAACCCCGACGACCAGGTAATGGTGAAGGTGGCCCTCTCGCCCACAAGCGAAGCCAACGCCTTGATGAACCTGAATGCCGAACTGGGCAATGCCTGGGACTTCGATGCCGTGGCCGATGCAGCCTCCGAGGCGTGGAACCAGCAGCTCTCACGCATTAAGGCAACCTTCCGGACCGAGCGCGAACGGACCATCTTCTATACCGCCATGTATCACTATATGGTGGCTCCGCAGCTCTGGTGCGACGTCACGGGCGACTACATGGGCTGCGACTTCAAGGTTCATCGCGGGGCTGACTACAACACCCTCACTACCTGGAGCCTCTGGGACACGTATCGTGCCGCCCATCCCCTCGCTACCATCATCATGCCGGACCGCATGCGCGACTATGCTCAGACGATGCTCGCCATGTATCGCGAATGGGGTGAACTGCCCGTATGGCACCTCGTCAGCAACGATACCTACTGCATGGTGGGCGAACCCGCCGTGCCTGTCTTGGCCGACATCATCCTCAAAGGCGAGGCCGGCGACATCGACATCGACGAAGCCTACGAGGCCGTCTGCGCCAGCATGCTTCCCACAGAGTTCGCCAAGGTGCGCCGTGTGCCCCTGCGCGGCAAGGACTATCTGGCCGAACTCGGTTATCTCCCATACGACGGACGCGAGGGCGAAGTCGTGGGCAAAAGCATGGAGTACTTCATCGCCTCTTGGGCAGCAGCCCAGCTGGCAGGCCGTCTCGGCCACAAGGAAGACAGCATCCGCTTCCACGACATCAGCATGAACTACAAGAAGCTGTACGACCGCCGCGTCAACGTCATGCGTGCTCTCGACACGAAGGGCGAGTTCCGTCCCCTTCCCGCTAACTTCAACCCCAATCAGCAGACGCGCGACTACACCGAAGGCAACCCTTGGCAGTACACTTTCCTTGTGCCCCATGACGTGAAAGGCCTGGCAGAACTCATGGGCGGCGACAAGGCGCTCGAACAACGCCTTGACGACCTCCTGGCAGCCAGCAGCGACTTGGGCGAAGGAGCCGCACCCGACATCTCCGGCCTCATAGGTCAGTACGCCCACGGCAACGAGCCGAGTCACCACATATTATATATGTATAACTACATCGGTCAACCCCGCAAGGCTCAGAAGCGCATTCGCCAAGTGATGGACGAACTCTATACCGACCAGCCCGCAGGCCTCTGCGGCAACGAAGACGTCGGTCAGATGTCGGCTTGGTACATCCTTTCAGCTCTCGGCTTCTATCAGGTTGAGCCTTGTGGCGGCGTGTATCAGCTCGGCTCGCCCATCGTGGAAGAAGCCGTCATCCCTGTCCGCGACGGCAAGACCTTCACTATCCGCACCCATGATGGGAGCGACAAAGCCATCTACGTCAAGAAGTATGTGCTCAACGGCAAGCAGTTGAAGGGCACCACCATCACGCACGAGCAAATCATGGCAGGCGGCATCCTCGACGTCTATATGACAGCGAAATAATCCGACACCTCAGAGTACTCAGAATACTCCGACACCTCAGAATACTCCGAACACTCAGAATAATCAGCAATAAAAATGAAGAAATTAGTATTTGCCCTGTTGATGAGCGCACCAATGTCCGCTTTCAGCACCACGAACTACAACATTCCCGAACCTGCTAAGAAGCAGCAAGTAGCCGCTCAGAGCACTATCAAGGACCTCCGTCCCGAGCCTGAGAAGCGTCTCTTCCGCAGCGAAGCCATCGAGAAGCAAATCCTCGACCTCAAGCAGAAGCTGACGGCCATTGATCCCAAGCTCTATTGGATGTTCGTCAACTGCTTCCCCAATACGCTCGACACGACTGTCTGGTACAGCAACGAGAGCGGCGACGACGACACCTTCGTCATTACCGGCGACATCGAAGCCATGTGGTTGCGCGACAGCGCCGCACAGGTTTGGCCCTATCTCCGCTATGTGAACCAGGACGAGCCGCTGCGTCATCTCATCCGCGGCGTCATTCGTCGGCAGTTCGCCTGCATCCTTATCGACCCATACGCCAACGCCTTCAACATCAAGCCTAAAGACGGCGAGTGGCAGACCGACGAGACGGACATGAACAAGATGCTGCACGAACGCAAGTACGAGATTGACTCTTTGTGCTATCCTCTGCGCCTTGCCTACGCCTACTGGCAGAAGACGGGCGACACAAGCATCTTCGACGAGACTTGGCTGAAGGTAGTTCGGGCCACGCTCAGCGTGTTCCGCGACCAGCAGAACTGGAACGGCTACAAGACAAACTACCACTTCCGCCGCAACACGAAAGCTCTGCACGACACGCGCAGCAACGCCGGCTACGGCCATCCGGGCAAGCCTTGCGGCCTCATCGCCAGTGCCTTCCGTCCCAGCGACGACAGCACAATCTTCCCTTACCTTGTGCCTTCCAACTTCTTTGCCGTGAGCGTTCTTCGCAAAGCCGCTACCATTCTCCGCGAAGTGAACAAGGAGAAAGTGCTTGCCGGCGAGTGCGAACAGATGGCAAACCAAGTGGATGCAGCCCTCAAGGAATATGCCGTGGTGGAACATCCCAAGTACGGAAAGATTTATGCCTTCGAGGTTGACGGCTACGGAAGCTCGCTTCTCATGGACGACAGCAACGCGCCCAGCCTGCTTTGCCTGCCCTACCTGACCGACGTCGCCATCGACGACCCCATCTATCAGAACACGCGCCGCTTCGTTTGGAGCGAGGACAATCCATACTTCTTCAAGGGGAAGGCCGGCGAAGGCATTGGAGGTCCTCATTGCGGACTTGACAAGCCTTGGCCCATGTCGCTGGTGATGAAGGCCTTCACTACCAACGACCGCAAGGAGAAGGAATGGTGCGTAGAGCAAATTCTCAAGACGGATGGCGGCAAAGGCTTCATGCACGAGTCGTTCAACAAGGACGATGCCACCGACTTCACCCGCAGTTGGTTTGCCTGGGCCAACACCATCTTCGGCGAACTCATAGTAGATATGTATGCAGAATAAGAGCAGAATAACCCTTCAAGGAGTCCTCGTTGCAGGACTCCTTCTTTTTGTTGCGTTCATCGCCGCTTGTGCCGACCGCGAGAAGCAAGAGGAGCAGGAGGCGCTCGACTTCCTTTATGCCGGAATGCCTCTGCCCGACAGCGTCGATTACTCCCGCGAGTTCTGGGAGGCAAACGTCAGAGTAGCCCTGAAAGCCCGCCGCGAAATGCCTTGGGGCGGAAAGGTGCCTGGCCGCGAGTGGCGGCATTTTGTGCTGCCCCTGCGCGTCAACAATGAGGACCTCGACTCGTTCCGCATCGTCTATTACGACGAGCTGAAGGAACGCGTCGCTGGCAAGACGATGTATGCTGCCGTGCTGGAGGTGAACCATTGGTGCCACGAGCACGTCAGCTACCAGCCCAGCGACAGTCGTACCTCCTCGCCGATGAACACCCTTCGCTCTGCCATCGGACGTTGCGGCGAAGAGAGCACCTTCACGGTCACAGCGCTTCGCACCATCGGCATCCCTGCCCGCCAAGTCTATACGCCACGCTGGGCACATACCGACGACAATCATGCATGGGTGGAAGCCTGGGTCGATGGCAGGTGGTACTTCCTTGGCGCCTGCGAACCAGAACCGGTGCTGAACCTCGGATGGTTCAACGAACCGGCCAGCAGAGGCATGCTGATGCACACAAAAGCCTTTGGCGACTACTGCGGGCCGGAAGAGGTGATGAGCAAGACGGCGTGCTACACGGAAATCAACGTCACGAAGAACTACGTCGATGTGGCTTCGGTCATCGTCACGGTGCTTAGTGCCGACAGCGTGCCCGTAGAGGGTGCAACGATCGATTACCGCCTCTATAACTACGCCGAACTATACCCGATTGCCTCCAAGCAGAGCGACGCAAAGGGCAAGTCCTCGCTGACTTGTGGCAAGGGCGACCTCATTGTTTGGGCAAGCAAGGACGGCAGGTTCGGCTTCCAAAAAGTGAGTGTGGGCAAGGACGCCTTGGCGACCGTCGTCCTCAACAAGGACAGCACCTACACCGCCTCGCTCGAACTCGACTTGATGCCGCCTGTAGGTAAGGACAACAAGCCCGAGGTGACGCCCGAATCTGTTCGTGCCAACCGCAAGCGCCTTGCTGAGGAGGACAGCATACGGAATGCCTACATGAAGCAGGCCTTCTGCCCCGATGCCGAGCCTGACAGCCCGGAAGCGTTGGCACGAGCCAACTGGCAGACCATCCAGACCTTCAGGAAGACCTGTCAAGATAAGAAGCTTGCAGACGACATCCTCGCCACGCTCTCGAAGAAGGACTTCCGCGACGTCACGCTCGATGTGTTGATGGATGTGGCAGCCTCCCCCGTCCCCTCTAAAGGAGGGGGGAACGGCGATGCTGTTCTCGGGCCGCGCGTGGCCAATGAGCGCTTGACGCCTTGTCGCGGAACACTCCGCAAGTACTTCGAAGGCATGACGGCAGAGCAACTTCAGAAGTGGGTGGAGGACAGCATCATAGTGGATGACACGCGCAATCCGCAGCACCTCTGCATGAGTCCGCTTGGCGTGCTTCGCCACCGCACATGCGACATTCACAGCCGCGACATATTCTTCGTCTCGGCAGCCCGTGCCATCGGCATTCCTGCCCGCATCAATGAGGTCACGGGGAAAGTGGAGTACCAGACCCCCCAACCCCCTTTAGGGGGAGATTTGGAAGGTTGGGTTGATGTCTTCTCCTCGTCGAAAGGACTCCCCCTAAAGGGGGTTGGGGGGGGCCTTCGCCTCTCCTATACCGACCAGGCTGTCAAGGAGAACCCTTCCTACTACTCGCATTTCGCGTTGTCGCACATCGTAGATGGTCGTCCGCAGTTGCTTGAGTTCCCCGAGAACGCGACGTGGAAGGACACATTTGCCGAGGGCGTAAGCGTCGATGCAGGGCAATACATGTTGCTCAGCGGCACGCGTTTGGCCAATGGTGGTGTCTGGGCCAATCTCAACATCTTTAATGTAGCCGCAGAGCAGCAGCAAACGGAAGCTCTCCGCCTGCGTGCCGACGAGGAACATCTGCACGTCATAGGCAATTTCGACTGCGAGCAGTACTTCACCAATGCAAGAGGTGTACACAAGAAGATTCTGGAGACCACGGGTCGCGGCTTCTACTTGATAGCCCTCATCCGCAGCGGTCACGAGCCGAGCACACACCTTCTGCACGACATGGAAGCAGCCAACATCCACCTCTCGCAGTGGTCGCAATGCTACCTCATGCTGTTTGAGAGTCAGGAGGACTATGACAAATTCGACCGCAAGGAGTTCGACGACCTGCCCAGCAACGTCCTCTTCGGCGTTGCCGACCCGCAGACCATCGAGGCGATGCACATCCAGGAACTCACACATGGCAACGAGGAACTGCCGCTCATCTTGCTGTGCGACACGTTCAACCGCGTTGTCTGGTTCCGTCAGGGCTATAGCATCGGCCTTGCCGACCAGCTGATGGACGCTTTGCGCAAGATAATCCTGGGCGAATAGGAAGGCAAAAGAAGCCCCCGCCTCGGGCTGTGTTTTCCGGCACCTGCAGGAGGGGAGTTTTACACAACGTGGAGCATCGGCCGATGCTCCACGTTGTGTTGGCTTACGCTCCACGTTGTGTAGGGCGATGCTCCACGTTGTGTAAAACGATGCCCTTTAAGGGACTAAAGAAATCGGGCAAGAATGTCGCGTAAATGGCCTTCCCTCTTGACGTCGAGCCATGCGCCTTGCATCCCTTCCCGCTTGGCTGCTTCGACGTTGATCTCCGCGTCGTCGATGAAGAAGCACTGTTCGGCAGGACTTCCTATCTGGCGGACGGCATGACGATAAATCTCGGGGGCGGGCTTGGCAAGGCGTACTTCGTGGGAGACGAAGACGTGGTCGAAGAGGTCGGAGCAAGTGTAGCCCTCCTCATGGAAGAAGCGGCGCTTTATCTCCTCCCAGTGCAGGTCGTTGGTGTTGGACAGCAGGTGCGTGCGGTAGCCCTTGCGTCGTAGCGCACGTATCATGTCGAGCCGGTAGCGTGGCAAAGGGCCGATGCAAGCGTTCCATGCCTCGACGACATCTTCGCGCGTGATGCCCTCGCCACTGTATTCAAGCACGAGCGAAAGGAACTCCTCGCTGCTCATCATGCCCACCTGATAGGCTGTGATGGCCTTGCCTGCTGAGATGCCGTGGCAGACGGTCGATGTGTTGTCGGCATCGGCCTTGACAAAGAAGAAATCGGGATTGATGCCTAAGCGCATGCAAGCCTTGCCGACACCCTCCATGTCGAGGTCGAGCAGCACACCACCTAGGTCGAAAATGATGTCAGAGACAGCCTTTCCCCCATCCCCTTCCCTAAAGGGACGGGGAGCCTTTGCCTCGAAAGCCTCTCCTCCTCGGGAGAGAAGCTTGGAGAGGAGGCTTTCGTCCCAGAACCCTCCCAGCATGGCAGCTCCGGCAAAGCCGAGGCGTTCCACTTCGGGCAGCCTTTCGAAGGTGATGCCGCCCAAGGCATAGACGTTCCGCGAAAGGAGGTCCCTCGCTTCAACCAACTCTTCGCGGGAGAATGCCGCCCGGTAGCCTTGCTTGGAGATGCTGTCGAAGATGGGGCTTAGGAACACATAGTCATAGTCCGCCTGGCAGTTCTTCACCTCCGCTATGGAGTGGCACGAGCGGGAGAGCGAGAAGTGCTTGCGGTCGAACCATTCGGGCACGTCGGGATTTCGCCTGCCCAGATGTATGCCGCCAAGCCCGTACTGCAAGGCAAGGTCGAAGTGGTCATGCACGACGATTCGGCGGCGGTAGGGCGGCTCAATCCTCTCTATCCAGTCGGCCAGTTGCTCGCGGCGAGCCTCCGGCTTGCGCAAGTGCAAACGGCCGATGCCTTTGGCAAACAGTTCGTTGCAGAGGGCTGTCTCGTCCTCTAAGCCAGGCCGAGTGATGACAAGCAGTTCCATGCCTCAGCCCTTCAACTGCTCCAATGCCCTGCACAGTTGGTCGGGGCACGAAGTCCTCTTTGTGCCGCAACGGATGCCGTCCAGCTTGTTGATTACGTCGTCAACCTTCTGACCTGTTACCAGTCGGCAGATGCCTTGCAGATTGCCGTTGCATCCGCCAACGAAGTACACTTGCTGGATGACGTTGTTGTCATCGACTGTCACGTCAATCAACTGTGAGCAGGTTCCCTGAGTCTGATACTGTATGTGTTTCATACCTTATTAAATTATATTATAGCGTTAAAGGAAATAAAGGAGGCAATGTAGTCAATGGGGATATGTGTATAGCGGTGAAGGGAAGTTACTTCTGGTGTACCCAGCCGTCCTTGCCTATCTCGAGGCGGAAGAGCACAGCCTTGCGGCCTTCTTTGTAGCGGCCGTAGAAGTAGGCATGGCAGAGGTAGTACATCTCGCCGCTGGGTGTGCGGACCATCGTGCCGTGGCCGCAGCTCTGGAGGCCCGTTTCCTCGCCCTCCTTCGGGGGAAGGTCTCCTTCGAGGATGGGGTTGCCTTCGTACTTCTCCCACGGCCCTTCGACGGTACGGCTACGGGCTGCACTGACGGCATAGTCGCTCTTCGGCGAGCAACAGTCGCGGATGGAATAGAGCAGATACCACCATTCGCCCTGACGGAACACGCATTGCCCTTCCATTCCCTGCCTTTCGTCGTCGCGAAGCAACATGAAAGGTTCGCCCTCCAGATGCAAGCCGTCGGCAGAAAGCCGCTGGCAGAGCAGTTCTATGGGACGATGGCTTGGGTCGAGGCCGTAAGCCTTCCAAGTGATGTAGAGCTGTTCGCCGTCGCGAAAGACGAAGGCATCGATGGCCTCGTTGGTTGTGCGGACGAGCGGACCATAGTCGCTGAACTTACCTTCAGGCCCGTCTGCCATTGCCACGCCGATGCAGCTCGTGCTGTCGCTCTTCTGCCGAGCCGTGTAGTAGCACATCGTGCGACCGTGGAGGTCGAATAGTTCTGGTGCCCAGAAACTGCCGCATGTCCACTCGGGCCACTGGTCGAAGACGAAGCCCATCTGCTCCCACGTCAACAGATCCTTCGAGCGATAACGCTGATAGGCTTGCGGCTTGTTGCCCGACGTGGCAGCAGCATAGTAGGTGTCGCCTACACGAATGACGGAGGGGTCGGGTGCGTCGGCATCGATGACAAGAAGGCTCCCTCTCCATTTCTTCATCCCTGAAGAGGGTTTGTCTGCTTGTGGCAATTGTGTTTCGGCGCGTGTGTCGTCGCCACAGATAAACTCATAGGCATGAGAGAACATGCTGGTAAGCAGCAGCATTGCCAGCAAAGGGAGTCGCATGTGTGTCATTTCTTCTTTTATCTTTCTTGTGCAAAAGTAGCATTTGTTTCGCATTCAGCTTCAAAAAGGCCACCACTATTAACATATTTTATGGATATTCTGCGTTGCATCTTGCCTGCTTTGGCTGCCTTTCCGTAGGCTGACGTCTTTTTCCACTCATAGGCTGTTCCCTATCTCCAAGCGCTGAAGCCTGTTATCTTGCTGCGGAAATCGCCTGTTTCTTGCAAGGGGAAGACGAGCGTCCGCATAATCTTGTATGTGCTCTTCTTGTTGTCGGTGCGGTGGCCTGTAGCGGGCTTGAGGCGCTCAACAAGTTTGCCGTCGGCAAAGAGGCTGAGGCCTTGGTTGTTGCCCTTCAATTGCAAGGTCTCGCGCTTACCTGGCTTGCCTTTGTACTTGAAAGTGAAGAGGTAACCGTCGCGACTGAAGCCGAGCATGCCCTTGATGGGGTCGGAGAGGTAGAACGTGCTACGCTCGCTTGTGCAAAGCACGGTACCTGGCTTCTCGTCGGCCCATTCGATGGTGAACTCAACGGTGTAGGGATAGCCTATCTGAAAGACCCCCCAACCCCCTTTAGGGGGAGCAATGAGAGTGCTCTTAGGCTTCAGGTCGATATGGTTCACCATGCTCTTGCGGCCTATCTCGTCGGCGAGGGGGCCGTCTTCGAGCTTCTTTGCCAGACTCGTCCATTCCGAGAAAGCCGCATCGGTGGTGTCGCGAAGGGCGTTCCAGCACTTCTCGCTGACGACCTGCATGGCAGGCAGGATGCGGTCGTGGCAGTCGCCAACTGATATGCCGTTCTTGATGAAGTCGTTCCAGAGGGCGAACATGCCGCCGTCGATGAGCGGGTCTTGATGGTCGAAACGCTTGTTGCGGATGAGCGGGGGAGTCCAGTTCTTGAAGAGCCAACGCGTATTGAGATAGTCGTTGTAGTAGCCGGCGGCGGGCACGATGTAGATGAAGGCGTCGGGGATGGAAATCATGTGGAAGCCCTGCTTGTGCATCTCGTCGGGGTCAGCGTAGCCGTTGTACCAAAGGCTCATCAGCACGCCGTCGGAAGGCACGGGCGTCACACCCTTTGCATGTGTCAGGCTTCCCCAGAAGACAGGCTGCTTGCCGTACTTCTTGACCTCATTGCAGAGGTGGACGATGAGTTCACGGAAGCGCTCGCAGATGGCAGAGTCCTTGTTGCTGTACTCATCCGTGCCGATATGGAAGCGAGGGCAGGGGAAGACAGGGTCGGGACCACCCAAGTACTCGGCATAGAGGCTGTCGAGGAAGGGAATAAGCTCGGGGTTCTCGAGGTCGAGGTGCGCGTCGTCGTACTTCTTGGCTGCCAGCGAAGGACGGTAGTGCGTGAAGGCGAGGCTGTGGGCCGGCACGTCGAATTCGGGGATAATCTCCACACCCATCTTCTCGGCATAGCGGATGAGGTCGCGCATCTCCTGCTTCGAGTAGCTGCCGTCGATGGCGGTAAGGCCCGGGAAGAAGTCGCTCTCCATGCGGAAGGCAGCGTAGGTGTCGTCCCAACTGCCCTCGAACTGGTCATTGAATCCATTGTCGTTGAGGTGCAGCTGGAGCGTGTTCATCTTGTAGTACGACATCACATTCACGAGCGAATAGAGGTAGCTCAACGGATAGAACTTGCGTCCTGCATCAATCATGAAGCCGCGAATGGGGTAGTCGGGCTTGTCGGTGATGGTGAGGCAGGGGAACGTTCCCTTTGTAATCACGCCGGCATTGTTCTTCGCGAAGTGCGTGTCCTTCATCTGGATTAAGGTCTGCGCTCCCCACAAAGCACCTTGAGGCGTGGTGGCCTGCACGGTGATGCCCTTCGGACTGATAGTCAAACGATAGCCTTCTTCGCCAAGAGACCCCCCGACCCCCTTTAGGGCGAGCTTCTTGGCTTCCTTTTGGGGGAGAAGGGAGAGGAATATGGAAGAGTCTGTGCCTTTCTTCTGCTGAGAGGTTGGAGCATTCCATGCTTTGCCCAAGTACTCTGCCACTGATTGCAGCGAAGCATCGTCGTAAGTGACAGACTTGAACTGATTGACATCAACGCTACCTTGCGATAGCTTCACCTCTTGAACGCCGGGGATGCAAAGAGGCTGCGCTTGAGCCATTGAACATTGAACATTGAACATTGAGCATTGAACAAACATCAACGCGGAAAGAATTGTTTTGTTGTTCATAGTTGTTGAAGTTTTTATTTTTGTTATGACGTTATATCGTTATTACGTTGTGACGTTGTGACGGGAACTGCTATTCGGCCGTGACTTCATTTCGAGGTGGAACCTCTCCCGCACAGTTGGCCGAGCTTGCAGTATTCGCAGACTTTCGGATTGCTGGTGCAGGCGAAGGGCTTCTCAGGGTTGAAGATGTCGGCAAGGATGTTCTGCAAGCCTTCTCGGAATGTATCGGCGTGCTGGTTGGCGAAGTCATCTACAGTCTCTCCGTCGAGCATGAGCGAAGGGTCGTAGTCTGATACTGCCGCCCGGATGGGGAAGAAGAGCACAGGCTTGATGGGGAGGGAGGATTCATTTCTCTCCATTTCGGCCAAGGCATAGAGGAAGATTTGCAGGTAGTAACGCTCGTGCTCTTTCTCCAAGCTCACCACGTTTTCCATCTTCAACTTGTCCTTCAACTTGTATGTGCCTGTCTTGTAGTCAACGATTCGCAGCCGTCCGTCCATCTCGTCGATGCGGTCGATGCGGCCTCCAATTTTCAATTTTGAATTTTGAATAGTGAATTCTATCGTTCTCTCTTCCTCTGCTCCGACGATGCGGAAGGGTGCGTGGCGGGCATCGTAGCGGATGAGTTCCTGCAAGTAACGGAGCAAGACATCATGGGCGATGAGGGTCGTGCCTTTGTAAGCCTCTCCTAAATCCTCCCCTAAAGGGAAGGACTTCTTTTCCCCCTTAGAGAGTGTCTTGAAGCGACGTCGAAGCTCAGGCAGGCGGTCGAACTCCTCTGAGGGATGGAACCAACAGACGTCGAAGGCGGCGTGAAGCATGCGCTGGAGTTCCCTGTGGATGGTCTCCCGGATGGCAAAGTTCTTGTCGCAGAGCATGTCGGCCGTGATGGTGTCGGTGCCGTAACGTTGTTGCAGCCACTCGTAGAAGAACTCGGCGGTGTCGTGGAAGATGTTGCCGATGATGTCGGCCGAGATGCCTTCTTCGGGGTCATCTTCCCGGCGAATGCGCAACACATTATTCAGATAGAACTGCATGGGGCAGGCCATGTAGGAATTGATGGCGGAGGGACTGAGCGTGATGTGTTCGCCTTCGGGGAGGTTCTGGTCGTAGCGATGAAGCAAGCGGTCCATCACTTCTGCCGTCTTCTCTACTTCCAGCAGCTTGGATGCTTTGGGTGTCGGCTCGCTTTGCAACCATAGCGTGCGGATGGGGATGTCCGTCTCGGCCAGCATCTGCCGAAGGAAGCGCGACATCTCGTGCTGCGTGCCGTCGTTTGTACTCTCGTTATAGACGCAGGTCAGATGTTTGCAGCGGCTGACGAGGCGATAGAAGGAATAGGCATAGACGTCGATGCGATGCCTTTGTGTCGTCAGTCCGAAGGCTTCCCGAAGGCTTTCGGGGATGAAGGAGTTGGCATGCGAACTTCTCGGCAGACTGCCTTCTTCGACGGAGAGCATGAGGAGGTGCTCGAAGTTGAGGCAACGCGTCTCAAGCATACCCATCACTTGCAGTCCGCGGTCGGGTTCGCTGTGGAAGGGTATCTTAGTGCTTGTCATCATCTGTCGCAGCAAGCGGCGAACGATTTGGGTTGAGAGTTGGAAGTTGAAAGTTGAGAGTTGGGAGCGAAGCAGGCAAAGCATGCGGTCGATGCGGAAAGTCGTCTCGCTGTAGAGTTGTTCGAAGAGGCTCAGTTCCTCTATCTGAGCATAGTGGGAAGCTACTTGCCGAAGGAGGACGAGCAGCCAGTCGAGCAGTTCGGCTGTATTGTCGCCGTGATAGACAAAGCAATCCTCTTCGCGGAGCAAAGCGAAGAACGGCTGCCTGCGCAAAGCCAGGACGAAGGGATAGCGGAAGCGACGGTGGTCGGCATCGTAGCCCTCCATCTGCAACTTCATCAGCGACATGACGATGCCATAGACAGGGGTGTCGCTGATGGGGAAGCCCATTGTGACGTTCACTTCCTTTATTTCTTCGGGAATGGAGTGAAGCACAGGCAGCAACAAGCCCTCGTTGCAGAGAACAACGGAAAGAGGAGATTGAGAGTTGAAAGTTGAAAGTTGAAAATTGAGAGTTGAAAGTTGAGAGTTGAAAGTTGAAGAGCTATCAATTCTTAATTCTTCTTTCTTAATTCTTAATTCTTCTTTTTTAATTCTTAATTCCTCAATGTACGTATTGACATACCTCGCCGCCGCGTTGTCGGTGGCGCAGGCGACGAAGGTTACATCCGTTAGCTGGCTGAAGTTGTCGAAGGCTTCCGGCTCGCTGATGGCATTGGGGAAGTTGCTGAGGTTCTGCTTCATGAAGTCGCCGGCCTCGTAGTTCTTCTTCGGGTCGCAATAGTAGATGTCGTAGTCCCAATAGAAGCGTGCCTTGCCTTCGCGCTTGATGAAGTTCATCATGGACTGCTCCACATCGTTGAGCACGTTGAAGCCGGCGAAGACGATGGCTTGTTTGCCTTCCACGAGCTTCCCGACGAGGCTCTCGTCGGCCTTCATCTGCTCCGTGACGTGGCGGAAGAGTGCGCCTTCCCAGAGCTTGCCTTCCCCGAGAAGCCTGTCGTGCAACCTTGTGTAGATGTCGTACATGTGGTCCCACGTCTGTAGGAACTTCTTCTGGATGCGCGTACTGTTCTCGAGCGAGAAGCGTCCGAAGAAGCGTTTCAGCGTCTCGCGCTGGTTCTCGTCGAGGTAGTCGAGGTTCTTGAGGCGCTCCTGGTCTGCCATGTTGGTGAAGATGGCTTTGGCGTTGGCAAGGTGCTTGTCGATGTCGTCGAAGTCGGACATGAGCACTTCGCCCCAGCTCCAGAACTCGTCGATGCTTTCGGTATAGTCAGGTCCGAGCACTTCCTGCATGATGGCGTAGAGCTGGCAGATGCACTCCGTGGAGTCGGCCTCGCGGATGGGTGTGAGAGACAGGAAGAGGTCGCTCATGGTGCAGTAGCGAGGTGCCCAGACGGGTTTGTCGCTCAGGAGCGCAAGTTCGCGGCTCAGGAACATGCCGGCACGCTTGCCGGGAAAGACAACCATGACGTCGCGCATGTCGTGCGAGAAGTGCTTCAGCATGTCGGCTGCAACAGTATGAAGGAACGTTTTCATCTTTTTTACTTTTTCACCCTTTCACCTTTTTACCTTTTTACCTTTTCACCTTTTCAATTTTTCACCTTTTCCCCTTCTATATAACTAAACGTTATTTGTCGGCTCCTATTAGTCCGCTGCAAAGTTACATATAAAAATCCAAAAAGTCAACTTTTGCAAGTAATTATTTTCTAATTGAAGTTCAAACACAAAGACACCAAGGGCTACGCCGCGGAACAGACCCTCTCCAAACCTCCCCCTCTATGGGGAAGGGCTTTTCTCCCTCCCCCTAAAGGGGGCCGGGGGGTCTTGGAGTTAGAGGGGGTCTTTTTGTGTCTTTCTCGGCGGGGGTGATTGCTTTGTGTCTTCGTGTCTTTGTGTTTGGTTAGATTTTCTCTTTTCTGCCAAGCTTTTCGGCGTTTTCCTTTGTTCGTAAGCAAATAATTCGTAATTTTGCCTGTGTTTAGGTGAAGTGGCCTTTAATATATACGAAACAACGCCCTAAAATTTAACCTCAATACCCAAAAAAATGAAAAGAAAAAGCATTCTTGCAGCCCTGCTCCTTCTCTTGGCAGGCTTGCAGACGACGTGGGCACAGGGTTTCCGCGTCTATAAGAGTGACGGAACAGTGGCGCAGTTCAGCATGCGCACGGACAGCATCGTCTTCTACGACGACATCGGTACGGACGTGGACTTCGGTCCCTTCACGCCTGTCAACCAAATGATAGTAGGCACGTGGTACAAGTCGAAGTACGAGTCTGTTACGTTCCGCGAGGACGGCGCGACGGACTACATGGCTGGAGCCACCTATAAGTTCTTCCCATATCAGGGAAACATTGTTTTCTTCAAAGCATCTTATGCACCGTTTAACATCCTTAAAGTGTATGAGATGACAGCAGGGAAGATGATAGTAGGTCCGCCCGACGGAAGTAATCTAAGTGTTTGGAGCAGAACGCCCTTCCAACTTGTGACAAGCATCACGCTGAGCGAGACGTATATTTTCCTTCATCCCGACGAGTCGAAGCGTCTTACTGCAACCGTTATGCCAGCAGATGCCGACAATCCCGCCGTGACGTGGACGAGCAGCAACGAGGCGGTGGCAGAGGTGAACAGCACCGGCAGGGTGACAGCCAATGCCAACGGTACCTGTACCATTACTTGTTCTGCGACGGACGGCAGCGGTGTGAAGGCTGAGTGTACTGTGAATGTGGCTTCTGGAACAATAAACGGAAAAGACTATGTTGACCTTGGTTTGCCGAGCGGCACGCTGTGGGCAACATGCAACGTGGGTGCCAGCGAGCCCGAGGAGTATGGCGACTACTTCGCCTGGGGCGAGACGACACCTAAGAGCACATACGATTGGAGCACATACAGATGGTGCAACGGATCTTCTACCACAATGACGAAGTACTGCACACAGAGCGACTACGGCTACAATGGCTTTACGGACAACTTGACAGAGCTTGAGTCTGCGGACGATGCCGCAACAGCCAACTGGGGCAGCGGCTGGCGGATGCCGAGCTACGACCAAATCAAAGAGTTATGCAACAGCAGTTACACGACGAGTGAGTGGACGCAGTTGAACGGCGTGAAGGGCCGCATGGTAACGAGCAAGAGCAACGGCAACTCAATTTTCCTGCCCGCTGCTGGCTATTGCCTGGTTCTCGCGAGCAGCACCGACTTTCTCTACTACGCGGGCATGGACGGCTACTACTGGTCGAGTTCGCTCTACCCGAGCGGCGACTACCGCGCGTACGACCTCAGCTTCGTTTCGGGCGACTGGGGTTGGTACGACTACCACCTCGGCCGCAGCAGCGGGCACTCCGTGCGGGCTGTGCGTGTTCCTTGATGCTTTAGCACAAGGGTGCGCTTTTAATGCGCGGAACAGAATTAAGTCCCTCAGCCGAACAAACCCAGCACATAAAATGTAACGCCCGAGGGTGTGTTGACACACCCTCTGAGTGTAACATTTGTAATGCTGTAGGCGAATGTTGGGATTGCAAATCCCTTTACTCTATACGAGCGGATTGCAAATCCGCTCGAACAAAGGGCAGCACCCCGTTCTGGCGGATTTGTAATCCGACAGGACTGAGTGTGAGCATTTGTAATGCTGTAGGTGAATGGTGTGATTACAAATCACCATACTCCATACGAGCGGATTGAATCCGCTCGAACAAAGGGCAGCACCCCGTTCTGGCGGATTTGTAATCCGACAGGACTGAGTATAAGCATTTGTAATGCTGTAGGCGAATGGCGGGATTACAAATCACCATACTCCATACGAGCGGATTGCAAATCCGCTCGAACGAGTTAGCCCTCCGAGGGGGAGGGGGACCGCGGCGGAGGGTAGTAACTTTGATTTTTCACTATTCACTCTTCACTCTTCACTTCGCCGAAGGCGACCATTATCACCCCACCCCTAACCCCTCCCCTTAAAAGGGAGGGGGACCGCGTCGAAGCTTTTTGTGTCTTTCGCATCTAACTACACGTGATTTGTCTTCTTTGCAGTAGGAGCCGACGCTTCCGAGCGTCGGTACGTTTCTTTGCCAGATACCGACGCTTGGAAGCGTCGGCTCCTATTAGGACGCTC